>NZ_JAPDUW010000001.1:1475000-2212500 GCF_026015295.1 Segatella copri | reverse complement strand
TGTCAAAATGGTGAAGGAAATTCCTGAACAGGATGTTATTGTTAAGATGAATGCTTCTCTCTTTGAATGGGTGATAGAAAATCTTTCGAAGAATGCTGTTGATGCTATGGGAGCAAATGGTGGACAGATTACGCTCCATGTGGAAGAAATAGATGATAAAGCTATTATAGAAGTTTCAGATACAGGAAATGGTATAAGAAAAAAGGATTTGAAGAATGTATTCCGTCCCGGTTTTACTACCAAAAAGCGAGGCTGGGGCTTAGGTTTATCACTAGCTAAACGAATCGTAGAAGAATACCATCATGGTAAAATATGGGTGAAAAGTACAGAAATTGGGCATGGAACCACCTTCAGAATTGAGTTAAAGAAAGAATAATCAATTAATAATGAGTGATTTTAGTGATTTTTACATAAAAAATTATTTTATCTCAAAAATTATTTGTAACTTTGCAGCCCGAAACAATATAGTATATATTGAATATGTGTAACATAGATTCTTTTAAGATTGATTTGAAAGCTTTACCTCAAGGTATAACCGAAAAGGAATTTAAGCTTACCAATGAATATTTTGAGGCAATCGATGCTCCTGATGTTCAGAGAGGCGAGTTGTCAAGTAGTCTGTCTATCAATAGGACGGATGACTTCTTCGAACTCAATTTCCATACTGAGGGAGTGGTTCACATACCATGCGACATCTGTCTGGACGATATGGATCAAACCATTGAGACTAATGACAGGCTAGTCGTAAAATTCGGAGAAGAGTACTCAGAGGATGATGATCTGGTGACTGTGGCCGAGAACGAAGGAATACTCGATGTCGCCTGGTTTATCTATGAATTTATAGATCTCAATATTCCCATCAAGCATGTGCATGCACCTGGAAAATGCAACCCTGCTATGATTGAAAAGCTCAATGAGCATTCTGCCGCCCGAAGCGGTGAGGAAGAAGAGGAAACTGTAGATCCACGCTGGGAAGCTCTATTGAAATTGAAAAAATAAAAATTAAAATTTTAAACATTTAAAAATTATGGCACATCCTAAAAGAAGACAGTCAAAGACACGTACACTTAAGAGAAGAACTCATGATAAGGCAGTAGCTCCTACATTGGCAGTTTGCCCTAACTGTGGTGCATACTATGTATACCACACTGTTTGCCCTACTTGCGGTTACTATCGTGGTAAGGTTGCAATCGTTAAGGAAGCAGCTGAATAATGGGTAAGATTAATGCTGTAATTACAGGTGTCGGTGGCTACGTGCCAGACTATATCCTCAACAATGAGGAGTTATCTCGCATGGTAGATACAACAGATGAGTGGATTACCACCCGTGTGGGTATCAAAGAGCGCCGCATCCTTACAGAGGAAGGCCTTGGAACCAGCTATTTGGCACGTAAAGCTGCCAAGCAGTTGATTCAGAAGACTGGCGTGGATCCAGATACAATCGATGCATTGATTGTAACAACCACGACACCTGACTATAAGTTCCCTTCTACAGCATCTATCGTCCTCGGCAAGCTGGGTTTGAAGAATGCTTTCGCATTTGACTTCTCTGCAGCTTGCTGTGGATTCTTGTATACCCTTGATGTTGCTGCAAGCATGATTCAGAGTGGTAGATACAAGAAGATTATTGTGATTGGTGCTGACAAGATGTCTTCATTGGTAGATTACACAGACCGTGCTACTTGTGTTCTCTTCGGAGATGGAGCAGGTGCGGTTTTGGTGGAGGCAACTGAAGAGGAGAACGTTGGAGTTCAGAACTCATACCTTCGTACAGATGGACAAGGTTTGCCTTTCCTTCACATGAAGGCTGGTGGTTCTGTTTGCCCTCCTTCACATTTTACAGTTGATCATCGTCTGCATTATCTTTATCAGGAAGGTCGTACTGTATTCCGTTACGCAGTAACAGATATGAGCAACGACGTGATGAAAATCATGGAAATGAACAACCTGAAGGCTAATGATGTGAACTGGGTAATTCCTCACGAGGCTAATCTCCGTATTATTGAGGCAGTAACCAAGCGTGCTGGAATTCCACTTGATAAGGTGGTTGTAAACATCGATCATTATGGAAATACTAGTGCAGCAACAATTCCATTGGCACTCTGGGATGCAGAAAGCCAATTGAAGAAGGGCGATAACGTCATCTTCACAGCATTTGGTGCAGGATTTGTACATGGCGCTTCTTTCTATAAGTGGGCGTATGATGGCGCTGCTTACGGAAAGTAATCTATAAAAATAGGATAGAATAATTATCTATATAAGGAAACGCATCTTTCTTATTTCTCTATAAATAAGTAAGGATGCGTTTCTTTAGCTTAAAAACAATAGAGCTTAACTTCTTGATAGTAAAATTTTGCTAAATTCAATTTTTTATGCATAAAGCTGGTTTCGTAAATATAGTAGGTAACCCTAATGTGGGAAAAAGTACCTTGATGAATCAATTGGTGGGTGAACGTATTAGTATTGCAACTTTTAAGGCTCAGACAACCCGTCATCGTATCATGGGTATTGTGAATACTGATGATATGCAGATTGTATTTTCTGATACTCCTGGTGTTTTGAAGCCTAATTACAAGATGCAGGAGATGATGCTTGCCTTCTCTGAGAGTGCATTGGCGGATGCTGATGTGCTGCTTTATGTGACAGATGTGATAGAAAACCCTGAAAAGAACATGGAATTCTTGGAAAAGGTTAAGAAAATGCAGATTCCTGTACTCTTGCTCATCAACAAGATTGATCAGGGTGATCCGAAGAAGTTGGGTGATATTGTTGAAAAATGGCACTCTTTGTTGCCTAATGCAGAGATTCTTCCTATCTCAGCGAAGAATAAGTTCGGAACGGATATGCTCTTGAAGCGCATTAAGGAACTCTTGCCGGAATCTCCTGCTTTCTTTGATAAGGATCAGCTGACAGACAAGCCTGCCCGTTTCTTCGTTTCAGAGATTATCCGAGAAAAGATTTTGCTCTATTATGATAAGGAAATACCTTATTCTGTAGAGGTAAGAGTGGAGCGATTTAAGGAAGATGAAAAACGTATCCACATTAATGCGGTGATTTATGTTGAACGTGATTCCCAAAAGGGTATCATCATCGGGCACCAGGGGATTGCATTGAAAAAGGTGAATACCGAGAGTCGTAAGGCTTTGGAAAAGTTCTTCGACAAGAAAATCTTCTTGGAGACTTTCGTAAAAGTTGATAAGGATTGGCGCAGCTCTCAGCGAGAACTTGATGCCTTTGGATATAATCCGGAATAATTGATAGTTAAGAGTTAATAGTTTAAAGACGCCCTTAATAACTATAAACTATCAACTGTAAACTATCAACTAAAATAACTCCTCCCTGAATGTAATCGAGGGAGTGACTCTCGCCAAAAGAGCGAGGGCCGGAGCAAGGTCAGCTTCGGCAAATTATTAACTTGGATGCAGAGACCACATCCTTGAATACCTCCTAAAAGGAAGGAGGATAATGACTGTTTATGGCAAATTTAGTAGCTATTGTAGGACGCCCTAATGTGGGTAAGTCTACTTTATTTAATCGTTTGACTCAATCACGTCGCGCTATCGTTAGTGATACTGCCGGTACTACTCGTGACCGTCAGTATGGTAAGTGCAGTTGGAATGGTAGAGAATTTTCGGTTGTTGATACCGGTGGTTGGGTTGTAAAATCTGATGATATTTTTGAAGATGCTATCCGCAAGCAGGTGCTTGTTGCTACCGAAGAGGCTGACCTGGTTCTCTTCCTGGTAGACGTTAACACTGGCCTTACTGATTGGGATGAAGACGTGGCGCTTATTTTGCGTCGTGCCAAATTGCCTGTTATCCTTGTTGCTAACAAGGTTGATAACAGCGCAGAGTATTATCAGGCTGCTGAGTTCTACAAGTTAGGCTTGGGGGATCCCCAGTGTATCAGTGCAGCTACAGGTGGTGGTACTGGTGATTTGCTTGATATGATTCTGGACAAACTTCAGGATAATCCTGAGGAGGCAATCGAAGAAGATATTCCTCGTTTTGCGGTAGTAGGTCGTCCGAATGCTGGTAAGAGTAGCATTATCAATGCTTTTATAGGTGAGGATCGTAATATCGTGACAGAAATTGCTGGTACTACACGTGATAGTATCTATACCAGATACGATAAGTTTGGCTTCGATTTTTACCTGGTTGATACAGCTGGTATCCGTCGTAAGAACAAGGTAAGCGAAGACTTGGAATTCTATTCAGTGATGCGTTCTATCCGTGCCATCGAGAATAGTGATGTCTGCATCCTGATGCTCGATGCTACCCGTGGTATCGAGACCCAGGATATGAACATCTTCCAGTTGATTCAGAAGAACAACAAGAGTCTGGTGGTTGTAGTAAACAAATGGGATTTGGTTGAGGAGAAGAATCAGAAGGTAATTGATACTTTTGAAAATGCAATCCGCAAGCGTATGGCCCCATTCGTAGACTTTCCTATCATCTTTGCTTCAGCCTTGACTAAGCAGCGTATTTTCCGAGTATTGGAAACTGCCAAGGAAGTTTACCAGAACCGTAAGGCTCATATTGGAACTTCTAAGTTGAATGAGGTGATGTTGCCTATTATCGAGGCATATCCTCCACAGAGCATAAAGGGTAAGTATATCAAAATTAAGTATTGCACCCAGTTGCCTAATACAACGATTCCTTCGTTTGTGTTCTATGCAAACTTGCCTCAGTATGTCAAGGAGAATTATCGCCGTTTCCTGGAAAATAAGATTCGTGAGAACTGGTCATTACATGGCTGTCCTATCAACGTCTTCATTCGTCAGAAGTAAATAAATGAAGCGAAGAATGCAGAATCAAAGTGTATAAAAATGAAGAAACTTTTGATTTTTATGATATTCATGGTGGGATTGGTATTTTCTTCCTGTAGGGAGGAAAAGCCTGATCCTGGCTATCTTGCAGGTATTGCTGCCAAGGGATATTATGATTTGCTTTTAGAGGGCAAGTATAAGGAGTTTGTAGACGGCTACAATCAACCTTATCGGTTGCCAAATGGCTATCAGAATCAATTGCTGATGAATGCCAAAATGTTTGTTGAGCAGCAGCAAGATGAACATAAAGGTATGGTTAAGGTGAATGTACTGAATGCAAAGGCTGATACAGCGCATCATGTTGCTGATGTTTTTCTGCAAGTGGTGTATGGTGACAGTACTAAAGAACAGATAGTGGTACCTATGGTAGAGGTCAAGGATGCCTGGAAAATGAGATAGTATTTATTTTGTAATAAAAAAGCCATCAGCCAGTTTCTGGGCTGATGGCTTTTTTTGAACGATACTGTTTTATTTGTTTTTAGCTTCTTCCAGCTCTACCTCCTTTACTTTGCGGAAGAGATCGGAAGCAAAGACTAAATCGTTGAGTTTCTCGTTTGTTGAGGTCATCACTTCATCTTTGTTGCCTTGCCATTCTTTATGACCTTGGTAGATAAAGCAGATGTTTTCACCAATGCCCATCACCGAATTCATGTCGTGGGTGTTGATGATGGTAGTCATATTATAGTCTTTGGTGATGCCTGAAAGCAGTTCATCTATCACAAGTGAGGTCTTTGGATCCAAACCTGAGTTTGGCTCATCGCAGAACAAGTATTTCGGATTCATTACGATGGCACGTGCAATAGCTACTCGTTTCTGCATACCACCCGAGATTTCTCCAGGATATTTCTGCTGAGCCTCTATCAGATTGACGCGGTCAAGACATTCCTGAG
This sequence comes from Segatella copri, assembly GCF_026015295.1. Lineage (NCBI taxonomy): Bacteria > Pseudomonadati > Bacteroidota > Bacteroidia > Bacteroidales > Prevotellaceae > Segatella > Segatella copri. The sequence continues at coordinate 2,206,782 of NZ_JAPDUW010000001.1, read as the reverse complement.
CCCGTTTTACGCGCTCCCTGTAATTCATGGTAGAGAACATATCAAGTGGAAACATGACATTCTCAAGTACATTCAGAGAGTCGAACAGGGCTGCGCTTTGGAAAATCATTCCCATCTCGCGGCGCATCAGAACTTTTTCTTTTTTCGACATCCGGGTGAAGTCACGGTCATCGTAGAGAACTTCACCACTTGTAGGCTGAAGTAATCCTACGAGATTCTTCATGAGTACGGTCTTTCCGGAACCGCTCTGTCCGATTATCAAATTAGTCTTTCCTGTTTCAAAGGTGACGTTTATATTGTCTAATACAACCTTGTCGCCAAACGACTTGGTGAGATTTCTAACTTCTATCATAGTTTACGAGAGAATTTGAGTGAGGAAAACATCTGAAAACAGAATCAAAACACTAGAACAGACAACAGCATCGGTTGACGATTTTCCAACCTCAACAGATCCACCTTCTACGGTATAACCGAAATAAGAAGATACGCTGGAAATGATGAATGCAAAGAAAAGACTCTTGATGATGCTCATCCATACAAACCATTGGTTAAATGAATGCTGCAAGCCGAGTGTCAGATCATCTGGTGGTAGGATATGCCCAATATACGCTGTTCCGTAGGCGCCGATGATACCCATGCCAGAACTGAAGATAACCAGAAATGGCATGATGGTAACCAAACCGAGAATTTTAGGCAGAATGAGGTAACATGCTGAATTCACTCCCATGATATCAAGGGCATCAATCTGTTGGGTGACACGCATTGTTCCCAACTCCGAAGCGATATTAGAACCCACTTTACCTGCGAGAATCAGACACATGATACTTGATGAGAACTCCAGAAGCATGATTTCTCGAGTGGTGTAACCTGAAACCCATCGTGGCATCCATGGACTCTGAATGTTCAATTTCATCTGGATGCAGATAACTGCTCCAATGAAGAAGGATATCAGTAAAACGATACCAATGGAGTCAATACCCAATTGCGACATCTCCTTGATGTATTGTTTCAAGAACATGCGCATGCGCTCAGGACGGGAAAAAGAACGTCCCATCAATATGAGATATTTACCGAAGGTGGTAAGCCATTTTTCTATTAACATGCTATTATAAAACTGAATTTCGCTGCAAAATTAACCAAAATCCTCTAAAAAACTGCAATATTATGAATAGTTTTTGATTTTATAAGCGATATTTCCTTTATTTTTAGTATTTTTGCAGCCAAATTAGCTAATTATGGACGAAATTAACAATAACGAACAGCAAAATCAGAATTCTCTGGTTTTGCGAACAGAGGGATTGGTGAAGCGCTATGGTAAACGAACGGTTGCCAATGGAGTTTCTATCAATGTGAAGCAAGGAGAAATTGTGGGATTACTGGGACCTAATGGTGCTGGTAAGACAACTTCTTTCTATATGACAACTGGACTTGTTGTGCCTAATGAGGGACATGTCTTTCTGGGAGATCAGGAAATTACAGATTTTCCAGTATACAAACGTGCCCGTGCGGGAATAGGATACCTGCCTCAGGAGGCCAGTGTTTTCCGCAAGATGAGTGTTGAGGACAATATACTTTCAGTCTTGGAAATGACAGGAAAACCACGTAGTTATCAGTTGCAGAAGTTAGAGAGTCTTATTAACGAGTTTCGTCTCAATAAGGTTCGTAAGAACAAGGGTGACCAACTTTCCGGAGGTGAGCGTCGCCGTACAGAGATTGCCCGTTGCCTGGCTATTGACCCAAAGTTTATCATGCTCGATGAGCCATTTGCCGGTGTTGACCCTATTGCGGTAGAAGATATTCAGCATATTGTATGGCAGTTGAAGTATCGCAATATCGGTATTTTGATTACCGACCATAATGTACAGGAGACTCTTACCATTACAGATAGAGCCTATCTGCTGTTCGAAGGTAAGATTCTTTTCCAGGGCAAACCAGAGGAATTGGCAGAGAATAAGATTGTGCGCGAAAAGTATCTGAGTAACAGTTTTGTGCTCAGAAAGAAGGACTTTCAGCTCATAGATGAGCAAAAAAGAGCCAAAGAAGCAGCGACTGATGGTTAAAAAATCATTTTTTTCTCTTATATATTAGGTATATCCATTAAAAATGTGTAATTTTGCAAGCCAATTGCGGTTATACACGAAAACTGTAGAATTAAAGAAAATATTAACAATAATAAAATAACAAATATCAAGATGAAAATTTCATTTGAAAATCCTGACAAGATTAATGGTCTTTTGACCCTCGTTGTCGAAGAGGAAGATTACAAGAATGATGTCGAGAAGACATTGAAAGATTATCGTAAGAAGGCTAATGTTCCAGGTTTCCGTCCTGGTCAGGCTCCTATGGGTATGATTAAGCGTCAGTTCGGTCCATCTGTAAAAATGGAAGCTATCAACAAGCTCGTTGGTCAGCAGATTTACAAGTATGTACAGGACAACAATATCCAGATGCTCGGTGAGCCTCTCCCATCAGAGAAGCAGGAGCCAGCTGACTTGGAGAATGGTACTTCTTTCACATTTATGTTTGATATCGCTGTTGCTCCAGAGTTCAAGGTAACTCTCAATGGTCGCGACAAGGTTGATTATTATAACATCACAGTTGATGATAAGATTCTCGATCAGCAGATTGATATGTACGCTCAGCGTGCAGGTAGCTATGAGAAGGCTGAGAAGTACGAGGAGAATGACCTTTTGAAGGGTGACTTGCGTGAGCTTGATGAAAATGGCAATACCAAGGAAGGTGGTATCACTGTAGAGGGTGCTATCCTGATGCCTAGCTACATCAAGGTTGACGAGCAGAAGAATCTCTTCAACGATGCTAAGCTCGGTGATGTAATCACATTCAACCCTAAGAAGGCTTATCCAGAGAACGATACTGAGGTTTCTTCACTCCTGAAGATTGAGCGTGAAGCTGTTAAGGACTTGGAGTCAGAGTTCAGCTTCCAGATTACAGAAATCCAGCGTTTCAAGAAGCATGAAATCAACGAAGAGCTCTTTAAGCAGGTTCTCGGTGAGGATACTGACGTGAAGGACGAGGCTGCTTTCCGTGCTAAGATTGCAGAGGGCTTGCAGGCACAGCTCGTTAACGATTCTGATTATAAGTTCATTCTCGACGTTCGCGAGCACTGCGAGAAGAAGGTAGGTGAATTGCAGTTCCCAGATGCACTCTTGAAACGTATCATGTTGGCTAACAACAAGGATAAGGGCGAGGAGTTCGTAGAGAAGAACTATGCTGAGAGCATCAAGGAGTTGACATGGCATCTTATCAAGGAGCAGCTTATCAAGGCTCAGAATATCAAGGTTGATGACAATGACCTGATGGAGACAGCTAAGGAGGCAGCTCGTGCTCAGTTCGCTCAGTATGGTATGAACAACATTCCTGAGGAGTACATTGAGAACTATGCTAAGGAAATCCTCAAGAAGGGTGACGCTACAGATGCACTTGTAGATCGCTCTATCGATCGTAAGTTGGCTGCAGCTCTGAAAACAGCTGTAAAACTCAACGAAAAGGAGATTTCTGTAGAAGATTTCAACAAGATGATGCAGGAATAACATTTTTTTGAAAAAAAACTTCAAATAAATACGAGGTTATCGACTTTTTTTATTATCTTTGTTCCACCGAACGAGAAATAAGGGTCGATAACCTCTTTTTTCGTATGGTTTAAGACGTAAAATACTATATAGATATGAACGATTTTAGAAAATATGCAACCAAGCATCTTGGTATGAATGGTATGGTGCTTGATGATGTTATTAAGGCACAGGCTCAGTATATGAACCCTTACATCTTGGAGGAGCGTCAGCTGAACGTTACTCAGATGGATGTATTCTCTCGCTTAATGATGGACCGTATCATCTTCCTGGGTACACAGATTGATGACTACACCGCAAATACATTGCAGGCGCAATTGCTGTATCTTGATTCTGTAGATAGTGGCAAAGATATTTCTATCTATTTGAATAGTCCTGGTGGTAGCGTTACTGCCGGTTTGGGTATTTATGATACCATGCAGTTTATCTCTAGCGATGTAGCTACTATCTGTACAGGTATGGCTGCTTCTATGGCTGCCGTGCTGCTCGTTTCTGGTCAGGAGGGTAAGCGTTCTGCTTTGCCTCATAGCCGTGTCATGATTCACCAGCCATTAGGAGGCGTTCAGGGTCAGGCTTCTGATATTGAGATTGAGGCTCGCGAAATCTTGAAGATGAAAAAGGAATTGTATACTATCATTTCAGACCATTCTCATACTCCTTATGATAAGGTTTATGCTGATAGCGACCGTAACTATTGGATGACAGCTGAAGAAGCCAAGGAATATGGAATGATAGATAATGTGTTGGTTCGTAAATAACGAATTGTTTTAAGTAAATATGCGTATATATAATAAGGTGCGCAAGAAGAGATAATAATTATAATATGCCAAAGAAAGTATGTAGCTTCTGTGGAAGATCAGAAAATGAAGTCAGATTACTCATCACGGGTATCAATGGCTTCATTTGCGAAGATTGTGCTAAGCAGGCTTATGAAATTATACAGTCTACAGGGGTCTTGGCTCCTAAAGCTGGGGAGGGTAAGTTTGTTCTCAAAGAGGTGCCAAAGCCTGTAGAGATCAAAAAATACCTGGATGAATATATCATCGGTCAGGATCAGGCTAAGCGCAATTTGGCTGTCGCTGTATATAACCACTACAAGCGTTTGCAGCAGCCAAAGGATGAAGATGGTGTAGAAATCGAAAAGAGTAATATCATCATGGTTGGTAGTACCGGTACAGGTAAAACCTTGTTGGCGCGTACAATAGCTAAGATGTTGGATGTTCCTTTCACCATTGTTGATGCCACTGTATTTACTGAAGCAGGTTATGTGGGTGAAGACGTTGAAAGCATCTTGTCACGTCTGTTGCAGGTTGCTGATTATGATGTGGCTGCAGCAGAAAGGGGAATTGTGTTCATTGATGAGATTGATAAGATAGCCCGCAAGAGCGATAATCCTTCTATCACGCGTGATGTGAGTGGCGAAGGTGTACAGCAGGGATTGTTGAAACTCTTGGAAGGTACCATGGTTAATGTTCCGCCTAAAGGTGGACGCAAGCATCCTGATCAGGATTATATCCATGTAGATACCAAGAATATCCTGTTTATCTGTGGTGGTGCTTTTGACGGTATTGAGCGTAAAATAGCTCAGCGTATGAATACGCACGTAGTAGGCTATAATTCGGTTCAGAATGTAGCTAAGATAGATAAGAAGGATTTGATGCAGTATATCCTTCCACAGGATTTGAAGTCTTTTGGCTTGATACCTGAAATTATCGGCCGTTTGCCTGTGCTTACTTATCTCAATCCGTTGGATAGGGAGGCTTTGCGCAAAATCTTGGTTGAACCTAAGAATTCTATTGTCAAGCAATATCAGAAATTGTTTGAGATGGATGGCATTAAACTGAAGTTTGATGAAGATGCTCTCGATTATATCGTAGACAAAGCGGTAGAGTATAAACTGGGTGCTCGTGGACTTCGCTCAATTGTAGAGGCTGTGATGATGGATGCTATGTTTGAGATTCCATCAGAGAAGGTTAAATCATTTGCTGTTACGCTGGACTATACCAAGAAACAGTTGGATAAATCTCATCTCGGACAGTTGGAAACAGCATAAAGCAGTTGGGCATTTTGTCCAATTGAATGCTATTTAATCGTATATATAGACATATATAATATAATAATAGGTGGATATGACAGAACAGGTTAATCTTACAGGACAGTTGAAGCATTATTTCGGCTTCGATTCGTTTAAGGGTGATCAAGAGGCAATCATCAGAAATTTGATGAGTGGCAATGATACTTTTGTATTGATGCCTACAGGTGGCGGTAAGAGTTTGTGTTACCAGTTGCCTTCGCTCATTATGGAGGGCACAGCTATTGTGATTTCTCCTCTGATTGCTTTGATGAAGAACCAGGTAGATGTTATTAATGGTTTGAGTGAAAGTGATGGCGTGGCTCATTATCTCAATTCATCATTGAATAAGTCGGCTATTGAGAAGGTGAAGAATGATATTCTCAATGGTACGACCAAACTCCTGTATGTTGCACCTGAATCTTTGACGAAAGAAGATAATGTTGAGTTCCTTAAAACAGTAAAGATTTCGTTCTATGCCATTGATGAGGCTCACTGTATCTCTGAGTGGGGACACGATTTCAGACCAGAGTATCGTCGTATTCGCCCTATTATTAACGAAATAGGTGTTGCACCTGTGATAGCGCTTACAGCTACTGCAACAGATAAGGTACGTACTGATATCAAGAAAAACTTAGGCATCATGGATGCCAAAGAATTCAAGAGTTCTTTTAACCGCCCTAACTTGTATTATGAGGTGCGCCCGAAGAACAAGGATATCGATCGTCAGATCATCATGTTTATTCGTCAACACAAAGGAAAGAGTGGTATTATCTATTGTCTCTCCCGTAAGAAAGTAGAGGAATTGGCAGAGGTATTGAAAGCCAATGAAATCAAAGCGGCTCCTTATCATGCCGGTCTTGATTCGGCTACCCGTTCTCAAACCCAGGATGATTTTCTGATGGAGCGTATTGATGTCATTGTTGCTACTATCGCCTTCGGAATGGGTATCGATAAACCTGATGTCCGTTTTGTTATTCATTATGATATACCCAAGAGCTTGGAAGGTTATTATCAGGAAACGGGTAGAGCCGGACGTGATGGAGGCGAGGGTATATGTATCGCCTTCTATGCCCGTAAAGACCTCAGAAAGCTGGAGAAGTTTATGGAGAACAAACCTGTAGCAGAACAGGATATCGGCAGACAGTTGTTGCAGGAAACGGCTGCCTATGCTGAATCGTCTGTCTGTCGCAGGAAAATGTTGCTTCATTATTTTGGTGAGGAATATCATGAAGAAAACTGCCATAACTGCGACAACTGCCTGCATCCTACAGAAAAATTCGAGGCTAAGGATGCGCTGCTCGTTGTTTTGGAGTCTGTTGCTGCGGTGAAGGAGAATTTCCGCCAGGAATATATCATCGATTTTGTAAAGGGACGTGCTACTGATGATATCGTTTCTCACAAGCATGATGAACTGGAGGAGTTTGGAGCAGGTGAAGATATGGATTCTAAAGTTTGGAATCCTGTTATTCGTCAGGCGTTGATAGCCGGTTATCTCAAGAAAGATGTAGAGAACTATGGCCTTTTGAAGTTGACAGCTGCGGGTAAGCGTTTCATTAAGAATCCTGAATCATTCATGATCGTTGCCGATAAGGAATTCTCTGATGATTTTGATGGAGCGCCTCTGAGCGAGCATAATACAGGTGCTTTGGATCAGACACTTTTCTCCATGTTGAAAGACTTGCGTAAAACAGTAGCAAAGAAGCATAAATTGCCGCCTTATGTTATTTTCCAGGATATTTCTCTGGAACAGATGGCAACGATGTATCCTGTAGATATGCAGGAATTGCAGAACATACAGGGAGTTGGAGCCGGTAAGGCAAAGAGGTATGGTAAGGAGTTCTGTAAATTGATCAATCAGTATTGTGAAGAGAATCTGATAGAGCGTCCTGAGGAATTACGTGTCAGGACAGTTGCCAAGAAATCAGTCTTGAAGGTAAGTATCATTCAGAGCATAGACCGCCAGATAGATCTTGATGATTTGGCAGAAGCAAAAGGTTTGGATTTCTCAGAATTGCTTGACGAAATAGAGGCAATCGTTTACAGCGGTACCAAGCTGAATATCGATTATTTCATAGAGGAAGTTGTGGATGATGACCATGTAGATGACATCTACGATTACTTCATGGAGAGCGATACTGATGATTTGAATGCGGCTCAAGATGAATTGGGTGAAGACTACAATGAAGACGAAATTCGACTCGTCAGAATCAAGTTTTTGTCCGAACAAGCCAACTAATCACGTTAAATAGCATTAATAAGGTAAGATTTTCGTGAAAAGCGAACTCTATCTGAGAAATTATTGCTAAATTTGCACGCAATAAATTTTTAAAGGTTACAATATGTCATCATTTGTTGCAGATAAAATTGTAATGGACGGTCTCACTTACGACGACGTCCTTCTTATCCCTGCGTATTCAGAGGTACTACCAAAACAGGTAGAGTTGAAAACCAAGTTCTCTCGTAACATCGAGTTGAACGTTCCATTCGTTACAGCAGCGATGGACACCGTTACCGAGGCTTCAATGGCGATAGCTATCGCTCGTGAAGGTGGTATCGGTGTAATTCACAAGAACATGACCATTGAGGAGCAAGCTCGTCAGGTTGCTATTGTGAAGCGTGCTGAGAATGGTATGATTTATGACCCTGTCACCATCCGTCGTGGCAGTACAGTGAAGGATGCTCTTGATATGATGCATGATTATCATATCGGTGGTATTCCTGTGGTAGATGATGAAAATCATCTTGTAGGTATTGTTACCAACCGTGATCTTCGTTTTGAGCGCCACATGGACAAGAAGATTGATGAGGTAATGACTAGCGAGAATTTGGTTACCACTCACATCCAGACCGACTTGGTTGCTGCTGCTGCCATCCTGCAGGAGAATAAGATTGAGAAACTCCCTGTAGTTGACAACGAGAATCACCTGGTAGGTTTGATTACTTACAAGGACATCACAAAGGCTAAGGACAAACCTATGGCTTGCAAGGATGCCAAGGGACGTCTTCGTGTGGCTGCCGGTGTGGGTGTTACTGTAGATACATTGGATCGTGCCAAGGCTTTGGTTGAGGCTGGTGCTGATGCTATCGTTATCGATACTGCTCATGGTCACTCTAAGGGTGTAGTTGAGAAGCTCAAGCAAGTTAAGGCTGCCTTCCCACAGGTAGATGTTGTGGTAGGTAATGTGGCTACTGGTGAGGCTGCCAAGTATTTGGTAGAGAATGGTGCTGATGGTGTTAAGGTAGGTATCGGTCCTGGTTCTATCTGTACTACTCGTGTGGTTGCCGGTGTTGGCGTTCCACAGTTGAGTGCTGTTTATGATGTATATTCTGCTCTTAAGGGTACTGGTGTGCCTTTGATAGCTGATGGCGGTCTTCGTTACTCAGGTGATGTTGTGAAGGCTTTGGCTGCCGGTGGTAGCTGCGTCATGATCGGTTCTTTGGTTGCCGGTACCGAAGAGAGTCCTGGTGATACCATCATCTTCAATGGCCGTAAGTTTAAGAGCTATCGTGGTATGGGTTCTTTGGAGGCTATGGAACAGAAGAATGGTTCTAAGGACCGTTACTTCCAGGGTGATACCAAGGATGCCAAGAAATTGGTTCCAGAGGGTATCGCTGGTCGTGTGCCTTACAAGGGAACTGTCCAGGAGGTCATCTACCAGCTGATTGGTGGTTTGCGTTCTGGTATGGGATATTGTGGTGCTGCTACCATCGAGAACTTGCACAATGCCAAGTTCGCTCGTATCACAAATGCAGGTGTGTTGGAGAGTCATCCACATGATATCACTATCACTAGTGAGGCTCCTAACTATAGCCGTCCTGAATAATATAATTAGGAAATATGAAGTTTTATGCACTTATAGCGGCAATGCTCCTTTCGGGGAGCATTGCTTTTGCTCATACCGACCCAATTGTTATGATTATTGATGGTCAATCTGTCAAGAAGTCGGAATTTGAGTACTTTTATCAGAAAAATCATTTGGGAAATACGGTTGATTCTAAAAGTGTCAAGGTGTTTACCGATGGCTTTGTTGATTATAAGCTGAAAGTGCAAGCTGCTAAGGATGCTCATCTCGATACTTTGCCTAATATCAGGCGTGTGTTGAAACGATATGATGATGTCGAGTCATGCGAGTTGATGCCCGATAAAGGCAGTGTTCATGTTGCACATATCCTCTTGAGATTGGGACAGAAAGCATCTTACCAGGAACAGGAGGTGGTGGAAAGAAGAATCGATTCTATTTATCAGGCTCTTTGCAAAGGTGCAGATTTTGCTGACCTGGCAAAAAAGTGTTCTGATGATAAAGGGTCTGCGGTCAATGGGGGGACTTTGGCATGGTTTACAAAAGGTCAGACTGTGCAGGCTTTTGAAAAAGTAGCTTTCTCTCTGCGAAAGGGTGAGATTAGTAGACCGTTTATGTCTGAGTTTGGTTATCATATCGTCAAGTTGCTGGATAAACATGATGATGGTAATCAGAAAAAATATGTTGCTGATGCTAAGGTAGAAAATTGGCGGGGAACCTACCAGCAGCAGGAGGAAGTAGAAAACCTTTTGCTGAATGAAATCTGCCAGCGTAATATTTGGGATAAGGCTGCTGCTGATAGAAAAGGTCTGGCTGCCTTCTATGCCAAGAATAAGAAAAAATACAAATGGGAAATGAAGCGCCTGAAGAAGATGAAGGTTAATCTGCCCCAGAATGGCGAATACCCGGATGTGGTACTTGCTGACTATCAAGACTCGTTAGAGAAACAATGGGTCGCACAATTGAAGAAGAAATATAAAGTGGTGGTTTTCCATAGCATGTTGACCACTCTCAATATACATTAATATATTATAGAAACAATACATGAATACTGGATATAAAATGACAATGGCATTTATAGCCCTGCTGATGATAGTAGGAATAAGTGCTAGTGCAACAAGAGCAAGCCGTAGTGCTTTGGCTCATGAGGCTGATTCTGCAAATATCAAGCAACAAACTGCTGCCGATTCTCAGAAAATCAATGAGGGTAGTGTGGTTGATGAGGTAATTTGGGTTGTCGGCGATGAGGCTATCCTGAAGTCAGACGTCGAGGTAACCCGTTTGCAGGCTGAGGCTGAAGGTATTAAATATACTGGTGACCCAGACTGTTCTATTCCTGAGCAGATTGCCGTTCAGAAACTGTTTCTCCATCAGGCAGCTATCGATAGTATCGAAGTATCTGAGTCAGAAGTCATGAATGGTATCGACGAACAGATCAACAGTTGGGTTTCCATGATTGGTTCTCGTGAAAAACTGGAGGAGTATCGCAAGCAAAGTATCACCCAGATGCGCCAGCAGATGCATGATGATTTCAAAAACCAACAGCTGATTCAGAAGATGAAGCAGGAACTGGTGAAGGATATCAAGGTGTCTCCAGCTCAGGTACGTAAATACTTTAAGGATTTACCTGCCGACAGTATCCCTTTTGTTCCTACAGAGGTAGAGGTTGAGATTCTTACCATGCAGCCACGTATTCCTCTTGAGGAGATTAACCGTGTGAAAAATCAGTTGCGTGAGTTTACTGACCGTGTGAATAAGGGTGAGACTTCTTTTGCTACTTTGGCTCGTCTTTATTCTGAGGATCCGGGTTCAGCCCGTATGGGTGGCGAGATGGATTATATCGGTAGAGGTATGTTGGATCCTGCGTTTGCAAATGTAGCATTCAATCTTACCGATCCTAAGAAAATCTCAAAGATTGTTGAGTCTGAGTTTGGTTATCATATCATCCAGTTGATTGATAAGCGTGGTGATAAGATTAAGTGTCGCCATATCCTGCTCAAGCCTCAGGTTTCTCAGGATGCTATTGATAAGTCTATCGGCCGTCTGGATTCTATCGGTAATGATATCCGTGCCGCTAAGTTTACCTTTGAGCAGGCTGTTGAAGCATTGTCTGATGATAAGGATACCCGCAACAACAAGGGTTTGATGGCCAATGTTACTCCTGACCAGTCAAGAACTTCCCGCTTCCAGATGAAGGATCTACCTACCGAGGTTGCCCGTATGGTAGATACAATGAAGGTAGGTGAGGTTTCTGCACCTTTCACGATGGTGAATTCCAAGGGTAAAACCACTTGTGCTTTGGTAAAACTGGTAAGCCGTGTTGACGGACATAGAGCTACTATTACCGAAGATTTTCAGGTGATGAAGGATGTAGTGTTGGCTAAGGAGCGTGCCCAGACCTTGCACGATTGGGTAGTCAATAAAATCAAGCAGACTTATGTTCGTATGAACGATCGCTATAAGGATTGTAAGTTTGAATATCAAGGTTGGATTAAATGATAAATAAAAGATTAAATAATCATATCAGAGGGCATAGAATCATATCGGTTATGGTTCTATGCCTGTTTGGGTTTTGTCTGATGCAAGCCATGCAGGCTCCAAAGAAGCATGCCAGAAAACGCCCTCATGGTGACCGCGTATATCTTTTGCATGCAGATGAATTGTACTATGATATGTTCGGTAATAATCCTGATGCCCAAATATTGAAAGGTAAGGTCTCTTTCTTGCATCAGGGCAGTCATCTTACCTGTGACAGCGCATATTTCTATCAGGCTTCTAATTCCGTGAAAGCTTTCGGACATGTTCATTACCGGCAGGGAGACACCTTGTCACTCACTTGTAATAGAGCAGAGTATGATGGGCAGATGCAGATGATGAGAGCACGCAAGAATGTGGTCTTGCATCATCGTCGGCAGACTTTGCGTACTGATAGCTTGGATTTCGACCGCTTGTATAATATGGCAAACTTCTTTGACGGCGGAACGCTGATTGATGGTAAGGATAAGCTGGTTGCCGATTGGGGTGAGTATCATACCGAAACGCGTGAGGCTAAGTTTGTCTATAATGTCAAGTTGCGCAGCGGCAAGGATGTTGTTACTACCGATACTTTGTATTACGATGTCCGTAAATCAAAGGCTCACATGGTAGGACCTTCTAAGATTGTTTCCGGTGCAAGTGTTGTCAAGACCGAAGACGGATATTATGATACCAAGACCGATAGAGCACAGCTTTACGGCCGTTCTACGGTTATAGATAAAGACAAGACACTTACGGGTGATACGCTCTATTATGTAAAGGATGGAGAGAGTACCGGATATGGCAATGTGGTTTATGTAGACAAGAAAAATAAAAATTCCCTGACTTGCGATTATCTGCGTTACAACGAGAAAACCGGTAATGGATTTGCCACCCGCAATCCTGTAGCGATCGACTATTCGCAGAAAGATACTCTTTGGGTTCATTCTGATACCATGCGTATCAATACCTTCCATATCAATACCGATTCGGTATACCGTAAGGTGCATGCTTATCCTAAGGTCCGTGCCTATCGCCTGGATATGCAGGCCATCTGCGATTCCCTGGTTTTCAATTCTCAGGATTCCTGCATGACCATGTATAAGGATCCTATCGTCTGGAATGGAAACCGTCAGTTGCTGGGCGAGAAGATTCTGGTCTTCATGAACGACTCTACCGTTCGTTTTGCCCATGTCATCGGACAGGCGCTGTCTGTAGAGCAGATGCCGGATAGTGTTCATTTCAATCAGATCAGTTCTTCTGAGATGAAATCTTACTTTGAAAAAGGTGAGATTAAACAAGGAGAGTCTATCGGTAATGTGCAGACCATCTATTATATGACGGATGATAAGGACAGTTCGCTCATTGGCTTGAATTATCTGGAGACCGATACCATGCGTATGTATATGGGACCGGGCAGGAAGATGGAGAAAATCTGGACCAATAAGTTTACATCTACCATGTATCCTATGACGCAGATTCCGCCGGCAAAATATAAACTCAACAATTTTGCCTGGTTCGAGGACTTGCGTCCTAAAGATAAGAATGATATCTTTGTATGGCGTGGTAAATCCAAGGGCTCCGAACTCAAGAACATTAAGCGTCATGAAGCTCCACTTCAGAAACTGACTGACTGATTATAATGAAGCATCATTTTCTTATATGATTAATATTTAGAGATGAGTGATATTATTCAACTTTTACCCGATTCTGTTGCCAATCAGATAGCAGCAGGTGAGGTTATACAGCGTCCGGCTTCAGTTATCAAGGAGCTGGTCGAAAATGCAGTCGATGCGGGTGCCAGGAATATCCATGTCACAGTTACCGATGCTGGCCGTACCAACATCCAGGTGATAGATGATGGAAAAGGTATGTCTGAAACAGATGCTCGTTTGGCTTTCGAACGTCATTCTACTTCCAAAATCCGTAAGGCTGATGATTTGTTTGCACTTCGCACCATGGGCTTCCGTGGCGAAGCTTTGGCGTCAATAGCTGCTGTGGCTCAGGTAGAACTGAAGTCACGACAGGCTACCGACGAGATAGGAACCCTGATACAGATTTCTGGTTCCCGATATGAGAAACAGGAGCCATGCTCCTGTGCTGTGGGAAGTATCTTCTCTGTCAGCAATATCTTTTATAATGTACCCGCGCGAAGGAAGTTCCTGAAGTCCAATTCTACAGAGTTGAACAATATTCTGACGGCTTTCGAGCGGATTGCATTGGTAAATCCTCAAATCACCTTTACTTTACATAGCAATGGTACCGAAGTATTCAATTTGCGTGCCGCTAATTTGCGTCAGCGCATTCTCGATGTCTTCGGCAAGCGTTTCAATCAGGAACTCCTGCCGGTAAATGTAGAAACCACTATGTGTAAGGTGTCTGGATTTGTGGGCAAACCGGAATCTGCCAGAAAGAAAGGTGTGCATCAGTTCTTCTTTGTCAACGGGAGATACATGAAACATCCTTATTTCAATAAGGCTGTGATGGCTGCTTATGACCGTCTGGTTCCTCAGGGTGAACAGGTGCCTTACTTTCTGTATTTTGATGTAGATCCGAAGGATATTGATGTGAATATCCATCCTACGAAGACTGAAATCAAATTCGAGAATGAGCAGGCTATCTGGCAAATCCTCTCGGCTTCGGTCAAGGAGTCCATCGGTATGTTCAATGATGTACCTACCATTGATTTCGATACCGAGGATAAACCGGACATCCCTGTTTATAATCCAGAGATGAGCACTGCTGCTGCGGCACCGAAGATCAGTTTGAATCCTGGTTATAATCCGTTCAAGTCTTCCTCTTCCACAGGAGCAGTTCCTATGGGAGCAGGCTTCTCTGTTCCTAAGTCGAAACCTCAGGTGGATGAAAAATGGGAACAGCTTTATGAAGGACTCAAAGATCAGGATGATGTGCAGGGGATGGAACAGACCATGGTGTTTTCCGATGATTCTAGTCAGGATAATACGCCAGACAGTATCATTGCAGAGAAATCGCCAGCCCATTATCAGTATAAAGGTAAGTATATCATGACTGCGGTAAAATCGGGATTGATGATTATCGACCAGCATCGTGCCCATGTGCGTGTCTTGTTCGAACAGTATTTGCGCCAGTTGGCTGACCGGACCTTTCATTCACAGAAAGTCCTCTTTCCTGAGGTTGTGCAGTTCCCGATGTCTGAGAAGGTAATCTTTGAAAAGATCCTGCCTGAAATGGAATCGATGGGCTTTGAACTGGAAGATCTTGGAGGCGGAAGCTATGCCGTTAATTCAGTTCCTGGCGGACTTGAAGGATTGAATCCTCTTAAACTGGTACAGGACATGGTTTCTTCTGCAGTAGAAAAGGGCGTATCAGCCATTGATGAAATCAATCAGACTTTGGCTTTGAGTCTGGCTCGCCAGGCTGCAATACCTCAGGGGCAGATATTGAGTAATGAAGAGATGGAGGGGCTGGTGAATGATCTTTTTGCCTGCCAGAATGTCAATTATACGCCCGACGGAAAGTCGGTACTTTGTATCCTCCGTCAGCAGGAAATTGAGCATCTTTTAGGTTAAAAGCAGGGAAAAATCCCGTTTTTCTTAAAAAAGTTAACGAAAAATGCTATTTTTTTTAGAAAATGAAGGTTATTTCAAAAAATAGTATTATCTTTGCTCCGTCATTCAGAAGGTATATATATATATAAATTGATTTTTAAATTATAAAGTTATGAAAAAGTTATTAGCAGTGCTAGCATTGGCTAGCGTAACAATGGGCAGTATGGCTCAGGATGCAGCAACTACTGAGAAGTATAGCGTTGCAACAAATTCTTTCTGGAGCAATTGGTTTGTTCAGGCAAACGTTGCTGGTTCTGCATTCTGGGGCAACCAGGAAGAGGGCAATGGTTTCTCTAAGAGCCCACTCAAGGGTTTCAGAAACAATCTCGGTTTCTCTGTTGCTGTAGGTAAGTGGTTCACACCAGGTCTCGGTCTCCGTACTAAGTTCAATGGTGCTTGGGGTCGTACAGTCGTTTCTGAGAATAAGTCAACAAATGCAAATAAGTATTGGACTTTGAATGAGCAGGTTTTGTTCAATGTTAGCAATATGTTGTGTGGTTACAACGAGGCTCGTGTTTGGGATTGCATCCCTTACGCAGGTTTTGGTATTAACCGTAACATGAGCGCTAACTGCTATGCTCCTGTAGTTGGTGTTGGTATCTTGAACGAGTTCAAGATCAATAAGAAGTGGGCTGTCAACCTCGATGTAAACTATGCATTAGGTGCTAGCGACTATGATGGTTACACAGGTGTATTGGCAGGTGCTAAGCCTAGCACATCTCGCTCTATCGACAAGGTGATTGCAAGACACGACCGTTCTTTGAATGTTGAGGTCGGTGTTACATACAACTTGGGTAAGGCTACTTGGAACAAGGTTCCAGATGTTGACGCTATCAACGCTCTTCATCAGTCAGAACTCGACGCTATCAATGCTAAGTTGAACGATGCTAATGCAGAGAACGACCGTTTGAAGAATCTCTTGAACAACCAGAAGTCTGTAGAGGATAAGGCAGTTAAGGAGTATGTTGCTACTCCAGTTTCTGTATTCTTCAACATCGGCAAGTCTAAGGTTGCTTCTAAGAAGGATCTCGTAAACGTACAGGCTCTCGCTCAGTATGCTAAGGACAACAACGCTAAGTTGGTAGTTAACGGTTATGCTGACAGCGCTACTGGTTCTGCAGCTGTTAACCAGAAGATCTCTAAGGCTCGTGCTGAGAAGGTAGCTGATGAGCTCGTTAAGTTGGGTGTTGCTAAGGAGAACATCGTAGTTAAGGCTAACGGTGGTGTTAAGGATTTGACTCCTGCTTCTTACAACCGTCGTGCAACTGTTCAGGTTGGTGAGTAATTATACAGTATATATAATATAAGGTATAAAAATAGAATAGGGCATTCTTCCTTGTGAAGAATGCCTTTTTTGTTTCTTTGAATTTCTTAAAAAAGAACTTTTCTTTCTCAATAAGTACCTTTTGGGGTTGAATGAGGTTTTGCAGTCCCATCGTAAGTACTTTCTCTTGGTTGGCTGTTTTTGGCAATTGAAATGCAAAAACTGACCGTTTTTACCCTGAAAATTGAGGAGAAACACCAGAAAATGCACTTTTTTGAAGAAAAAACGAAAAAAGTTGCTGAAAAATTTGGTGGAACCAAAAAATAGTCGTACCTTTGCAACCGCTTACGAAAAGTAAGGGCGCTTAGCTCAGCTGGTTTAGAGCATCTGCCTTACAAGCAGAGGGTCGGCGGTTCGAATCCGTCAGCGCCCACGGGGGTGTTCCCTGTGATTCACTTTAGTGGTTGCAGGGACTTTTTTAGAGGGCGTTTAGCTCAGCTGGTTTAGAGCATCTGCCTTACAAGCAGAGGGTCGGCGGTTCGAATCCGTCAACGCCCACAATGGTGAAGGTCTTTCAACAAATGTTGAGAGACCTTTTTTTATGCTTTTAAATTATTTTATCACTATTTTCTCTGTTTTCTCACGATAATTCATTAATTTTGCACCCTATATATAATACGTATTGTTATGAATTTAGATTTATTGACTGCCATATCACCAATTGATGGTCGTTATAGGGGAAAAACAGAGCAACTCGCTAACTACTTCTCAGAGTATGCTCTCATTCGTTATCGTGTACGCGTAGAGATTGAATACTTCATTACTCTATGCGAGTTACCTTTGCCACAGCTTGCTTCTTTCGACAAGTCGCTGTTCGAACGTCTGCGTGACATTTATCGTAATTTTGACGAAAATGAAGCACAGCGCGTAAAAGACATCGAGAAGATTACCAATCACGATGTAAAGGCTGTAGAGTATTTTATCAAGGAAGAATTTGATAAAATCGGTGGCCTGGATGCTTACAAGGAGTTTATCCATTTTGGTTTGACATCTCAGGATATCAACAACACAAGTGTGCCTCTCTCTGTAAAGGAGGCTTTGGAAGAGTGCTTCTATCCGCAGGTTGAAGAGCTGATAGCCCAACTTCAGACTTATGCTGATGAGTGGAAGGATGTGCCTATGCTGGCTAAGACTCACGGACAGCCTGCTTCACCTACCCGCCTGGGCAAGGAAATCATGGTTTATGTTTACCGTCTTACCGAGCAGCTTAATTCGCTCAAGGCTTGCAAGATTACAGCTAAGTTCGGTGGCGCTACCGGTAACTACAATGCTCACCATGTAGCTTATCCACAGTATGACTGGAAAGCATTCGGTAACAAGTTTGTCAGCGAAAAACTCGGTTTGGAGCGCGAGCAGTATACCACACAGATCAGTAACTATGACTACCTTGGCGCTATCTTTGACGCCATCCGTCGTATCAACACCATTATCATCGACTTAGACCGTGACTTCTGGATGTATATCTCTATGGATTACTTCAAGCAGAAGATCAAGGCAGGTGAGGTAGGCTCAAGTGCGATGCCTCACAAGGTGAATCCTATCGATTATGAGAACAGTGAAGGTAACCTGGGCATAGCCAATGCCATTCTTCAGTTCCTGGCACAGAAACTTCCGGTTAGCCGCTTGCAGCGCGACCTTACTGACAGTACAGTGCTCCGTAACATCGGTGTGCCTCTCGGTCATAGCGTCATTGCTATCCAGAGTACATTGAAGGGCTTGCGTAAACTGATTCTTCACGAGGAGAAACTGCAGGAAGATTTGAATAATACATGGGCAGTTGTAGCTGAGGCTATTCAGACTATCCTTCGCCGTGAGGCATATCCACATCCTTACGAGGCATTGAAGGCGTTGACACGTACCAACCAGCACATGACTGAGGAAACTATTCATGAGTTTATCCAGGGATTGAATGTGAGTGATAGCGTTAAGGCAGAACTGATGGCAATCACACCAAGCAATTATACAGGTATCTAATATACACAAAGGAATTTTGTAGTTTTAGTACATATATATAAGTAAAAATTAGATTTATTAACCCAGCCGTGAGGCTATTAAGTATTTTAAGAAAATGGATTCAGAATTTGAAAACAAACCTCAAGATCAGTCTTCTGAGAATGAGAGAACCCGTGAGGGCTACAACCCAGCAGGTGGTTATCAGAAGAGTTATCGACCAGTAGGTCGCACACAGCGTCCTCGTATCAATTCACATCGCGCATACAGCAGCGACAGAAGTAGCAGTAACAGCGAAGGCGGTTTCCGTCCTGAAGGTTTCGGTGCTGGCTTGCAGAGTACAGGCAGCAGCGAGCGTCCACAGCGCAGCAGCTATCAGAGCCGTGGTGGTTATGGTAACAGCAACCGTGGTGGCTACCAGCCACGTCAGCAGGGAGGCTATCAGTCTCGTCCTCAGCAGGGTGGCTATCGTCCTCGTTACAACAATAATGATGAGCAGGGTGGTTATCAGCCTCGTCAGCAGGGTGGCTACCAGCCACGCCAGCAGGGCGGCTACCAGTCTCGTTCTCAGCAGGGTGGTTATGGCAACAACCGTGGTGGTTATGGTCGTCCACAGGGTGGCGGCTATGGCAACAACCGTGGTGGCGGCTATGGTCGTCCTCAGCAGGGTGGTTATGGCAACAACCGTGGCGGTTATGGCCGTCCACAGGGTGGTGGCTATGGCAACAACCGTGGTGGCGGTTTCCGTCAGCACACTCCTGGTTACGATCCAAATGCTAAGTATAGCATGAAGAAGCGTATCGAATATAAGGAGGAGAACATCGACCCAACAGAGCCATTGCGCTTGAACAAGTTCCTCGCCAATGCTGGTGTATGCTCTCGCCGTGAGGCTGATGAGTTCATCCAGGCTGGTCTGGTAACTGTCAATGGTGAGGTAGTTACCGAGTTGGGTACCAAGATCCTTCGTACCGATGAGGTGAAGTTCCACGACGCTCCTGTAACTTTGGAGAAGAAGGTATACGTATTGCTCAACAAGCCAAAGGATTATGTTACAACCAGCGATGATCCTCAGCAGCGCAAGACTGTGATGGACCTCGTAAAGGATGTTTGTCCTGAGCGTATCTATCCTGTAGGTCGTCTCGACCGTAATACAACAGGTGTACTTCTCTTGACCAACGATGGTGACCTGGCTTCTAAGCTTACTCACCCTAAGTTCCTGAAGAAGAAGGTTTATCACGTTCATCTCGATAAGAACCTGACTGCTCACGATATGGATCAGATCCGTGAGGGTATCACCTTGGAAGATGGTGAGATTAAGGCAGATGCTGTAGAGTATGCTGATGATCGCGACAAGGCACAGGTTGGCATCGAGATTCATAGTGGCAAGAACCGTATCGTGCGCCGTATCTTCGAGAGCCTCGGCTATCGTGTTACCAAGCTCGACCGTGTACAGTTCGCAGGTTTGACTAAGAAAAATCTCCGTCGCGGTGACTGGCGCTTCCTTACTGAGAAGGAGGTAGACATGCTCCGCATGGGTGCTTTTGAATAAGGATAATAAGATATAATAAGAAAGGAGACTATCTGTTTAGTCTCCTTTTTAACCTATTAATTAACAATGGAAAAAGTAAAAAGAACTAAAGTTGTAGACTTGCTCAAGAGTACAGCCTACGGCTCAATCGTGAATGTCAAGGGATGGGTTCGTACCCATCGTAGTAGCAAAGCAGTCGATTTTATCGCTCTTAACGATGGTTCTACTATTAATAATATTCAGATAGTAGTCGACCCATCAAAGGTCGATGAGAATCAGCTCCGTCAGATTACTACTGGTGCTTGTATCAGCGCCGTAGGTACGCTGGTAGAAAGCCAGGGTGCCGGACAGAGTGTTGAGATCCAGTGCGAGAGCATCGAGATTTACGGTCTCTGCGGCAGCGACTATCCTATGCAGAAGAAGGGACAGAGCTTCGAATACATGCGTCAGTATGCTCACCTCCGTCTCCGTACCAATACCTTTGGTGCCGTGATGCGTATCCGCCACAACATGGCAATGGCTATCCACACTTACTTCCATGAGCATGGATATTTCTATTTCAATACTCCGCTCATCACAGCCAGCGACTGCGAGGGTGCAGGTCAGATGTTCCAGGTAACTACCAAGAACCTCTACAACCTGAAGAAGACCGAGGATGGCAAGATTGACTATTCTGATGATTTCTTCGGCAAGCAGACTTCATTGACCGTTTCCGGTCAGTTGGAGGGTGAGCTCGGTGCTACAGCACTCGGCGCCATCTATACCTTCGGTCCAACCTTCCGTGCAGAGAACAGTAATACTCCTCGCCACCTGGCTGAGTTCTGGATGGTAGAGCCAGAGGTTGCTTTCCTGGATATGGACGGTTTGATGGAGTTGGAGGAAGACTTCATCAAGTATTGTATCCGTTGGGCACTGGAGCATTGCAAGGACGATCTTGCTTTCTTGAACAAGATGATAGACAAGGGTCTGATTGCCCGTCTGGAAGGCGTATTGAATTCCGACTTCGTTCATCTTCCATATACCGAGGGTATCCGCATCCTTCAGGAGGCTATTGCCAACGGCAAGAAGTTTGAGTTCCCATGCGAGTGGGGTGATGACCTGGCTTCAGAGCATGAGCGTTTCCTTGTAGAGGAGCACTTCAAGCGCCCGGTTATCATGACCAACTATCCTAAGGCTATCAAGGCATTCTATATGAAGATAGACGAGGAGGAGAGTGGTTTCGGTGGCAAGAGCGGTCAGACCGTTCAGGGTACCGACGTACTGTTCCCACAGATTGGTGAGATTATCGGTGGTTCTGTCCGTGAGGAGAGCTATGACAAGCTGATGGGTGAGATTGAGGCTCGCAACATCCCTATGAAGGATATGAACTGGTATCTCGATACCCGTAAGTATGGTTCATGCCCACACGCAGGTTTCGGTCTCGGTTTCGAGCGCCTGATTCTCTTCGTAACCGGTATGCAGAATATCCGCGACGTGATCCCATTCCCACGTACACCAAAGAACGCAGAATTCTAGAATAAATAAATGAAGCCTGTTTCGATGCCCTTCGAAACAGGCTTCATTGCTTTTCGCAAGTACTTGCGATGGCCAACGCAGCTACTTGCGTCTGCTTACGGATATATGGTGAAAGCCCCGACTGCAGAACAGCAGTCGGGGCTTAGGCTTAATATCTCTCTATACTCTGCTCATCTAGCAAAAAGTCGAAGAGTCCAATCGTGACGACACCATCATCATCAATCTTTCTCTTAATATCATCTTTCACAACAATTACTTTTCTAAAATTGTCAGCGATATTTATAAGAGAACGACGCTCCTGTTTCTCTTTATCCTTAGTTGGCATATTAAAAGCCGACTGAATATACACACGTTCGGGACCATTATTTACTACAAAATCAACTTCTAGTTTACTACGTTTCCTTTTTCCATTCTCGTCCGTTGTCCAACATTCAACTAAACCGACATCAACCAAGTAACCTCGCATTCTTAGTTCATTATAAATGACATTTTCCATAATATGTGTTTCTTCTTGTTGTCTGAGATTCAATACTATATTTCTCAATCCCAAATCACAAAAATAATACTTAGTCTCTGTACCAATATACTTTCTACCTTTAACATCATACCTGAGAGCCTCTTCTATAAGAAAAGCATCCTGTATGTCTGAGATGTATTCATTTATTGTCTTATCAGTTATTTGTAATTGACTTACAGATTGAAAGGTATTACAAATCCTGGTCGGATTAGTAGAAGAGCCTATTCCTGATGCTAAAATACGCACAAGTTCACGTAACCCCTCTGGCACTTTAATTTTATTACGCTCTACAATATCCTTAATATATGTCACTTCATAAATATCCCTAAGATAGCTACGTTTGGCTCTTTCTGTATCTAAAGACAAAATCTGGGGAAGTCCTCCAAAAGTATAGTAGTCTTTCCACGCTTGCGAGCGTTCTCCCCCCACAGCACCATAATATTCAGAAAACGACAACGGCCAAATTCTTATTTCCTGTCCTCTTCCACGGAATTCGGTAACAACATCTTTGGACAGGAACTTCGAGTTTGAACCTGATACATAAACTTCAGTATTAGGAGTATGCATTAGGCTAAGCAATACTCCTATAAAATCATCAACAAGTTGAATTTCATCAAGAAAAATAAAATTTGTTTTGCCATCACTTTTTATACGAGAATCAAGATAATCAAGCAAAGCATCAGGATCACAAAGTTTGCGATTACGTCTATCATCAAGAGACACTTCTATCAGATGCCCTTCATCTACCCCATGCTGCAAAAGGTACTGATGAAAGATTTGGAACAGCAAGAAGGACTTTCCACATCTTCTTCCACCAGTTACTATTTTTACTAGTCCATTACCTTGACCAGCTACCAACATTTCCAAATATTTCTGCCGAGTTATAATCATTGTATTCCGAATTTTTGTGCAGTTGCACAGATTTTCGGAACAAAGGTAAGAAATACTGCTGAAAATCAACTAATAAAGCATTAATAATTAAGAATAATTATCATTTGAAAGAAAAACGGGGCACCCTTGAGGATGCCCCGCCACCAATTAAAATAATTGATTGTCGCATTATAAACTTACCGTACTACTTAGCGATCATGATCGTTACACGGTTCTCTGCGTTTTCTGCAAAAGGCTGCACACGTGCACCCTTAGATTCTTCTGTAATGCGCTCTGAAGGTATATTATATTTCTTTGTCAGCATCCAAACCACAGCTGCTGCTCGCTTGGCAGCGATGCGGTCGTTGATGACGTCATTGCCTGTACCCTTGTCAGCATAGCCGGTTACTACAACCTTTGCCTCTGTGTTCTTGTTTAGGAAGTCAACCACCTCACGGATCTTAGCATCCTCAGAAGGAGCAATCTTGTAAGAATTGATGGTGAAGAAGATGTCACGGCGAATCTCCTCTACCTTCTTTTCTACAGGAGCTGGCTTAGGCTCTGGCTTAGGAGCTACATATTCCTGCTTAGGAGCTGGTGCCGGAGCAGGTTCCTCTACCGGCTTAGCCTTCTTGGTATAGCTCTTGCCCAGGTTGATGCGTACACCTGCCAGTGCATTGAAGTACCAGTCAGGGTTATCTGCCTTCTTAGAGTTGTACTTGTCTGAAATCATGTTGGCATTACCTTCAAGCATGATGCTCACAGCCTTGCTTACCTTGAATTCCAGGTCGATACCGGCTCTGCCGTAAGGGCGAACCTTCTTTCCCTGCCAGAGATATTCCAGCAGATAGTTGCTCTGATTCTTGATGTTAGCAGCCAGGTCGTTTACCTCCTGGTTAGCTCCTGCCCAGTTGATACCACCACCAACGAAGGCAGTAGCGCTAAACACGCGGTTCGGGTTCCAACCACAGAAGAGGTTAGAGAGGTTGAACATGAAGTCCACACCCGGAGCTACATATTTCCATTTGTAGCTGGCGGTATACGGAGTACCGTCCTTGGTAGCCTTGTATCCGTTCCATCCGCCCTTGCTCCAGATACCGTTTATCTGACCACGGAGTCCGAAAACAGGAGAGAACTGGTAGCCGATAGCACCCTGGAAGTTAGGAGAAAGCAAGTCTGAGAAGCTTGCCTCACCTACAGTATATTGCCCACCAGCCTGAACATCCAGGAACCAGTGACGCTTAAACTGATATTCGTTTCCATCCTTGTCTGTGTAGGATGCTTGCGCCATAGCGGCTGTAGAGCCGATGACGAGCAAAGTTGATGCCATAAATAGTTTAATCTTCATATGGTTTTATGTTTTTATGTTTTATACTTAGCAGAATAGTAAACTATTTTTGTTTCGCCTTATTCAATTTCACTTTCTCCTTAGTCTTTGCCTTTTCCTTTTTTTGGAAGTTCTTTTCTACGGAGTCTCGTTTATCAGGATCAACTACCCCTTTGTCACCATATTCGGTGTTGTTGAGACAGAGTAGCCAGTTACCCATGTAGTTGACAGGCTTGAAGAACATCTTGGTGGATATTTCTGGACTATCGCCTTCAGCTTTCTTCATGATGACATAGCAAAGAACCTCATTGAGATTAGCTTCTTCAAACTTGATGTACTCGATTCGGTAATCTACCATTGGGAAAAGCTCTAACATATGCTTGACTTCTGCCATTTCATCGTTGTTTAATGGCTGAGGTTCTTCCTTCAGGTCGTTAGCTGCACGATAAAGCATACCTGCTGCCTCTGTGAAGTTCTTTTCTTTAGCATAGGTAAAGAATCTGTCTACCAATTGTTTGACGGCAAGGGTGTCTTTCCCTGTCATGCTTTCTTCAAATTTCGTAGGAGGCGGGCCTTGAGGTTTTTCCTTCTTGGAGCTACATGAGTTGCAAGAACTCAAACTTAGAATCAGCACAGATGTAATGAGAAAAATAATTAATTTCAAAGATTTCATACAGCTTATATTTAAAAGAAATACTGCTAATATCTAAGAGAAAGGAGGACGGAGTTTCGCTCCGCCCTCCTTGATATTAGTTTTTTGTTTCTAATTAGTGCTTTCTAGCAGCTGCTGATGCTGGATTTACATGGAACTGGATATTTGTGTACAATGTACCCCAGTTGTATGTAATAGCAACAGGTATCTTAACATCGAAACCATTTGCACGGCTCTGGTTAACCTGTACCAAAGAAACAGTACCGAAGTCGCTTACTACGCCATTGCCTCCTACAGCAAGAGTGCCTTCATTGTAAGTTACCTTGATGTCATCTTCATCAATCTTCTTCCAAGCACCACTATAGTTAGTGGTAATGTCGCCATCCTTCTTGATAGATGCTATCTTATAGAAGTTCTTGAATGCAACCTGCGAATTACTATTTGCATAGAATTTAGCCTGAGTATAGTTGTTGAAATCTACAAACTCGAATTTAACAGGCACATTTGTCATTGATGAGTAATTGTTCAATGTCATAGCTGGAACAGATACACTCTTTACAAAGAGAGGCTTGATAACCTTCACATCAAACATCTTGTTGGTTAAATTAATCAAGTCTGATGCAGGATCACAAGTCTTTACATCTGCAAGGACTGTGAATGTTAATGCGTCAGCAAGCTCAGAAACACTGCCATACTTGTTCAAGATATCCTTTGTGTAGACGTTCTTCTTTACATTGATAGTACCATCTGCTGCTGTGATAGTAGCCAATTCATGACTAACTGTACCTGCAGATGCAGAGATTGTAGTACCATCTGTGCTCACAGAGATATCATATTTTGTATTGCTCTTAGCACCATAGAATGTCTTGTGAGACTGGTCTGCGGTTGGAGCAAACTTATATGTCACGCTAGCTGCACCAGCGAGAGCTGCATACTGATCCTTAATCTGGTTCTTGACAATTTCAACAAGTGTAGAGTTGAATGTACTAGCTACCACCAAATTGTCGAACTCACATGTTGCACCATTCTGAGTAGCATTACCTACCTGAATATGGAGCTGGTCAAAGCCTGCGGTGTTCGCATTTGCCTTATGCCAAGCAGCTGCCTTCTTGTCAGAGTCCTTGATAGTTGCAGTTGGGGTATTGTGAACCTTTGGTGCTGTCCAAGACAACTTAACATAGATATCCTTCAAAGCTCTTGCTGTAGCCTTAGGAGCGAACTTAACCCAAATAGTGATTACATCGCCATCCTTCTTCAACAACTGATAAGCCTCGTTTTCTGTAACAGTCCACTTTAAAACATTAGTCTGGTGACCGCCAACAGCATCTGTTGTGCTAACTACAGTACCTACGCTTGGTGTAAGTACATCGAAACCGTTCTGAGCGTTTTGCTTATATTGAATACCATCTACGAATTTATAGTTAGCCTCGAATTCAGACTTACTCATGTCAATCTTAGCGAGAACCTTGCTCTCAACCTCATCCCATGTGATAGCCTGTACGCCATCTAAGACATTACCTGCACAGCCTACAGTATAATCCTTCTTGATACCATCAGATTCAACAGTTTCTGGAGTTGCATTTATATCTGTAATTTCAACTTTGATGTAACCAACAGAAGCAATAGCATCACCAGAGTTACCATCAACCAAAGTTACACGTACAAGCGGAGTACGACCGATTATCTGACGACCAGTAGCGTCATCCTTGTAACCCTTTACCTTGAAGAGGTCGCCTTCAATTGTTGCGTGATCACTCTCATTGGTATCATAGTTAGGAGAAATGTAGCCAATCAACTCATACTTCAACTTGAAGTTCTGCTCGTTAATCGTGGTCTGTCCACCCCAGAGAGAATATTGGTTGTTTAACTTATAGTGAACATCCATCCAATTGTCGAGGTGAATACCCTTCTCATCATTGTATGGAATAGTCAATACAGGAGCATGAACGTCATTCACTGCGTCGCTTGCTGTGGTAGCCAATGTCTGGCAAGCAGCATCCTGCTTATCAACAGTTCCCTCAGTAGCAACCTTGTTGATAGAGAAGTCTGTAATCTTGAAATGCTTGAGAGCAGCAAAATCAGATGTTACGAGAGTATCCTTTACTTCTTTATCATCTTTCTTAATAGTATACTTGTAACGAAGTGCTGCAACATCAACCTTGTTGTTTGTTTCTGTCAAAGCATTTCCGTTAGCCATACCGAAGTGAACTTTAATCATACCATTTTCGTTGTCTTTATCCACCTTGGTAATCTTGATGTCATTGCTAGTAGCACGAGTCAAAATGTCCGCAGTGTTAAGCAATAATGAATAATGGCTGAGATCTTTAGTGTCAACTGACGCATTAGATGGATTGAGATAGTAAGAAGCTACAGCGTCAGTAACAATTGATACATGATTTCCTGAATTTTCTGTACCCAAATCGTCTATCTGATTCTTTGTAACATCAGCCTTCGCCAACTCAATAGGATTGTAGTCGAAAGAGTAAACTGGAATAGTCTCAATACCTTCCCAATAAGCCTTTGGACTAAAAACTAAAGACAACAGCTTGCTAGTCAAGTTGATGACAATCTTGCCGCCTTCTACACCACTTACATTGTTGAGTGTAAGAGCATCTTCTGTCCAAATGGCAGTAAGAGTTTTGGCACTTACATAAGAGATACCAGTATCTCTCTTGGTCTCACCATTAACCTCCCAGAATGTACCAGTAGATGCATTTGGCTCATAGTACTTACCATCCTTACCAGGAGCGCCAGGAGTTCCAGCTGTGCCAGCAGCACCAGCAGCACCATCAGTACCTACAGCCTTGTAATCTGTCTTTGTGTCATTCTTGTACCAGTAGCCATCGTCACCGATCTTCCAAACGTCAGCATCCTTACCTGGTGTACCTGGGGCACCAGCAGCACCCGCTTCACCTTTGGCTCCGTCTTTACCATTTGTGATAATGTAATCTTTTGGATTACCATTCTGATTCAATGTGATTTTCAGACCGTTCTCTACAGGAGTAACACTAGTCAGAATTGCGCCATTGTCAATTTGACCCTGGATCTTACTTACCATCTCATTCAACTTGTCAATCTGAGACTGCAAGCTGCTGATGTCATCGTCGTAGTCTTTACAAGAAGTAAATGTGCTTACCGAGGCAATTGTCAATGCACCCATAAGCAGCGCGCTAAAATACTTTCTTTTCATACGGTAATAATTTATAAAGTTATACGATTTTCCTAGCCTTTCGGCAGGAAGTTATTAATTAATTCTCTATATCGAATTAAGAGTTCCGTTTGATGAAAAGAGTCTGCACTCTTAGAAAAGTTCTTCGTTCTTTCTCAAAGGTCCTCTTAGAAAAGTTATTTTATTGTTCTTATATGT
Source organism: Segatella copri (assembly GCF_026015295.1). NCBI lineage: Bacteria > Pseudomonadati > Bacteroidota > Bacteroidia > Bacteroidales > Prevotellaceae > Segatella > Segatella copri. The sequence goes on along the minus strand of NZ_JAPDUW010000001.1, from coordinate 2,178,164 downwards.
CGTGTGGCTTTTTATGACCACTAAGTTCTTATTAATTTTTGTATTATCTCCAGCCGGGAGATTTTTCATGTTGCAAATATAGGCATATTTTTCGAAACTTGCAAGTTTTTGAGCATTTTTTTTCAAAAAAAGGCTAATTTTCTTATGTTTTTTATAAAATAGCCCCCATATTGGGCTTCTAACCCGTCCATTTTCCCTGTTTTTTTCCATTTTGCCGATATAAAACCTACACCTTATTATATATAGGGGAGATTGGCGGTCCTACACCTTATTATATATAGGAGCTTCATACAATTCGGAGGTTGGGTGCTAAAGAATAGGAAAGAGATAAAAAACAAAGCGGTATTTTTAGAAACTTTTCTCCACTGACAAAACGTGATTCTATGATCAGATTTGGCATTATTAAATATAAATATGTTAAAGAATCCACTTTAGAATGATTTTTCTTGCTAAAAAGTTTGTATTGTCAATGATTATTCGTATCTTTGCAGCAACAGAATCCGCCACGCTTCCCATTAGAACAGCGAACCAGGGCGGGTCTTTTGCTTTTTATGAGTACATTAAGATTATACACTAAGCAGGCTCTTTCTATTTCTGAACAAATAGAACTACTAAAAAGTAGAGGCTTAAATATTGCTGATTCATCCAAGACTGCAAAATTTCTTGGAGAGGTCAGTTATTTTCGTTTTGTTCAATACCTTCGTCCAATGGAGGCAGATAAAACTTCACATCAATTTAAGCCTAATAGTAGATTTGAAGATGCCGTAGCTCTCTACAACTTTGATATGGAGTTGAGAGACTTGATGTTCAAAGCTATCCAACGATTAGAGATAGCTTTGCGCACAAAAATTATACAAGAGTTCTCATTGGAACATGGACCATTTTGGTTCTTTGATACAAGCCTTGCTGATGACGAACATAAGTTTATTGAGAATATGAACTCCATAGACAGAGAGCTTCAACGTAGTAAAGAGGACTTTATCAAGGAGCATAGGCGCAACTATGACAAGCCAATTTTCCCACCAGCATGGAAAACTCTTGAACTGGCATCTTTCGGTACGCTTTCAAAACTCTATTACAATTTCTGTGACAAGAAATTGAAGAAGCGTGTAGCTCGTCAGTTCAATCTTCCTCAGCATGAGGTATTGGAAAGCTGGATGCGTAGCGTAACTGTCTTGAGAAACTGTTGCGCTCACCACTCACGCCTCTGGAACCGTTATCTTTCTACAGCTCCTCAAATGAGCGCTTCTTTACGTGGTGCATGGGTGAACATAGAAGGTGTAGATGCAAACAAAGTATATGCTATAGCCTGTTGTATTGCATATTGGCTTGATTCCATGGGATACGGATTGGACTTCAAGAACAAGCTCAAATCCTTACTCGCTTCTTATTCACAGGTAGATCCGACAGCTATGGGGTTTCCTGAAAATTGGATTTCCGAGCCCCTATGGAGATAACTTTACAGACTCAAAAACAAGTTAGTCTGTCGGCAGTGAACTTTTCACTATCGACTGCTTTTTAATTAACGACCCTACACCTTATTATATATAGGAGCTTCATACAATTCGGAGGTTGGGTGCTTAAGAATAGGAAAGAAGTATAATATTTCAAAGAGGGTGTGTCATAACTCCATGACGCACTTTTTTTACTTTTAATAAAGGCTGGGCAGCAAGCCCCGAACGCCTAATAGACTAGCGAATCGTATTATACCAAGCCACCTCATTCTGATAACTCAAGTGCTTCATTCAGCTAACTGAGCTACTTCGTTCAGCCAACAGAGCTATTTCATTCAGCTAACAGAGCTATTTCATTCAGCCAACAGAGCTATTTCATTCAGCTAACAGAGCTATTTCATTCAGCTACTTCAACCATATCATTCTGACACTTCAAGTACTTCATTCAGCTAACAGAGCTACTTCGTTCAACCAACGCAGCCATATTATTCAGCCAACGAAATTGACTCTTCCACCCAACGAAGTCGAATCTTTAACCCAACGAAATCGAATCTTCTGCCCAGCGCAGTCGTATCTTTAACCCAACGCAGTCATATCTATCGACTCTATGAAACGTATGAACTTGTTAAATGACGTACATGATTTCATCTACTTACTTAAACTGGCTGCCCATTACACCTTATCATATATACTGGCATAGATGTGAATATCGGAAAAAGCTTTGTGTAATCCAGAGATTAATCGTAACTTTGTTGGCAGTTTACTAAATTGTTATACAACAAAGCACTTCATTCAACATAATATTCACATAAAAATGATACTAAGAATAGAAATTCCACAGGAACTTATTCGGCAAGATGCAGAAATCGTCATCAAAGTAAGCAACAGAAACAATGCACTGGGATATGTCATAGAGAAAGGTAGCGAACATGATGCGCTGCAAATAGCCAAAGAAGATACGAATGTTTGTCCGATGCTGGGCGAATATGTCAGGGAACTCACCCAGCGACTCTACAGAAATGGCAAGCACCGGTCTGCCGAAATATATACATGCACCTTGCGCAGCTTCATGAGATTCAGAAAAGAGAAAGACCTGCAGATTTGCCAACTCGACAGCCTCATCATGGAAGATTACGAGAGTTATCTGAGAAAGAGCGGTCTCACGCTGAACACCATCTCTTTTTACATGAAGCGACTCCGAGCCATCTACAACAAAGCTCTGGAGCAATATGGATTAGAAGACCGCAACCCCTTCGTCCACTCTTTCACCAAGAACACCCCGACTGCCAAAAGAGCACTTACAGCGGAAAACATCCATCAGATAGTCGCTGCAACAACCATCACCGAGGAGGAAGCACTGGCGAGAGATCTCTTCCTCTTCAGTTTTTATACCCGAGGCATGTCGTTCGTAGATATCGCCTTTCTTGAAAAAGGAAGCCTTAAGGACGGGCAGCTCATATACAAGAGAAAGAAAACGGGTAAAGAACTGAGGGTGGCATGGCGCCCCTGCATGCAAGAGATTGCAGACCGCCACCCTTCACTCGACGGCAAACATCTGCTGGGTATCGTAAACCAGAACGTAGTTACTGATGTCAGGAAACAGTATCACTACCGCCAATGTAGGGTGAACAAGGCATTGCAGAAGTTCACCCGGCGTATCGGCATGCCGATGAAAGTAACGATGTACTGCGCCCGTCACTCCTGGGCTACCATCGCCAAGGAGAAGAACATCCCCATCAGCGTGATAAGTGACAGCATGGGGCACAACTCAGAGAAAATCACGCGCATCTATCTGAAAAGTATCAATGACGATGTGATAGACAGATACAACGATATGCTTATCGAAGCTATCAGTATATGAGAGGAAGGTAGAGTTTTTCCGCCAACGACGCAGGAAAAATTACGTCACGACGTAGCAGTAGCTACGTCACGACGTAACAACAACTACGTCCCGACGCAGTGACAGCTACGTCGTGACGCAGTTTCAGAAGCATCCTACCCATTATCAAGTAAGGCTCTTGTGAAGTTCAAAAGAGCCTTTTTTGAATCTAAAGTAAGCCTCACTTCCATTTTTGGTGATAAAAAGACGAAAAAGGGGTTATATTGAACGCAAAAAACCTTGTTTTGTTCAGTCGTTGCACCAAGCGTCCCAATGAATAGAAAAAACAAAAAGTAAGCAAGAAACACCTGAATATCAGCTAATTATGCCAGTTTTGGCATACCTAGGGCGTGGCAATAGGTGGCAATAAGGTGACAATAGAAATAGAGACTACTGTCACCATTAAACCATTGTATACCAGTGATTTAATATGCGTGTGGCAAATGTGGCAATAAAATCGAGAAAAAAAATTCTCATGCAGATATTTAGGGTTACCTTTCCATTCCATAGCATATCTCCCGGCTGGAGATATTTCAAAGACGATAAGAACTGAGTGGCGATAAAAAGCCACAATATTTAAGAACGATAAAAAATAACTTTTCTAAGAGGACCTTTGAAACTGAAAAAAGAACTTTTCTAAGAGTGCAGACTCTTTTCATCAAACGGAACTCTTAATTCGATATAGAGAATTAATTAATAACTTCCTGCCGAAAGGCTAGGAAAATCGTATAACTTTATAAATTATTACCGTATGAAAAGAAAGTATTTTAGCGCGCTGCTTATGGGTGCATTGACAATTGCCTCGGTAAGCACATTTACTTCTTGTAAAGACTACGATGATGACATCAGCGGTTTGCAGAGTCAGATTGACCAATTGAAGAAGACCATTGATGAAATCAATTCTCAGATTACAGCTGGTAGTGTTCTCACAGATGTAGTAAAGAACGACAATGGTATTACAGTCAAATTGAGCAATGGTAAGACTTATGACATCACAAATGGTAAGGATGGTAAGGCTGGCTCAGTTGTTAAAATCGTTGACGGAGTTTGGTACATTGATGATGTAAGCACAGGCTTGAATGCTAAGGGCGACAAGGGTGATCCTGGTACACCGGGTGCTGCTGGAACTGGAACTGCTGGTAAGGACGGTGCTTACTACTTGCCAAAGGAAGATGGCTATTTCTACAAGGTTGATGGCAATACAGAAACCAAGACCAATATTATGTGGAAGACAGCTTCTAATGATGCTATCACAGCAGTTATGGGCGAGGAAGACTTGAAGTTGGGTCACGTACTCAAGTCTGATGGTACTTATGGTGAATACACCATCTCATTGAGCAACAACCTCCGTGGTTTCGTGTTCCAGAAAGACAACGACTCACGTGCATACGTTGACGGTGTTCCAGCAATCCGTATCTCTTCATTTAGCTACAATGATTTGAGTGCTGGTGCAACAAAGGATAGCGAGAAGGAAATTTGGACAGGAGCAAAGGAAGCTACTGTCATCAACCCTGAGACATACGCTTACTATCACGTAATTCCAGCCAACGCTTCTGAGGCACAGTTGAAGAACTTGATGTTTGCTCTTGAGGCTAATGGTGATTACATCCAGAGCCGTGCCGCTGCATCTAAGGATTTCGCTGCAAAGCCTGAGTTTGTAGAGTTCAAGGACGGTATCTTGAAGGTTAAGGTGAACGTAACAGGTACACCTGCTACTGATGAGAAGATTACTACTGTTGCTTTACAGGCTAACAGAAAGAATGGTGAGGTTGTAACTTCTGACTACACCACTATCTACAAGAACGACATGGATCCATTGTTCCTCGCAGATACAGTGAAGATCAACAAGAAGGAAAACTATCACTTCCGCCGTGGTACTGTAGGTATCTCTAACAAGGATACTGAGGCTGGCACTAAGGTTAAGGGCTATGAAGTTTGGAGCAAAGATGCTCAGAAAAAGGCTGAGGTTGATACTGTTGTAGCTTACAACGGCAAGCTCGACTTGTCTACCTTCGTAGGTGTTCACCAGAAGAGCAAGACAGGTTGCTCTGTCGTTAAGGATCTTTCTCCACTTGGCATGAGCATCAAGTACGATGTAGTTAAGAACTACATCCTTGGCGAAAAGACCAAGACCGACCAGAAGGATTTCATTTCTGTATCAGAGGATGGTATCGTAACTCCTAAGGTATTCAGCACATCCGGTGAGGCTGCTATCGACCGTACTCCTATCGTACGTGTAAGCTTGATGAACGGCTCAAAGGTTGTTGAGGTAGCTTATGTAAAGATTAAGATTGTTAGACCAGAGGAGATTATCCCTGCTAAGGATCCTATCCCATTGACTGTAGACAACTTTAAGTTTGTATGTGATAAGGCTGGAGCATCAAAGACTACTGTTGAGCAAATCAACGTACAGTTGTACAACAAGCTTGGCATGAGTAAGAAGGAGTTCCACACAGCTTATCCATACTTTACAGATTGCTCTCATGTAAAGAGCGATGTTGGTAATGTTGCTGAAATCAAGGAGACAGATGCAGAGGGTGGCAAGACTTACCTTTACGAGTGGACTATCTCTAACGATGACTTGTGGAAGCACGCTGGCGAAGAGGTTTCTAACGAAATCGTATTCAAGAACAAAGAAACTGGCGCAACAGACTCTGTAGTCGTTGTGTTGAAGTCTAAGATTGACGGTGTCAAGAAGACTTATAATGTTTGGACGAAAAAGGCTGACGCTGATGCAGTGAAGGAAAAAGCTCACTACTACCTCGATTACTGGAACAATACAGACAATCCTACGTATGCTAAGCTGAATGTTCAAACTCCAAACACTGGTGATAAAGAATCAAAGAATTGTAAGTTTGTTTGCGACTTGAACGCCCCATTCTACAATGTTGACGGCCAATTGTACCTCGGTGAGAACATCACAAATCTCCAGTATTTCTTCTGTGCAGATAAGGACGGTGTTGCAACTATCAAGGACATCGACGATGCTAAGGTTACATTCTCTGTAGAGAATAGTGGTCTTGAGTTGTGGGCTTCTGCTACTGTTGGCAAAACAACTTACGCTAAGCAGTTGATTGCAACCATCAACAATGCGAAATCAACTGGAGTTTACGGTGTTGAGCGCAAGAACTCTATCGAATTGAACAAGGATGGCGTCCTCGCTAAGTACTTGTTGAACACCAAGAAGTTGTACACATACATCGGTGCCAAGGCTAATGTTTGTAAGGATAAGGACAAGGAAGTAGCAATTACCTTCGGTGGTAAGAATCACTTCCAGGCTAACTTTGTTCGTCCAATTGACATCGCAACAAATGCTAATGACAACTTCATCGATGGTGTAGACTTGGGTGAGAAGGGTTCATACATCACAATCGAGGATTTGATTTCTCCATCTGACTGGCGTCTTGATGCCAAGACTGGTGCGCACCGCCTCTTCTCTGACTATCCTACATACTGGGATTTCTACGGCCCATTTGAGGTCGAGGCTCTTATCAAGCAGGCTCAGTGCGACTTGAACGGTGAACTTCAGGCTGTTCCAGCCACAATCGTTCTTGATCAGGTAGCTACAATTAGCGGTGCAACCACTACCACTAAGTTCGGCTACATCACATACCGCAACAACGGTGCAGGTGTTCAGAACGCATTCAACGTTTACATCCCTGTTAAGGTTAAGTATGGTTGGGGTGAGATTGTAACAGATCCTATCAAGGTTAATGTTGCTACAACTATTCAGGCTAATGCCAAAAAGAAGTAAGTAGATCTCAAGATAACATAAAATTAAGGGTGTCTTCCTCAGAGGGCACCCTTTTTTAAAACAAAAACAGAAAAAAATGAAAAGATTTTTAGTTTTTATATGTCTGGCAGTTACATTCGTCTTCATGTCATGCGGTGGAGGCAGTAAGCAAGAGAACCATGGTTTTGCAGGCTCTTTTACTGACGAATTTGAGAACAAGTTCGTTCTGAACGAAGACTATACCGGTACAATTCAGTTTGCCGGTAATGAGAAGAAAGAGCAAATCACCTGGAGTGATGGAGATGATCACAAGCGTCCATTTGCCACTATAAAATGGAATGGTGATCCTGCCTATTATTATCTGAGAGACGGAGCACTTTATCGTCAGGAAACTGATATGAATGAAGGTAGAGCTGCCATCAAGATAACTTATGATGAGTAAGAAAGTTCTGTTCTTTCTTATGTGCTGTGCTATATTCACAGCCAGTTGCTCCGAAAAGAAAAAAGAACTGACTCCTGGAGAACGGATGGAGGCTGAATACAAATATGATAAACTGCCCGATTCTGAAAAGTCGAAAATAAAGTTTCTGAAATATGAACATGATTTCGGCAAGGTTGGTTCAAAAAAACTGCAGAAGGTTAGGTTCGATTTTCAAAATATAGGAAAATCTCCATTAATACTCCATGATGTACATGGTTATTGCGGCTGTATTGAAGCTAGTTTCAGTAAAACTCCCATCATGCCAGACAAAAAAGGATCTATCATCATCACTTATGATGGGAAAGGATCTGTTATCGGGAGTTTTAATAAAGAAATTGTAGTTAATTCAAATGCTTCAAACAAATACATAAGTTTGTTTGTCAAAGGAGTGAATCAATAACAAAACAATTAAATTATGATGAAATCTATTAAGTGTTTATATGCAGCTTCTTTGTTAGCCATCGGCTCTACTGCCGCTATGGCGCAAGCATCCTACACAGACAAGGATGGAAACGAATATCAGTTTAAGCGTCACTGGTTCCTGGATGTTCAGGCTGGTGGGCAATATACTGTGGGTGAGGCAAGCTTCTCAGACTTGCTTTCTCCTAACTTCCAGGGTGCCATCGGCTACCAGTTCTCTCCTGTCTTCGGACTCCGTGGTCAGATTAACGGTATCTGGAGCAAGGGCGGATGGAACGGATACAAGGCTACCAAGGACGGTACTCCGTATACCGCCAGCTACAAATGGAAATATGTAGCTCCGGGTGTGGACTTCATGTTCAACCTCTCTAACCTCTTCTGTGGTTGGAACCCGAATCGCGTGTTCAACGCTACTGCCTTCGTAGGTGGTGGTATCAACTGGGCAGGAGCTAACCAGGAGGTAAACGACCTGGCTGCTAACATCAAGAATCAGAGCAACTATCTGCTGGAGTATCTCTGGCAGGGAAAGAAGGTTCGCCCTTACGGCAGAGCCGGTATCGACCTGGAATTCAAGGTAAGCAAGGCTGTGAGCATCATGCTCGAAGGCAATGCCAACATGATTTCTGACAAGTACAACTCTAAGAAGGCAGATAACCCTGACTGGTATTTCAATGCACTGGCAGGTGTACGCATCAACCTGGGCAAGAGCTATACCAAGAAGGCTAAGCCGGTAGAGGAACCTGCTCCGGCACCAGCTCCTAAGCAGGAATATGTAGCTCCTAAGCCAGAGCCTAAGCCAGCTCCTGTAGAGAAGAAGATAGAGGAGATTCGCCGTGACATCTTCTTCACCATCAATTCTTACAAGATTGCTCCTTCTGAGGATGCTAAGATTCGTGAGGTGGTTGATTTCCTGAACAAGAATACAGAGGCAAAGGTTGTTGTAACCGGCTATGCTGACAAGGGTACAGGCAATGACGTCATCAACGACCGCATCGCTGCCAAGCGAGCAGCAGCTGTGGTTTGGATGCTGACAAAGAAATATAATATACCTTCTGAGCGCATTACAGAAAAATCTAAGGGTGCACGTGTGCAGCCTTTTGCAGAAAACGCAAAGAACCGTGTAACGATCATGATCGCTAAGTAGTACGGTAAGTTTATAATGCGACAATCAATTATTTTAATTGGTGGCGGGGCATCCAAAGGGGTGCCCCGTTTTTCGTTCAGATATCCCTTCCTTCTCCCGCTCATTTTGTTATTTTTTCACCATTTCTTGCAGTTTCTCAATATTTTGTTGTACCTTTGCAACGTATTAAAAAATAAGCGATTATGGGACGAGCTAAAAGAATACCTTACGGAGTGTCTGACTTCATCGACATCATTGAGAGAAATCAATATTATGTCGATAAGACCATGTATATACCTAAGTTAGAGGATGAGCCTGATGCCTTGTTCTTTATTCGCCCTCGCCGTTTTGGCAAGAGTTTGTTTATCAGTATGCTGAGGGCTTATTATGACATCAAACGTAAAGATAAGTTTGATAAGTTGTTTGGCAACCTTTGGATAGGTTCGCATCCTACAGAAAATCAGGGAAAGTATCAAGTCTTGTTTCTTGATTTCTCCAAGATAGGAGGTTCGATAGACCAATTGGAAGAAAACTTCAATGCCTATTGCAATGAATGTATTGATAGCTTTATCGAAACTTATCAGGAGTATTATCCCGAACGAGTAGTGGAAAGTGTGTTGAAGGCAAAAACTGCTGCCAGAAAGTTGAATGCCATTGGGATTGCTGCAGAGAAAAAGAACCTTCCACTTTATCTTATAGTAGATGAGTATGACAACTTTACCAATGTTGTGCTCAATGAGCAGGGGGAGGAAGTGTATACGGCTCTTACTCATGCCAGTGGTTTTTATCGGGAGATTTTCAAGGTGTTTAAGGGAATGTTCTCTAAAATCTTTATGACAGGCGTAAGTCCTGTTACACTGGATGATTTGACCAGTGGATTCAACATAGGATGGCATATCTCTACCAAGCCTGCCTTTAATCAAATGCTTGGTTTCTCTACCGAAGATGTAAGAGAACTCTTCACTTATTATAAGGAGAATGGGGAGATTCGTCCTGATAGTGATGTGGAGGCTATCATAGAAGAGATGAAACCATGGTATGACAACTATTGTTTCTCGGAAAGTGCCTTGAAAACTCAGAGTAAAGTTTTCAACAGCGATATGGTATTCTATTACTTACGCAATTATCGTGAGACTGGTGAATCTCCTAAGCTGATGGTGGATCCTAATACCAAGACAGATTATGGCAAGATGAAGAAATTGCTGCAGCTTGATAAGCTGGATGGCGACCGTAAGGGTGTTCTGCGTACCATCATCGAGAATGGAGAAATAATAGGTAATATTGAGGAAAGTTTTCCTGCCAAATTGTTGGTAAGACCACAGATATTTATCAGTCTTCTGTTCTATTATGGAATGTTAACAATAAAGGGAACACGCGGAGACCAGCTGGTGCTTGGCATTCCAAATAATAATGTTCGTAAGCAATACTATACCTATCTGCTGGAGCAATATGACGAAGTCTGAAACCGATATGCCGATGCTCCAAGAGTAGAAGCCTTGCGTCAAGGTACCAAACTCCATAAGATAATTATGCAGTTTGAGGGGTATCAGTTGAGGAAGATAGATGAAATTGATTAAAGAAGATAAGCATTTTGTCTCTTAAACTCTGGGTTTTGGTTAATTTTACATCTTTTTTTCCTCATTCTCATTATTTTGTTGTACCTTTGCAGCTAAAATAATAATAAATTGCAAGAAAATGGGAAAGATTATATTGACGGGCGACCGTCCTACAGGTAAACTTCACCTGGGTCATTACATCGGCTCTCTGCAGCGCCGAGTACAACTTCAGAACGCTGGCGACTTCGACAGAATGTTCGTTTTCATGGCAGATGTTCAGGCTTTGACTGATAATGCCGACAATCCTGAGAAGATTCGCCAGAACATTACAGAGGTGGCTCTTGACTATCTCTCTGCGGGTCTCGACCCACAGAAGTGTACACTCTATATCCAGAGTATGATTCCAGAGTTGGCTGAGTTGACTACCTATCTGATGAACCTCATCTCTGTATCTCGTGTTCAGCGTAACCCAACCGTGAAGACTGAGATCAAGATGCGTAACTTCGAGGCAAACATTCCGCTCGGTTTCTTCTGCTATCCTGTGAGTCAGGCTGCCGACATCACCGCTTTCAAGGCTACAACCGTGCCTGCCGGTGAGGACCAGGAGCCTATGCTGGAGGTAACCCGCGAGTTGGTTCGCCGTTTCAACCAGACTTATGCACCTGTATTGGTAGAGCCGGAGATTCTGCTTCCAGAGATTGCCTGCTGCCGTCGTCTTCCTGGAACTGATGGTAAGGAGAAGATGAGTAAGAGTCTCGGCAACTGCATCTACATGAGCGATGACGAGAAGACCGTTTGGAAGAAGGTGAAGAAGATGTCTAACGGTGAGCCACGTATGAGCATGGAAGAGCCAGGTCATCTGGAGGGTAATGCCGTGTTCACTTATCTTGAGGCATTCTCTACTCCTGAGGACTTCGCTGAATTCTGGCCTGAGTTCAAGACTTTGGATGAGTTGAAGGAGCAGTATGTGAAGGGTGGTATCGGTGACGGTACCTGCAAGAAGTTCCTGAACAGCGTCATCAACAAGATGCTCGACCCAATCCGTGCCCGCCGTCATGAGTTTGAGCAGGATATTCCTGAGGTATTCAACATCCTGAAGAAGGGTAGCGAGGATGCCCGCGAGTTTGCAGCCCAGACCATGGATGAGGTTCGCAAGGCTATGCGTATCGACTATTTCAGCGATGCTGCCTATATTGAGGAGCAGGCTGCGAAATTTAAGGTTTGATGATGATGTAAAAGATAGAAATATAAAGTGAAAAGGCAAAAGTTATCGTCAGCTGGTAACTTTTGTCTTTTTTATATTATTATGATATGCTTTTAACGCAAAAAACAAAATAATTTCTTTTCTTATCCTTTGTTCTCGTTTTTTTTTCTTATTTTTGCAAACAGAATAAATAAAAGAAGCAGAGTATAATGAAAATGAGAAAAATGCTCCAATACAGACTTGCTGATTTAGATAGTATGCTGGTATTGCTCTTCGCCTTTTTGCAACCCATCTCGGCTCAAAAAGCTGATGACAATGTGCATATATTGCAATGCAATGATAGATACGTCTTCAAAACTGATGACGCAGGTAAGACTATTGTTGTTAACACTACGGATTATGAGTATGGTGTAACCCAATATTCCGCTCTAGTTCAACCATGTGCTTATTACGGAGAGTTTATTCGTTTGGACAAGGCACAGTGTAAGGGGTATGCACAATACAAGTCAGCCATTCCTCGTAATGTTTTTTACGATGATACCAAGATTTGCTACTTTAGCTATCAGATTCCAAAGGTAGGCAAGACTCTGAAGGCTTCTTTTACTCGAACCTATCTCAATCCTATTTATTTCACAACTATTCCTTTGTGTGAAGCTAATTATGTAGAGCATAAGAAGATAGAGGTAATCAAGCCAAAAGCCTTCCAGCAGTTTCGGATAAAAGAATATAATCTTCCTGCTGGTATAGAGAAAAGTACTACATGTAATGCTGAGGGAGATTCCGTTTTTACTTATGTGATTCATTCCTTACCTGCACAGCTGATAGAACCTAATTCTCCATCTTGGGGATATAGTGCTCCTCATCTCTTGGTGTTGGGAGCATTCCAAAGTCTGCAAGATATGTTTGTCTGGTCTCATCAGTTGGCTAATGTGGATTGCTCTATTCCTAATCAAGAAGAAATACTAAGAGAGATACAGAAAGGGGCAAAAAACGATTATGACAAGATAGCCAATACTTATGCCTGGGTACAGCAGAATATCAGATATTTGGCTTTTGAGGCAGGCATTTCTGCCCATCAACCGGCAACACCTGCTGAAACTATTCGTAAGCGTTATGGTGATTGCAAGGCTATGGCTCTTTTGCTCAAAACCTTGCTCAAGGCGCAAGGCTTTGATGCTCGTCAAACGGATATAGGGACATGGGATGTACCTTATTCTTTGCAGGAAAATCCTTCTATTGCATCTATTGATCATGCGATATGTACGGTTTTCTATCAGGGAAAGCCATATTATCTGGATGCTACGAATCCATATGTTCCTCTAGGCTATGTGCCAGACAATATACAAGGAAGGATGGCTTTGGTAGAAGACGCAGATAGCTTTCGTATGAATAAGTTACCTGAGCTGGCTGCTGATTCTTGCTTTTCTTCTATAACATATCAGGCAACCTTAGAATCTGGGGATGATGGAAACTACGATATAAAGGGAAAATTGTACTCTAAATGGAAGGGCGATATGAAGTCTTGGATACTAGTGGGGAATGACGCTACGGCACAAGATGAAAAAGAGAAGGCCTTGGTGGCAGCGATGGGGGCTGGTGAACGATTGGATAAGATTGGGGATATAGTGATGACGGGAAATCGTCCTCGGGATGAGTCATTGAATATCACTGCTTTTTTTATGAAAAAGGGAGCTGGGCAACTGGTTGACGGTAGTGTTTATTTAGATGCCAATCTCGATGAGAGCCTTTTTCTGACTCCAGTGGATACAACCAAACGGGTTTCCGATTACATGATAGACTTGCGGTCCAAGGAAGTACGTGATGTAAAGATTTTGATTCCAGAGGAAATGGAGGTCAGTAGTCTCCCCGCACCTTATCGGATTCATACTGCATGGGTTGATTTTTGTCGCACTTATTCTCAAACAGGCAATCAGATTGTTATGCATAAGGAGTGTGTAATACACCACAGACGTGTTCCGCGAAGCGAAATCCCTGCTTGGAATAAGATTATAAGTGATTGGAGAGCAGCTTGTAATGAGCAAGTAGTATTAAAGGAAAAATGAGTTAAATGTATTATTCATAGTCAAAAAGTTGAATTATGGGAAAGATTAAAGTAATCCGAGTTGTCTTCAGTATTCTGTTGGTACAGCTCTTTACGTTGTCAGTGAATGCTGACGAGAAAGCTGATTATTTGAAGTTGGCGCAAAAGGTGCGGCAAGAAGTTTGGAGCAGTACGCCTGCTGACTTTCAAAAACGAACGGTTCCCGACAGATACAAGAATGCTTCGGCCGTCATACTATCTTATTATCGGGAGTTGAGCACGGATTATTATCGTAAGGCAACGGCTGATCTGGTGCTCAATCTTCGCCTTACTCGTCAGATAGACTGTACGGATATGGAGCGTATGTTAATTCAAATCAATGACAAAAAGGCGTTGAAGGATTATTCTGAGTTTACTTTCAAGACGAAAAGTAGAAAGTGGACCTGGGGATATCATCATAAAACGCAAACGGTGCTTGGCATTCGTGTTATAAAGAAGAATGGTAACGTACAGGAAGTAAGTTTAGATGACTATGTAGATGTCAAGGAAGGCAAAAATGACAAGGACTTGAGTCAGAAGATAGCTGTGCCTGGTTTGGAAGTGGGAGATTGTATTGATGTCTTTTCTCTAGACCAAATAGATACACAGGAACAACAGCTGGATCCTTTCTATTTTGTTCTTCGTCAAGACGAACCTGTCCTTTATACCAAGGTTCACTGTGTGCTAGACCAAAGTCTTGCCACCGTCTATAGGACGATGAATGGTGCCCCTGATTTTACTCAGACCACAGACAAGGACAAAAATGCAGTGCTTGATATGGTTATGGATAAGCCGGTAGATGCAGAATCATCCATTTGGTATAATTCTTTGGAGCAGTCACCTTTTATAGAGATGTATATTACCCCGACCAAGGCTAAAGTGGCAGTAGTAGAGAAAGCTATGCGCCAAAAAGGTGTTCGAGGCAATCCTGATGTAACACCAATCCTGCAAGACGATTGGAAATTGCTGAAATCTTATGTGTCTAAGGGGGGATATTCTCCTGCTGGTCTTCCTAGTACGTATAAGAGCGTCTTCAAGTCTGCCAAAAAAGAGGGGATGTCTGCCGAGGAGAAAGCTGACCGTATTTATTCTTTTGAGTATGTTAGTGGGGGAGCTTCTCAGAGGGTTTTTAATACAGTGGCTAATTATTTGCGTAAATTGGGCGTGGAAATAGAAATGGGCATTACCACTCCGTTTGGTGCATTGCCTGTTGATAAACTGATTAATTATAATTCTACATCTTGGTTCTTCCGCCTTAAGGGAACTGATGTGTACTACTTCCCTGGGACTTATCCTAAGGTTGCTTCCGAGATACCTTATATATATCAAGGAAGAAAGGCGTATATGCAAGATTCCGAGGAACAAATAACGATACCTGTGAGTCAAGCTGAAGACAATAAGTCGGTGAATGATATGGTGGTTAAACTTGATGGTACTAAACTTGATATCAGTAGGAAGGTAACTTATTCGGGTGAACAGAAAATGTACGGTCAGTCTTTGGTGAGTCCTGATAACACGCTTTTTGGTTCAAGCCAACTTGAAGCTTATTGGCGATATTTGAAATACGACGACAAAGATCCGTACTCTTGTTATACTAAGAAGGAATCTGCTGAATTAAAAGGAGCTTTCAATGAATATCGGAAAAATGCCATAGATCCGTTTAAGGCTGAAATCAGTAGTTATCACGATGGTGATCCTGTGCAAGTCGGTGGCTATGGAGTAGATTGCGTGGGAATCCGTCGAGATAGTTCTAACTTTGTTTATCATGTAGATTATGTAATGGATGGAATGGTGAAACGCGCTGGAAATAACTATTTGTTGTCGGTAGGTAAGTTAATAGGAAGTTCGTTGAAACTAGAAGGCAAGGATCGAGAGCGTATCGATGATGTTTGGCGCAAGATGGCGTTTGTTGATGAATGGAATATAGAGATTCCGTTGCCGCAAGGATATAAGGTCTCTGCTGAAGCATTAAAGAAGATTGAGACTTCGGTGGCTAATGAGTGTGGAGAATTTACGGTTAAGGCTACCGCAGGAAATGAAAGTGTAAAAGTGTATGTGCGCAAATGTTTTGCTCATAGAGTGGAACCTGTCTCAAACTGGAGCAAACTGTTGGCTTTGGTTGACGCTTGTAGTGCTTTCACTGATAAGCAGATGGTAATAGCGAAATGAATGTAAGTTTATTGAGTATATTTTTAAATTCTAAAAGAGGTGGTTACAGCTTGAAGGTCATATACCGGTAAAACTAAATGAGGCTTAAGAATTGAAAAAGGTGAATAAACGAATATTACAATTAGCGGTGCCGTCGATAATATCCAATATCACGGTACCGCTTTTGGGTTTGGTTGATGTCGCTATCGTCGGGCATATCGGCGATGCGGCTTACATCGGAGCCATTGCCGTGGGCTCGATGCTATTCAATGTCATCTACTGGCTTTTCGGATTCCTGAGAATGGGAACCAGCGGAATGACTTCGCAGGCTTTGGGAAGGAGAGATTTGGCTGAGGTGCTGAGGCTCCTGGTGCGCTCTCTCAGTATCGGTGTGGGGATAGGAGTGCTGTTCTTCGTTCTCCAGAAATGGCTGATAGGCTGCGGACTCTGGGCGATGTCGCCGGAAGCGGATGTCGTGGAACTGGCACGAAGATACTGTTATGTCTGTATCTGGGGAGCCCCGGCAGTGCTCGGACTCTACGGATTTACGGGCTGGTTTATAGGTATGCAGAACACGCGCATTCCGATGATGGTATCGCTGACGCAGAATGTGGTGAACATCGTAGCCTCTCTGCTGCTGGTCTTTGTCGGCGGTATGACGGTAGAAGGCGTGGCGCTCGGAACGGTCATTGCCCAATGGTGGGGATTCCTGATGGCATGTCTGTTCTATCGCATCTGGTATCGCCGGTTAAGCAAGTATGACTATCGCCGGCATCTCTTTGCTGCCGAACCGCTGAAGCAGTTTTTCTCGCTCAATAAGGATATCTTTCTCCGCACCCTCTGTCTGGTGGCGGTCAACCTCTTCTTTACGGCGGCAGGTTCCAGGGAGAGTACCATCGTGCTGGCTGTGAATACGCTGCTGATGACGCTCTTTACCATCTTCTCTTATTTTATGGATGGTTTTGCTTATGCGGCAGAGGCGTTGAGCGGCAAGTATTATGGAGCCCGAAACATGGGAGCATTCCGCGAGGTGGTTAGAAGAACGATGGGTTTTGGAGCTGTCGTGGCAGTAGGTTTCACCTTATTATATATAGTGGGTGGCGAGAATTTCCTCTCTTTGCTCACGAGCGATAAGCAGGTGATAGCTGCATCGGGCGAGTATTTCTGGTGGGCTGTGCTGATTCCGCTGTCTGGCATGTCGGCATTCGTCTTCGATGGCATCTTTGTAGGCATCACCCAGTCTAAGTCGATGCTCTGTTCTACCGCTGTAGCCTCGGCTTCGTTCTTCGGTCTGTTCTTCGGCTTGCATCCTTTCCTGGGCAATCATGCCTTGTGGTTGGCCTTCATTCTCTACCTTCTGTTAAGGGGAATCGTACTGTTCGTCATTTACCGTAAAAAACTGCGGTAAATGACGAATAGTGTTTTTATAGAATATTTTAGTAGAAATAATGCACATCTTTCATAAAAATTGCACACTGAATTATAGTGTGCGCATTTTTGTGAAAAACTACATTAATATAGTTTAAATCTTAGGCTTATATTCTTTTTCTTAGCCGAAAATTAGTAATTTCGCAGAGCAAAACTTAAAAAGAAAAGAGTAAATGACAGCAGAAGAATATTATCAGCAGGGTAACGCCTGGCGCAAGCAGGGTGACTTTAAGCGTGCCCTCGACTGCTATATGGAGGCCATTGCCCTCGATCCGGAGAGCCCTGCCGTAGCAGCCAAGGAGATGCTGGATGATATCATGAGCTTTTATTGCAAAGACTACTACAATCCATAACAACCGACATGTGGACAGCAGGAGCTTTGTTTACTCCAATGGTAAAGATAATTAGTAAGAAATTAGAATATGAGTAAGATTAAAGGGGCTATTGTAGTCGACACCGGGCGTTGCAAGGGATGCTCGCTCTGTGTGGAGGCTTGTCCTCAGCATGTCATCGCATTGGCAGAGAAAAAAGTCAATGTGCATGGTTACCGTTATGTAGAGGCAGCTGTACCTGATGCGTGTGTTGGTTGCACTTCGTGCGCCATCGTGTGTCCGGACGGCTGTATCACTGTTTATCGTAAGAAGGAGGACTAAATAATGGCAAATCAGGAAGTTACATTAATGAAAGGCAATGAGGCGATAGCCCATGCCTGTATCAGATGTGGTGCGGATGGTTTCTTCGGCTATCCTATCACACCTCAAAGTGAGATTATAGAGACGCTGGCTCTGCTCAAGCCATGGGAAACATCAGGTATGGTGGTTCTGCAGGCTGAGAGTGAGGTGGCGGCTATCAACATGGTTTATGGTGGCGCCGGTGCCGGTAAGCGTGTCATTACCACTTCTTCAAGTCCGGGTGTGGCTTTGATGCAAGAGGGTATCTCTTACATGGCAGGTGCTGAGATTCCGGGCGTTATCGTCAATGTGCAGCGTGGCGGTCCGGGTCTGGGTACCATCCAACCATCCCAAAGTGATTATTTCCAGGCTACCCGCGGTGGTGGTAATGGCGACTATAATGTGATTGTGCTGGCTCCTGCTTCTGTTCAGGAGATGGCTGATTTCGTTGATCTCGCCTTTACGCTTGCCTTTAAGTATCGCAATCCTGCGATGATTCTGAGCGATGGTGTCATTGGTCAGATGATGGAGAAGGTGGTTCTGCCTCCAGTCAAGCCTCGACGTACCGA
The DNA here is from genome assembly GCF_026015295.1 of Segatella copri. NCBI lineage: Bacteria > Pseudomonadati > Bacteroidota > Bacteroidia > Bacteroidales > Prevotellaceae > Segatella > Segatella copri. The sequence continues at coordinate 2,159,418 of NZ_JAPDUW010000001.1, read as the reverse complement.
GGAGGAGATTGCGAAGGAATGTCCTTGGGCTACCATCGGCCGTCCGAAGAGTCGTCCAGTCAACATCATGACCTCTCTGGAACTCAAGCCTGAGGTGATGGAGGAGCGCAATATTGCTCTTCAGGAGAAATACAGAAAAATCCGTGAAACCGAGGTTCGTTATGAAACCGAGCAGATGGATGATGCCGACTATGTTATCGTAGCTTTCGGTAGTGCGGCACGTATCGCCGAGAAGAGCATCGAGAGTGCGCGTGAGCAGGGCATCAAGGTAGGATTGTTCCGTCCTATTACCCTCTGGCCTTTCCCTGAAAAGGAGATTCATGAACTCGCCAAGACCAAGAAGGGCATTCTGGTTGTAGAAATCAATGCCGGTCAGATGGTTCAGGATGTGCGACTGGCTGTGAATGGTCAGACTCCTGTGGAGCACTTTGGGCGTCTGGGCGGTATCGTACCGGAGCCGGAGGAAATCGTTGAAGCATTAAAGAAGTTAATAAAATGAATGATATAATTTCACCAGAGAATCTGGTATATAAGAAGCCTACGCTGATGAACGATACCCCGATGCATTATTGCCCGGGGTGTTCGCATGGCGTAGTTCATAAGCTCGTTGCCGAGGTTATAGAGGAGATGGGCATGGAGGATAAGACGGTAGGCGTATGTCCGGTGGGCTGCGCTGTCTTTGCTTATCGCTATTTGGATATTGACTGGCAGGAGGCTGCTCATGGTCGTGCACCTGCTGTAGCTACGGGTATCAAGCGCTTGTGGCCTGATCGTCTTGTCTTCACTTATCAGGGCGATGGCGATTTGGCGTGCATCGGTACCTGCGAAACTATCCACGCCCTGAACCGTGGTGAGCATATCGCCATCATCTTCATCAATAATGCCATCTATGGTATGACCGGCGGACAGATGGCGCCAACCACCCTGTTGGGTCAGAAGACTGCTACCTGTCCTTATGGTAGAGAGGCTGATCTTCATGGTTATCCACTCAATATTACCGAGTTGGCAAGCCATCTGCAGGGTACTTGTTATGTAACCCGCCAGAGTGTGGAGACCGTGGCAAGCATCAAGAAGGCAAAGAAGGCTATCCGCAAGGCGTTCGAGGCAAGCATGCAGGGCAAGGGCTCCAGCCTGGTAGAGATTGTTTCTACCTGCAACAGCGGTTGGAAACTCTCACCTGTTGAGGCTAACAAGTGGATGGAAGAGAACATGTTTAAGCAGTATCCTAAGGGTGACCTGAAGGATACAACGAACATGTAATGTTGAATGTTGAATGTTGAATGTTGAATTTGGCATTTACAAAAGATTAGAACAATGAAGACAGAAATCATTATATCCGGTTTTGGCGGTCAGGGCGTTCTCTCTATGGGAAAGATTCTGGCTTATTCAGGACTGATGGAGGATAAGGAGGTAACCTGGATGCCTGCTTACGGACCAGAGCAGCGTGGCGGTACAGCCAATGTAACGGTCATTGTGAGCGACAGTCGCATCTCTTCGCCTATCCTGAGCCATTATGATGTAGCCATCGTGCTCAACCAGCCGTCGCTCGACAAGTTTGAGCCGAAGATTAAGCCAGGCGGCATCCTGATTTACGATGGCTATGGTGTGATGAATCCTCCACAGCGCAAGGACATCACCATTTATCGCATTGATGCAATGGACAAGGCTGCCGAGATGAAAAACTCCAAGGTGTTCAATATGATTGTTTTGGGCGGTCTGCTGAAGGTTTGTCCTGTTGTGAGCACCGATGGTTTGAACAAGGCGCTTTACAAGTCATTGCCAGAGCGCCATCATGGTTTGATTCCGCTGAACATGCAGGCAGTGGAAGAGGGAATGAAGATTATCGAAAAGGTAGACCGATAATAAACAGATTTTTAATCAACATGAATTATGCAATTTGCATTATGCAAATTGCATAATTCAAAATAAATAATTATCTTTGCAGCCGAAAGTAACATTTTAAAATGGTGAGCTATATGGAGAATCCTTTTATCATAACGGGTTATATCAAGCCCGAATATTTCTGCGACAGAGAAAAGGAAGCGGAAAGAATCATCAATAAGGTAACGGGTGGTGAGAATATGGTGGTAATGGCTGCAAGACGAGTAGGCAAGAGTAAACTGATAGACTTTTGCATGGATTCTTCTGCCATCAAAGACCATTTCATCTGTATATCCATCGATATCCTCCGAACTTCCAGCATCCATGAATTTGCGTTCGAGTTGGGAAAGGCTGTATTTGAATTGGCTGCCCGTCGTGGAACCAAGATGATGAGAATGGTGGTTAACACTCTGAAGTCTATCAATGGCTGCTTCGGTTACGATCCGATTTCCAATATCCCAACGTTTAATCTTTCGTTGGGTGATATTTCTAATCCGCTCTATACTTTGGATGAGATATTTGCCTGTTTGGAGCAGGCTGATAAGAAATGCATCGTTGCCATCGACGAGTTTCAGCAGATAGGTTATTATCCAGAGAAAAATATGGAAGCCATTCTCAGGACTTATATTCAGAAGTGCAGCAATGCCAATTTCATCTTTTCGGGCAGCGAGCGTCATCTAATCTCCAAGATGTTTTCCGAGAAAGCGCATCCTTTTTACAATAGTGCTGATATGATGAACCTGGAGGTGATTCCGCTTGATAAATACAAGGAGTTTGCTATCCGCTTGTTTGGTAAGTTTGATAAGAAGATTAAGGAGAAGGCTATAGAGCAGGTGTATCAGGCTTTTGGTGGCAATACCTATTATATGCAGAAGGTGATGCACGAGGCTTTTAATCAGACTGTGCCACAGGCTGAGGCTGATTGTGAGATGATAGAGGGCATTATCCATGCTTTGGTATTGGATAATGATCATAAGTTTAGCGAGATACTTTCCCGTCTCACTCTTCCGCAGAAGGAACTACTATATGCTGTTGCTAAGGAGGGAATGGCTAGTCAGATTACTTCTTCTGGTTTTGTGAAGAAGCATCGTCTCCGTTCGGCAAGTAGCGTGCAGAGTGCCGTGAAGAAACTGCTGGAATATCATCTGATTTCTACTTCTCAAAGTGCGTATTATATTGATGATCAGCTTATGAACTTATGGTTGAAGGAGTAAATTGAATGTTTTTGAAGTGAAATCGAGATAAGACAATAGAGCCTTTTGGTATTTTTGATACTGAAAGGCTTTTTTGTATCTTAAAATGAAGAAAGTTATTCTTTTCTTTGGCATTTCTAATTCTTTTCGTTAATTTTGTGGCGTTAATTTAAAAGAAAGGAATAAGATGGAAACGATTAATATTCAGTTTCAAGTACCTTCTACAGGTCAATATACGCTTGACGAATTTGTCGCCAAGCTCAAAGACTATGCTGAAAAATTAGCCAGTTCTATCTCCAAGTCAGGAAACAGTTACCAGGAAACTTATATGAGCCAGGCAGAGCAGGAAGCCTATGTGGCAGAAAGTCTTAACCGTGCTCTTGATGAAATGGAAGCTCATAAGAAGAATGGGACTAAGCCGATGGATGCTCGTGATTTGTTGAGAAGACTTCTCTAATATCGCGATGAGTTTATCAGCTTTTTGCTTGATAAACGTGAAAAAGGATAATATGCAGAAAAGGAATCTGGAAAAAAATATGGCAGCAACTGTTTTTAATCAAGCACAATTTGATGCGCCACCTTTTTAAATGAAATGCCTTGTTGCCCCTGATTTGCGACAAACTTTAACGCTGTTGCCGCTGATTTGCGACAAAAAAGTAGTATCTTTGCCCCTGATTTGAAACAAATGCATATGTTTAGACGAAATATCATCAGTAAATTGGAGGCTTGGAAGCAAGACAAAAAGCATAAGCCTCTTATCTTGAGAGGAGCTTACGTTGATCAATCTTCCGTTTTATCTGATAGGTAATTTGCGGAGCGTATTGGATGCTGTTGTAGAAGAATAAAGAAGGATGTAATGCATCATGCAAAATAAATAATAAGGTGGACAATGCTTTTTAAAAATAGCAATGTCCACCTTAATTATATATAGTTCTAATCTGCTTTATTCCGCCAATCGGATGCTCATCGGGCTTACGGTGATGAGGCGCTTTTTATATAGATCGCCCACGGCACGCTTGTAAACCTTCTTGCTCACGTGGAAACGCTCGTAGATGTCGTCGGCCTCGCTCTTGTCGCCAAGGTCGCACTCGCCGTCGTTGTCCAGAAGATACTGGTAGAGGGTTTCGGCGAAATCGGCTGTCTGCTGAATACCGGTCTTCTGTAGGGTGACATCTATCTTTCCGTCAGGACGAACTCTTCCGATGTAGCCCTTCATCTTGTCACCCGTATGGATGTACTGGAAAATCTGGTCCTGATAGAGGAGACCCGGATACTGGTTGTCGATGATAACCTTGAAGCCGAGGTCGGTCTTCTGCCAGATGAGGAGATCCACCTCGTCACCATGCTTGTAGTGAGGATGGTCTTCGTTGAGATAACGCTCAATCTTGGCAGAGGCAACGATGCGATAGCTCTCCTCGTCGATGTGGATATGCACGATGTAGGAGTTGCCGAGCACCATACGTTTCTTCTGCTCGCGGAATGGGCAGAAGATGTCCTTCATCAACCCCCAGCCCAGAAAGGCTCCGTATTCGTTGACCCATTTCACTTCGAGATAGGCGAAGTCGCCCACCTTTGCCAAAGGGGTTTCGGTGGTTGCTATGAGGCGCTCTTCCTGGTCGAGATAGATGAAGACATCCAGCTCGTCGCCGATGCCGACATTCTCTGGGACGTAGCGGGAAGGAAGGAGGATTTCTCCCTCGTCACCACCATCGAGATACAGACCGAAATCAACTTTCTTTACGATGCGAAGGCGATTGTAATCGCCGAGTTTTATCTTTTTGCTCATATAATATTATTTTCAGTTTTTTCTTCTGTTGTTGGGGCTTCTGCAACTTCTGCAGTTTCTTCCTGGCTATCAGCAGCTCCTGCTTCCACCGTCTTCTCAATCATTCCATCCTTGAGATGGATGGTGCGGTCGGTGATGGAAGCAAGGCCCTCATCATGAGTTACGATGACGAAAGTCTGACCGAACTTGTCTCTGAGGTCGAAGAAGAGCTGGTGAAGCTCAGCCTTGTTCTTGGTGTCGAGACTTCCTGATGGCTCATCGGCAAGGATGACGGCAGGATTATTGACCAAAGCTCTCGCCACGGCTACACGCTGTTTCTCACCACCGGATAACTCGGCAGGCTTGTGACTGGCTCTATCGCTCAAGCCCATGAATGCCAGTAACTCCTCGGCACGTTCCTTGGCTTCTTTTCGGCTCTTGCCTGCAATGAAGGCAGGAATCATGATGTTCTCCAGAGCGGTGAACTCTGGGAGAAGTTGGTGGAACTGGAAGACGAAACCGAGATGCTGGTTGCGGAAATCGCTCAGTTTCTTGGTGCTGAGGCTGCTTACATCGATGCCATCAACCATGATGCTGCCACTATCAGGCTTGTCGAGGGTACCGATAATCTGGAGGAGTGTAGTCTTGCCGGCACCACTAGGACCGACGATACTTACTACCTCGCCCTTGTCTATATGCAGGTCGATGCCCTTAAGCACCTGCAGGGAGCCGAAGCTCTTGGTTATACCTTTTATATCTATCATTTTCTTACTCAAAATTATTTTGCAGGCAAAATTAAGCAAAATATTTGGAAATGCCTAATTTTAAGAGATAAAAAGAAATAAGGAGGGATATAAAAAAACAAAACGCGCCTTATTCATGCAAATTAAGCTCATTTCAGTACTCTATTCTGTATTACTTTCTATAAAATGTATGTGTTATTTCAACCCATCGGCATCGCCGGTGGTCTTCAATCTGTTGCTCTTTTCTCTAGGGGTTATATTCACCTTCTTTGCTATGGTGTTCTCGATAAGGTTGGCATCAAAAGCCATCTTCTTGTCGGTACAGTTGATGTTCTCGAAGGTGAAATCTACCAGGCGGTATTTCTCGCTCTTGCCCACATCGAAGAAGTTGTCGCAATCCATCTGGATATTCTTCATCGTGATGTTGTTGCACTGGCTCTGCGGCATGTCCTTGCGATCGCCTAGCTTGAAGAACTGCTTCCATGGGCGGATGACGAGGAAGCTGCCTGTAGTGCCCTGGATGTTATCCACCGTTATGTACTCGTAATGCTGAGGAGTATCAGGACGCATCTTTAGCCAGAGTACGCGCTGTGCATTGCCCACCTTGGTGTTGCGTAATACGATGTTGCGGTCTTTCACGCTCTCGCTGCCGAGGGTTAAGCAGCCGTGCACTCTTCCGTAGTTACAGTTCTGGATGAGCACGTTATATACAGGACCATTCTCTGGTGCCTGGTCTGCCCAGGTGCCCTTACCGCCCTTGATGGCGATGGCATCATCGTTTACGCTCATGTAGCAGCCATCCACCAGCACATCGTGACAAACGTCAATGTCGATGGCATCGCTGCTTGGTGCCTTCATGCCGGAAGTAGGGGCGAAGATGGTGCAGCCCAGGAAGCGGACATGGTCGCAACGGTAGATGTGGTTGGTCCAGAACGGACTGTTCTGAATATGCACATCCTGCAAGGTTACGTTGCTGGAGTTGCTGATATAGACGAGGCGGGGACGCTGTGCATCCTTGTTGGTGCATTCACGGTTCCAGGTGCGACGAATCCAGAACTCCTCCCAATAGTGATAACCGTTGCCATCGATGGTACCAGGACCGGCGATGGTAAAGCCGTTACATTTATCGGCATTGATGAAGGCAGAGAAGTATTTGCAGGTTTCTCCCTCGATGCGGGTCTGCACCACAGGAAAGTTGGCGATGCGGTCACTGCCTTTCAGTTTTCCACCTTCTGAAACATAGAGATGGGTCTTTGGCTTGAAGAAGAGGGCACCGCTCTGATAGGTTCCGGCAGGTACCACAATAACGCCACCGCCATCCTTGGCTGCACGGTCGATGACCGCCTGGATGGCCTGGGTCTGAATCAGGGTACTATCCGTCTTTACGCCATAGTCGGTGAGGACGTATTTCTTGCCCAGGGTATCCACGTTCACCTTCTGGGCGTTGCTGAACCAGGCATCCATCTTTGTGCCATCAGGCCAAAGTTCGGTTTGTGCCTTCTTTGCTTTCTTCTGTTTCTTTGCGGCGTTGGCGCTTAGTGGCGAAAACGCCACCAGGCAAGCCATCAGCCAGATATATTTCTTCATGATTTGTTTTTTTTACTTTTTACCTTTAAAAGCTTGTAATACTCTGCAGCACCAAGCAGGAGGCAACCTGTGCCGTAGTCCTCGAAATCAGGGACGGAGGTGAAGGTGACAGGCTGGCCAGCTGATGGCTCCTTTCCGGTGCCTTGGTTATAGCCGATGAAACCATCCTCGTGAACGGATGCGGCAAGAGCCTTCCATGCCTTATCCATCGCCTTCTGATAGGTGGCTCTAGGAAGAATGCCCTGCTGAACACCCCATGCCATACCATAGAGGAAGAGACCTGTACCGGTCATCTCAGGACCGCCATAGTTGGCAGGACAGACGAGGCTTACGTTCCAGTAGCCATCCTTGCGCTGGCATTTCAGAATAGCCTGGCTCATAGAGATGAAATCCTTCTTCAGATACTGATAGTACTTGTCGGTCTTTGGCAAAGTCTCCATCACGCGGACCAGGGCTACATACACCCAGCCGTTGCCACGGCTCCAGTAGCAGTTGCTGCCATCCTTCTCCTTGTAAGGTGGCACGTAGTTCTTATCTCTCCACCAAAGTCCTTCTTTTTTGTTAAAGAGTCCATTAGCCAGGGTATCACGGCTCCATTTATAGGAATTCATCGCATAATCCAGATACTTGCGTTCGCCGGTAATCTTGGCATACTTGGCGTAGGCTGGCATCGCCATCTGGATAGCGTCAATCCAAGTCCAGTAGTTTACTCGGTTGGTGCCCATCTGATGGTCGAGGTTCTCCTTCACCTTGCTCAAGTCCTTCTTGCCGCCGGTCTGAACGTAGCGGTCCATGTAGGTCTGCTGGCAGCACTGGTTGTCGGCATCGGTATTGTTCACACTTCCACGTGCTGTCCACTTGTGATAATCTGCCCACTTGTCTGTGTAGTCGAGATAGCGCTGCTGAGGGTCAATCTCATAAAGCGCCATCAATCCCTCGTAATACACGGCACGGGTCCAGAGGTTGCTGGTACGTTTTTTCTTCACGAAAGTGTCGATGGTTGGGTCTTTGTACTTTGTCATGAAATAGTTGTTGGTACGATGAGCTACCTCCAGAATTTCATTTTGCAATGCGGTCTGGGCAGACATAGAGGTCAAGCCCATGAGCATGCAGAGCGATGACAAGATTAGTTTCTTCATTTGTCTTGTTATTAATGTTAGTTTATCAATTGTTTCTTGTTTTATTTCATTTGCAAAATTACGCTGAATAATTCTAACTTCCAAATTTTTATGTTTTTTTTCAGCAATCCTGCATTTCGTTGTTACTTCTGATTGACGTTGCAAAGATACAACATTTCCGTTTCCTACCTATGCGATTTGTGCGATTTGCGTGGATTCGGGAAATAAAGTACAGAAAATACCATGAAATCATTCTGAAAATATCTCCGAAGGATAAAAAGATAACTCCGATAGATAAGAAATAATCTCCGATAGATAGCAAAATATCTCCGAAGGATAAGAAAATATCTCCGATAAAGAAGATATGGAAACCGTGTTGGGGTGACGAGGTGAAGGGTATATTTTAAATCTTTATATTATATTCTTTTTTAGGGCTTTTTCGATTTTTGACCCTAGGGTCTTTTTTTGAATTACCCACTTTTTTCTTTACCCACGCGTACATATATAAATAGAGTTTTCAAACCTTCACCCTTCACCTTTTTATTTAACATTCTGTAAATCAATTTATTACAGGTGAAGGGTGTGAAGGCTGTTTTTCCGCTTTTCTTAAACATATTTTAAGAAATGAAGCTGCCTTTACATTTTTTTAAAGTTGCATTTCTTCTTAAACCATTGCAGGAATGATTCGTAAGCACTGATCTCTTCCTGATGCTGAGGCTCAGCGAAGGTAAGCTGGTCGCCGTAGGAATCACCATGCTGGTCGGGGAAGATAATCATCAGGTTGGTACCTGAGAAGTATTTCGTTATTTCCTCCGGCAGACGCTCCAGTGCTGTCTTGTAAGATACGGTTCCCTTACGGGCGGTTACTACCACGAACAGGTGGTCTGGAGATATCTGCGAAGCCAACTGCGGCAACTCGTTCCAGTGAATCATCTGGGTATAATCAGCACGCACTTCCGGATGCCGGTTCTTGATATATTCATTGATGAGCGCCAGACTCTCTTCTCTGCCATGAAACTGGATGCGGCAGTCGAGGTTGCCGGCAAGTCGGGCTAGGCGTTCCAACCAGCGGTAGAAACCCGGCTCAAACTCTGCTCTCGAAGGTACGGCTACCTGTATTCTTCTCAATGTATTCAACGGCTGTCTGATGCGTGCCATGATAATCTGTCGGCTCAATCCGTTGAAAAGACTCTGGTGGAATTCTCCCCAGAACTTCGGCGAAACCTCAGGATGCATGTGCATTCCGATGATAATCTCAGAACATTGGAACTCGTTGAAGGCATGCTTGATGCCGTTGGCGATGTTGGCGGCAATACGAACCTGGGTTTGCGTCATCACATCGGTGGCAGCAGCCAGCTGACTGCAATGTTCCAGAAGCCGTCTTCCCTGTTCCTGGTTGTATCGCATGTCCTTGTCTTCATATACCACATTCAGGCAGATGAGCCCCCTGTTCAGTTTCTGGTTTCTCACCAGAAACGCCAGACTCATCAGGTTGTCGGCATATTCAGGATATTTCACCGGAACCAGAATCTTCTCATCGCTCACCTTCTTGTCGTCTTCCGCATCAGGCAGTTCCTTGTCTCTCAGGATAATCTTCTGCGAAGATCGGTCGGTAAGGATGGATGAGATGATGCAGGTAATCAGAATCATCATAACCACACCATTGAGCATATCATCGTTGACGAGGTAAGTGCCCGGTGCTACGAGCAGATGCATACCCACCATCACCATGGCGATACTTCCGGCAGCATGAGCCGAAGTGAGTCCGAACATCATGTGACCCGAAGAAAGTGGCAATCGGAAACCCAGACAGGCGATATAGGCTGCGATGGCTTTGCCCAGGGTTCCGAAGAAGGCGATGCAGAACACGACCCATAGAATATGACTGCCCTGAAACAGCAGATTGATATTGATCAGCATGCCCACACCTATCAGAAAATAAGGAATGAAGAGGGCATTGCCGATAAACTCGAGGCGGTTCATCAGTGGCGAAACATGCGGAATATATCTGTTTAATATCAGACCGGCGAAGAAAGCGCCGAAAACGCCCTCGATGCCCACTATCTGCGAAAGTGCCGCACTCATAAAGAGCATTGAAAGTACGAAGATAAACTGCATCACCGCATCGCTGTATCTTCGCAAGAACCATCTTGTAAGTCGGGGAATCAGCAGGATCATCACGCCACAATAGGCGGCAAACTTGAGGGTGAAGAATACCCAGAACAGTACGCCGTCATGCTTGCTGAACGATGCTACCAGTCCGGCAAGCATAATCAGGGCTATGAGCAGCGAAATCATGCTCGACCCCACACTCAGCGTAACGCTCGGTTTCTGTTGCAGTCCGTATCTCGAAACGATAGGATAGGCAATCAGCGTATTGGATGCCATGATGCAGCTCAGCAGGAAGGAAGCCTTGGCAGAGTAGTGGAGCAGCCAGATGCTCATGCCGTATGTGAGGAAGAACGGTATAAAACAGGTGAGCAGGCCATAGATAAGCAGTCGCGACTTGTTCTTTTTCATGCCTTCCATATCCATCTCCAGGGCAGCGAGGAACATGATGTAATAGAGTCCCACCTTTCCGAAGAGCTCAAACGAAGAGTCGCGCTCCAGGATATTCAGTCCGTATTTGCCTATGAGCACACCTGCCAGCACCATACCGATGATGTGCGGGATACGGAGTTTGCCCATGATGATAGGGGCAAAGAGGATGATGAGGAGCACTACGAAGAATATCAACGTAGGGTCTGTGATAGGGAAGTATTGAGCGATATGGAACATAGGCTTTCTCCTTTTTTGTTATACTTAAAGAGGGATTTCTGCATCAGCATTCATCCCTCCCTTTCTGTTTTTGACTGCAAAAGTACGAATAAATCTTGAAAGCACAAAGTTTTTCTGTCCTTATCCTACAATCATGGTGATATTTTTGCATGCTCACTATTGTTTCTATCTTTTCAGATCCCTATCTACCATGGCACAGACACAGGAATCAGACCATACGTTTTCTGCCGTTTCAATCATGTCGATGATGGTATAGATTGGCAGGATGATGCCCATGATGCCGATAGGAGCATTGATACCGGACATCAGAGATAGGGTAAGGAAATAACATCCCATCGGTACTCCTGCATTACCCACTGCTGAGATAACTGAAATGAAGAGCCAGAGAATCATTGTAGTCCAAGGTAAAGGCATTCCTCCATTCTGCATCAGGAATAAGGAGGTTACGAGGATAAACGCAGCGCAACCATTCATGTTGATGGTAGTACAGATAGGTAATACGAAGCGGGAAACCTGATTGGAAACTCCCAGTCTGTCTTCTGCTGTCTGCATCGTCACCGGCAACGTAGCAGCAGAACTCTTTGTAAACAGAGCCATTAATACTGCCGGCATCATCTTGCCCAGTGTACGCACAGGGTTCAAGCCTCTTGCCAAGAGGAAGAGCGGAAGGATGATGAAGAATTGAATGACATTACCTCCCAGGATAACAGCTACGTACTTTCCTAGAGAAGCCATCACGATACCCGCAGAGAACTGGGCTGAGAGTTGTGCTGCAAAGGCAACGATACCCAGAGGCAGAGCCCAGATTAATCCATGAATCAGCATGAAGAGCAGATCCTGTAATCCAAACAATCCCTTCATCACGACTTCTTTTTTGTCGCTTGATGGCATTTTGGCTAAAGCAATACCTGCTGCTGCCGCCAAAATCAATATAGAGAGTACATTTCCTTCGGCAAACGGCTTGATGATGTTGTTGGGTATTACCCCAAGAATATGGTCATAATAGCTGGTTTCTCCCAGCTTTTGGGGAACATCTGCCATACCGCTCTGTACCAAGGCTGTAGGTAAATTGCCTGGAGAAACGATGTTGTAGAGCACCAGTCCCACTGCTGCAGCTGCTATCGTCGTGAGCAGGGTGTAGGTGATGGCGTGGCGGAATATCTTACCGGTATCTGCCTGGTTGCCCAAGGATGCCAGGGTTGTGATAACTGCCAAGGCTATGGTTGGTACTGCCAGAAGCTGGAATAAGCGGGTATAGACCGTGGCTATGAAGTTCATCAGACCATCCAGCCAGCTGATGCCGAATATCCCCAAGACGGCGCCTACTATCAAAGCGCCAATCCATAGTACCAGCTGCCGGGTTTGCTTATTCTTCACTCCTTTTTGCTTACTGCAGCCAGCATTGCTATCCGGCTGTCTATTTCCAATATTATTCATTGTTTCTACCATGATTTTAAACTATTATTTTCAAAAGGCAAAGGTATTATTTTTTTTCCTTGTCAACAATCCCACAAATATGGTATTTTGCAATCTCGTTATTTTTTTCGGGCTATTCCTTTGCTTGTATCATTATTTTTTGTAACTTTGCCGAAAGAAATTAAAAAGGCAGCAATATGAAATATCCTATCGGCATACAGAGTTTCGAACAAATCATAGAAGATGGTTATGTTTATCTCGATAAGACAGCATTGGTCTATGACTTAGTGACTAATGGTAAAATATACTTTCTGAGTCGTCCACGACGATTTGGAAAGTCGTTGCTCGTATCTACCTTGAAATGCTATTTCGAGGGTAAGAAGGAACTGTTCAAGGGGCTTGCCATCGACAAGCTGGAGAAGGAATGGAAGCAATATCCTGTGTTTCATCTTTCTTTTGGTGGTCAAAACTTTGTAGAGCCTTATGCGTTAGACAAAGTGTTGGAGGAGTTTGTTGCCATGGCAGAACGTATCTATGGGCGTGAGGAGTTGGCTGAGACTTTAGGGAGTCGCTTTAAGGCTGTGTTAGGGAATGCTCATAAGAAAACAGGAATGAGAGCTGTCGTACTCATTGATGAATATGACAAGCCTTTGCTTGATGTGATGGATATGGATATTTCTGTGCAGAATGAATATGGAAAGATGACTTTGGAGGATTATAATCGCAATCTGCTCAAAGGCGTATATTCTGTGTTTAAGGAAGCTGATGATGACCTGCAGTTTGTTTTACTCACGGGTGTCACAAAGTTCTCGCAGGTAAGCGTGTTCAGTGGTTTCAATCAGCCTAACGACATCAGTATGGATGAGCATTACGAGGCACTTTGTGGTATTACGGAAGAGGAATTGTATTCTACCTTTAATGAGCAAATCAAAGCGATGGCTGTGAGATACAAGACGACGGAGGAAGGGATGAAATACAAACTGAAAAGGAAGTTTGACGGTTATCACTTCAGTCCTAATATGCTTGATATCTATAATCCTTTCAGTATCTTGAATGCTTTGAGCAAGAAGATTCTGACGGATTATTGGTTCCGCACCGGTTCGCCAACCTATCTGGTTCGCCTATTGTCTCATTTTGATGAGAACATCAACGAGATGGTGAACAGGTTTTATCCTACGAGTAGTTTTATCGACTACAAGGCAGATGTGGAAGCACCGTTGCCGATGATTTATCAGAGCGGTTATCTTACCATCAAAGATTGGAATATGGATACCGATTCCTATCTCCTGGATTTCCCTAATGATGAAGTGAGGAGCGGTTTCCTGACGTTGGTAGCTTCCAGTTATCTGAAGCCATCGAAGTCAACGGATGCCTGGGTTATTCAGGTAATAGATGTGATGTCGAAGGGAGATTGCCATCAGTTGGAGAATCTGATGACTTCCTTCTTTGCCAGCATTCCTTATAACCAGCGTCGTAAGGACGATGAGCGAGAGAAGGAGCGTTACTTCCAATATACCTTTTATCTCGTATTGAGAATGATCAGCTGCTTCACGGTCTTCATCGAAAAGCAGCAAAGCGAAGGTAGGGTAGATTGCGTGGTTGAGACCCAGAACTATATCTACATCTTCGAATTCAAGCGTGATGGTTCGGCAGAGGAAGCCCTGAAGCAGATAGAGGATATGGGCTATGCCAGGGAATATGCAGCAGATGGCAGAAAGATTTATCAGATAGGCTGCAACTTCTCATCGAAGACGGGAACCATTGATGGGTGGAAGATGAAGTAGGTAATCTGTAAGAATATCCCGAAGATGTAGTGATGTGGCGTTGTTAAGAATGAAACTTTTTTACATTAGCTTGCTTGAAATTCTCGTATTTTCAGACGCTTATTATTTCTTTGAGAATATCGTAAATATGAAGAGAAATAGAAACTTGTTGATAATCAGGTATTTGTGATTTCTTGACAAGATGATGCCGTTGAGGAAAATCTATAGTTGTACGGCTATAACCCCTATAGTTGTACAACCATAACTCTACAGTTGTACAACCATAGCATGTATAGTCGTACAACTGTAACTTTATAGTCGTACAACTATAGGGCTTGTTCTTAATATAGAGCAGAAAACAAGGAATCCCAGCCTTTCAATCCTCTTGTTTTTATCGCTAGATTCCAAACTTGTAGGTATATGAATTTTGGTTATAAATATTGACGGGAGGTATTTTTGCAATTTTAATTTGAACTAAAAAAAGGAGGAATAAGGCCTTATGGAAAATGGGGAAGATGTTCCCGAATGGCTGAAGAATGGGGATTATGAGTTTGAGTATAATATTATAAGATAAGATCAGTTGCGTGTCTGATTTAGCAAAGAGGGTGTGTCATAAGTAAATGATTCACCCTTTTTTGTTGGAATGTTACTGATATGTTGTTGGAAAACATAGTATAAGTTGTTAGAAAAGATAGTATATGTTTTTGAGTTAGTTAGTATCTCCGGTCGCACAACAGCTGTTGTGCGCTTGCATAGCAGCTGATATGCGCTTGCACAACAGGTGATGTGCATGCGTAGGTCAACTGTTATGCGCCAACTGTAATTTAGACTTATGACGCCTCCTCTTTGTCATTTGGTACATACAGAATGGCATTTCATACAAGGTATGTTTAGATATTTGGCTGATAGAAATAATCTTCTTACTTTTGCGCTCGTAATCGGGAAGCGGTAGAAAAGAAAAAATCGTGGAACGAGGAACATGAAGTATAACCCTTTAATATATAATAAGGTATGAAGAAGGTAATGTTGATTTTAGCCATGATGCTAAGTGTAATGAGTGTAAATGCTCAGTTTGTAGAGTATAAACCAGTATATACTAATCCACCTGCCCAGCAATATTCTGTGCCATCATTTGGCTTGGAGATGCCGCAGATGCCTCAGCCTACGGAGGAATATACTGATGTTGGTGCTTATTATATTAAGAACAATCAAGTTGTAAGAGTCAAGATTCGTGTGAGAGAAACGTATAGTGGTGGACGCAGATCATTGACAGTTGTTGGTTATTATGGTGGTCCTTTGGATAGTTTGTTGAGAACACATGCATTCGTTAGCAAGGTGGTTAGAAACCTAGACGGAGAGGTTGTAGCCAATAATTTTGAGTGGAAGGCGAACACGGCGCCTTTCGGTAAAGTGTACTTTAATTTGTAAAGCCGTTTAAGGATATAGGCATTGAGGTTGTCATGGATTGGAAATGTGGAAGCATTATCTTTTTCAGCAGTGGCAAACTTCAATGCCTTTTTGGTGGAAATTTCATAAAAGTAAGCCTGTTGGAAGAAATAATAGAGGAAAAGTTTGGCGGTATTAAAAAGATTTCTTACTTTTGCAATAGAGTTATGAGTGAACGGAAAAGAACGGGCACGATGAAGGCTCTAGTGAATGAGCGTATTGAACGTTATCTTGCGATAGAAATGTGGAAGTTTCAAAGTCTGCTAACGATAAATAGGCAATGATGCTCACGTCTAAGGATTATTGTATCTTTTTCTCTATGGAAGAAGATGTTAATATACTCTATGGCGTGGGCTATTGCATTATTACTTGCTGACGGGTCCTTCCACAACCTCTATCCGGTAATAAGCAATAGTCCCACGCTTTTTCATTGAAAACTTAATGACTGATAGCTACTTCTGGGAACAAGTCAGCGATGTAAATGGTAAATATGGATAGTCAATTTATCGTATTCAATACAAAGACGGAACTCTTAAGATTAGATGTTTCCAAAATTGTTTATTTCGAAGGAGATGGCAATTATACACAGATTGTTACTATTAACAAGCTGAAGACTGTTGTTTGTCTGAATTTGACTCAGATGGAGAAGTATTTGGCCGAGCATCTTGTAGATTGCAAGAGTATTTTTATGCGGGTGGGTAAGCGCTTTATCATAAACACTGGCTACATCTATCAGGTCAATACGCAAAAGCAACAGTTGATATTATCCGATTATGAGCATTTTGCTTTTGCTTTAGGTATTTCTAAGGAAGCCTTGAAGCAAATGAAGGATTTACTCATAACTAAAAAATAAACTAATCAAGCAAAGAATTTTATGGAATTAATCATTGGACGTGATGCTAGTACATCTCAATTGAGAATAACGATGGGGCAGCAATCCAAGACTTTTGGGGTTGCTGGAAGTGTTCCTATGACTGTGAGTCGTCAACACTGTAGTTTGACCATTAATCCTGATGGTTCTTATAGAATTACGAATCTAAAACCTCAGAACGTTACTTTTGTCAATGGAGTGGAAATAATGGCAAAGACTATCATGGAAAAGGATAAAATAGAACTTGGTCCAAGCAAATTTTTGGTTAGTTGGGATTGGATAAAGAGTTTTGTTCCTCAAATGGTAGATTTTCGTCCATTGCAGCGTGTTTGGGAAGAATATGATGAGCATAAACTTGATCAGCAAATTGCTGACCGCAAGTTTAATTCTCTTCGTGGCATTACTGGTTTGATTACCATGGGAGCCATCGCTTTGAGCATCATTTTCCCAGAATTTAGAGAGACTCCTCTTTATATAGGCTTGTATCTCTTAGGTATTTTGATTTCTGTAGGCTTTACTGTAAAAGCATATAAGGATTCTTCTAAAGGACCGTTAAGGCAGAAGCAGTTGACTGAAGAGTTTCAGCAGCATTATGTTTGTCCTCATTGTCATCACTTCCTGGGCTTTCAGTCTTATGAAGTTTTAATGCAGAATGAGGCTTGTCCTTATTGCAAGGCTAAAATTAAAAAGTGATTTTGTACAATAGAAGATAGGTTTTGTGTAATGAGCACAAAAAAAGTACCTATCTATTTGTTATTTCACTATATTTGCATCAGTTGTAATTTTAAAAAGTATGATTATGGCACAGAATGAAGAAACATTGTATTTCGATAATATACATCCTGAAGTAAGACAGGAAAGTAAAGATAAAACTCAGAACGCAGCTGATAAGGCAACTTGGAAGAAAGTTGCGGTAGGTGGTGCTGCTGGTATTTTATTAGGTGCAAGTGCTATGTATGCCACAGACACCTTTGCTGCAGGTACGGAAGAAGCTCCCGATACAAAACCGGAAGGGGAGAATCCATCGCAAGATGCTGCTGCAGCTAATGATAATGCCTCTATCAAGGTAGCAGAGAGTCATGATGAGCAGAGCTTTAAGGAGGCTTTTGATGCCGCTAGAGCCGAAGTTGGTCCTGGTGGCGCTTTCCATTGGCATGGTAATATCTATAGTACTTATACTGAGGACGAGTGGAACAACATGACAGATGCAGAAAAGAACGACTATGCTCAGGCTGTAAAGCCAGAAGTACGTGCTGAAGAAATGAATGCAGCTCCTCATCAAGCAGAAGATGTTGCTATGGTATCTCATTCTTCTCATGCAGACCAGGATGTATCTGTTGCTCACAATGATGCAAATTTGCATCAGGCAAGTGATGTGCAGGTGGCTGATGACCAAAATGCAGATGTTCATTTGGTTAATGCGGGTGAAGTTCAGCTTGCTGATGGCTCCATGGCTACAGTGGGTGTTTTCGACGTGGATGGCCAGGAAGTGAGTGTGGTAGATTTTGATCAAGATGGAAATCCTGATGTTGCGATTTGTGATGCCAATGGCAATGGAAGTATTGACGTTGGTGAAGCTGTTGATTTGCATACAGGACAAGTGATAACTCCAAGTGGTAGTGATTTCGCTGATACCGGAGTTGATGATTCTGCTGATCCAAATCTCCAAACAGCATCCTTAGAGAATCCTGATGTTGCTCCTGATATGCCAGACTATATGTCTGATGCTGATATCCAGATGGCATAAACATTGATTAAAATTGATTAAAATAGATGGTAGCAATGGAAATTAAAAGAATCAAATGTCCGAGTTGCGGTGTATTGCTTGACGTGAGAAATTCTCAAAACGAAGCGGTTAAGGTGATTACTTGTCCTCAATGTAAAGCTCAGCTGAGAGTGATGTTCTCACAGCAACATGCTGCAACTCCGCAATCTTTTGGGGAAACAGAATATGTTGGTAACAGCAATGGTGAGACTCAGTATGTGAATCGAGATAATGGAGAAACTCTTTACGTGGGGCATTCCTCTTCTCCTTCTCAATCTGATGAAACAATCCTTGCAGGCAAGAAAGAAGAGGTTACTCCTGGTTATTTGCTCTATGGTGGTAAGAAGTATCCGTTAGGGTTCGGCAATAATGTGATAGGTCGCAAGGCTACTACTTCGCAGGCAACTGTACAGATAGTTACTGATGATAGATATATGAGCCGTCAGCATCTTGCCATCCAGGTAATTAAGGCTTCTACGGACAAGGTTAGGGTGGTGGTGTCTAACTACCATAATAAAAATGCCAGTTATGTGAATGGACAATTATTGAACGAGGGTGACCAGCTCGTCTTGACAGAAGGAAGTATCATCAAGATGGGTAACACAACTGTTGTTTATCATCAAAAATAAAGCTAACAATGAGAATCAAGATATATCAGCCTTTAGCTATCCATGAGTTGGGTAAAAGGGCGAACCAGGAAGATAGCATCTATCCAATAGAGGGCAAAGCTACGGAGAATGACCGTTTGTTTTTGCTTTGTGATGGTATGGGTGGACATGAGCATGGAGAGGTGGCAAGCCAAAGTATTTGCAAAAGTCTTTCTTCGTTTTTGTTGCAGCATGCAGTTGCTTCCGAAGGCTTGGAAGATAAGTTGCTGTCTGATGCTTTGGCGTATGCCTACGAAGAACTGGATAAACTGGCTATTGCGGGAGATTCCCGTCAGATGGGAACAACTTTAACTTTGCTGTATTTTCACAGTAATGGATGTACGGCAGCTCACATTGGAGATAGTAGAATATACCATCTCCGTCCATCTTCGCATACCATATTATATAAGAGTCGTGACCATTCCCTGGTGTATGATCTTTATCAGGCAGGTGAGTTGACCTATGAGGAGATGAAGACATTTCCACAGAAAAATGTCATCACCCGTGCGATGATAGCTGGAGATAGAAATCATCCGAAACCTGATGTTATCCATATTTCTGATATTCAGCCAGGTGATTACTTCTACATTTGTTCTGACGGCATGTTGGAACAGATGGAGGATGAGGAGCTGTTGGATGTCTTTGTTGCGAATGTTCGTGATGAAGAGAAGCGCCAGATGCTGATTTCAGAAACCTCAGATAATAAAGATAATCATTCTGCTTATATAGTACACATCAAAGAGGTGAGTCATGACGAGGCTGATGTGAGTCTTGTAAATGAAGAGCTTACGGCGAAATGCAATGCTTTGAATATCAAGCCAGATGTGGAAGAGGTGACTGCTTCTTCTGATGTTGAAGTCGTAAAGCCTGCTGGTACACCGCCGCCTGTTCCTGATAGTGTAGTCGTTGATTTGGTGAATAAGCAGAAAAGAAAGAAATCTCTCTTCATGGGCTTTGTTGCCTTAGTGGTATTGGCTGCTGTTGGCATGGCTGGTTATGGCTACTATAGCAAGCATAAAGCAGAGGCAGCTTTGCTGGATTCTCTTCTAGAGGATTCTATAGTGACCGTGAAAGAGCTTAATAGCCAGCAAAATTTAGAGACAGATACAACAATACAAGATTCTACAAAAGAAGATACAACAAAGAATGGACGAAATTAATAATCAAAATATGCTCCAGGTAGGAACCATCCTACACGGAACTTACAAGATAGAAAGCTATTTGGCTTCAGGTGGTTTCGGCAACACCTATTTAGCAAAGAACATTGAGTTTGATGAGACTTATGCCATCAAAGAGTTCTTTGTAAAAGGAGTGTGCCAGCGTGATGGTAATAGTACAACCATTAGCGTAAGCAATGCCGAGAATACCAATAGTTTTGAGCAACAGCGAGAGAAATTTAAGAAAGAAGCTCGCCGTCTTCGTAGTATCAGTAATCCTCATATTGTCAAGGTCTATGACCTTTTTGAGGAGAATGGTACTGCGTATTATGTGATGGATTATGTGGATGGAGAAAATCTATCTGCACGTTTGAAGCGTACCAATGCACCTTTGGCAGAGTCTGAGGTTCGCAATTACTTGAATCAGATATTGGATGGTCTTGAGGCAATCCATAACGAAGGTATGTTCCATCTTGACATCAAGCCAGCCAATATTATGGTGGATAGTCATAATGTAGTCAAGTTGATAGACTTTGGTGCAAGTAAGCAGCAGAGTACGGTAGGTGGTGCTACGATGAGCACTGGTATCAGTTATACGAATGGTTATGCCCCTAGTGAGCAGATGGCGCAGAGCTATGATAAGTTCGGTCCATGGACAGACTTTTATGCCCTTGGTGCCACTATGTATAAGTTACTTACCAATCAAGACCCACCATCAGTTTCTGATCTTTCTGAAGACGAGACAGAGGACAAGCATCTCGCCCTCCCGATGCCTAATGTCTCTGAGGAAATGAAGACGTTGGTAGTTTGGATGATGCAAGAGAAAAGGTTGAAGAGGCCTCAAAACGTTGCAGAATTTAAAACAAAAAAAATCGAGAAAGTGCACTTTAATACTCAACCTTCTTCATCTCGACATTTTTCTACGAATGAGGACACCCTTTATCTGAACTCAAAGCGAGTTGCAAAAGATAATAGTTTGTCTAAGTCAATAGTTCCTACAAAGAATAGTAAAGTAAAAGGGTTACTAATCACTTTGGTTATAGTTGTGGGGATAATTGGAAGTTTATTTGTTGTTTTTTTGATATATCAGAAACAATCAGCAACGGCAAATCAGCCTAATAATCGTAATGTTGATACAGCAATATCAGAGAATGTTGTTGCTGCAACTTCGGCAGCCCCAAAAGAAGACGATAAGAAGGATGGAACCTTGCAAGTAGAAGTCCAAAAGTCATATCAGGGTACAGATATAGGGGAGATGATAAAAGAATTTCTTTCGGAGAGTAACAATGGAGAATATGGTGTGGATTTTGGATTGTTTAGTTCCAATTCTTCCTTGAAACAAATGGAAGATAATGGCGGTGAGTATGATAATTACGGCTCCTTTGGAGCTATTTATAGAGGAAAGTTCTCTATTATGGGGATGACTCTCAGTAATAGTTCAACAAGAGAATGTAATATGTATTTGAAGGGCCCTCATGCTGGAGCAATGATGATGATCATTAATGTCGGTTCTTTTAATGATAATTACGAGGATAAAATCAGAAACTCTATAATAAAATCTGTGTCTGGTAAAAAGTTGAAAACATATAATCAATACCCGGTAAGGGATGATTTCTATCATTTAGGAAATGGTTATATGCTTATTCATTTAGATATTGGAGCTTCTGGAGAATATATGACAATATATGTGTCTGGTGAAAAAAGTTCTCTTCAGCAAATAATGAATCTCGATGAAGATTTTTAGATATGATTAAAAATATGAATATAGATAAAGCTAAAAAATACGCTGAGGGAAAGGTTGCTGATGCGTTAAGTCAAGTTGTTGCAGATGCTTATCTAGCGGGTTACAATGCAGGCTATCAAGATGGTATTGGTAAGGTAGCTAAGGATTCTGTATCGGAAGAGACTGAGTTTGTTGACTTGGGACTTCCGAGTGGAACATTATGGGCTTCGGATTATGTAAAAGATGGGAATGAGGTGCTGTTCTTACCATATCCTGAAGCTCTGAAATATGATATTCCTTCAGAAGAGCAAGTTAATGAACTTGGGGAGTATTGCAAGATTATTAGCATGAATGATTCTGCAGCTGATAAATATATATATATGGTTTTGGGACCTAATGGTAATTCTGTCACTTTTGAGGGATATGGATATATAGACATTCTTGAGAAGTGTAGTAACTATTTGCCGTTTTTCTGGCAGATTTATAATAGTGATAATCCGAAGGAATTTCATGTGCCATATTTCTATTCTAGTGGGGTTTTAGGTACAGACTGCCTTTTCTCTGGATATAGAATACCTGTTAGAAAGGTAAAAGCAAAGCCGTGAAATTGGCATGAAGTAAGTATAACACAGTTTTAGCAATGTCAAATACAAAATCCAGTGTATACTTGGATAAGGAGATTTCGAATTCATCTACTTGCTCTAGTAGTTTGTTTCTATAGCAGGAGTCTGTGGAATGATTGATACTAAAAGTTTGATATTGAAAATTATAATATAATATAAAATTTAAAAGGTTAATTATGACAATTAGTGAAAGAGTTTCGACTAATGCTGGTAATGCAAATATGAAAATGGGATTGGGAGTATTTTCAAATAGTATGAAACCAATCTTTGGTGGGAGTGCGGCTCTAAATGAAGGTGATATTCTCATTTTTCCACCATTGGAAGAGATGGGAGATAGAATAGGTAGTCAGCACTTTATGGGAAAAGACTATGAGTTCTTGGTTATTGAAGTGCATAGCCCTGATGGAACAGAACGTGCAATAAATTGGTTTCCAACCACATTTCAGAACCCAATCTTTGAATGGAATACTGTTGATCATGGATATTTATATCGCACTGCAAATATTTTTTACCCAGAAGGAACTGCAGTTGACGAGTTTTTGAAAGTTCGTAATTTACCAGAGAAAGATGAAGAGGGAAATATCGTAAAAAGTGACACTCAGAAAGGGGTTGAACTCTTGGCTGGTAAGAAAGTCAAAGTAACTTCAAAGGTACTTATTAATACTGTTGGTTTTAAGAATGGGCTGCTAGATTGTAACCATCTTATAAAAAAGGCATTGTGTCGTTATGATTTTGTTGTTTGATGTGATTAACTTTTGTCGGTTTATTAAAGGGAAAAGAAGAATATGAGTAATATAGATAATGCAAAATTATACGCAGAAGGTAAAGTAGCAGAAGCGTTAAAACAAGTTGTAGCTGATGCTTATATGGCAGGTTACAATGCTGGCTATCAAGATGGTGTCGATATGGTAGCTAAGGATTCTGCATTGGAAGGTGTTGAGTATGTAGACTTAGGGCTTCCAAGTGGAACTTTATGGGCCTCGGACTATGTAAAAGATGGGGATGAGGTACTGTTCTTGCCATATCCAAAAGCTCTGAAATATAATATTCCGACAGAAGAACAAGTCGATGAACTTCAAGAGTTTTGTGAAATCAGTAGAAAAAGTGATGGTAGTAATACCGCCTACATTGTACTTGGACCTAATGGCAATGCCATTACGTTTAAGGGATATGGTTATATGCATCCTTAATTCCGCAACACTATATTTAACATTATTTATAAGTGCCTGAGCAACAAAAAGTTACCCAGGATTTTTCCATGTCAGAATTTTCACTTACCTTAGTGTTGCGAAAAGAAGACAAGCAAAACTCTAATATGACATGGCAAAGATACAAATAAAATCTGAGAAACTCACTCCTTTTGGGGGAATTTTTTCGATTATGGAGCAATTTGATGCTCTTTTAGCTCAAACCATAGATTCCACCTTGGGATTGAGATGCACTATGTTTGGTTATCAATATAGCGAGATTCTACGCTCTCTGATGTGCGTATATCTTTGTGGTGGCTCATGTATTGAGGATGTTACAACTCACCTGATGAAACATTTGTCTCTTCATCCAACTCTTCGCACTTGCAGCGCAGACACCATATTACGTGCTATCGAAGAACTGACTTTTAAGAGCATCACCTATAAGTCTGCTTCTGGCAAATCCTATGATTTCAATACTGCAGACAAGATGAACTGCTTACTGGTCAATGCCCTGCTTGCTACTGGTCAATTGAAATCCGGTCAAGAGTATGATTTTGACTTTGACCATCAGTTCATTGAAACAGAGAAGTATGATGCAAAACCAACCTACAAGAAGTTCTTGGGCTATAGTCCAGGGGTGGCAGTCATTAACGACATGATTGTCGGTATTGAAAATAGAGACGGTAACACAAACGTGCGCTTCAACCAAAGAGAGACTTTGGAAAGAATCTTCAAGCGATTGGAGGCTTCGGAAATATATATTTCTCGTGCCCGCATGGATTGCGGCTCATGTTCGGAGGAAATCGTAGATATGGTAGAGGCTCATTGCAGGCATTTTTATATTCGTGCCAACAGATGCTCTTCTTTCTACGATTCCATGTTTGCCTTAACTGGATGGAAAACTGTTGAAATCAACGGTATTGAGTTTGAGTTGAATTCTATCCTTGTTGAGAAATGGAAAGGAAAACCGTATCGTCTTGTCATACAGAGACAAAGGCGAATAGATGGATACCTTGACATTTGGGAAGGCGAATATACCTACAGATGTATACTGACTAACGATTACAAGTCGAGTGCAAGAGACATCGTGGAATTCTACAATCTTCGTGGTGGCAAGGAACGCATCTTCGATGACATGAACAATGGCTTTGGCTGGAATCGATTGCCAAAATCGTTCATGGCACAGAATACTGTATTCCTGCTTATGACAGCTCTCATCAGAAACTTCTACAAAGCTATTATGCAGAGATTGAAAACCCATGAATTTGGATTGCGTGCCACCAGCAGAATCAAGACCTTTGTTTTCAAGTTCATCTCTGTTCCTGCGAAATGGATTAAGACATCACGTAGGCATGTATTGAACATTTACTCAGACAACAATGCTTATGCCAACCTGTTCAAGACAGACTTTGGTTAAAGACCATGCTTTTCTGGTTAAACCAGCGTATTACCTCAAGTCGCTTTATGGGGTAAGGGGATTTTGTGTCTGCGACATTTCTGTTGTGCAAGAAATATGTACAATAAAATGAATTTTGTCGCTTTGCAAGCAAAATCCCACTAAACCCTATAGGTTGCGGATTTGAGGTGCATCTTAAAGATTTTGAAGACTCTTTTGATGCGTATTTTTGGCAAGTATATGAAAGTGATAATCCCAAAGAGATACAAGTACCTGATATCTATAACGAGAAAGGTATATATAAGACCACTCTTTTTGGAGGATACGGAATACCAGTTAGAACTGTAAAAGCTAAATAGTGCTGAGGTTATGAATCAACTAAGCAATAACGCCATTCTCTGCAATGGCAAATACAAAATTGAGCGAGTGCTCGGTCAAGGTGGTTTCGGAATCACCTATTTGGCTAAGCAGAAGGTTTCTGTAGCAGGTGCCTTGGGCACGATTGATGCAGAAATCGAAGTGACAATCAAAGAATTCTTTATGAAGGAACTCTGTAATCGTGATGAAGAATCATCTATGGTGACAGTTCCTTCTACAGGAAGTGCTGAATTGGTGGAGAAGTTTCGCCAGAAGTTTATCAAGGAAGCGAAGAATATCTCTAAGTTGACTCACCCTCATATTATAAAGGTGTTGGATGTGTTTGAGGAGAATGGTACCGCTTATTATGTCATGGAGTACATCGATGGTGGCTCATTGTCGGATTTGATAGAGAAGAATGGTTCTTTATCGGAAGATGAGACCTTGAAATATACGAGACAGATAGCATCTGCCTTGCAGTATATCCATGCCCATAATATGAACCACTTGGATGTGAAGCCTGGCAATGTCTTGTTGCGACAGAATGGGGATGTGGTCTTGATAGACTTTGGTATGTCAAAAAACTATGATGTAGCTGGTGAACAGACTACGAGTAGTCCTGTTGGAGTGAGCGTAGGCTATGCACCTATTGAGCAATCTCGTGTGGGAGGATTGGGAATGTTCTCTCCAGAAACAGACATATATTCTTTGGGAGCTACTATGTTCAAGATGTTGACTGGTCAAACACCTCCTGAGGCAACTGCAGTCTTTGATGAAGGTTTGCCGGAATTGCAGATGGGCATAAGTGAGCAGACGAAGCGAGTTATTGAAAAGGCAATGCAACCAAGAAGAAAGGAACGATATCATACGATAGTGGATTTCTTGGATGCGCTGGGTACGGAGAATGCTCAGGCAGTTCATGTAAAAAACGAGAAGGTTCAATCTGAAGAGACTCTATATATGTCAACTGCAATTAAAGAAGATTCTGAGCCACAAGAGGTTGAACGTGTGCAAGAAAAGGTGTCATCCAAACCGCTAGATGTTCCAAAACCCAAATTCTTGAAAGAAGAAGATAAAGAGGCTACGATGTATATTACCGATTACATGGTTCAAGAAAGTAATATCGATACTTCTGCTGTTGTTGATCTCGGACTTAGTGTAAAATGGTGTGGTTGTAATTTAGGTGCCACTAAACCTGAAGAGTATGGGGAGTATTATCGTTGGGCAAATGGAATGAATGGTCATTCTTTGGATGGATTTCCAACAGATAAGGAAATTGCAGGTACCAAGTTTGATGTGGCTTATCTTCTTTCTGAAGGAAAATTGAAAACTCCAACTCGTAAGCAGTTTAAAGAACTGATAGATAGATGTCGTTGGAGTTGGATTACTTACAATGGGACAACAGGTTGCAAGGTTACAGGTCCTTCTGGTAAAAGTATCTTTTTGCCAGGCGCAGGTAGAAAGAGTGATTATGGTATCTATCGTAAAGATTCCTTTGGCTATTATTGGAGTTCAAGTAGGGGGCATGGATTGAATGCTTATTATTTATACTTCAATGAGGAAGATTCAGATTTGACATATGAGCCAATCTTGACTTTGCGTTCTATTAGACCTATTTGTGAGTAATAATGAAGCGACTATTATCTTCTCTCTTTATCTTCTTGCTGGCAATACCAACATTGCCAGCAAGAAATTATATCGTTAGCGTGGGCATCGCCGATTATCCCGGTCGTCAGAACGACCTTCGGGTAAGTGCGAATGATGCCAAGACCATATCGGGCATCTTTACCAAGAATGGTAATGCTACGGTTGATTGTTTTGTCAATTCAGACGTTACGATCAAAAAGGTATGTACGGCAATGCGTAATACATTTGCCAAGGCTTCGCCATCAGATGCTATTATCCTATACTTTAGTGGTCATGGTGTGCCTGGTGGATTGGTGTGTTACGATGGAGTTTTGTATTACTCTTCCGTATTGAGCATCATGAGACAGAGTAAAGCTCAGCAGAAAATGATATTCGTGGATGCTTGTTTTGCAGGGAAAATGAGAAATACGAATAAGAGGAATACTAACTATTCTAAAGAGAATGTGATGTTCTTCCTTTCTTCTCGTTCAACGGAGAAATCCTTAGAAACTCCGAGACAGACAGGTTTCAAGAATAGCCTGTTTACTGTGTTCTTGGAACGTGGCTTGCGAGGTGGTGCTGATACAAACAAGGATAGAGTTATCACGGCTAAGGAAATTTATAACTTCGTACATCAGGGAGTAGTAGAAGCATCAGGGAATCGTCAACATCCAGTAATGTGGGGTAAGTTTGATGGGAATATGGCGGTGATGAAGTGGTAAAAGATAAAATACTCGTATCTTTACCATTCGAATTCGTTTTTGAAATCAGCCATCATTTCTAGAAAGTCAACGGCGTTGCCTGTTCTTGCATATTCTTCTTCACGAGCTAAGACATGATTCGCCAACTCGTCATTATTGCATGATGTCATAAAAGGATATTCTTCGGATTCGTTATGAGCCTCTGTTGCATATTCGTGACGATAGGCAACTGTAGGTTCTTGAACAGTACAGCTATCCTCGAAAAAGCGTTGGGCTTTATCGTTTAGTCGTTCTTTTGAGTTTGACATTATTTTAGTCATATTGTAATCCTCCTTAATTTTGGTTACTCTTATTTGTTGCAAAATTACGATTAATATTTGAAAGTACCAAAGTTTTTTTCGCTTTTCTTATGAATAATCCTAAAGAATTTGAGTTTCGTACTTTCAGCCCCCCATTTCATACAATTATCCCCCAACTTTCTATGCTGTTTCGGATAAATTCACTATCTTTGTCCCCCTGAAAACAATTAAAAGATAAAATGTAATGAAGAAAGGATTAAAATATACTTTGGTTTCCTTAGGCAGCCTGGTCGTTTTGGCTGGTATTGGTCTGGGAATCATGTATGTGGTGTCGCCATATAAGGTGAAGCGATGGTTGGGCATCGCTTCATCTTATTCTGATGTGTTCGTTGATAGATTGAAAGGGCAACCTTATACTTATGGCGGGTATGACGGCATTGATGTGTCGAAACACAATGGAGTTATCAAGTGGAAGGAAATAGCGAAGAACAAGCGAATCAAGTTCGTTTATATCAGAGCTACACATGGTAAGGGATATGTGGATCGACATTATCGCCGAAATATCAGACTGGCTCGTAAATATGGGTTGAAGGTAGGATCTTATCATCTGATGTCTGCCGGCTCTTCAGCAACTGCTCAGTTCCGGGATTTCCAAAAGATGGTGAAGAAGAGTGAGCAGGACTTGATTCCTGTATTGGATGTGGAGGAGAAAGGCATTCAGGGAAGATGGAAGGGACGACAGCTGCAGGATAGCATACAGGTGTTTGCTGACTTGGTGAAGAAACACTATGGCAAGTATCCTATCATCTATAGCAACGAGAACTTCTATAATAAGGAGATGGGGGCGAAGTTCAATCGTTATTATCTCTTCATCGCCAATTATAACTCCCGACAACCCTCTATCGACGGCAGAGGAAAGTGCAATATCTGGCAGTATTCAGAAACCGGACATTTGCATGGTATTGGAGAAAGGGTAGATTTAAGCAGATTCATGAATGGTACAACCATCAAGGATTTGATGTTGTAGGCATTGATGATTTCATACACATAAGCGAGTATTTGATACAATCCACGTATGGATAGCATCATTACTTGCTTATTTTTTTCTACTTTTGCATTATTATGAAGAAGTTATTGATTATATTGGGAATACTGGTTCTGCTTGTCATCGGTGTTCTTTTCGTTCCACCTATTTATAATAGGTTCACAAAACCGTTTTTAAAGAATACGGTGGATGCTAAAGAGTGGTATCATCAGGTGGATTGTGAGAACCTGACACAAGTAAGAGACTATTGTGATAGACGGGGATACAGTACGGATTACTATATTCTGGTGGATTTCTCCATTCCATCTGGCAAAAAGAGATTCTTTATCTATGATTTGCAGCGTGGCAAAAGACTGATGAGCAGCTATTGCATGCATGGAAGTGGTAAGGGAAATACAGCAGCCCAACCAAAGTTTAGCAATAACCCTGGAAGTGGATGCACGAGTCTTGGAAGATATGTCATGATAGGAAAAGGTGGAATGAAGTTCAAGAACTGCGTTCGCCTTCGAGGGCTCGACAAGAGCAATTATCTGGCAGAAGCCCGTGGTATCCTGATTCATTCTGCAGGCAAGGTGACAAGGTTCTCCGGTGAAAAGGAGTATATTCCGCTGGGGACAGAGAGCCGTGGCTGCTTTACTGTATCAAGGAGCTGCGTGGAGAAAGTGATGCAGATATACAAGGAATCTTCCAAGAGAAGACCTATATTGATTTATGCAAAATACAAATAAAAAGAATATTCTATGAAGAAGTTATTGCTGTTTATAGCTGGAATCTTAATCCTGTTTTTAGCAGGTTGTTCCAATGAAAATCAGAGTCATGGCAATGAGGGAATGGGAGACAGCCTCCCTGCTGATCCTCCATTGGGTTATGTCATAGAGTTAAAGCCTTTGGGAAATTTCTCACATCAGGAGGCAGAACAGTTGAGAGAAGAACTCGTGAAGCAGTTGGGTATCATTTTCAATACGAAACCAAAGGCTTGGGTGGAGGCATCTGTATTTGTTGGAGACAAGAAAGAAATACCTGCTTCATGTCTCTATAAAACAAGAAACAGGTATTGGGCTGGGAAAATCCTGAAAATGTTGCATGAAGAGCATGGAGGTAATGATGAAATCGTAACGATAGGTTTGACGCATCGAGACATCTCTACTTCTATTCATGGGCAATACAACTATGGAATCATGGGATTGAGTTTCCGACCAGGTGACGCCTGTGTGGTTTCAACCTTCCGATTGAAACGAAAGGATGACTTATGGAAAGTAACAATCCATGAATTCCTGCATTCTCGCGGTTTGCCGCATTGTAAGACGAATGCCCCTAAGTGCCTGATGCAGGATGCCCATGGCAAGAATACCTTCTACATGAAACATGGGTTGTGCGAGGATTGCAAGAACTCTTTGAGGATGATTATGACTCATCAAGAGAGATAATTCAATTTTCCAGTACTCTATCGTGCCTTAAATATAATCCAAGGCACGATTTCCTGATATTTTTTATGAGGATGCTTGCATTCTTCTTTTGAACTGCCAAACGCAATAGCAACTATTTTTCTCCAATTTTCTGCATATTCTTGCAGAAAAGTAAGCAAAAATGATAAATTTGCAGCAAAAAGCAATAATTTTTGGGAATTTATGCTTGATATTGTAGAAAAAGTCTTAACTTTGCAGCGGATTTGAGAAAATAAGCAGTTTCCGGCTATCAGAAAATAGGAATCATGAAGCTATCAGAAAATGAGGAATCATGAAGCTATCAGAAAATGAGGAATCATGAAGATGAAAAGGAGGCTGGCTTTCTCTTCCACAGTTTACACTTATAACAACTTTATAAATTAAAAGATTCGATTATGAAAGTAGCAATTGTTGGTGCAAGTGGCGCAGTAGGACAGGAATTCCTGCGTATCCTTGCTGAGAGAAATTTCCCTATGGATGATTTGGTGTTGTTTGGTTCTGAGCGTTCTGCCGGACGAAAATACAACTTCAAGGGAAAGGACTATGAGGTCAAACTTTTGCAGCATAACGATGACTTTAAAGATGTCGATATTGCTTTCACATCTGCTGGTGGCGGCACTTCAGAGGAGTTTGCCGAGACTATCACCAAGTATGGTGCCGTGATGATTGATAACTCTAGCGCATTCCGTATGTGCGACGACGTGCCTCTGGTTGTGCCTGAGGTAAATGCTGAGGATGCCCTGAACCGCCCTCGCAACATCATCGCCAACCCTAACTGTACCACCATCATGATGGTAGTAGTGTTGAAGCCTATCGATAACTTGAGCCATATCAAGAAGATTCATATCTCTTCTTACCAGAGTGCTTCAGGTGCTGGTGCTGCTGCCATGGCTGAACTTGAGCAGCAGTATAAGGATATCATCGAGACTGGTAAGACTGAGCATATCAATAAGTTCCCTCATCAGTTGGCATATAATGTCATTCCACAGATTGACAAGATGACTCCTAACGATTACACCAAGGAGGAGATGAAGATGTATAACGAGACCCGCAAGATTATGCACTCTGATGTTCGCACCAGTGCTACCTGCGTTCGCGTTTCTTCACTCCGTTCTCACTCAGAGAGTGTTTGGTTCGAGACAGAGAAGCCATTGGCTGTAGAGGACATCCGCAAGGCTTTGGAGGCTGCTCCAGGCGTAACTGTAAAGGATGATGCCCAGAACTACGTTTATCCAATGCCATTGGAGAGTGCCGGTAAGGACGATGTATATGTAGGTCGTATCCGCAAGGATTTGGCTGATGACAATGGTAACACATTGTGGTTGACTGGCGACCAGATTCGTAAGGGTGCTGCCCTGAACGCTGTTCAGATTGCTGAGTACTTGATTAAGGTGGGCAACGTAAAGTAAGCCATACCTTATTTATATAAAAGAATATGAGGAAGTTAAGGGATAATGAATTTTATCTCTTAACTTCTTTTCGTCTTTATACGATTCTGAATAGAAAAGTAAGAATATGCTTGAAAGATTCAAACAATTACTCGGTGAGATGAACCGGGGCATTTATGAGAAGGAGACGGAGATATCGCTCTCGCTCCTGGCTGCTCTGGCAGGTGAGAGTATCATCCTGCTGGGACCTCCGGGTGTGGCAAAGAGTATGGTGGCCAGACAGTTGAAGACGGCATTCTGGGAGGCTCAGAGCTTTGAGTATCTGATGTCGCGATTCTCTACACCCGATGAAATCTTCGGTCCGGTGAGCATTCAGAAACTGAAGACTTCGGATACTTACGAGCGTGCGGTGGAGGGTTATCTGCCTACTGCCGATGTGGTTTTCCTGGATGAAATCTGGAAGGCGGGTCCTGCTATCCAGAACACGCTCCTTACGGTGATTAACGAGAAAATCTTCAGAAACGGCAATCGGGAAATGCATCTTCCTCTGAAACTTCTCGTGGCTGCAAGCAATGAGTTGCCGGCTAAGGGAGAAGGACTGGAGGCGCTCTGGGACCGATTCGTCATCAGAATAGAGAGTAGACCGATAAAACTGGAGAAGAATTTCCGGGCGATGCTCTTGGAAGTGAAGAGTGAAGAACGAGGAGTGAAAAAACAAAGTTCGGCGGCCGAAGGAAAAGCGAATTCAAATGCTATTACTGCTGAGGAGTATGCAGAATGGACGGAGCGTATCGATAAGATTGGCGTGAAAATCGAGGTGCTCGATGCAATTTCCGCTATCCGTAAATCTCTGAGAGCCGTGAATGTGGATGAGGCTGCCGAGCGCAGAAACATCTATGTGAGTGACCGCCGATGGAAGAATATTGTCCGCCTGCTTCGCACTTCAGCCTTTATGCAGGATAGGGAAGAGGTGGATATCTGCGATTTGCTGCCTATCTACCATTGTCTGTGGCAGGAACCGGAAGAGCGGGATGCTATCCGAAACATCGTGATTCGTGCCCTCTTTTCTCCTTTTGCAGACAAACTCGTGGAGATGAAGAATGCGCTTGCTGAGGACATCAAATATCATCGTGTACGCAGGAATCCGGAGGATGGAAGGGATTACGAGGGAGAGATAGAAAACCTTTCGGATGGCTTGAGCTCGCTGGAAAGGCAGTTGGGCGAGAATCTCTTCGCATCTGCTGATGATAAGGCGGAAATATCGGCTTATCTCCGTGATTTCTATAAGGAGCTGGCATTTACCCGTCAGGATACGATGAAACTTTATGAGGTTTAATCGCCTCCTATTACATTATTATATATAGAAGACTCTAAACATGATGAATGAACAGAAAATATTGACTCCAGAGTTGGAGGTGCGTGTTCACCAGGCTGTGGATAACTTTATGCAGGGCTATGGCTGCTGCCAGTCGGTAGTGGCAGCCTTTGCCGATTTATATGGTCTTGATGATGAGATGGCGAAGCGCATTGGTGCCGGCTTCGGTGGTGGAGTAGGCAGAATGAGAATGATGTGCGGTGCTGTTTCGGGCATCGTGGTGCTCGTTGGCTTGGATTGCGGACAGACCGAGGGGGATGACCGTGAGGGCAAGTCGGCATGCTATAAGGTGGTGCAGGATTTGCTCGCCAAATCGAAGGAACAGAACGGCAGCATCATCTGTGCCGAAATCCTCGGTTTGAAGGGCCACGAGAAAGCGCAGTCCAGCTATGTGGCTTCGGCAAGAACGGCAGAATATTACAAGTCTCGCCCTTGCGCAGCCAAAGTAGAGAGTGCTGCAAGAATCTTCGCAGAATATCTGATGGAGAAAAAATAAGGATTTACTCCTATGAAATACCAGAATAACAAGGACTTGGCGGAGGCACAGTATTATCTGAAAATGCTGGATGACTTCTGCAAGTCGGGACAGGTGAAGATTCCTGATCCGACAGGCACCGCCATGCCTTGGAATTTGAAGGAAGACCCGCTGAAGGATTATCTCATTCATCTCTTTACCCTGAAAGTAACCATGGAAGAAACTGGCGAAGAGGTGCAGAAATTCGTGCGACAGGTGGTGAACAGCAAGATTAAGAGCAAGGTGTTCTATGATAGTGTGGGAAAATTCATCGTGGAATGCGTCCATCACATGCGGTTCCAGCGCCAGCGTGCCTGGACCGAGAGTCATCGGGCAGATGATGTGCTCGATTGGGCTCCCTTCAAGCGGATGGATGAACAGGTGTGGCTCCCTTTGCTCGACCAGCTGGAACAGGAACATGCTGAAGATGGGTTCGATAAGCCTTTCTTCCTCAAGCTGATGACAGGAGACGGGGCTTCGAAACCCGAAAACTGGGAAAGGCTGGTAAGAGACTGGAAGGTCTGCATCGAACATCAGGTATTGAACAAGCTGAAGGACTTCATCTCGCTCCGTCAGAACAACTTCGAAACAGGACTGGTGCGCATGATGGACCAGATAACCCGCAACATGAAGACGAAGGGCGTTTCAGAACAGCGCGCCGTACAAGCCTGGGAACTGATGACGAACGGATGGACTGAAACGGAGTTTGAACGCCGTCTGAACCAGGTGAAGATTCAGGATAAATACCCCGAAATCAAGGAAATTGTGGCGAAGATGGGACGAGTAGCCGATGCCAACGGCAAAGACCGGCTCACCATTGCATCGGGCGTAGAGATGAAGATGGAGCATTCAGCGGGTAGCGATATCGAGGGCATTACCGTGGGCGATGATCTCAACTCCCTTCTCCCCCTCGAACTGGCACAGTACAGTGACGAGGATATGGAGGGCCTCTTTATCTATAAGTATCGCACGCGAAGACTCCAGACCTTCCGTTATAAGAGCGAAATGTCGAAACCATCCCGCAAACTCGGCTTTACCCATGCCTCCCGCAAGGGTCCGATGATCGTCTGTCTGGACACCTCAGCCAGTATGTATGGCACGCCCGAAAGGATATCCTCAACACTCATCTCTCTGCTGGAAGAAACGGCAGAAGAACTGGAGCGAGACTGCTTCCTGATAGATTTCTCCGTCAGTACCCGTGCCATCGACCTGATGGCGAAGCGCAAGGCAGAGCGCCTGAAGAGAATAGGAATCACTATGATGGAATCAGCCGAAGCAGATGCAGCTCCGTCCGACGGAGACGGGCAGGCGCATACCGGGCGAGGCATCCGGCGGCAGCCTACCACAACCCACCTTCCATTTATCGGAGGCGGAACATCGGCAAAGAAGATGATGACCCAGATGTTCGACCTTCTCGACAACGACGGACTCCATTACGTGAATGCCGATGTGCTTTGGATTACCGACTTCCTGATTCCAGATCCGCCACAGCAGCTGTTGTCGAGATTCCGGGAATGCAAGGAGACGGGTACCCGATTCTATGGCATCCGCATCGTGCGTGATGATGACAAGGAGCCGAACAGCTGGAAGGAGTACTTCAATCAGATTTATACCATCCGGTACCGCCCGCTGCGAAGATATTAAAGAAGATGTTAAGGCAGAAAAGGGGTATCTGATGATAATAGAGACATGTATGAAATGTATCAAGAACTTTATCATATGTTACATTTGGCGCAGAATTTCGGTTTTGCGCCATTTTTTTGAATTAAAAATTCCTTAAAACGCTTGGTGATACAAAATATATTTGTACCTTTGTGCTCGGAACAATGAATAATTGTCAGCCAAACAAATTAGAAAAGAATCAATAAATATAAGCAATTTATACAAAAACTTAAGTAATAAACTAAAATTATGGTAAGCAACAACATTCCACAAGTAAAGCTCGGTATTATTGCCGTTAGCCGTGACTGTTTTCCAATCGCGCTTTCTACTCAGCGCCGTGAGAACATCGTAAAAGAGTACAAGGGTGAAATTTTCAACTGCCAGACTACAGTTGAGAACGAGAAAGATATGCTCAAGGCTTTGGGCGAAGTGAAAGGGCAGGGCTGCAACGCTTTGGTTGTATTCCTCGGTAACTTCGGTCCTGAGACTCCTGAGACTTTGATTGCAAAGAACTTCGATGGTCCTTGTATGTTTGTTGCAGCTGCAGAGGGTGACGGCGACATGATCAACGGTCGTGGCGACGCTTACTGCGGTATGCTCAACTGCTCTTACAACCTCGGCATGCGCCACCTAAAGGGTTACATCCCTGAGTATCCTGTAGGTACAGCAGAGGACGTAGCTAAGATGATTCAGGACTTCGTACCAGTAGCTCGCGTTATCATCGGTTTGAAGGGCTTGAAGATTATCACCTTCGGTCCACGTCCACAGGATTTCTTCGCTTGCAACGCTCCTATCAAGGGCTTGTACGAACTCGGTGTTGAGATTGAGGAGAACTCAGAGCTCGACCTTCTCGTAGCTTACAAGGAGCACGAGAACGACCCACGTATCGATGAGGTTTGCGCTGATATGGCCAAGGAGATGGGCGAAGGCTGCTACTATCCTGACCTCAGCCGCAGAATGGCACAGTTTGAGTTGACATTGCTCGACTGGGCAGAGGCTCACAAGGGTTCTCGCCAGTATGTAGCATTCGCAGACAAGTGCTGGCCTGCATTCCCAAGCCAGTTCGGTTTCGAGCCTTGCTATGTAAACAGCCGTCTCGTTAGCCGTGGCATTCCTGTAGCTTGCGAGGTAGATATCTATGGTGCACTCTCTGAGTACATCGGTATGTGTGCTTCTGACGATACCGTTACATTGCTCGATATCAACAACTCAGTTCCTCAGTATATCTATGATGAGGACATCAAGGGCAAGTACGATTATAAGTTGACTGATACCTTCATGGGCTTCCACTGCGGTAACACTCCACAGTGCAAGATGTGCTCTAGCCGTAAGATTAAGTATCAGCTCATCCAGAACCGTTTGTTGGAGAATGGTGGTAAACCAGACTTCACCCGTGGTACTTTGGAGGGTGATATCGCAGCTTCTGACATCACATTCTACCGTCTGCAGTGCGATTCTGAGGGTAACCTCCGCAGCTACATCGCAGAGGGTGAGGTTCTCGATGTTCCTACCCGTTCATTTGGTGGTATCGGTATCTTCGCCATCAACGAGATGGGCCGCTTCTATCGTCACGTACTGATTCAGAAGGGTTATCCACACCACGGAGCCGTAGCATTCTCTCACGTAGGTAAGACCTTGTTCGAGGTATTCAAGTATCTCGGCATCCAGGACATCGCTTACAACCAGCCAGCTAGTCTGCCTTACCCAACAGAGAATCCTTGGAAGTAAATTGAGTGAAGAGAGAAGAGTGAAGAAATCATTTGCTCTTCTTTCTAAACTGAGTTCATAAAAGATAAGGGCGATTGCTTATCCCTTGCGTAGGGAATAGCAATCGCCCTTTTTATGTTTTCCTGGAAGGAGATTACCTGATGATAATCTCCTTTACGAATGGTTTGCTTATTTCGTATTTTCCAACGCTTCCTGTTTCTGCGGAATCACCACCGAAGCCCCGATGCTGACGAGCAGTACGAGGATGATGAATACCAGCGAACTGACTGCATCAATCTCGAAGAAATCGTGGATGAGCATCTTCACACCGATGAACACCAGCAGCACACTCACACCCACCTTCAGATAGCGGAACTTATCGGCTATCGCTGCCAGCAGGAAGAAGAGGGCACGCAAGCCCAGGATGGCGAAGATATTCGAGAAGAACACCACGAACGGGTCGAGCGATACCGAGAATACGGCTGGGATGCTGTCGAAGGCGAAAATCAAGTCGCAGAACTCGATGAACACCACCGTCATCACCAGCGGACCCAGATGCAGGCGCTTCTGCATGAACTTCACTACCGGATGCTCCAAGGCATTGATTTCCTCCTTCTTGTTTCTGTTGAGGAACATCTTGGCACCGCTGTAAACCAGGAATCCTCCGAATACGAGCAATATCCAGGCGAACCGGCTGATGAGCGCAGCACCCGCGAAGATGAAGACGAAGCGCAGCACGATGGCTCCCAGGATACCCCAGTTCAGTACGTGCTGGTAATCTTTCTTGTCTACTCCGAACGAGGTGAAAATCATCATCATCACGAAGAGATTATCTACCGAGAGCGTTTTCTCTATCAGATAACCCGAGATGTAGGAGATAGTCATATAGTGCCGGTATTGCTGCAGACTCCCCTCATAGTCGTTCGGGTCCAGTTTGAGATGCGAAGCATAGCGCGAGGCTATCAGCTTCAGGTCGTCGAAGTTCTCTATGCCGTGTACCATGTCACCATGGAAATAGATGAATACGGCGAAGGCGAGCGCGAGAATAATCCATACAGCCGTCCATGAACCGGCTTCCTTGATAGACACCACATGTGCCTTTCGGTCGATGACCAGCATGTCTAATACGAGTATGGCGGCGATGAAAATCACGAATCCCACCAAAAACATCGATTCAGTAAAAACATGTTCCATTTTTCTTTATCCTTAATCTATTTAGTATATACCATTGAATCTTAAAATCATTTCATCTGTTAGAAACGTGGGCGCAAAATTAGGAAAAATATCTGGAATAGCGAAGGTTCCGGTGCAAAACTTAATTGATTTTAACTTGAAAGGCAGGAATGTAACAGGTTTGTAATAATGGCGCTGTGAGAACCGGCAAAAAGGCGTTTTAAAGATAAAAGGGTAAAAAGGTAAAAAAGTAAAAAGGTAAAAAGAGCCTAGCGGAATGTTAAGCTAGGGGGCTCTTTTTACCCTTTTACCTTTTTATCCTTTTACCTTTTCTTAGTCAGCACATAGTGCTTAGCCATGGCGCCTTCAGGCTCATTGCCCAGCGAATCGGTCATGATGAGACTGTTGGCATCCTTTACCTTATAGTAAGATGTCTCGCCGCTCGATGGACGAGTGATTTCTACCACGTTGTTAGCCAATACCTTGAAGATACCGCTCGCTTCGTCGTGACCATCCTTGCGCTCCAGATAGTCGGCTGAGTACTGGTAGGTGCTGTCGGCGTTGAGCGTCAAAACGGTCTTGATGCCCGGACAGTCGGCAGCAGGGAGAGTTCCCTCGTAGGTGCCGGCGATGGAATCGAGAATGACATCGTTGGAATTGAGCGAATCATTTTCAGCATAACTGAGGCTATCTTGGTCAGCCCCCTGGCTATTTGTCTTCTTGCCATTGCAGGAGACAACTGACAATGCAGCGATGACGGCTGCTGTCAAAACTAATTTCTTTTTCATACTATACTGCTTTTTAATTGTTACTTATTTACGGAATCTCTTCTCTTAGAGAGCACTTCCCCGAGAAGGATTTCTCTTCGCAAAAATAGTGTTTTATTCTGATATCCGCAAGTTTTACACAGAAAATTATAGAATATTATACTATTTTCTTAATTGATGATGACTGGCACAATCTCTTCTTCGCTAGGTCAATGAGGCAGATAGAAGAGCGGGCGAGGGGTGCCGCCCAAGCCCGTCCAGTCTATCTGTTTCACAAAGTCGAAATCGGGAGGGCCGAAGTCGAAACTTCTGCCGTAGAGCACGATGGCGCCTCTGCCTTCATCTATCTTCCACAAACCGCCCCCGTAGGTGCATTGCTCGCCGGGTGACAGCATGTCACGGTGCAGGTAGACACGCCCGAACTTCAGTACTCCGTCTCTGTTGATAATGAATTTCTGAAACATCTCTATTTCTAGTTTATTCAATGTAATGAGAGAATTATTTCTTCTTCCAAAACAGTTTGTCTATGAAATCATAGCGCTTCTCCATCTGGGCATCAGTTTTTACGACGGTATTCACGTCTATCTGAAGCACAGGGGCTACTGCCTTGCCGTTGGTGGATGGCCACTCGGGCAGACCCAGACCATTCGGATTGCCGGTCTTTACGAAATTGACGTAATACTGGCTGAAGATGTCGCTGATCATATAATCCTCCGGCTGCCAGTTGAACACGCGGTTGGTTGGCAATGTACCCATTGCATACTCGATGTCGGCAGAATGAACGGCTCCCTTGTCTTGTGGCGCAGGAGCCGCATCTTCCTTGGCATCTACCACGCCACCTGCCAATGCAGCCACCTTACCCTTGATGGCCATTGCAGGACGAGGATGGCAATAGCGGTAGCGGTAAACAGGCTGTCCGCCGGTCAGCTTGTGCATGTTGCCCCATTTCCATGTAGAATAATCGAGGAAGATATCCGAAGCTAGGTTCACGCCCGGCTGCTCCAATACATCCTTATCTCTGTTGATGCCGTAGAGGCGGAAGAGTTCTTCGATGTTCTCTTCTCCGAAAGTAGCCTTGGCGCCAGCTTTCAGATTCTCAACGGTTGGCTGCTTGCCCATCAATACCGCCAATGGAGTCATCTCCTGGTTGTTGCCGCCAATGAGCAGAGGCACCTTGGTCTGCTCGCCCTTGGCAAATACCTCTACAGGCTGTTCTTTCATAAAATATCCGTCGATATTATAGACCGGAACCGCTCTTACGCCCGCCAGCTTCATCAGTTCCTCGGCAGGGAGGGCACGAAGTTCGTTGAGGTTCTTCATTCCGACCTTCTTTCCCACCTTCTTGCCGTTTTTCTTACCCATCTTCTCGGCTATTTTCTGGGCAAGCTGCACGCCTTCCTCCTCGGCCTCCTTCAGCGTAGCCACCTTCTTGAATCCCATCACCGAACCACTGGAACCCATTGCCTGGGCAAAGAGTCCCTGACAGAGAGGGGAAGCCATCAGGGCGCTGACCGACATGGAACCTGCCGATTCGCCTACGATGGTGATGCGGTTAGGGTCGCCGCCGAAAGCCTCGATGTTATCCTTTACCCACTGGATGGCAGCCACCTGGTCCATGAATCCATAGTTGCCGGAACCCTTGTAGGATGTTTCCTTAGAGAGCTGTGGGTGGGCGAAGAATCCGAAGATGCCCTCACGATAGTTGGCTGTGATGGAGATGATGCCCTTGCGTGCCATCGCATCGCCCGCATATCGAGGTTCGCTTCCGCTACCCGCCATCAGTCCTCCGCCGTTGAAATAAATGAGTACCGGCAGATGCTCCTTCATGGTCTTTGCCGGTGTCCATATATTAAGGTAGAGGCAATCCTCGCTGTTGGTCTTTGTACCGAAGTTCATATCGCCGAAGAGAGGTTCCTGCATCGGGTTAGGTCCGAACTCCTTGGCCTCGCGAACGCCCTGCCATTTCTGTACAGGCTGCGGAGCCTTCCAGCGGAGATTTCCTACCGGAGGGGCAGCGAACGGAATACCCTTGAATACTGTGATGCCTGAGAGGTCTTTTCCTTCGAGGATACCTTCGGCAGTCGTTACCTGAGTCTGCGCCATCATTCCCATACCAGGGAGCAGAAAGGCGATGGATAAGAGTAGTTTTTTCATATCGTAAATCTGTTAGTTTTGCAATAATACTGCAAATATAATCAAAATATCGTTACCTTGTTTTATTCAGTCCCATTTTTTAAATCTTTTTGTAAAAAGGCAATGCTTTCACTCTTCTTTCATTTCTTTGTAACACGCAAGTAACATCCTTTAAATACCTTTGCAGCGGTAAAAAGTATTACAGCATTATCCGCAAAA
The DNA here is from genome assembly GCF_026015295.1 of Segatella copri. Lineage (NCBI taxonomy): Bacteria > Pseudomonadati > Bacteroidota > Bacteroidia > Bacteroidales > Prevotellaceae > Segatella > Segatella copri. Next base: position 2,117,945 of record NZ_JAPDUW010000001.1, on the reverse strand, counting down.
CTCCTTTCGGCAATTCGCTGACGATTGATTTGGCAAAGGCGACGATAGACGGCGAGCAGTTGGGTGCAGATGAACTATACGGTAGCCGCGGAGACTCTGGTGCGCTCTTGGGAGGACATTGCTGTAGAAGTTTTGGATAGATATTAATATTTAATTGACAGACAACAAAATAGATTAGCCATTTAATCGTTATATTACTATATATAATTAAGGTATAGTTTTATTTTGAGAGTAATATGAAAAAATGGCATTTATGGTTGGCGGCTTCCATCGGACTGGTGGTCATCGTTGGAATGATGATTCGGGAGTTTGATGTGGAAGTTCTGAGCAGGATAGATTTGTCTCCCAGGTTCTTTCTGGGGGTAGTAATGGGCGTGTTGCTCTTTGCGGTCCAGAATCTGATGCTCACCCTCCGTTTCCGTCATCTCTGCCAGCGTAAGTTATCCGTAGCCGAGGCGTTCCGCATCAATGTACTTTGCGAGTTTACTTCTGCCGTCACTCCTTCGGCGGTGGGGGGAAGTGGATTGGCTTTTGTCTATCTCAATCGCGAGGGAGTTTCTATGGGCAGAAGTATCTTCACCATGTTTGCAGCCCTGCTGGCTGATGAGGCTTTTCTTGCCATCAGTTGCGTGTTGCTCTATTTCTGTGTTCCATCGCATCTCTTGTTCAGCTTGGCTGATGGAGTGGGGATTTCTGTGGATGCTACGAACGAATGGATTAAGGGCGGAGTGCAGGTTATCTTCATCGTCAGCACCCTTATCGTTGCTGTCTGGACGGCCATCCTCTACCTCTTGTTGTTGCATCGTCCTCAGATTCTGGGCTGGGTATTGAAGGGATGCTGCAAGATTCCTTTCCTTCGCAGATTCCTGCCCAAGGTAGAGAAGTTTTCCGAGGAGATGACGATGGCTTCGGAGGAGGCAAAGCTGGAGGGCGGAAGATTCTGGCTGCAGCTGATGGGTTATACTTCCTTGGCGTGGCTGTCGAGATTCGCCATCGTGGTAGCTATTCTCATTGCCTTCCATTGTCAGGGCAACATGCTGGTGGCTTGGTGCCGCCAATGGGTGATGTGGATGATTTCCATTCTGAGTCCTACGCCTGGCGGAAGTGGCGTGGCAGAGTTGATGTTCCGCCTTTATTATGCTGATTTCCTGCCCGATGCCTCAGTAGCCATCCTTGCCGCCATGCTCTGGCGCGCCATCTTCTATTACCCTTTCCTGGTGATGGGCACCCTGGTCTTGCCGAAATGGATTGCTAGAAACTGACATAGAGTCGGGCACTGAGCGCCGTGAAATCTCCATTGTCGTTTTTGATGTATTGGAACGATGGCTGAAGGGAGATGGATTCCGTCAGCTGTCTTTTCCATGTTACTTCCAGCGAATATTCTGAACCCTGCTGGAAGCGGGCGTACTGACCTGACAGGCCGCACTTGTTCTTATCGTCCTGATAGGCACCGCCCAGTTCTGCGTATCGGTAGCAAGCATTCTGATGACTGGTATTCTCGGAATATTGCACCATGCACGAAATGTTCTTGTCGCCAGCCTTCCATACACTTTGCTCTCCGTAAACCCACCAGGCACAGGTTGCCTTGCCCTTGGATTCATCGGCAGGAACCATTTCGCCATCCTCGTTAATCGGATATTGACGGGTATGGACGGCAGCACCCGCAAAATACTTTCCACCTTTATGTTCATACTCCAACTGCGACATGTTGAAGATTCCATCCTTCTTCGGGCGGACCAGGAAGGGATTGTCGTGGGCTTTCCAACCATTATATCCTGCACCATTATACAGACTGTTTCTGAAAGTCCATCCACCCTTGGTTACATCAAAATAAAGGGTCAAGCCCGAATACGGATAGTTGGCTATCGGATAGCTGGATGCAACGGTAGGGAAGATTCCCTCAGAACTGTTTTGGAAAAGTGCCGTAACATCAGAGGTAAAGAAATCCTCGTTCACGTTTCTCACACCCACAAACAGATGGCCCGAATTCCACTCGTGCATGTAGCCCAGCACGGCAAGCATGGCGAAGTTATTGTCAGCATCTATGTTAGAAAATCCCTGCCAGTCATCAATAATGCCATCGTTGGTCTTTGCCACATGCAGCGTAGCCGCCTCGAACGAATCCTTTCCTTTTCCTATCGGAACACTCAGTTCCAATCTCAGCTGGTTAGTCAGATTGGTATTCTTGTTCATGTCCCATTGCCATTCAGAAATATATTGTCCGTTAAAGCTCTGAGCATAAGCAAGGCAAATATTGATGCAGCCTAAAATAATAAAAATAATTCTCTTCATTTCTTAATGTTTTGTATAATTTCTTGTTCACTTGCCCGCCGTCTGCGAGCATCTTTCTAATTCACGCTGCAAAGATACTTGATATTTTAAAATCCTGCAATACTTAATAATTAGTATTTTTTATTTAGTCTAAATAGATAAGTACTCTTTGTTATCCTCATTTCTAGGTATTGTGGTTCTCTTATATGGATGGAAGGTTCTGTTCTGTCCTTATTTTTAGGTATTAAATGGCTACCAACAATAATATTTTTTAAAAACTTTGTCTTATCAGATATTATTCGTACCTTTGCATTGTTTAAAAAAGTTAGAAAATGAAGAAGATATTAAATCCATATTTGAACAAGGAGGGTTACAACTGCGTTTGCTGTGCCCCAAACAATCCTGTAGGATTGCATCTTGAGTTTTGGGAAGAGGGTGAGGATGTGCTTACCATCTGGAATCCCGGCGAGAATTACCAGGGCTGGATCAACACCCTGCATGGCGGAATCATCAGTATGCTAATGGATGAAGTGGCAGGCTGGGTTATCAACCGCAAACTGCAGACCACGGGTGTGACGATGCAGCTCAACGTGAAGTACAAGAAGCCTGTGATGACCACCGATTCGCAGATTACGGTGCGTGGTCACATCGCCAGTCAGCGCCGCAACATCGTCACCATCCACCTGACTCTGGAGAATTCCAAAGGCGAGGTTTGTGATGAGGGCGAAGCCATCTACTTTACCTTTGGTCCTGATAAAGCCAAAGAGATGGGATTCGACTGCTGCAAGGTAGAGGGGGAGGAATAACTCTCCCCTTATGGTGAGGAATTTGATAAGGAAGCCTTTCTTATGAAGACTTCCTTTTATGAAGTCTCTTTACGATGCAGCAGCAGTCTTCTTGTTGAAGAGCCAAATCGACAGAATGACGATTGCGATGCTTATCAGGCTGAGGCTTGCTTCCATCATCGGAGTGCTGGCGATGTAAGTATCGTAGCATTCTTCAGGAATCAGGCAGAGCGTATTGTTGGTGATGTGGATGATGATGCCCGGAATCAAACTCCTGGTTCTGTAACACATCCACGCCATGACGATTCCCAGAATGATGGCTCCTGGAATCTGTGCCGGGTTGACATGAATGAGGCCGAACATGATGCTTGAAGCGATGATAGCATACCAGGGACTGATGTTCCATCTCAGCATCTTTCGCATCATCAATCCGCGGAAGAGGTATTCTTCGGCTATAGGAGCAATGATGCAGAGCACCAGGATTCCAATCGGATTATGTTCCAGGTTAACAATTTCCTGCTCTATGTAATCAGGCAAATCCATGAAACTTTCTAATGCAGATATCGGAATGGCCTGGAACAATCCCACTATAAAGGCCAGCAAGAAGATGATGGTCTTAGGCATCTGCTGAATCTTTTCCAGGCGAACACGCAGATGGAATTTCTTCCGGCATTTATGAATCATATATAGCTCTGCAGCCAGCATATAAATTGCCATGGCCCATGCAGAACTATTGATGGTTGTCTTCGTTAGAAATTCGATAAATTCGCAGCAAAAAGCTGCTGCAATGCCAATCGGAAAGGCTGCAAGCATGGACATCAGATAGACGTAGATGGCACTTCTGATGCCAGGCCATGCACGATACAGAAACCATCCCTTGGTTCCGTTTCTTCCCTTTGACAGGATTGCTGAAAGTTTTTCTTTTTCCATAAAGCTGTAGTTTTGTTTGTTACTGAAATCTTATTCCTGCCCATTTTGTGGTCTTCATTGATGACCAGCGCTTGCCATCTATTAAGACCAGCCTCGGTCTTCATAGATGACCGACTTTTGGCACAAGAAGGCTGTTCTTTCGATTGCCGGTGCAAAGATACAAAAATTCTAACCAGAAAGCAAGCTTTTTCCCGTAGAATGTTGAAAAATATGCTGTAAGTGACTGATATGTAGTGATATAAGCATTTGCGTTTTTTGCATCTGATTGCAAAAGCCGCCTTTGGAATCGTTTTTTGATATTTGAAAAAGCGGTCATTTTCGGTCACGGTCATTTTCGGTCATTTTCAAAAATGATTCGGTCATTTGGGTCTATAGTATATATAAATATATTTATATAATACTATAGGGGAGATTTGCGCCCCCGAAAACGAAAATGACCGAAAATGACCGTGACCAAAATGACCGGATTAGGCTTCTGAAAGTTATTCAGAAAAGGATGATATTTGTTTGTAAGATAATGATAGTCAATGAAATAGTTAGTGTTGTACTTTCGCCGAGCATCGTGCTTTATACACCTAAAACAGTATATGTTCCCCTTCTCTCAACCCAAATTTTCTTGCTCTTTTTACGAGAATCTTGACAAAATATATCAAGAAATTCCTCGTTTTCCCCCTTTCATTCAGCCTTTTACCCCTCTTATTTTTGCCTTCTGAGGAGGTGAAAAGTGCCATCGGAGCCACTTTTTCTTGCTTTTAAGAGCATTTTCCGGTCATTAAGGTCAAGGTCATTATCGGTCATTAAGGTTTTCCAATCCCTTAAAAGTCCTTTACGATTTGCTATGAAAATCGCCTTTGCAAAAAAGGGTGGTTTATGGGGTAAAATCCATGTTTTATAAGGCTAAAATCCAGCTTTTTTCGGAAAAGTGTAGCTTTTAGCCCTTGTTTTCATTGGAAAAGTGTGTTTTTTATTTGGTTATTTCGTAGGAAAAGTGTATTGGGGTATGCTTGAAAAAGGGGAAAAATATAATGGCAGGTTCCAAATTGATGCATCGGGAACCTGCCATTTTCTATCATTTTACGCCAATCTCAACCTCAGCGAATTAAGCACTACGCTTACGCTGGAGAAGGCCATCAGGGCACTTGCCCACATTGGGGTTATCTGGAAATCAATGCCGAAGATATGAAGGGCTCCGGCTGCCAACGGGATGCAGATGATGTTGTAGATGAACGCCCAGAAGAGATTCTGCCAAATCATGTGAACCGTCTTCTGACTCAGTTTTACGGCTTCCGGAAGTGCCAAGAGGTCGTCGCTCATCAGCGTAATCTGCGCCACATCCATCGCCACATCCGTTCCCTTTCCTATCGCCATGCTCACGTTGGCAAGGGCCAAAGCCTGGGTGTCGTTGATTCCGTCGCCCACCATCGCTACCTGCTTGCCTTCGTCCTGAAGTTTCTTTACCAAAGCCTGCTTGTCGCCAGGCAGCACCTTGCTCTGGTAATGCTTGATGCCGGCTTTCTCTGCCCAGTAGTGAGCCGCTTCCTCCTTGTCGCCACTCATCATATAAACCTCTATTCCCTTTTCCTGCAACTGCTTCATTGCTTCCTGGGCATGAGGCTTGAGGGTCTCTCTCGTCTCCAGATCCAAATCCTCCTGCTTGGTGAAATCGATGTTCTGGTTAGGAATGGTGAGGGTGCCGGTCTTGTCGATGACGAGGGCGTTGATCTTGTGGAGATTCTCCAGCGCCGACGCATCCTTGATGAGAATCTGCTTCTGCGCCGCCTTGCCGATGCCCACCATCAGGGCGGTAGGAGTAGCTAAGCCCATGGCACATGGACAAGCGATGACCAATACGGCTACGGCTGAAAGAATGGCCTGCGGAAGTGCTGCGTTGCCGCCTATCAGCCACCATGTTAAAAAGGTGATGAGGGCGATGGCTGCCACGGCTGGAACGAAAATCAGAGCCGCCTTATCCACGATGCGCTGCACGGGTGCCTTACTGCCCTGCGCCTCCTGAACCATGCGGATGATGTGTGCCAGGGCGGTGTTCTCGCCAATCTGCTTGGCTCTCATGCGGAGCTTTCCCTGACTCGGAATGGTGCCGGCCAGCACGTTGTCGCCTGCCTTTTTCATCGCCGGAGTCGGTTCGCCGCTGATCATCGCTTCATCTACATAGGCAGCATCGGGAGTCATGAAACTCTCTGCCTGGGTAACCACGCCATCCACCGGAATCTTCTCGCCGGCTCTTACCTCTATCATGTCGCCTATCTGAATGGTGGAAATTGGAACTTCCTCCATCTTGTAGTCGTTGGTGCCTTCTATCTTCTCGTAAGTCACCAGTCGGGCGGTTTTCGGCTGCATTCCCATCAGTTGTCGGATGCTGCTCGCCGTACTGTCCTTTGCCTTTTCTTCCAGGCATCTGCCGGTCAGCACAAAGGTGATAATCATCACGGAAGCATCAAAATAAGTGTGCCATTCTATGCCTCTCGCTCCCCATACCATTTCTCCGAAGAAGGTGTTGAAGGTGCTGAAGAGGAAGGCGATGAGGGTGCTGAGTGCTACGAGCGAATCCATGTTTGCCGTATGATGCAGGAGCTGCTTCCAGGCGGAAACATAAAACTGTTTGCCGCAGTAGAGCAGGTTTGCGAGTGCCAGGAGCAGACAAATCTGGTTGGCGAAGGAACTCGAGTGATGAGCCGAGGCAACGCCATCTGAAATCATATTCTGCTCCATACCCAGGGAAATCCAGCCCATGGAGAAACACATGGTCAGGATGGCGAAGAGCCAGGAAGCGAGGGTTCGGCGGCGCAGGAGGGTGAACTCACGGCGGTTGATTTCCTCCACGCTTCTGTCGTTTTCGATAACGAGGTCGTATCCGGCGTTGCTGATTTCCCGTTTCATATCTTCCAGAGAGATAATGTCGGGGTCATAATCTACCAGGGCAGTTCGGCTTGCCAGGGAAACCGAGGCGGAGTTAATGCCCTCGAGCGACTGCAGCTTCTTTTCAACATTGGCAGAGCATACGCTGCAAGCCATGCCTATTACTGGAATTGTTTTCTTCATCTGTTTCTTATATTAATATTCTGAAATCTATAAGCAGAAGTTTTCATGTCTGCTTTTCTGCCTGCAAAATTACATATTAATTATGGAAGAAAAAAGATTTATGGTGAAAAACTCTTGGCTGCTCCATGAAAATCATAATAATAAGGTAGATGAAAAATGCGATGGTTCAGGTAAGGGCACAAAAAAAGGCAGGTTCCAAATTGCTTTGGAATCTGCCTCCATCATTTATGGGAGATGATTATTTGACTTCGATGTTCTTTGTAGTCTTAGCCTCCTCCTTAGGAGTAAGCTTTGGAATCTCGACCTCGAGTATACCATCAGCTACCTTTGCTGAAATCTTCTCACGATCAGCATCCTCAGGCAGAGTATAACACTGCTGGTAGTTGCCGTAAGAGAATTCGCGGCGCAGATAGTGCTCGTGCTTGTCTTCATCCTTGTGTTCCATCTTGTTCTCGATGGCGATGTTCAGATTACCATCGTTATCGATGTTTACACGAACCCACTCTTTCTTCAAACCAGGAGCTGCAACCTCCATGATGTAATTCTTATCTGTCTCCTTGATGTTAATGGCAGGAGCAGTAGCATTCATACGTGGCATTACTTCGGTATTGAATAAAGTATCATCAAAGAAGTTACTCAACCAATCTGAATCATTATTTCTACGTGCTAACAACATAATTAAAACCTCCAAATTTTATTTTACTCGTCCTCTCGGTTCCTTACGGCTCCGTCGGGATTTCTGCTTGTTAATATTCTTGTTATTTTTTTGCTTTCGCCTCGAAACTCCGTCATTCTTCCGAACTCCTTTATCTTTTAGCTTCAGCTTTCACTCTCTGTTTTTGCAACTTATGTGCCAGCGGACTGAAAGTGGTAATGTTGGCACGAAAGGATAAATATTTTAAACTTTTCTGCCAGATGATGCGGTTATCTCAACAAAAAAGTGTAACTTTGTCACCAACTTAAAAATCAAAGCATAAATCGAATAAATAATATAAGATCAATGAAGAAACAACTATTTTCTATGGCGATGCTGATGGCGATGTCGCTTTCTGTCAGCGCACAGCAGCTTCTTCCTTATCAGAATGCCAACCTTTCTGCTGAGGCTAGAGCCAACGATTTGCTTTCCCGTCTTACCCTGGAGGAGAAGACGAAGTTGATGATGGATACTTCTCCGGCTATCGCACGATTGGGCATTCCGCAGTTTCAATGGTGGAACGAGGCGCTGCACGGAGTGGGGCGAAACGGATTTGTTACTGTTTTTCCTATCACGATGCACATGGCGGCTTCGTGGGACGATACCTTATTATATAAGGTGTTTACTGCCGTGAGCGATGAGGCAAGAGCCAAGGCGCAGGAGGCGAAGAAAAGCGGCAACATCAAGCGCTACCAGAGTCTGAGTTTCTGGACTCCGAACATCAATATCTTCCGCGACCCACGATGGGGGCGTGGACAGGAAACTTATGGCGAGGACCCTTATCTGACCACAAGAATGGGACTTGCAGTGGTGAATGGATTGCAGGGACAGACCTTTGATGGCAAACCTATGTCGGCTCCGGGAGTTCTGGCTACGCCTTCCTCACAGGCTCCCCAATACGTCAAGCTCCTAGCCTGTGCCAAGCATTTTGCCGTACATAGCGGTCCGGAATGGAACAGACACAGTTTCAATGTAGAGGATTTGCCTGAGCGGGATTTGTGGGAGACTTATCTGCCTGCCTTCAAATCGCTGGTGCAGGATGGAAATGTGGCAGAGGTGATGTGCGCCTATCAGCGGATTGACGGAGCGCCATGTTGCAGCAATGCCAGGTATGAACGACAGATTCTTCGTGATGAATGGGGATTCAAGGGATTGATTACTTCCGATTGCGGAGCCATCAACGACTTTTATGTGCCTGGCCGACATGGTACTGCGAAGACTCCGGCTGAGGCTACGGCGCAGGCAATTGGTGCCGGAACCGACGTGGAATGCGGAAGCGTTTACCGTTCGCTTCCTGAGGCGGTGAAGACAGGAATGATCAGCGAGGAAAAGGTGAACGAGAGTTTGAAGCGCCTGTTGGTAGCCCGTTTTCGTCTGGGTGATTTCGATAAGGACGAGAACGTGCCTTGGACTCAGATTCCATCTTCCGTCATCGCCAGCAAGGCGCATAAGGATTTGGCAGAGAAGATGGCAGAAGAGGGAATCGTGCTTCTTCAGAACCGAAACAATCTCCTGCCGCTGAAATCAGCAGGAATGAAGATAGTCGTGATGGGACCGAATGCCAACGATTCCATCATGCAGTGGGGCAACTATTCGGGTTATCCTACTTCTACCACAACCATCCTGCAGGGCATCAGAAAATATGTGAAGGACGCCAAGTATATTCCTGCCTGCACGTTGACCAGAAATGAGGTGACGGAAAGTAAGTTCAATCTCCTGACTTCTACCGATGGCAGCAAAGGCATGAAGGCTACTTATTGGAACAATTCTGAGATGAAGGGCGAGCCGGTGGCTACAGCCATGATGACTTCGCCTATCAACCAGAGCAATGGTGGAAATACCGTCTTTGCTCCGGGAGTGAACCTTACCAATTTCTCTGCCCGATACGAGGGCGTATTTACTCCGGAAAAGGATGAAACCTTGAATATCAAAATGGGGTGCGATGATGGTTACCGGCTCATCATTGATGGCGATACGGTGGCGGATGTATGGAAGGGACGTGCCCGTGTACAGATGCTCAACAAGCCAATCTCCGTAAAGGCTGGAAAGCCGGTGATAATTCAGGTGGATTATTTCCAGAAGACCGATATGGCGGTGATGCAGTTTGACATAGTGAAGAACTATACGCCAACCGAGTCTCAGCTTCTGGCTGAGGTTGGCGATGCTGACGTGGTGGTATTTGTAGGCGGTATTTCTCCTAGTCTTGAGGGTGAGGAGATGAAAGTTTCTGAGCCGGGATTCAAGGGTGGCGACAGAACCGACATCGAATTGCCTCAGGCTCAACGCAAGGTGATGGAGATATTGCATCGGGCTGGCAAGCGAGTGGTGTTCGTCAACTGTTCGGGCAGTGCCATTGCCATGGTTCCTGAAACAGAGAATGCGGAGTCTATCCTTCAGGCTTGGTATCCGGGCGAACGGGGTGGAGAAGCCGTGGCAAAGGTTCTTTTCGGCGAGGTGAATCCATCGGGCAAGCTTCCGGTAACCTTCTATAAGAGTACTTCCGATCTTCCTGATTTCCTTGATTATACGATGAAGAATCGTACCTACCGTTACTTCAAGGGTGAGGCTCTCTTCCCATTCGGTCATGGATTGAGCTATACATCTTATGAATATGGAAAGCCGACATTGAAGAAAGTGAAGAGTGAAGAACGAAGAGTGAAGAATTCTTCGGCTTATTCCTTGAGTTTCTCTTTATCTAATAAAGGTAATAGGGAAGGAACGGAAGTGACGCAGGTTTACATCCGTAGAATGGATGATGCTGAGGGTCCTATCAAGACCCTGAAAGCCTTCAAGCGCATTACTTTGAAGGCGGGCGAGAAGCAGCAGGTAACCATCAGTCTGCCTCGCCAAAGTTTCGAGGGTTGGGATTCCCAGACCAATACCATGCGTGTGGTTCCCGGCAAATATCAGATATTCGTAGGTGGTTCGAGTGCTGATGCTGCGAAGAATGTGATAGAAGTGAAAGTGAAATAAAATGCTGATATAAAAAGAGAAAGCTCGCTAAGATTTTGAACGTCTTGGCGAGCTTTTCTTCTGTCTTAACTCTTAAGCCTGCTGTTTTTTTGAAGTTTTTTCAAGGAAATGGACTTTGAATCACTCTTTTTTATTATATTTGCAATCGAAAATCGATTTGAACCTTGACTAAACGATGAAATAGTTATGGAACAGAAGTTAAAAACCATATTTTATGCGATGGGTGCGATGATTCTTGCACCCCAAACCCTCTGTGCTCAGTCTGTGAACATCGAAGGCTTAGATTCCTTGCGCTTATCAGGTTCGGTGGGTGTAGTGGAGCCTGAACTTCTGAAGAAGGGTGTGTTTAATAATGCCCTGGATGCCTTGAGCGGACAGACGGCAGGTGTTAACGTCACTACCAATGGTCTTGACCGTATTGCTATGTTGAACTCCGTCCGGGTTCGCGGTACAACTTCTATCATGGGCGGCAATGATCCTCTGGTGATTATTGATGGTGTTACTTCTGATGTGGCGACGCTTGCTACAATCTATCCCGCCGATATAGAGAACTTTACAGTACTGAAGAATGCCAGCGAAACGGCACTCTATGGTTCCCGTGGTGCTTCGGGCGTTATCCAGGTAAAGACCAAGAAGGGTACGGGTAAGGGATTTCAGATTTCTTACGAGGGAAACTATGGTATAGAGGCGATGTACAAAAGTATGGAGATGCTCAATGCCGCCGAATACATAGCTGCTGCACAGAAGTATGGGCTGGAGTATAACAATAAGGGATATGATACCAATTTCCGCAAGGCGATTACCCGAACCGGAAATATCCAGAACCATTATCTGGCCTTCAGCGGTGGCACTCCGCAGAGCAACTACCGCGCTTCTTTTGGCTATATCGACCATAACACGATTATTCGGAGCAAGGGCTATCGTAATCTGGTGGCTAAGATTGATGTCACCCAAAAGGCATTTGGCGATAAACTGACGGGAGATTTCGGCGTGTTCGGTTCGTCTTTCAAGAACAATGATATCTTCGACAGTCAGGCGCTTTTCTATTCTGCCGATGCCATGAATCCTACTTATCCTTATGATAAGCTGAACGGCAGTTGGGTGAAGAATGGGGCTGCATCTCAGGTGAATCCTCCCGGTGCCTTGCTCAAGGAGCTTAATGATACGAAGAACATGAACTTCAATGCTCATCTGAAGTTGAACTATGATATGACAAATTCTCTGAGTGTTTCTGCCTTCGGAGCATACAGTTATGCTTCCAACGAGAACAACCAGTTCTGTCCTACCTGGTTTTGGGCGCAGGGCAATCTCTATCGTGGGGAGTTCAAGAGCGAGGACTGGCTTGCCAATGTATCGTTTAACTATCAGCATTCGTGGGGAATCCACAATCTGAAGGCAATGGCGGGTGCAGAATATCAGAAGGATATCCGAACGGGATTCTGGACTTCTGCGAAGGGAATCACCAACAACGACATGTATTACCATAACATAGGTGCTGCAGCATCACGGCCTTTCGGTGGGACAGACAGCAAGTACGAAGATCCGACCCTGGCTTCTGTGATGGGCAATGTCGACTACACCTTATATAATAAGTATAGTCTTTCGGTTTCCATGCGTGGCGATGGTTCTTCGATGGTGGGCAATGACCATACCTGGGGTTTCTTCCCATCCGTCTCTCTTTCCTGGGATATGAAGCAGGAGAAATGGCTCCGTTCTCTCCAGAAAATTACTATGCTGAAACTGCGTACGGGCTATGGACGCTCAGGTAATCTTGGCGGAATATCTTCTTATACCACTTTGAATACGGTGCGGCAGAATGGTATTGTTTCGGTGAACAGTTCTCCTACGGTTACGATGGGAATGATTAGCAATAACAATCCTGATCTGAAGTGGGAAACCCGCGCTACCTGGAATATCGGAGCTGATTTGGGATTGTGGAACAACCGGCTGGTTCTGACGGCAGAATATTACTATTCCAAGACCACCGACATGCTCTATGCCTATGTTGTGCCGGTTCCGCCTTTTGCCTATGATAAACTGTTGGCAAACCTGGGTTCTATGAGCAACCAGGGTTTGGAGGTCGGCGTTTCCTTCACTCCTATCCAGAAGAAGGACATGGAACTGAATATCAATATGAATCTCTCCTGGCAGAAGAACAAACTCCTCTCGCTGAGTGGTGAATATGACGGAATGCAGATGTCGGCAGCCGATATTACTGCGATGGGTGCCTTGTCGGGTGCCGGTCAGCATGGTGGTTACAACAATGTGGTCTATCAGATAGTTGGTCAGCCTTTGGGGGTATTCTATCTTCCTCATTGCAAGGGAATTATAGAAGATGGAAATGGGCATTACCGCTATGATATCGAAGATTTGGACAAGAACGGAACCGTAGATTTGAGTGATGGCGGTGACAGATATATTGCCGGTCAGGCTACTCCTAAGGTAACGTTGGGTTCCAATATCAGTTTCCGTTATCGCGACTGGTATCTTTCATTGCAGATGAACGGAGCCTTCGGACATAAGATATTCAATGGTACGGGCTTAGCCTACACCAATATGTCGAGTTTCCCGGATTATAATGTGCTGAAGGGAGCTCCTGAGAAGAATATCGTTGACCAGAATGTTTCTGATTATTGGCTGGAGAAGGGCGATTATCTCAACTTAGAGAATCTCACGCTGGGCTATGATATCCCTATCCGAAAGGGCGTGGTGCAGTCGCTCAGAGTTTCGGCGAGTGTCAACAATCTTGCCACCATCAGCAGTTACAGCGGCTTGACTCCGATGATTAACAGCTACGTGGTGAACAGTACGATGGGTATTGATGATAAGCGGACTTATCCTGTTTACAGAACCTTCTCATTGGGTTTAAGTGTTCAATTCTAAAATCAGAAAGTTATGAAACGATATAGATTTTTATTTCTGCTGCTGGCGGCATTGTCTATGACATCCTGCCTGGACGAACATCCTAAGGATCAGTTGGACGAGGATGCCATCTATGGCTCTGCATCTGATATTTATATCAATGCCGTGGCTTCTCTCTATAATTATATAGGTGGAGCTAACGAGAGTGAGGGCATCCAGGGCACCTGCCGTGGCATTTACGATTATAATACGCTGACCACCGATGAGGCGATGATTCCGATTCGAGGCGGCGACTGGTATGATGGTGGCCTCTGGAATGCCATGTACCAGCATCGGTGGAGTGCCGATGACCAGTCTCTTTATGATACGTGGAAGTACCTTTATAAGGTTATCGTGCTGGCTAATAAGTCTTTGGATATTATCAGTAACAAGTCGGCCCTGCTTTCTGCCGCACAGCAGGAGGAATATCGGGCTGAGATAAGAGCCATCCGGGCTATGTTCTATTACTATGCTATGGACATGTTCGGTCGGGTTCCATTGGTCCTTTCCAGTGCAGAACAGCTCCATTCCAGCCTGTTCCAAGGTCAGACAAATCGCAGTTCTATCTTCCAGTTTGTCTTTCAGGAGTTGCAGCAGGTATTGCCTTCACTTCCCGACCAGCACAGCAATAAGGAAGGCAATTATTATGGTCGCATCACCCAGCCGGTAGTCAACTTTCTGTTGGCGAAGTTGGCTTTGAATGCAGAAATCTATATGTATGATGACTGGACCCAGGGTTATGCGAGCCGTCCGAAGGGAAGTGGCATTCATTTCTCTGTGCCGGCTTCTGATGCCTCTTTGCGTAATGGCGATAAGGCGGACTGCAGGAAGTTGAATGCCTGGGAAACCTGCATTTATTATTGTGATAAACTGGCAGAAGAAGGCTATGTCCTGGAGTCGGATGATTCATTCAATTTCTCTACGCATAATGAGACATCGAAGGAGAATATCTTCACGATTCCGATGGATAAGAATATCTATACCAACCAGTTCCATTATCTCTTCCGCTCTTACCATTATACGCATGGCGGTGTCTTGGGATGGGGAAGTGAGAATGGTACCTGTGCCACGATTTCTACGATGAAAGCCAATCATTATGGCGAGGCTGATGAAGATGCCCGTTGCAAGATGAACTTTGTGGCGGGAGTGGTAAAGGTAGATGGTCATGAACTGCTGATGGATAATGGAAAGCCGTTGGAGTATCAGCCTTTTGAAGTGGCTCAAAACCTGACCAACAGTAAGTTTGTCAAGACGGCTGGAGCGAGGATGGCGAAGTATGAAGTGGATAGAACCTCTTATATGGACGGCAAGTTGCAGAGTAACGACATAGTTCTTTTCCGCTATGCAGATGCTTTATTGATGAAGGCAGAGGCAAAGGTCCGAAACGGAGAGAATGGCGATGAGGAGTTGAATAGGATTCGTGCCCGTGTGGGAATGCCTTACCGTAAGGCTACGCTCGATAACATTCTGGAAGAGCGGTTGCTGGAGTTGGTATGGGAAGGATGGCGTCGTCAGGATCTCATCCGTTTCGGCAAATTTACCGGTGCCTACGATCTCCGTACGCCTCTTCAGGGTGAATCCTCCGGCTACACCACTGTCTTCCCGATTCCTCAGAAATGCATCGATTTAAATTCTGAATTGGTACAGAATAAGGGATATGTCAATATTTTGAAGTAAAGAAACTTGAATAGAGTATATGAAAAGAGATCAGCTCTTATCAGAAGCATCTGTTTTTAAAAGTTTTTCCAAAAAAGGTTTGTGGTTTCAGGAATAATGGCTAATTTTGCGGGCTGAAAGGGGAATCGCTTGATAGGCGATGATTCTTGGAATGATATAATATAAATAGGATATGGATAGGAAAAATGATGGTCTCAGACTGATGGATGGGGCTGGATATAAGAAGATAATAATTGCTTGCGACTCTTATAAGGGCTGCCTTTCGAGCAGAGAGGTAAATGAGGCGATTGCTTCGGGAGTGAAGGAATGGAATGCAGATGATGCTTCTCCCGAAATCATTACCCTGGAAATGAGTGATGGGGGAGAGGGAATGCTCGATGCTTTCCTCTCGGCAATGAAGGGAGATCGAGTGAAGATTCATACCCATGATGCGCTGATGAGATGGATTGAGGCGGAATACGGAATCGTGGATGATACGGCGATTATCGAGATTGCGCAGACCGCCGGACTGGCTCTGATTGAGCCTGAACAGCGCAACCCGATGAAGGCTACTTCCTGGGGCGTGGGCGAGATGATAATGAATGCTTATCGCCGGGGCGTGCGACGTTTCATCGTGGGCTTGGGCGGCAGCGCCACATCCGATTGCGGCATCGGAATGCTCAAGGCGATGGGCGACGACTGGAAGAAAATCCGACAGGAATGCAGCTTTGTGCTGGCTTCGGATGTTACCAACTCGCTTTGCGGCGAAAATGGGGCGGCTCATGTCTTTGCGCCTCAGAAGGGAGCTGATGCTAAGATGGTGCAGATGTTGGATGATAGGGCAAGGAAGTTTGCCGAGGTAAGTGCCAAGCATTTCGGATATGATAGAAGTATGGTTCCTGGGGCTGGTGCGGCCGGAGGACTGGGTTATGCTTTCCTGCAATATTTCAATGCAGAGGCTCGTCCAGGGGCTGAACTGCTTTTAGAGAAAATAGAGGTTGATGTGTTCATTCAGGATGCTGATCTCGTGATTACGGGCGAAGGTCATAGCGACCGTCAGACCTTGATGGGGAAGTTGCCGCAAAGAATTCTTGAGCATGTTACCAATCAGAAAATATGGCTAGTATCGGGCGGAGTTAGCGATAGAAAGGCTATGCTGGATGCAGGATTTGATAGAGTTGTTCAGGTTACTCCTGAAGAAATGCCATTGGATGAGGCGATGAAGCCAGAAGTGGCTCGTAATAATATAATAAAGGCAATTCGTGAGCAATTTGCTTTGTAGTTTCAGTTATAATCTGTACCTTTGTGACCGTTTTCAAATAAGGTAAGAATAATGAAGTATATAATTTTTGATTTTGATGGAACCATCGGCGATTCGCAGAGTCTCATCGTGAAGACCTTGCAGGATACGATGCGTGCAAGAAAGCTGGAAGTGAAATCGGAGGAGGCTTGTGCCAAGACCATCGGTCTTCGATTGGATGAGGCCTTCGTTTCGCTCTTTGGAATGAGTGCTGAGGAGGGAATGGAATGTGCAGCAACCTATCGCGAGATTTTCCTGGAGAACAAGAATACGATGATCGTAAAGCCGTTTCCTCATGTGATAGAAACCCTGAGAGAGTTGCATCGCTGTGGGTTTGTATTGGGTATGGCCAGCAGTCGAAATCATTGCTCGCTGGATGGATACGTGCATCAGATGCAGCTGGAGGATATATTCTCTTCCATCGTTGCAGGCGATGATGTGAAGCACGTGAAGCCGGCACCCGATATGGTCTTCAAGGCATTGCAGGAGATGAAGGGAACGGCAGATGAAACCCTTGTAGTGGGCGATATGACCTTCGATGTAGATATGGCGCATCATGCCGGCTGCAAGGCCTGTGCCGTGACTTATGGCAACGGAACCCGCCAGCAGCTCGCCTCTGCTGAATGGATCATCGATGATTTCGCAGAACTCCTGGAAATCGTAAAAGAATAAACTGAACTCTGAATAAAAAGATAATTTTATCCTTGCTGGAATAAAAAAGCGGATAAAGTTATCTTTTTATTCATTTTTTTATAGTACCTTTGCACCCGCAATTGGTTCGCTGCCACCTTCTGCCGCCTCAGGCAGGATGAGTGCGTAGTGATTAAAAGGGAATCGGGTGAGAAGCCCGGACAGTCCCGCTGCTGTAAGCGTCTTATTGCGGCAAGCACCATGGTCACTGACAATTTTTCGGGAAGACCGCTTGCCATGAGTTTGAGGACGCAAGTCAGAAGACCTGCCGTTGCCATCGGAAACAATATGATGAAAGAGTGTCTTTAGGATAAGAGATTCCGATGATTCTATCCAACCCCGTGGGATGGGTTCGTGATGGAGACACAGATAATAATATAAAAGATAGAATGAATGAAGGCATTGAGGATATTTTGTCTCGGTGGCTTGCTACTGTTGTATGCACAAGTGGGTATGGGGCAAGATTCCATTCGTACCGAGCATTTGCAGGAAGTAAAAGTGAATGCTCGGCAGCACCGGATACTTACGAGCACATCGCCTCTCCAACTTTTGGACAAGGGGGATATGTTAAGGCTCGGCGTTACGGATATGGCCGACGCCTTGCACCGAATGCCAGGCATCAATCTGCGCGACTATGGTGGAGCTGGAGGAATGAAGACGGTAGCTGTGCGTGGATTCGGAGCGGGACACACGGGCGTGAGTTACGATGGTGTGCTGCTCAGTGAATGTCAGGGCGGCGAAATTGATGTGTCCCGTTATTCGCTCGACCAGGTGCAGACTTTGCGACTCACCATTGGTGACAACGACGATATTTTCATTTCGGCTCGGCAAGCCTCGGTGGCAGCTTTGCTTGCCATCGAGACTATGAGCGAGATTCCCATCGACAAACAGCCTCACCTCTCTACTCAGTTGCAGGTGGGGTCCTTCGGATATGTCTCGCCTTATCTGCGCTATGTGCAGAGATTGTCAGATAGGTTCACTCTCCAGGCGATGGGTGAGTACACCTATGCCGAAAACGACTATCCTTTCATTTTGCACAATGGTAAATATACTACCCATGAGCGAAGAACCAACAGTCGTATGAACTCGGGGCATGGCGAACTGAATATGCACTGGATGATGGGCAGACGAGCCGATGGTGTGAGCCGGAACCAATTGTGGGCAAAGCTCTACTATTATGACAACGACCGACAGTTGCCTGGCATCGTGAGATATTATACCAATGTAACAGCCGAACAGTTGCACGACCGCAACGCCTTTGCTCAGGCAAGATGGCAAGCCAGAAGTTTTGATGACCATTGGATGCTGAAGGTGCAAGCCAAGATGAACTGGGCGAGCTCTGCCTATCAGGACACGCTCGTGGCAAATCGGCGCAATGATGCTACCTACTGGCAGAGGGAATATTATACTTCGGCAGCACTGATGTGGATGCCGGGGGACGGCTGGGCGGTGGATTACTCTGCCGACTGGATGATGAACTCGCTCAACAGCACTCTCGCCACCGACCTGCGACCTCATCGACATGGCATCCTGCAGTCGCTCTCCGCCCGATATGCGAAGGGAAGATGGGTGGCTCTTACCAGAATGCTGGCTTCGGTTTACCTCAACAGCGTGGGGCGCAAGATAGAGACTCAGCAAGGCAGCGCCAATCCTACCAAAGCAGGACAGGCTGCCAAGGATGCACGCCGGCTTTCTCCATCGCTTTCGCTTTCTTATCGGCTCCTGGGAAATGGTACTGCCAGCGATGAGCTTTATCTCAGGGCTTCGTACAAGGACATCTTCCGGGTTCCTACTTTCAACGAGAACTATTTCTTCCATTATGGAAGTTCAGATCTGAAGCCTGAGAAAACCCGACAGTTGAATGTCGGGCTTACGTGGAAAAAAACTTCTTCAGGAGGTGGGGGAAACGGTGAATCCCTACGTTACAAGGAATGGAATGTTCAAGCAACGCTGGACGGCTACTACAATCGGGTGACCGACAAGATTGTGGGCGTTCCTTACAATATGTTCGTTTGGCGTACTGTGAACTTGGCACGGGTTGATGTCGTTGGCGCGGATGCCTCTTTGCGTGGTATCTGGCAGATGGCTCCGGGGCAGCAACTCTCGCTGCAAGGGTCGTATAGCTACCAGCACGTGGTGAACCATACCGACCGCTCGTCCAAATATTATGGCAATCAAGTAGCCTATATCCCTTTGCACTCGGGCAGTATTGCCTTGGGGTGGGAGAATCCCTGGGTGAATGTCTCGCTCCATGGACAAGGAATGAGCAAGCGATGGGCCAACAACGAGCACTATGACGGCACCGAAGTGGATGGTTACTGGGACATGGGGTTGACGCTCTATCGTCAGCTGGACGGACTGACTCTTTTGGGGAAATCCCTGAGAGGTGTGAAGGTCAGGATGGATGTGAAGAACCTGCTGTCGGAGCAGTATGAACTCGTAGGGCATTATCCGATGCCTCGCCGCAGTTGGATGTTAAGCATCGGGTATAACTTCTAGATAGTAACAAATTAGATTCAAATATAAACAGAAAAAGAAAATGAAAAAGTATTTATTAGGTTTGGCGGTGCTCTTGATGGGTACTGCAGTGATGACATCATGTAGCGACGACAACGATGGTCCTAAGACTTATCTCCAGGAGTACAGCACGGGCGCTTATGTCGTGAATTCAGGTAACATGTATAACAAAATTGAGAGCTCTCTCACAGCTATCGACTATGCTTCAAGCACAGCCACACAGAAAGTATTCAAGGCTGCTAACGGTCGTTCGCTCGGTAATACTGCCAATGATGGCATCGTATATGGCAACAAGATTTATCTCGCCGTAGATCAGAGCAACACCATCGAGGTAATCGACAAGAAAACCAAGCAGAGTATCAAGCAAATCAAGACTACAGACCTGCTGGGCAAAGCCGAGGGTGCTGAGCCTCGCCATATCATCGCTGACGGTGGCAAGGTTTATTTCACCACATACGGTGGCTATGTAGCTGCCGTGGACACCACAGATTTTGCTCTTCAGAAGAAGTGGAAGGTGGGCAACTATCCTGAGGGCTTGGTCTTCGGCAATGGCAATCTCTACGTTGCCAACAGTAACTATGCTGCTGGTGGTGGCAACATCTCTTGCATCAATCTTTCCAACGACAATGTAGAGACTAAGAATATCGAGGGCGTGAACAATCCTACCAGCATCTATTATGCTGCTGGTCTTTTGTATGTTCTCGACAACCAGTATTATGATGCTTCTTATAATGCTTATGGCGAGAATGCCCTACGTGCAGTGAGTTTCGCCGAGGGCAAGTCACAGAAGGTGGCAGATGGCAACTATGCTGTATGCGTAACCACTGGTGCTGCAACAACACGCGATGTGGAGGTGGTTCGTCCTCATTTCTTCGTGCTCAATGCACCTTATGGCGGAACTCCTAGCGTGAGTGTGCTCGTAGTAGGAAGTACGCAAGCACAGACGATGACGCTCTCAGAGATGCCTGTGAGCCCATGCGGTATCTTCGCCGACCCATTGAATGGTCATATCTTCGTGCTCTCTTATAGATTGGGCGATAAAGGCAATCCCGACTATAATGGTAACGGCTATGTAGTGGAGTATGACAGAGCTGGTCAGAAGCAGCATGAGTATGAGACTGGCGTAGGTTCTTGCGCTATGTTCTTTGACTCTGCCTACAAGACTGCATACACAGAATAAAATGTCGCGAGACCGATGATTATATGATTCATCCAATCCATGGGGAAGTGTCGTTTCGGCGCTTCCCTTTTTTTTGTGTCGGGCATGCTGTTTTATATATATTTTTTTGCGTCAAAGAATTGCCATATTGCCATATAGATAGGTTATTTCTTTGATTACGAATGTGTTATGTGTATGGCAATTCTCTGTTCTTCGGTTTTATCTGCCATATATTGCCATAAAAACCAGCGAAATATAGGTGTCTTAGAGGGATTTTGGGGTGAAAACTAAGAGAGCATTGAGCAAAAATCCTTTTTTTCGGTTCAATGCTTGGCTTTTTCATTTGTTTTTTTGCAATTTAACTGACGACATAGAAGAAATTACGTCCCGACGTAGCATCTGATACGTCCCGACGTAATAATCGTTATGTCCCGACGTACAGCCAGATACGTCGCGACGCAGTTTTCTGAACGTCCTGGTTGCATCTGGTAAAGCTTTTGAAAACGGCTGCATAGAAACAAAAAAGGTGTGTCTTAAGGCAAAGACACACCTTTTCTTTTGTTTTTTATTGTTTCAGAACCGAGTCCTTCTTATCTTTTTCGAAACTTTATTCCTCCATCAACTTGCGATAGCGACCCTTCTTGATCTCTGTATCTCCAAGACGGCGCGCCTTGTTGATTTCATACTCAGAATAGCTGCCCTCAAAGAAGAAGACCTCCCCATTGCCCTCGAAGGCAAGAATGTGGGTACAGATACGGTCGAGGAACCAGCGGTCGTGGCTGATAACCACCGCACAACCGGCAAATGCCTCCAAACCTTCCTCCAAGGCACGCAGCGTGTTCACGTCGATATCGTTGGTAGGCTCATCGAGGAGCAATACGTTGCCTTCCTGCTTCAATGCCAATGCCAACTGCAGACGGTTGCGCTCACCACCCGAGAGTACGCTGCAGAGCTTGCTCTGGTCGGTGCCCGAGAAATTGAAGCGGCTGATGTAAGCACGTGCATTCACATCTCTGCCACCCAGACGCAAGGTCTCGTTGCCCTGAGAAATCACCTCGTAAACGGTCTTTTGTGGGTCGATGTCCTTGTGCTGCTGGTCAACATAAGCCAGCTTCACGGTCTCACCAACCTCGAATGTACCGCCATCAGCCTGATCCAAGCCCATAATGAGGCGGAAGAGGGTAGTCTTGCCGGCTCCGTTAGGACCAATCACACCTACGATGCCGTTAGGAGGAAGCATGAAGTTGAGATCGTTGAAGAGAACTTTCTCGCCGAACGCCTTCTTCACATGCTGAGCCTCAATCACCTTGTTACCCAGACGAGGACCGTTAGGGATGAAGATTTCCAGCTTCTCCTCGCGCTCCTTCTGCTCCTGGTTGAGCATCTGCTCGTAAGAGTTCAGACGAGCCTTACCCTTAGCCTGACGGGCCTTAGGTGCCATGCGAACCCATTCCAACTCGCGCTCCAATGTCTTGCGGCGCTTAGAGGCAGTCTTCTCCTCCTGAATCATTCGCTTGGTCTTCTGGTCGAGCCATGAAGAATAGTTGCCCTTCCATGGAATACCCTCGCCACGGTCCAACTCCAGAATCCACTCGCTCACGTCGTCGAGGAAGTAGCGGTCGTGGGTTACGGCGATTACGGTACCCTCATACTGCTGCAGGTGCTGCTCCAGCCAGTCGATGCTCTCAGCATCCAGGTGGTTGGTAGGCTCATCGAGCAGGAGTACATCCGGCTTCTGCAGGAGCAGGCGGCAGAGAGCCACGCGGCGGCGCTCACCACCCGAGAGATTGGTAACAGACCAATCACCAGGAGGACAATGCAGGGCAGCCATCGCACGCTCCAGCTTGGAGTCGATGTTCCAGGCATCGGTTGCATCAATGATATCCTGCACCTCTGCCTGACGCTGCATCAGCTTGTCCATCTTATCAGGGTCTCCGTAATATTCTTCGAGACCGAATTTGTTGTTGATGTCCTCGTATTCAGCGAGTGCATCATAGATTTTCTGCACACCCTCCATCACGTTTTCCTTCACGGTCTTGTTCTCGTCGAGCGGAGGATCCTGAGGCAAGTAGCCCACAGAGTAGCCTGGGCTCCAAACCACCTCACCCTGGGTAGGTTGCTCAAGTCCTGCGATGATTTTCATCAACGTAGATTTACCGGCACCGTTCAAACCGATGATACCGATTTTTGCTCCGTAGAAGAACGATAGGTAGATGTTCTTCAGAATCTGCTTCTGGTTTTGTGGGATAATCTTAGATACGCCCACCATTGAGAAGATGATCTTCTTGTCGTCAACTGTTGCCATGTATATAAATAAATGTGTATTTGTGAATAAATTGCCGAAATAGGCACTAACAGTTGCAAAGATACATTATTTTTTTGAAATTCTCGCCTTTCTTTCCAAGAAAAGTTGTATATTTGCAATTAAATGATTTTTTTGTTGATTAATTAAAGAAAGGACAATAATATGGATGCAACCTATATTGATCTTACCATTCGTCTGTCTCTCGCCCTGCTTTTAGGAGGTGCGATAGGCATTGAGCGAGAATATCGTGCCAAGGAGGCAGGTTTCCGTACTCACTTTCTCGTGGCATTGGGAAGTGCGCTTTTCTGTGTCGTTTCCCAGTATGGATTCGGAATTGACTTAAAGGATTCTTCGCGTGTGGCTGCGCAGGTGGTTTCGGGCATTGGATTTCTGGGCGCCGGAACGATTATCTTCCAGAAGAACGTGGTGAGAGGATTGACTACTGCTGCAGGCTTGTGGGTGACGGCAGCCATCGGTCTGGCGTGCGGTACGGGAATGTATGTGGCTGCAGCTATTACCACGGCGATGGTGTTGCTGGGACTGGAAGTATTGAACTACTGGATTCCACAGTTGGGAACAACTACCATCGACTTGACCTTCACCGCGCCATCTCGTGAAAGCGTGAAGGAATTTATCAGGCAAATCAAGCAGAAAGGTCTGGAAGTTCATTCCTATGAGTTGAAAGAGCGCCGCTACTCGAAGGAGGAATTCCTGGAAGCGAACATAGAAATCAAGGCGAAGCGCGATTTCCACACCATGGAGATTCTTGATTACATGAACGAGTTCTCAGATGTCACGATTTCAACGATAAGATAAAATAGGTTAGGAGGAAAAAAGTGAAGGAGCCAAGAACATTTGTCTTAGCTCCTTCACTTTTTTATGATGTTTTTCGGAAAAAGAATGACTAAAAAAGCAAAAAATAGCAGATTTGAGCTTTTGTTTTGAGTTTCAAGTGGTTGTGGCAGTCGTTGGCTTTTTGTGGCATTCGTGAGGAAATGCGAAAATGGCGGATTTGAGAAGTAGAAACGCTTTCAAGTCATTACCTCAAAGAAACGCTCTAATAAGCATTTTTAACGGCTTCGGTTTTTACTTCTCAATTCTGCACAGGTTGTGAATTTGCCATGCAACTCTCATGATTTAATTTTGCACAGAACAAAAAGCAAGGAATTATGAGAAGTACATTCAAGACAGTCTTCTATGTAAACGGAAGCAAGGAGAGAAACGGAATTGTCCCTATCATGGGACGTGTGACAATCAACGGAACTATCGCACAGTTCAGTTGCAAGCTGAGCGTGACCAAGGCGATATGGGATGCCAAGGGCAACAGAGCCAAAGGCAGAAGCAAGGAAGCCAATGAGGTGAACTTTGCGCTTGATAACATCAAGGCTCAAATCGCTAAGCATTACCAACGGCTTTCCGACCGTGAGGCGTTCGTTACCGCTGAAATGGTGAGAAACGCATATCAAGGCATAGGTACGGAGTATGAGACATTACTCAGAGCTTTTGACAAGGAGAACGCAGCCTTTGCCCAACGCGTGGGAAAAGACCGAGCTGTCCGAACCTACCGCAAGTATCTGACGGTAAGAAAGTACGTTGCCGAGTTCATCAAATTTCAGTACAAGCGCAGCGATATGTCCATGAATGAGCTTACCGAGGAGTTCATCCGTGATTTTTGTCTGTATTTGAAGAATGTCATTGGACTCACGCAATCTACCATTTGGATATACTCCATACCATTGAAGCATATCGTCACGGCAGCACACTACAACGGCAAGATACAGAGAAATCCGTTTGCCATGTACCACGTTGACCCAGACCACAAGGAGCGTGAGTTCTTGACAGAGGAAGAATTGGACATATTTGCAGGAATAGAGTTGGAAAATCCCAACTTTGCTTTTGCGAGAGACTTGTTTATGTTTGGTTGTTGGACAGGTATCTCTTTCGTTGACATCAAGAATCTTACAGAGGACAATGTTGCCATTATAAGTGGGTCTCCATGGATAGTTTCTCAGCGTCAAAAGACAGGCGTACCATTCAAAATTAAACTGATAGATGCAGCCATACAGATAATTGAACGTTACAAGCCATTGAGAAAAGATATGCACTTGTTTAATATTGGCTCACTTGACATGGTAAACAAGCGTATAAAGAAAGTGGCAAAAATGTGTGGCATCAAGAAGCGAATTTCATTTCATGTCTCCCGGCATTCGTTCGCAGTTTTGGCTTTAAACTACGGTATGCCGATAGAGAGTGTAAGCAAGATACTGGGACATACGGACATCGCCACAACACAAATTTACGCAAAGGTGACAAGTACTAAATTGGAGCATGACATATCAGCTTTTGAAAGTCGAATCAAGGGGCATATGCCGACAATGGGGGGAATGGCATGAAAAGGACTGTAATCACCGTGGACGGAAATGGAATGTTATCCATTCCGTCCAACTTGCAAGACTTGTGGATGAGTGAGGGTGAATTGGTTGATATGCTTCATGTCACCGCCATGAAACTCCATGCTGTGATAAGGTCAATATACAAGGATGGTTTATTGACGGTGTCGGAAGTCCAACAGAAACAGGAAACTTCCAATGGCATTTGGCAAACGTTGTATGGCTTTCCGATGATTGTTGCCCTTTGCTTCCGTATAAACTCATACGGGGCAGCTCGGTTTCGTGCCACCATCTTCAAGAGATTGTACGGGGCAAAAGAGAAAAGTAGTGTCATTATCCTACAACTCAATAGAAGAACAACCGCCTTTAGTTGAATGTCCTCTTGCTTGTTTGTTGGCTTGGCGCTGTCGTACTGTCGTGAATAAGTACTGAAGCATAAGCATGACATTCTTACTTGTAGGGGGATGAGTTCTGTTCATAAAAATGACGGACAAAACACCCCTTATTTTTGTTGAATTGTTGAATATGATGAAAGAAGTATTGAACATCAGGCATTTACGGCTCAACATATTCTCAACAAATCTCTCAACAAAAGAAAGATAATGTTGAAAAGAGAAAACCATGAACACCATTCCTTTCTTTCTTTTTTGCCCAGTAATTTGTTGTGTAGAGCTATTTGTTGAGAGTTTGTTGAGGGTATAAGTGGTTGGTTCTCATAAAGATAACACCTATCTTCAACAATTCAACGTTTTACATGCCCTCACTTGGTACGCTGTAAAATGTGCTTGTGGATTAATTGGCAACCGCTCTATTCTCCGAAATGGTTGCAGCAACGTTTCTTGGAGGCTTTGCGCCTCCAGCCACTTGGGCGAACCTCCGCAGTGTTTTAGCTTTTACCTTTGCACCCAGGAATCAAGTTAGGATATTTGGTTAATGGGTGTTAAGGTGAACTATCTTTCTTTCAAGGTATGCCCTTTCTCATGTCATAGTCCTTATATAATCCAGCCAACTTTCTTGATTCCATTTAACTATTAAATGTCAAAATTATGGATAAAGAACTTTACATAGGCGTGGATGTCTCAAAGCAGACTCTCGACCTTGCTTATTATGACGGAGAAAGCATTGATTGGAAGAAAGCCCATATAAAGGTGAGCAACAACAATGCAGGTTTCAAGAAAATTGGTTCATGGGTGGCAAAGGTAAGCAAGGGGTTTGATATAGTCTTGTTCTGTATGGAATATACAGGACTTTACACCCAAAACTTTAGACTGTGGTTGGAAGAGAAACATTATATTTATAGGATGGTGGAACCTCGCAAGATGCATCGCTTTGAGCCAGACTTGGATGATGGACTGCGTTCGCTCGACCGCATCAAGACTGACGAGCTTGATTCTTTCCGCATAGCCATTTACTGTGAGCAGAACCACAGAAAGATTCTTCGCAACCCATCAAAACTTCCTTCTCCTGTATATTTTAAGTTGAAGAGGCTTTTGGCGGAACGCAAGCAGACAGTCAAGCAGTCAGTCCTTTACAAGCAGCAGCTTCATGATATATGTGCGTATGACACAGATTTGTCTGTGGAACGTAAGAATGGGCAACTTAAAACGCTCAATGATGCACTTAAAGGCATAGACAATGAAATTGACATGTACATAAAAGAAGATGCGGACATCAGCAAGAACTTTTCCCTGCTGACATCAATACCTGGTATTGGGCGTGTTGTCGCACTTGAAACCATTGTCTTGACCGAAAACTTCATGGCAATAGATAACCCACGTAAATACGCTTGCTATATTGGTGTCGCTCCTTTCAAGAAAGAATCTGGTACATCTGTGAGAAAAGGCTCGTCAGTCTCTAAGAAAGGTTTTAAACAGGCAAAGGCAGATTTGTCCATTGCCTGTTTGGTTTGCATGCAGCACATTCCGAACATCAGAGATTACTGGGAACGCAAGAGAAAGGAGAAATGCAGTGGAATAGTGTTTAATGCAATCAAGTTTAAGATGATACTCCGTATGTTTGCCGTTATAAAACGAGGTACTCCGTATGTGGAGACGGACAATTATCGAAATGGGAAAAACAAGCAACCAGGAGTGAACTAACAGTGTTTTAAGACCATCACTATACCATGATAGAGTCTCTTGGTTGCTTTTGGCACTACCTTTGCGAGGAATCCTCAAAAGGAAGGAACTCCAGACAGAGGTAGTGAACTTTTTAATCTTAGGCAAAGCCCTTTCCCTTGATATAGTCTCCTCTGCCCGAAATGTCAGACTCAGTGCCTTTTAGGGAATTAGCTGTCCGTCCCAGCTTTTAAAAGATTTGGCTTATCCTGACATAGAGAGTTCCTTTCGTAAAGCGGTGCAAAGATATGAAAAATAAATCATTTGTAGGCATTGACATCTCTAAAAATGTCATAGATGTATCTATATTTCGTGAGGACACCAACATCAAAATGTTCCCTCATGAGGTGTTCAACAACACTCGCAAGGGATTTGGCGATATGTGCTCATGGCTCAAAAAGAGCCGTGTGGTACTTTCCCAAGCCCTGTTTGGCATGGAATTTACAGGTTGCTACTCCTTGGACTTGGAAAAATTCCTCACGTCCAAGAATTACTCTTTCTGTATGCTTAGTACACGTATAGTAAAACATCATCCTATGGGGACAATAGATAAGCGAGACAAGAATGACTCTGCAAAGATAGCTGACTTCCTCTATCGTTATGATGGCACGGAATGTGCCAAGCCATACAAGTTGCCAAGCAAGGCTATGCAACAATTGAAGCAACTTGTCAATGAGCGTAAGTTCCTTGTGGAGCAACGGACAAACTTTATGAACCGAATGCAGATGTTTGAAACGAAAGAGGATTCTGCCATGTATGAGAGCTACATTAAAAAGCTCAATCATGACATTGAGAAGATAGATCAGGAAGAGTGTGAATTAATGTCCAAGGAGGAAGATGTCTTTGACACTTTTCAGAATCTGTTGACGATACCAGGAATTGGTTTTGTCAATGCAACAAACATAATTGCCATCACACGAAACTTTACCGCTTTTGACACAGCTCGGCAATATGCGAGATATGTTGGCGTAGCTCCATGCAGTCACACTTCTGGTACCAGTGTGAAATGGCGTGCCCGACCTTCCGCACACTGTAACGGTCAAGTGAAAGCTGACCTGTCTATGGCGGCATTG
This sequence comes from Segatella copri, assembly GCF_026015295.1. Lineage (NCBI taxonomy): Bacteria > Pseudomonadati > Bacteroidota > Bacteroidia > Bacteroidales > Prevotellaceae > Segatella > Segatella copri. The sequence continues at coordinate 2,089,124 of NZ_JAPDUW010000001.1, read as the reverse complement.
AGAGCTGTTGAGTACGATGTGGAAATGCAAATGTTTTATAATCGAAAGTTAGGAGGCAGAAAAGATTCTGATACTAAGCGTAAGGCATTGAATGCCGTCAAGTTTAAGCTCATTTGCAGAATGTTTGCCATAGGCAAGCAAAAGAGAAAATGGGAAGTGTTGAACACCTCTGACGACAGAAAGAACTTACATATTGAAAAGTCCAAAGCAAGTGAACTATGACAATGTACCATTGTCTCTTATAGTCTTGTGAGGACAGATACGGATAACTAATTAGGAATCGAGCAAAAAGCTATTAAAAGAAAGAGTTCCGTATCGTTTTTTTTGTAACAGAAAAGTCAAAAAATGTCTTCTTCTGCTACAGGGGTAGGTATGACTATATGCTTTCTGGGGGCTATTTTGCTTATTTTAACACAAAAAAGCTCTCAAAAATTTGGTGATGTCTTAGGAATCATGGCATTAGATTTATGCAGACTATACCGAGGACACACAGCACACTCGGCATAGTTCACAAAGGAAATCAACAACACACAACTGAAACACTTGGCAAGTTTCACACTGAAAATATCACCTTTTCCTTTGCAAACTCCATGTACAAAGTAGCTTGTGTCTGTGACCTTGTTCTTTCAATGTGGCAGCTTTGATGTTTGGCGTAAATTGAGAGAATTAAGGTCTGCAACCTTGGGCATGGAAAGCCGAAAGGCAAATATCTCGTCTTTTGTTCTTAGAGGAGGGAGCGAGGTTATGTTTTGGAAACCCCAAAACTCCTCGCTCCACCATGAGGGCGGAGAAATTTTGCTCCCGATGGTCGCAGAAAGTGAGTGTACCAACTGTAAGCAGTATATCGAATGGCAAACATACAGAAACAAGACTATTCTTTGCGGAAATGCTACATTAAGACAAAGAATGCTTCCTTTTTATTTTCATCAATATCTGCCTTTTTGCGGAAGCTAATCCTGGGGATAGGGCCTCTTGTTCCAACATGTCCAATGCCATCTTTAACTCGCTGAGAAGTTCGGGATAATACTTCATTTGCCCATAAGCAAGCTTCATGCAATAGGCTCGTATAGCATAGGGTTGAGCGCAAGCGGTAATCTTGCTTACACAGAAGTCTATGAAATCCGAGCGGAGGAATTCTTCTTCAAACGGTTGGCGTAAGAGAAGATTGAGCATTAGACGGCGTTTCCCAACATGCTCTTCCTTCATCACTCGGTCAATCAGCTCGTCATGTTTGCAATAAAGCCACTCATTATTGGCTAAGTCGAAATTTGATAGAACATGCAGTGCATTGAATGCTACTCGGTTGTCCTCATCGAAAGTGAGCCGATAGAGTTCTTCCTTTCGGTGATTGTTCTCTTCGCCTTGGGTGAGAAAGCATAGCTCATGGATGTTATCCATGCTAATTCTACCAATTAGTTTTTGTTTCATATCATGCGGCTTAGTGTCCCATTCTTGATGTATCAACTGCTTTTACTTTTTTTTCTTTATAGCCACCGAACTTATAAATAACAGCAAAAGTAGCAGTAGCCCAATTGTTGTTAATTTTCATACGGTAATCTTGATTACCTTGTACGGAACGAGTGTCTGCCTTGTTGTTGAAGATGTTGCTGCCATTTATGCGCAATCCCCATTTCCCATCATGTGAAGTCCATTGTAACTTGGCATTCATTCTAAAGATAGGACTTACATCATAAACACCTTGTATTACTTTTGACTGAAAGAAAGGGTTGAGTATAAGGCGTAAGTCTTGTGTGCTGCAAAGTTTTATAGATGCAGTACCTCCAAGTGCTGCCGTCAGCTTCTTGCGGTTGAATGGCAAATCGAAGAAATGGTCACTTTTGGCATGTTTATAGATTCCTACAGCAAACACATTACCGTTGAGCCATTTGCCAGCACTGAATATTGCAGAGGCTTGCAATCCAAAGCTATTCTCATAGTTGAAGTTGGTTTCCTTCAATATTACCGCCATACGGTCTGTTGGTTGGTACGGTAACTGCACAGAATAATCAGGTTTCAGACTTGCAAAAGCCATCAGCGTATAACGTCTTTTAATCTGCCACATAAGGTTGACATTGTAATAAGAGTATGGTTTCAAATCAGGATTGCCATGTATCTCGGTATATGCCGATGAGTAAAATACACTGCTCATTGTTGACCAATAGCTCGGAAATTCAGAATTGGAACTGAATGACAAGTTGAGTAAATGGTTCTCGTTGATATTCCACAGGGCATTGAGTGACGGATATATGCGCCATTTGTCCCATATCGGTGAATGGTATTGTTCGGCTGCTGCGGATACTTCAAGACTAATTGCCTTGTTTATCTGTTTGCTGAAACCTGCGTATATATTCCAAATACGTTCGTTGATGTCCACACTGCTTGTTGCATTAGGCAGAATGTTACCCTCTTTGTCGATGGTGTTCTGATAACTCTTGTTGCTTGTGAATTGTCCCTTTACACCATACGACAATCCCCAACCATGTGTAAAAGAATGGTTTTGGTCGGCTGCGAACATCCATTTGCTGATAGTCTGTTCACTGCCACTTGTAAGGTTGCGTTCCGTTTCTGTCGTATTTTCATCTGCATACATCGTACCGTCAAGTTTTTGTTGTTGAGGGGTACGATAGTTAGTGTACGAACCACTAATGTTAAGTCCAAAAGGAAGTGAGTAGTTTACATCAACATTGTGCAGATACACATGAGTGTCGTAATGCATTCCGCTTACACTTGAACCTGTAGTGTGATTGTTGGAGCAAGACTTTTGCCATTTTCCCGTATAGGCAATGTCAAGTCGATGGTTCTTGCTAAATGCATAATTCATACCAAGTCGGTAGTCATGAGCAATACCAAATGATTTCTGCCACGTTTCATCGTTGTAGTGAATACGCCCGTTATCCAATGGATGGTTGGCTATGCGTGAAGATTCACCATATGAATTGCCGTCAATAAATTGATATTGTGCATCCATTCCAAATTTGCCCCTCTGCATGGAAAGATAGAAATCTCCAAACTCTCTGGAATATTTGTTTTGCTGTAATCCTCCATTTATCTGTCCCGACAACTGATTTTTCCCTGCATAATCTTTCGTGACGATATTTATAGCCATGCCACGAACATGATAACGTGCAGGAGCAGCAAGCATCACCTCTGCTTTAGCCAACTGTGCAGCAGGCATCGCTTTCAATCTGTCTGCAAGCTGTTCTTGCGTTAAAGTGGTCGCCTGTCCGTTGATGATAAGCGTCACCTCGTTGCCGGAAAACTTGATGCCACCATCAGCATCACTAACACCAGGAATACGTGTAAGAGCCTCATAGGCATTGTCGGCAGGTAGTTGCTTCATGAGTAACGGCATGTTATAGGATAACATACCTCGCTCAGCCTTGACGATAGGGCGCGAACCTTTGACCATTATTTCGGGAAGGTTGTGCATCATGTTCTCCATTGTGAGCGAATCATTCTGCGTCTGAGTTTGAGCTTTCACGTTAGCAACTGAAAGCAGAAATAATCCTAAAAGGAATACTTTATTGTCCATATTTTACCTTTCTAATCTACATTCTCTTTCTATAACTTTCAAAAGTACGAAAAAAAATCCATAAACGAGAACGTTTTGCTTTGTATTGTAGGAATGAGGACGACATTTAACATTTCTCTTACTTTTAATGCCGTATATGAAATTTATCTATGCTGCATAGACAATGTGTTGCTACATTTGGAATAAGCACACTTCCAACCCAAAATTAATAATCTATAAAAACAAAGCAAAAAGTGTCGTTTTTCAGATTTTAGGTTTAACTTTGCATCCGAAAAGAGTTGTTTGGCAAGCAAGGCAAACTTATGTAGAATGTAGAAGTTAAAACTATTGCCAAGTCATTACCTCTATTGAGGAAAGACACTCATAAATCGCTCATTTTAAGCTATTCAGAAGATTTTAGCAGAATTTTTTAGAAAAACCTCGCCAGATAGTCGTAGTGTTCGCCTTCTGCCACGAGTTCGCCATGCATACCGCAGGTTTCGGCGATGGATTTGAGCAATGGAAAATCTACGTAGAGCCAGTCGAAACAGTCTCCCTTAATGTCTTTGTAAATCATCTGATAATCCACTTCACCATAGTAGGCACCATTCAGATTGATGTCGAAACTTCCGTCTTCATTTTCGTAGATATATTTGAGGTCGGAGGAATCGATAAGAATCTGTCCGCCTGGATTCAGCAACGCCTTCAGGCGCTGGAAGAGGGCAGGGAGATGTTCTATCTTTCCGGCGATACCCGTTCCGTTCATCAGGAGGAGGATGGTATCGAACCCTGTTTCCAGATGTTCATCGAAAAGATTGATGCATTCCGCATCCTTTACTCCTCTCAGTTCCATCGCTTCGCAGCTCAGAGGAGAAATATCAATGGCTTTTACCTCCAAGCCCTTCTCCTGCAAGGCGAGCGTATGGCAGCCGCTGCCGGCTCCGATATCCAGTACACGTCCTTTTGTGAGTTGCAAGGCCTTCTGCTCCAGCATCGGCATCTCCTCAACTTTTCTGAAGAGATGTTTCACCGGCATTTCGTCCTCTTCGAACATAGAAGAGAGCACACGTAATCTTCCTGCTCTTCCCGATTTCTGATAATCAAGGATAGCGGCACCCATCGGGTCTTTGTCTTTTGATAATATCTTTGTATTCATTTATTTTGCAATTTTTGTATCGAGTAACCATTTCCATACAGGTATTACTTCGATATTCAATCCTTTTAGTTCTATATTTTCTTCTAATTCATATGTAAGAATGATAAGTCTTTTGCAATCAAGTACTTTTGATAGTTTGATAAGTGCAGTTGATTCTCTTTCCCAAGTTTCAACAGACTTTTTGGGGTTGTAGCTTACCTGTATGGCAGTTGCGGCATCTGGTATGTAAAAATCTACTTCCACGTTCTTGTTGTAAAAGAACACTTGCTCTTCCAGTCCATATCTTCGAAGTAGCTCCATCGCAACCATATTCTCCAATAATGATGTGTCAACATCCATGGCAAGTATACTGATGATGCCGTTGTCCACAAAATAGTATTTGGGATTGGTCTCACGTTGAGTGAGATTGTCGGCAATATTCTTGATGGGATAAACCAAGAATGCATCTTTAGAGTACTCAAGATAGTTAATGAGTGTAGGTTTGCTTAGTTTTGCACCTGTAGATGCTATTATATTTGTGAGACGTGTAAAAGAAATCGGTTGCTTTACACTTTCTGCCAATTTTCTGAATAGAACTCGAAGAGAAAATTGATTTTCAATTTTGTTACGAGAAGCAATGTCTCCTAGGTAAATCTTTTGATATACACTATTGATATAATCTCTTTTTGATGCTAGTCTTGCTCCTTCTGGGAAACCGCCAAAACGGAAATAATTAGTAAAATGTCGTTGTACTTCAGCTCTTCCAAAGGTGGTTGCGAGAGTATTTGAATCATAAGACACTTCATTGGCTTGGAGAAATTCGGGAAAACTATATGGCATGATGTGTTTGGTGATATAGCGTCCTCCTAAAGTTGTTGCTACATCACTGCCAAGCATCTTTGCATTGCTGCCTGTAATATAGACTCTGTATTTGTTGTCTGCCAATCGGCGTGCGAATTTTTCCCAACCGTTGATGTTTTGTATTTCATCAAGAAATAGAATAGGACGTTCTTTTGACATCATACCATGAACTTCAAGGATAAGATTAAGTTCTTGTGCAGTCATCCCCATCAGACGTTCATCCTCAAAATTGATGTAGAGCATGGAGTCCCAGGTGATTCCCCGTTTCAGGTTTTGTTGAATCTGCTGATAGAGCATGAAAGATTTGCCAGCTCGTCTGACGCCAATCAGAACATAGTTGGCAAAATCTTCCATCTGAAAGTTTCTTGGAACGACATGTTGTAATTCTACTTCTTTTCTGTTCTCCAAGAGTATTTCTCTGATTACTTCTTTTTGTATCATAGCTCAATATTGTTTAATTGACTTTGCAAAAATACAATTATTTTGTTAAATCGACTAAACAATATGTATAATTTAACATAAAAAGTTCTCTTTATATTGTCTTATACGTGAAAAAGTTGTCACCTTTAGGATGGTTAAACTAAATATGTTACTATCTATTTTTCTTATCACTAAATGAGTTACGCATTTTTAATTTTATCACTATATGGGTTGTCAGCGAATCCCCATTATACCTAACTAGGTTACTCTTTTTAAGGAGCTATCCCTAGAAAGGTTACGGTGATGATATTCTTTCAAATGCAAAGATACACATTTTCAACTAATTAGAAGAATTTTCCCAAGGATTTTTCCACATTTTCTGCTGTGGCCCCGCTTGAGTATGTGCAACAGATGGTGTTTGATTACCGATACTCATATGCGGTCTTTCGTCGTTATAAAACGCAATAATCCTGGTCAGTTCCTTCTTACATACTTTACGAGTAGGAATTGTCATCCTATAAAGCCATTCCGTTTTTAAAATGCCGTTTGCACGTTCTGCTATGGCATTCTCCAAAGGATCTCCTGTTTGAGTCATACTTATTTGTGAGCCATGACTTTTTAGGATAGACACATAATTCTGACTGCAATACTGGCTTCCTCTGTCAGAGTGATGGATGAGTCCTTTTGCAGTTTCTTCATCAATGCTTTTATATGCCATTTTAAGCGCTTCTAATGGATATACAGTTTCTAATGTTGGACCAACAGCCCATCCAACGATTTTATGGGAATACAGGTCTGTTATAAGCGAGAGGTAGCACACACCTTCATTGGTTTCAACATAGGTGATGTCACTTGCCCAAATCTGGTTCGGACGGGTAGGAACTACTCCCTTAATCAAGTTTGGATATTTGCGGTAATTATGGTCGGAATCTGTTGTCTTATAGCGCCTACGGCGCTTTATACGCACCATGAGCCCATGCTTACGCAGCATCTCAATAAATGCGTCACGACCAGGGAAACAGCCTGTATCCTCAAACATCTGTTTCAATATGGCATGCAACTTTACAGCTCCTAAGCCAGGATTTGACTTACGATACTCACGTGCCTTTTCAATGATGATAGACTCAATGACATCTTCAGCAAAGCCGTCAGAGACATTGCGCTTATTATATGCTTGCCGGGTGAAACCAAACAGCCCACATAGAGTGCCTAAACCTTGGCTCTGGCACTCTGTGCGGAGCAAGCTTACTGTTTGGTACCAGATTTTTTTCTCACAGGAATATTGAAGGTTTCTTCTGCGAGGTCAATCATGGTGGAGAATGCCTTAGAGCGAAGCTTCTCTAACTCCAAAGCCTTGCGGAGACGCTTAATCTCTGCATCTTTCTCTTTCAACTGTTCATTTGTTGTCTTTGCCATATCGTCACGGTTTTGGTCTTCTGGCGGCAAAGATAACAAATCTTTTTCATTTAAGAACTTATCCATCCAAGAAAATAGCACTGTACGACTGCTTATATAGTATTTCTTGATGATTTCTTCTGCTGGGAGCCCACTCTCCATATACTCTCGAACTATCATGATACGATCATCATCTGTAAAAGAGTAGCTATTCAACTCTACCTCACGGGTCTCAAACCAACCAGTGTCCTCATTATACACACGTTCAATTCTTGTCTTACGTTTCATTGTCACTTCTGTTTGTTCCTAAGTGACAACCTTTTTCAGGGAAGTACATATCATAGATGATATCATTTTTTAAAGATACCAGATAATTATCTGCTGCTTCTTAATATTTCTCCTACCTTTTGCTTTTCGCTTTCAAAACTGAATTGCTGATAGATGATAATGGCATTCTGCAAATCTATGATATGAGGAGCCATCAGTCTGAGGGCTTTCAGTTTGCTGTCACCAAAAGTGAATATATTCATCATGCTGACGGCTTGGGCACAAGAATAGTAACAGCCGAGGCTGGCCACTTCTATCAGATCGAACTTGTTGTCATCAAAGCTTGCCTTCTTCACCTTATTATATAGTTTGGAGAAGGAAGCATCATCGAGACAATAGCCGTAATCCATTCTGCCATCTGGTTCACATCTTCCATCGTAGATGGGTGGAGTTGGGTGTGGTTGCTGTACATTCGACGTCTGGCTGTTGGGTTCTATGATTCTTGTATCGTACTGCACAACCTTTCCGTTTCTGTCGAAGAAGACCGTGATGTACTTGGAATCTCCAAACAGATTATTATATTTGGCATATTCCCATTTGTCCCCATACATGTCGAAACTGGTGAGCTTAGGTTCTCCAAGAATGGCTATTACTTCCTGCTTGGTCATTCCTCGCTCCACGTTTCTTTTTCCTTTAGCCGAAGCCGAGAGGCATACGGCAAACATCAATATGGTTGTGGCGATGAGCGCCATCCAATCATTTCTTTTCATAAGCTAAACTGTTTTTATAAGTTATTATATTGTTTTATGGTTGCAAAAGTACAGCTTTCTTTTGAAATAAAAAGAGAAGGATTCCCTAAAGTAGAAGGGAAAATCCCTATTCCTGATTTTTGTTATTTGTTTCACTTTTCTTTTACCTTTGCACCCAGGAATCAAGTTAGGATATTTGGTTAATGGGTGTTAAGGTGAACTATCTTTCTTTCAAGGTATGCCCTTTCTCATGTCATAGTCCTTATATAATCCAGCCAACTTTCTTGATTCCATTTAACTATTAAATGTCAAAATTATGGATAAAGAACTTTACATAGGCGTGGATGTCTCAAAGCAGACTCTCGACCTTGCTTATTATGACGGAGAAAGCATTGATTGGAAGAAAGCCCATATAAAGGTGAGCAACAACAATGCAGGTTTCAAGAAAATTGGTTCATGGGTGGCAAAGGTAAGCAAGGGGTTTGATATAGTCTTGTTCTGTATGGAATATACAGGACTTTACACCCAAAACTTTAGACTGTGGTTGGAAGAGAAACATTATATTTATAGGATGGTGGAACCTCGCAAGATGCATCGCTTTGAGCCAGACTTGGATGATGGACTGCGTTCGCTCGACCGCATCAAGACTGACGAGCTTGATTCTTTCCGCATAGCCATTTACTGTGAGCAGAACCACAGAAAGATTCTTCGCAACCCATCAAAACTTCCTTCTCCTGTATATTTTAAGTTGAAGAGGCTTTTGGCGGAACGCAAGCAGACAGTCAAGCAGTCAGTCCTTTACAAGCAGCAGCTTCATGATATATGTGCGTATGACACAGATTTGTCTGTGGAACGTAAGAATGGGCAACTTAAAACGCTCAATGATGCACTTAAAGGCATAGACAATGAAATTGACATGTACATAAAAGAAGATGCGGACATCAGCAAGAACTTTTCCCTGCTGACATCAATACCTGGTATTGGGCGTGTTGTCGCACTTGAAACCATTGTCTTGACCGAAAACTTCATGGCAATAGATAACCCACGTAAATACGCTTGCTATATTGGTGTCGCTCCTTTCAAGAAAGAATCTGGTACATCTGTGAGAAAAGGCTCGTCAGTCTCTAAGAAAGGTTTTAAACAGGCAAAGGCAGATTTGTCCATTGCCTGTTTGGTTTGCATGCAGCACATTCCGAACATCAGAGATTACTGGGAACGCAAGAGAAAGGAGAAATGCAGTGGAATAGTGTTTAATGCAATCAAGTTTAAGATGATACTCCGTATGTTTGCCGTTATAAAACGAGGTACTCCGTATGTGGAGACGGACAATTATCGAAATGGGAAAAACAAGCAACCAGGAGTGAACTAACAGTGTTTTAAGACCATCACTATACCATGATAGAGTCTCTTGGTTGCTTTTGGCACTACCTTTGCGAGGAATCCTCAAAAGGAAGGAACTCCAGACAGAGGTAGTGAACTTTTTAATCTTAGGCAAAGCCCTTTCCCTTGATATAGTCTCCTCTGCCCGAAATGTCAGACTCAGTGCCTTTTAGGGAATTAGCTGTCCGTCCCAGCTTTTAAAAGATTTGGCTTATCCTGACATAGAGAGTTCCTTTCGTAAAGCGGTGCAAAGATATGAAAAATAAATCATTTGTAGGCATTGACATCTCTAAAAATGTCATAGATGTATCTATATTTCGTGAGGACACCAACATCAAAATGTTCCCTCATGAGGTGTTCAACAACACTCGCAAGGGATTTGGCGATATGTGCTCATGGCTCAAAAAGAGCCGTGTGGTACTTTCCCAAGCCCTGTTTGGCATGGAATTTACAGGTTGCTACTCCTTGGACTTGGAAAAATTCCTCACGTCCAAGAATTACTCTTTCTGTATGCTTAGTACACGTATAGTAAAACATCATCCTATGGGGACAATAGATAAGCGAGACAAGAATGACTCTGCAAAGATAGCTGACTTCCTCTATCGTTATGATGGCACGGAATGTGCCAAGCCATACAAGTTGCCAAGCAAGGCTATGCAACAATTGAAGCAACTTGTCAATGAGCGTAAGTTCCTTGTGGAGCAACGGACAAACTTTATGAACCGAATGCAGATGTTTGAAACGAAAGAGGATTCTGCCATGTATGAGAGCTACATTAAAAAGCTCAATCATGACATTGAGAAGATAGATCAGGAAGAGTGTGAATTAATGTCCAAGGAGGAAGATGTCTTTGACACTTTTCAGAATCTGTTGACGATACCAGGAATTGGTTTTGTCAATGCAACAAACATAATTGCCATCACACGAAACTTTACCGCTTTTGACACAGCTCGGCAATATGCGAGATATGTTGGCGTAGCTCCATGCAGTCACACTTCTGGTACCAGTGTGAAATGGCGTGCCCGACCTTCCGCACACTGTAACGGTCAAGTGAAAGCTGACCTGTCTATGGCGGCATTGAGAGCTGTTGAGTACGATGTGGAAATGCAAATGTTTTATAATCGAAAGTTAGGAGGCAGAAAAGATTCTGATACTAAGCGTAAGGCATTGAATGCCGTCAAGTTTAAGCTCATTTGCAGAATGTTTGCCATAGGCAAGCAAAAGAGAAAATGGGAAGTGTTGAACACCTCTGACGACAGAAAGAACTTACATATTGAAAAGTCCAAAGCAAGTGAACTATGACAATGTACCATTGTCTCTTATAGTCTTGTGAGGACAGATACGGATAACTAATTAGGAATCGAGCAAAAAGCTATTAAAAGAAAGAGTTCCGTATCGTTTTTTTTGTAACAGAAAAGTCAAAAAATGTCTTCTTCTGCTACAGGGGTAGGTATGACTATATGCTTTCTGGGGGCTATTTTGCTTATTTTAACACAAAAAAGCTCTCAAAAATTTGGTGATGTCTTAGGAATCGGGAATGGCTGTGATTATAAAAAGAGATTATTATTTACTGCTAAAGCCTAATATGACTGAATAAACGCACCGAGACGACTGGGTAAGTAACGAAAGGCGTTTAATCAGATTCAATGAACTAATATATTAAGTATACGTCAATAAGATTATAGGTAACTACTCATGTCCATAGGGGGCTTCAATGGGGACTGAGTAATTACGAAGAAATCTGCTTATAAAGTATATTTATGAGGTGTACACTTCTTTTGCTCCGATTGAGGTAGATGCTTGTTGCATTTTTTTGCAGAAAGTTCCTTTTAATCTTGTGCTTTGCTGTACAAAACTTGATATTTTTGCTAATTCAAAGAAAATGAGAAAGATAGATATGTGGTATCCGATTCCCCCGAATTTCTTACCCTAATAATATCCGATTCCCCCAAAATTTTTGGGAGTATATCAGGTAAGTAAAGAAGAAAGTTTGTAATAAAAAAAGTCCGTGAGCATTCATTGCCCACGGACTTTTTAAATTATCTGATTTTTATAAATGTCTTATGCCTTGAAGCTCTCCAAGTCTTCTGCCTTGAAGTTCTGGATGTATGCTGAATGGCCGAGAACTTCCTCCTCTGCCATGCGTACATAAACATTTGCACTCTTGGCAAACATCTCTGGTGCCTTGGTTGCATCGTCGAGGATGAGGAGAGACATCACGATGTCGCCAGTCATGTTGTAGAGACGGCGAGCCAGGAAGTCGTGAACAGCCTGATCGTTAGCCTCCTTCACCTTGTTGATGGCTGCCTCGTAAAGTTCTACGAGCTTAGCTACACGCTCCTTCAATGGCTTCAAGTCATCTGATACCTCATTCTCCAACATCTCCTTGATGATGCTGAGATAAGTGCCGTTGGTGATGTAGCGGATAGCTGCTACTACCTGAAGCTGGGTGGTTCCCTCGTAGATAGAGAAGATGCGGGCATCACGGAACAGGCGCTGGCACTTGTACTCCATGATGAAACCAGAACCACCGTGAATGCTGATGGCATCGTATGCATTCTGGTTGGCATACTCTGAGTTCATACCCTTTGCCAATGGAGTGAACGCATCAGCCAAGCGGGTGTATTTCTTCATCTCCTGACGCTCCTCTGGAGTGAGCTTAGTGTCGCGGGCGATGTCTTCCAACGCCTTGTAGATATCTACGTAGCGAGCACAGCAGTAGAGGAGTGAACGGCCTGCATCCAACTTAGCCTTCATTCTAGAAAGCATGTCGTAAACGGCTGGGAAGTTGATGATCTTCTCACCAAACTGAGCACGCTCCTTGGCATAAGCCAAACCCTCGTTGTAAGCCTCCTGCTCAACACCTACACTCTGAGCTGCAATACCCAGACGGGCACCGTTCATCAGAGCCATCACGTACTTAATCAAACCGAGACGGGTGTTACCGCAAAGCTCAGCCTTGGCATTCTTGTAAACCAACTCGCAGGTTGGAGAACCATGAATACCCAACTTGTGCTCGATGTGACGAACGGTTACGCCACCATCACGCTTGTCGTAGATGAACATAGAAAGACCACGACCATCCTTGGTGCCTTCTTCAGAACGAGCCAGAACCAGGTGGATGTCTGAGTCACCATTGGTGATGAAACGCTTCACACCATTCAGACGCCATGTGCCGTCCTCATCCTGTGTAGCCTTCAGCATTACGCGCTGCAAGTCAGAACCTGCATCAGGCTCAGTCAAGTCCATACTCATGGTCTCGCCTGCGCAGATGCGAGGGATGTACTTCTGGCGCTGCTCCTCAGAACCGAACTCATAGAGTGTATCGATACAGCTCTGGAGCGACCAGATGTTCTGGAAACCGGCATCGGCAGCAGCTATGATTTCAGAAGCCATAGAGAAGATGGCGTTAGGCAAGTTCAAGCCGCCGTAACGACGAGGCATTGACAAGCCCCAGAGGCCAGCCTTGCGGGTAGCATCGAGGTTCTCGAATGTCTTGCTGGCATAAATCATGCGGCCGTTCTCCAGGTGTGGACCTTCGAGGTCAACATCCTCAGAGTTTGGTTCGATGATGTTAGCAGCTACATCGCCGGTAATATCCAGCAATCGCTTGTAGTTCTCGATGGCATCCTCGTAGTTGACAGGAGCATCTTCAAACTGGTCTTTTTCTACATAATTTCTTTCCTTCAAGTCCACAACACGCTTCATAAGCGGATGATTCAAGTGGAACTCTATTTCAGGATGGTCTGTATAATAATTAGCCATTTTGCTTTTCTTATTTAAATAATGTGTAATGCAGATTACTTGGAATTCTGCTTGTAGTACTTGATGAGTTTAGGAACCACATCCTCAACATTGCCGTTGATAACGTAGTCGGCAATCTTGTTGATTGGAGCATCAGGATCATTGTTTACAGAGATGATGATGCCTGAATCCTGCATACCGGCGATGTGCTGAATCTGACCAGAGATTCCGCAGGCGATATATACCTTAGGATGAACGGTAACACCAGTCTGACCAATCTGACGATCGTGATCTACCCAACCTGCATCTACTGCAGCACGAGAAGCACCTACCTCACCATGGAGGAGATGAGCCAATTCGAAGAGCTGGTCGAAGCCTTCCTTGCTTCCTACGCCATAACCGCCGGCTACGACGATGGCAGAACCCTTCAGGTTGTGCTTTGCAGCCTCTACGTGGTGGTCGAGTACCTTTACAACGAAGTCCTCAGCAGGAACATACTTGCTTACCTCAGGGTAAACTACTTCCTTCTTGCACTCACCCTCGTAGATGCTCTTCTGCATCACGCCAGAGCGGACTGTAGCCATCTGTGGACGGTGGTCTGGGTTTACGATAGTAGCCACGATGTTACCACCGAAGGCAGGACGAATCTGATAGAGCAGACCCTCATAGTGCTTGCCGCTCTTCTTGTCGTCGTAATCACCAATCTCAAGTTCTGTACAGTCGGCGGTAAGACCGCTGGTCAATGAAGAAGAAACACGAGGACCGAGGTCGCGACCGATAACGGTAGCACCCATCAGCGCAATCTGAGGCTTCTCCTCCTTGAAGAGGTTGACGAGAATGTCTGTATGAGGAGCTGAAGTGTATGGGAACAATCCCTCAGCATCGAAAACAAATAATTTATCTACACCATAAGGGAGAATCTGATCCTCTACCTGACCCTTGATGCCGGTACCAGCCACGATGGCATGGAGCTCCACGCCCTGCTGGTTAGCGAGCTTACGACCCTTGGTGAGCAATTCCTGAGATACTTCGGCAACGGTTGTGCCTTCTACCTCGCAATATACAAATACGTTGTTCATTGTCTTTTCAAAATTATCCGATAATACTTTCGTTCAACAATTCCTTCATCAGTCCGTCGATGTCTTCATCGCTGCTGGTCAAGGTCTTGCTTTCCTTAGCCTGGAACACGATGTTCTTCACGGCCTTCACCTTGGTAGGTGAACCACTCAAACCGCACTGTGCAGGGTCGCCGTCAACATCGGCAACGCTCCACTGGTTCAGAGTGAGGTAAGGGCGCTCCTCATAGAGGTTGGCCCAAGGTTCATCACCCTTGCGCTCCATAGGGCAGGTAGCGTATTTATATTTCATTACGAGCTTCACGTTGCATGGGCGACATGGAGCAGCACTTCCGTTTACGGTGATAACCAATGGCAATGGAGCCTCAACAGTCTCCACACCACCATCAATGAGGCGGCGTATAGTAGCCTTGCCATCCTCTACCTTGAGGATTTCCTCTGCGTAGGTTACCTGGTTCAATCCCAACTTCTGAGCCACCTGCGGACCTACCTGGGCTGTATCACCATCGATAGCCTGGCGACCACCGATCACGATGTCAACGTCACCAATCTTCTGGATACCGGTAGCAAGGGCATAGGAAGTAGCCAATGTATCAGCACCGGCAAAGAGACGGTCGGTAAGCAACCAACCTGTATCTGCACCACGATAAAGACCCTGGCGGATGATTTCTCCAGCACGTGGAGGACCCATAGTCAAAATACCAACTGTAGAACCTGGATTCTGCTCTTTCAATCGGAGAGCTTGCTCCAATGCGTTCAAATCTTCAGGATTGAAGATTGCAGGAAGGGCAGCGCGATTTACTGTGCCTTCGGCGGTCATCGCATCCTTACCCACATTTCTTGTGTCAGGTACTTGCTTGGCAAGTACTACGATTTTTAAACTCATATTTTTAAAAATGGTTATTGTTATAATTCCCTAAGTTTGTTAGTGCTCAGTACTCAAGTTGTACGTCGTCTAGTGCGATTGTCAGACTTGCTATCGTCTAATAAGTTACTGTCCAATGTTCAATTTGGGACAAAACACGGGGGCAAAAGTAACACTTTTTTATGGCTTACGCAAATATTTTATAAAAAAAATGCCCATTTAGTCTTGCTTTGTGCGCAAAACGCAAGAATTGTGCATGTTTTTTAGAACGTCCGTACTTAACTTTGCTGGCTTATTCAAAGCTCTTGAGTCGAGCGATATATTTGCCCAGAATGTCGAATTCGATATTCACTACCGTTCCCACTTCGATGTCGCAGAAGTTGGTATTCTCTCTGGTATAAGGAATGATGGCAACGGTAAATGTGTTGTCTGTAGGATCACATACGGTGAGCGAAACGCCGTTAACGGTAACGCTGCCCTTGTCGACCGTGAAATAGCCTTTTCTTGCCATTTCCTTATTGAGCTCATATTCGAAAGTAAAATAAGTAGAGCCATCAGCGTCTTTCATTGCGATACATTTGGCAGTCTCGTCCACGTGTCCCTGTACGATATGACCATCCAGACGGCCGTTCATCACCATCGAACGCTCTACGTTCACCTTGTCGCCTACCTTGAGCAGACCCAGATTACTGCGGTCCAGGGTTTCCTTCATGGCGGTAACGGTATACGTGCCATCTTTTATTTCCACTACGGTGAGGCAGACGCCATTGTGCGCCACGCTCTGGTCGATGCCGAGTTCATCTACGAACGAACATTTCAGGGTAAAGTCGATGTTCTCCTTATCATGTCTGATAGCTACGACGGTAGCCATTTCTTCTACGATTCCACTAAACATATATTCTATTTTTATTTGGTTTCATTATTATTTAGAATGCAAAGATATTGCATTAGCTAGAAACAGCCAAATTATTTAAGTTCTTTTGATAAAATAAGCAAGATATATTTGTTTAATTGCCATATTTTTTATATTTTTGCACATTATAATATATAAACATTTGAAGACAATGGAAATCAAGGAAGGATATATGCCCTTCATGGGCTATCAAACATATTATCGTATCGTAGGTAAAACAGAGGAGGGCAAGAGCCCTATCATCCTCTTGCATGGTGGACCAGGCAGTACCCACAACTATTTCGAGCTATTGGATAGGGTAGCGGAATCAGGTAGAGCTGTCATCATGTACGACCAGTTGGGCTGTGGCAACTCATTTGTGGAGGGACATCCCGAACTCTGGACTCCTGAGACTTGGCTCAACGAACTCTGTGTGCTCATCGACTATCTCCACATCGACCATTTTCATCTCTTGGGACAGTCGTGGGGTGGCATGCTCGCCATCATTTATCTGATAGAGAAGCAAGCAAAGGGCGTGAAGTCAGCCATCCTCAGCAGCACTCTTTCGAGCAGCAAGCTTTGGGCAAGTGAGCAACATCGCATGATTAAGTTTATGTCGGAGGAAGACCAGCGTGCCATCGCTGAGGCTGAGGCGAAGGATGACTTTTCGAGCGAGGCGTATGCCAAGGCGAATGAGCACTTCATGCTCTTGCATTGTGCAGGAGAGGTAACGGAAGACAGCCCAGAGTGCCTTCGCCGAAAGAAGCGTGCAGGTGCTGAGGCTTATCTCTATGGATGGGGACCAAATGAATACACCCCTACTGGTACGCTCCGTGATTATGATTACACCGACTGTCTGGGCGATATCCAAGTGCCTTGCTTGGTGATGAGTGGCACCAACGACCTCTGTACTCCATTGGTAGCAAAGACACTTTATGATGGTATCCAAGATTCCAAGTGGCATCTCTTCGTAGGAGCCCGACACATGCCATTTGCCGAGCAAAACGATGAATATTGCAAGGTGTTGGAAGAATGGATGGAGGAGAAAGAGGGAAAGTGATTTGGCACTTTCCCCTTTTATTTCATGATTCCATTGTTAGTATCAGAGAGGTTGATTCTCTTTTTGTCCAATTGATTGGATAAAATCAATGGAAAAAGTGCCGATAGTGGTGCCAAAAGTGCTTTAAAAAACGACTTTTGGCACCACTATCGGCACTTTTATAGAGAAACTATTCTCGGCTTCTGCCGCATCGATTACACTACTTCCTGTTATTCCCCAGTTGTTGGCTGGTTCTGTACCTCGCAATAGTTGACGAGTCAATTCTATCTCCAGATTCAATACCTTGGCTCTTACTTCGTTTGCACTTTTGTATGTTCCTTTCTCTGCTTCCAAAAAAAGAGAAGGGAGTATGGCATAGTATTTTGCTCTATTATGTAAAGTAGAGATTCCAGGAAACAACTTGTTGGAAAAGGCATCGCGAATGCGCCCCAGTCCAAGTTCGTCAATTGCTTGATGCTCTTGGATGGCTTGCATTACTTGGTGCATTTTAAGTTGTTCCTCTGTGCTGAAGTTTATGAATCCTAATTTCATTCTTATTTCTTTTGTTTATGGTGAAAGGAGAATGGAAAAAGCTGCCTTTGTTACTTTAGAAAATAGATAGGCGCATGGGGTGTTCCTTCCTTCACCATGATACCCTTCTCGCAGAAATGAGTGAGCCACTTCTGTGCCATGTAAGGAGTCAAGCCGAAGTGGATGCGCATGATGCGAGTGGTGATGTAACGATTCTTTTGAAGATACTCCTTGATATTCTCTAACATCTTTTCCTCGGAGTATTTTGTAGATTGGTTGGAATAGCGGGAGCGGACGAAATGGACGTTGCGCTGTACTTCCTCCATTAGCTTACCTTCTGGTCGGAAGTTGATGCCGGTGATGCGTACTTCCTTGCCCGTAATCTTCTTGTCTGGATTCTCCTCTGGCATCTCTAGGCTAGCCGACATGGAGAAGTAGCCTATTTCTGGGATGTAAAAGCGGCGTCCCATGGAGAATTCTTCCACCAAAAGGTCATGAAGCTCTGCCAACACCGCAGCCACATCTCCCTTGGTGAGTGAGCAACGGCTCTGGATTTTCTCTTGCAGTTGCTTCTCGGTCATAGGTTCATGCTGCACGATACGAATGTATTGGCGCTTTTCTCCTGTGCCCTGGGCATTGTTGAGCATGTAAATGTCGTATTTCAGTTCCATATTTCTTGTTGTTTGATGGTTCGTTGTTTTCTATATTCTTTGTCTTCTATGAAAGATGATGCAAATATATATAATAATGTGATAACTTGTATCTTTTGGTGTAAACTATTAGGTTTATTTAAACATTGGTATATGTCATGTGATTATACGGCATTTGTCATCCGACCATATGATAAGTGTCGTATAATCGCATGACAAATGTCACGCAATTGTTATAATTGCTTTCTTGCATCGTTATAATTGCTTCCTTGCACCGTTATGGTTGCTTCCTTGCACCGTTATGGTTGCTTCCTTGCATCATATAAGTCGCAACATTATTACCATCCATCTCATCCTTTCCAATTTCAAGAAATACTCATTCGAAATGAGTGTTTTTGCTCAGAATTACTCATTCTGAATGAGTAAAAATGATAGAAATTACTCATCGAGTGGTTATCGTAGGATAGTAAATGCTGTAGATGTTCTCTGGCTTCTCATTCATGTCGGCATTGAAATTTACCTCTATTGGGGATGCGCTAATTTGAAGCAAAAATGCCATCTCCATCAAAACTGATAGAGGTGGCATTGGGTTCTATGCAGTATGTCCTTTCTTACATCACATATGTATTAAATGAATGTGACTGAAAGTTGAGATTTTTATAATTTATTGTTCATATACTTTTTGATAAAGCGACCCACATGATTCTCTTGTAGAGTTGTTGGGAGGGCTTTGAATATTTTCTTTTGATTCGAAGAACCTTTTATCAAATGCTGATAGAACAGATAGCAGATGATGCCAGGAGAATGGATATTGCTGAGTGCGTAAGCCGTATACTTGCGCTCGTCCCAGCCATCATGGTTCTTGCTTTCCTCTTCCACCCACTGCTTATAGAAACTTGATCCTGTGAGGCTGTAGTAACCATTGTGTACGCTTAGCTCTGCTATCTCTCCTGGTACAAAAGGAATGTCTATCCATTCCGAGCAGATGGTTCCATCTTTCATCAGTGCTCTCACTCTTCCCATGGTAATGTCCTTCAGGTCGTGCTTGTATGAGAAGTTAGTGCCGTTGGTAGCCACAAGGATGGGTTCTACATACATATCTGTTTCGTCTTTGTAACAGATAAAATAGCCACGGTCCCAAAGTTCAGGGTCACGCTTGCCAATAATCTCAAAGTTGCCTTTCAGGTTGGTCTGAGCATCTTTTAGCATCTTGGTCAATTGCTCATTAGGCACTTCTTTTTCTTCTTTAGTCTCTTCTTTTGGAGCAGCCTTTTCTTCTTGGGTGTCTATTGGGGTAAGAACACCTGTATAGTGGACGGCATTATATGGTTGCTGTTTTATTTCGTCAGCTACGCGGTGCTTGTTTAAAGGAGCTTTTCCTTCTACGATGCAGATGTTTCCTTCATAGCCTTTTTCGTTAACCAAACCATTCTCTATGATATGGCCCCATTCTATGGCACAGACTCTGCGCATGCCAGAGTGACCCATTTGTTGGCGATTGATAAGGACGCTATATGCCGAGAAATTTCCAACCATAATAAGGTCGTTGCCTACAGATATGTCAAAGTTCATCCATCTCTCCAGTGGGTTGTTGTTTCCATCTACCATATAGTAAAAGTCAGTTACAGGCTGATTGCAATCTTTTTGAAAAGCCTTGTTGATTCTGTCCAGTTCCTTGAGAAACTTGTCTTTCTTGAGAGTTTTAAAGCGATATTTTTTCCAACTCCATTGTGCTGTGTCACCAACCTCATTTTTTGCTCCTGATTGATTCATGGTGAACGCCTTGTTGCTTACCAATTTCTCCAAAGCCTCTTTGAAATAAGACTTTTGTGCCTGTGCTCCCATTGATGAGAACATCATGAGTAATAAATATATGATATACTTTTTCATGTTCTTTGTTCTTTAATGTTTATACCTTATTATATATATATTCTTTAGAGTTTTACGGTGATTCGCCGTATTTGTTGGCGGTCATCCTCACTTTGCACGGCATTGCTTGTAGTGGCTTGAGCTTCTGCTGTCTGCATTTTGAAAAGATGCTCTTCGGGCAAGGTTGACATAGGGAAGAGTACCAGACCTTTTTCTTCGGTGTCTGGCATGTCATCTCCAAACTCAGCTTTAGGTTTAGCCTCCCTTTTGGGAGCATTGAGCTTGGCGAAAGTCTTTTTCTTCTCGTATGTCCTGCTCTCTTCTGTGATGGCTTTTTCTGCTGTATTTTCCTTTTCTGCCGTCAAATTCTTTTCTTGCATCATAGCTTTTTGCATCGGCTGTGTAGCCTTTCTCACAGCCATTGTCGCATTGCCCGACGCAGAAGTGGTATCCTTGGGTGGTTGCAGGATGATAGCGATGATGCCAGCCACGCATGCTGCGCAAATCCATGGAAAGATACGCAAGGTGCGATGGCTGACCAAGCTCTTCCTTGCCTTCTCTATTACTTGTTGCTTGGTTTGGGAGGAGGCATGGAAATCACATTGAGGTTGGAGCAGTTGCTCTATATCCTCAAATCCTTTGTCATTATGGATGTTCATTTGATCTTTCATATACTTTTCTCCTTTCTGAGTCGTTGTTGGATATGTTGGATGGCATAGCGATAGCGAGATTTCACGGTAGCTTCTGGTATCTCCTCCAGTTCGGCTATCTCTCGGAACGTCAAGTTGTCGTAACATTTCATTCTTACGATTTCCGCTTGCTCCTGTGGAATATCTTCCAGCAGTTTTGATATTCTGAGAAATTCCTCGTGTATTTGTTTGTCACCATTGCTGTTAGGTATGCTTGCCGCTTCATTGATAGCAATGATTTGCGGACGTTTTTTGCGCAAGTAGTCTCGGCATGCGTTGCTAACAGAGCGAATGATGTAGCGGTCCAACTCTTCCACTTGTTGCCCTTCTTTCAGTTTCTTGAAAGCTGCAAGCAGCACCTCTTGCACAATATCTTCTGCATCCTCACGTTGCCCGATTCGAATATAGGCAAAACGAAATAGCCAGTCTTGCCGATTGTCGACAAGACTCTCCAGTTGTTTTATGAGTTTTGGGTTGTCTATATTCATTCGTTTCTTGTTTTTATGTTTCTAACTTTACTCATATAAACGTATATTTCTCAAAAAAGATTTAAAAAATACTCTTTTTTTTCATTTATTTGTTACTATTGTGATTGTTTATGTAAAAATGAATGCTACGAAGTATGGAACATAAGAAGATAGTGATAGTTTGCGTAAAAAGAATAGGCACGCATCCTTTCGTGGGTGCGTGCCTATACCTTTTATTATATGCTACCTTTAAATCACCTTGACTCTCTTTTTCCCTCCTCTTCCATCAATCACGATTTTCTCGAAGACGATGGCTGGGTCGTTAGGAGTGAGGGTGAGGGTGTGGATGCCATCGGATGAGGCTGGCAGCTCTAGCTCTATCACCTTGTCCACGATGCGAGTGGCTATCGTTGGATAATAAATATTGTAGATGTTCTCCGGCTTCTCGTTCAAATCTTTGTTGAAGTTAACCTCTACAGGAGAAGCGCCATCTAAACTTACACCATAGGTTAAGCCGCCCTTGTTGAGATAATCCAAGGTTGATTTGGTAATCACATGAATGCGAATCTTCTGCTTGCCATTAAATGCCTTGCCATCCGAAGTTTTGCTAACTTGCATCTTAAACTTGTAAGTGATGCTGGCTCCCTTTACACTCTTAGTATATGGCATCAGAGTCATTGCCGATACGCTCTTGCCCATGAATGGAATCTCTGTCCATTTTGCCTCGGCAGCATCCGTCTTGCTGCTATAGTAAGGAGCTTCGATTTCTACCACGCCGTTGTTTTCGCTGATAATCACTCCAT
This sequence comes from Segatella copri, assembly GCF_026015295.1. Taxonomy (NCBI): domain Bacteria; kingdom Pseudomonadati; phylum Bacteroidota; class Bacteroidia; order Bacteroidales; family Prevotellaceae; genus Segatella; species Segatella copri. The sequence continues at coordinate 2,066,781 of NZ_JAPDUW010000001.1, read as the reverse complement.
CCTTGGAGGTTACCCGGAAGAGTTCTGGACAGGTATCTTTCTCGAAATCATCATTCCAACTCTTATAGCCGATATGCTTCTGGGTCATCATGCCGTTCCACTTGCCGCCAGCCATCTTATGATTGTAATAGTCGCAGATGAGTGAATCGCGCTTGAAGAGGCGTTCGCATTCATCAGCCCATACATTCGCCTTCGGATTGCCCTGCTTGTAGAGGGCGTGGTTCTGTGCCTGGGCAAAGTACATCTGGTGCAGATTGCTCATCAGCTCGATAGGGAAGAGGATGATCTGGCGATAGGCATCGTGATAGGATGCCGGCAGACAGTTGTACTGGCGCAGCGCATCGGCTTCGAGCTGGAGATACTGATTTACCACCTCCTGCCATTCACCGTTTTCCAGACTGTAGGTGTTCTTGTCGAGCATCTCTGGGGTGCAGCGGCCGTTGTACTTGCAGATGAGGTTAAGAATGCGGGCTGCTTCATCGGCCTGCGATTCACCAAACTGCTGTGCGCACCAGTCGCGGGTATGGTGGGTGATGTTGTTTACATCGTATTTACGTGGATTCCAAGCCATGTCCATAAACTGGCTGATAGGATATTCCATCGGCTTGAGGTCGCCAACATTGAAAATCCAGAGACGGTCAATGCCATTCTCGTAAGCAAGCGTCAACTGCTCCCAAGGATTCTGCACAGGAGTAACGTTGAGCATCTTTGAGTTTCTTGGAGCACCTACGTAATCTACGTGATAGTATAAGCCCCAACCGCCTTTGTGCTTGCGTTCCTTGGCATTCGGCACACGGCGCACGTTACCCCAGTTGTCATCGCAGAGCAGGAGGGTTACGTCATCAGGCACCTTCATGCCCTTGTCGTAGTAATCCAATACCTCTTTATATAGTGCCCAAACCTGTGGGGTTTCGCTTACCTTCTTTCCGGTTACGTCCGCGATAATCTTACGCTGGTCGTTGATGATGTTGGTCATCAGCTTCGTATCTGCCTCTTCGCTCATCGCTTCATCGCCGTCGCCACGCATTCCGATGGTTACAATCTGTTCGGTTCCTTTCATGCGCTCTATTCCCTCACGGAAGAACTTCTGCAGGTTAGCCTTGTTCTTCTGATAGTTCCAAGGTCCCCATCCCTTTCGGTTGCGGGCGTATTCCTGATGGTTGCGTGCCATCGGCTCATGATGGGAAGTACTCATCACTACGCCCATCTCATCTGCCGTCTTCTCGTTTTCAGGGTCATCGGCGTAGAAAGCCCAGCCCCCCATGGCAGGCCACATCATGTTACCTCTCAGTCGCAATACCAGTTCGAAAACGCGCTGATAGAAACGGTGGTCGCCATATCCGGTGCCGTAGGTGTTCTTTACCCATGACGTTAGGCAAGGTGCCTCGTCGTTGAGGAAGATGCCGCGATAACGTACGGCAGGTTCTCCATCTGTATAGATTCCCTTGTTTACGAAAATGGAATCGTGGTGCTCTACAGGCACGTCTGCCCAGTCATACCAAGGCGATACGCCCATCTGCTGCGAGAGTTCGTAGATGCCGTAGATGGTGCCTCGGCGGTCACTGCCTGCGATGACGAGCTGACCATCTGTGAGCGTGATGATAAACTTTTCCCGTTTGCCCTTCAGTAGATTTCCGTTGATGCGCTTCTGTTTTACCAGTTGGTCGATGGCTGCAGAATGGCCGATGGTACCTACGAGGATAGCTGGTCGGGCTGTGTCGGCTTTTTTCAGAAAACCGGCATCCGAGGTGAGGGTGGCTGTGGCTCCACTCACACTTTTTATATCTTTTAGCAGGGCATGAGCAGCATAGCTCACTCCCTTGCAGTCGTTGGTATCCATGTAGATTTCTACTCGGTTATTGGCATTCAGTAGCAAGTCTCCTTGCTTGAAATTCACAAATCTGTCGGCTGCGCTCATGCTGATAGTTGAGAGCAGGGCAGCGCCAGCTAGGAATGTTCGCTTGATGTTGTTTAGTTTCATGTTTATTTATTTTGTTGTTATTTTCCGATTGTCAGCAATGTGTTTTTGCCGGTTGCAAAGATAGCCAAAACTATCCGAATGTACCTTTTTTTATGTAAACTTTAGTTTTTAATATGTTTCATTTTTACTTTTCTGTCCGTTTCTCTTTGTGTTTTCAAAGAAAAATAGTAATTTTGCATAGTAAAAACAGAAAAAAGAATATATATAATGATAGACAGACCGACGATAGCAAAAATTATGGATGCCACCAAGATAGAAGAGGTGGTATCTGAATTTGTTACGCTCAAGAAGCGTGGCATCAATTATGTCGGCTTGTGTCCTTTTCATAACGATTCCAATCCATCTTTCTCTGTATCTCCAACAAGAGGTATCTGTCATTGCTTTACCTGTGGAAAGGGAGGCAATGCAATCAACTTTCTGATGGAACTGGAACAGATGACCTATCCCGATGCCCTTCGCTGGCTCGCCAAGAAATATAAAATAGAGATTCAGGAACGGGAACTGACCAACGAAGAAAAACAGCGCGAGAGCGAAAGAGAATCCATGTTTATCGTCAACGATTGGGCGGCGAAATATTTCCAGGATATTCTCTTGCATGATGTGGATGGCATCGCTATCGGTATGGCTTATTTCCGAGGAAGAGGTTTCAGGGATGATATCATCAGAAAATTCCAGTTGGGTTTTGCGCTCCCTAAGCGTACTGCTCTTGCTGAGGCGGCTAAGGCGGCTGGCTATAATCCGAAGTATCTGGTTGATACGGGACTCTGCTTCAAGGTGGATAAGGACGAAGCCGGCAATAAGTCGGGGGAGGATAAGATTCTTGACCGTTTCTCGGGCAGAGCCATCTTCCCCTGGTTCAGCGTGAGCGGCAAGGTGGTGGCTTTTGGCGGACGAGTTCTCGACAGCAGAACCAAAGGCATCAGCCAGAAATATGTCAACTCGCCTGATAGCGTTATCTATCATAAGGAGCGCGAACTCTATGGACTCTATCAGGCCAAGAAGGCGATAGCCAAGGAGGATTGTGTCTTTATGGTGGAAGGATACACCGATGTTATCTCGATGCATCAGTGTGGCATCGAAAATGTAGTGGCCAACTCGGGTACAGCGCTGAGCGTGCATCAGATTAGATTGCTGCACCGCTTTACCAGTAACATCGTTCTTCTCTATGACGGCGATAATGCGGGTATTCATGCTGCGCTGCGAGGTACCGATATGCTGCTTGAAGAAGAGATGAACGTAAAGGTTCTCTTCCTCCCTGATGGTAATGACCCTGACAGTTTCGCCCGCAGTCATTCGGCAGAGGAATTCAGAAGATATATTCAGGAGAATCAGACCGACTTCATACAGTTTAAGACCGATATTCTGCTACGCGGCGTGACAGACCCTGTAAAGCGAAGCCAGGCTATCAATTCGATTGTAGAGAGCATCTCGAAAATCAAGAATCAGATAACGCGCGCTTCTTATATCACCGACTGTTCTCACCGTTTGGGCGTGAACGAGGCAATTATCGTGAATGCCTTGAATAATTTTGTGCGAAACGGTATGAGTGAGCAGGTAAAGGCAGAGCGACGTGCTGCGGGATTGAAAGATTCGACTGTAGCGGCAGCGCAGCAGGCGCAATCGGTGATGAGAGCGGTTACCCCACTGGATAAACTCCTGGAGGTAGAAGGACTTCTGGTACAGTTGATTATTCATCATGGCGACCAACTCATCACGGTACAGGATGTAGACGGAAATGATGTGGAGGTAGCTGTGGCCCAGTATATCAGTCTTGATTTGGGTGGAGATGGCTTTAAGTTTCATAATGATTTATATAATCAGATTATGCAGGAGGCTGTGGAGCATCTCGAAAAAGAAGATGATTTTGTCGCCGAAACTTATTTTGCCAATCATCCGAATCCGGAAATCAGCAGGTTGGCAGGTTTGCCTACAGGTGACCAGGAGGTATCTACGGCTAGTCTGCAGATGAAGATGAGCGCCGATAAGCTCCGTCAGTTTGTCTTTAAAGACATCTTGAGCTTCCGTACTCATTATATTGCTCAGCGTATTATTGAGGTTCAGCAGGAGTTTGCCAAGAATCCGACCAATCGTGAACTGCTGCAGGAGTTTATGAAACTCAAGCAGATGAACACGCTTCTGGCGAGTCAGGCAAACAATATCTTCAATTAACCGGAACTTCTGTCCTGTGGGGAGAAACTCTGTAAAGAAGTATTAGAGATTTAAAAGGAGAAATGCTATATGATTTATTTTCACTGGATATATCTGTTGCTTTATGTCGTGATAACCGTTCCGGCTATCATTACCGTCTTGATGGACAATCGTCAACCCGCCAAGACGATGGCATGGATATTGGTCTTCTTCTTCATCCCCTTTGTGGGTATCATCTTCTATTTCTTCTTCGGACAGAATACCCGCAAGGAACGGCTTATCAGCGACCGCAGCATGGACCAGCTCACCAAGCGCTCCATGCTCGAGTTCGTAGAGCAGGAGAATCTTCACCTGCCAGACAGCAATAAACCGCTGATGAATCTCTTTGCCAACCAGAGTTGGGCGCTGCCTTTTAAAGATAATCAGGTGGATATTTATACCGATGGCTACGATTTCTTCCTTACCTTATTATATAATATAGGACAGGCAAAGCATCATATTCATCTCGATACCTATATCTTCGAAGCCGATGCCTTGGGATATCTGATAGCTGATGCCTTGATCGATAAGGCGGAGCAGGGAGTGGAAGTGCGACTGATTTATGATGATGTAGGCTGCTGGAAGGTGAAGAATGAATTCTTTGAACGTATGCGTGATGCAGGCATTGATATACATTCGTTCATGCCAGTCCGCTTTCCGGCTTTTACGAGTAAGGTAAACTATCGTAACCACCGCAAACTCTGTGTCATAGATGGTAAGGTGGGCTTTATCGGCGGCATGAATATAGCTCTGCGCTATGTGAAGGGTGATAAGAAACAGGCTTGGCGCGATACGCATCTCCGTATTGAGGGCGGTGGCGTTTACGCCATTCAGAGAGCCTTTCTGGTAGACTGGTATTTCGTAGACCGTACATTGGTTACCAATCGCCAGTATTATCCGCCGGTCAGTGCGCATATCCGCAACAATTGTCTCGTACAGATAGTTACGAGCAGTCCTATCAGTCCTTGGCCTGACATTATGCAGGGCTATGTCCGCATCCTGCTTCAGGCCCAGAAGTATGTGTATATGGAAACGCCTTATTTCCTGCCAACTGAACCCGTATTGTTTGCCATGCGAACAGCAGCTCTGGCGGGTGTGGATATCCGTCTGATGTTGCCCCGTCATGCTGATGCCAAACTGGTAGAGTGGGCATCACGTTCGTATGTGATGGAGGCGATAGAGGCTGGCGTAAAGGTTTATCTCTATACGGCAGGCTTTAATCATAGTAAATTGCTGGTGAGTGATGATAATCTCTGTACGATAGGCAGTACGAATATCGACTTCCGAAGTTTTGAGAATAATTTCGAAGCGAATGCGTTCTTCTTTGATGAGGGGATGGCGCAGCGCGTGAAGGCTGTCTATCTGCGGGATGAGGCGAAGAGCATCCTGGTAGATGATGTATCTTATTTCGTAAAACGTCCGTTCCTGCAGCGTCTTTTCGAGAGTACGGTAAGATTACTCTCGCCGCTGTTGTAACGAAAAAATCCCCGTTTGCATCTTGTCTGGTGCAAACGGGGATTTTTTCTATCTGAATATTGAGAAGTTTACGCTTCCGTAACTTCTGTGCTCCAGAAATCGTGGATGCTCGGAGAAATCATAGTCTTTGCCATGCTCAAAGACGAAGATGCCTCCTTCGTTGAGATAGTCGCCATTCAGAACGAGGTCTGGAATCTGCGGCAACTCCTTCAGAGCGTATGGAGGATCAGCAAAGATAAAGTCAAACTTCTGCTTGCAGGTCTTCAGAAAACGGAATACATCACCACGAATCAGAATATCTTTGTCTTCGCCCAACTTCTGAAAACATTGGCGTATGAAGTTGGCATGGTCGCGGTCGGCCTCTACGCTGATTACACGGCTGCAGCCTCGTGATACCAGTTCGAGCGAAATGCTGCCCGTGCCGGCAAAAAGGTCGAGGGCAGAGGTATCTTCGAAATCAATATATCCCTGCAGCACATTAAAGATGTTCTCCTTTGCAAAATCTGTTGTCGGACGTGCCTTAAACGAACGTGGAATGTCGAAATGGCGTCCCTTATATTGTCCTGTTATGATTCTCATATTTACTTTGAACTTTGAATGTTGAACATTGAACTTTATGATAAGCTATTCTGTTGAATTCTTAACTATCAACTCTTGTCTTACTTACTTAAGTACAGCGCCATCAAATCGAATGGCAGACCTTTAATCTCTGTGATGGGCGCACGGTTGAATTCGGCGGCAGGATTCAGAATGAAGGTCTTCTTGATATAGAGTTTCGTGTTGTAGAGGAACCAGTCCTTATCCGGAACATTGCCTGATACATGCAACTCATCCTGCATCTGGTTGAATCCTAACTGCTTCCATACATAGAGAATGAAATAGAGGGCATCCTTGGCATGCTCGGCATTGAACGAGTTGAAGAATTTGAAACGGTTCTTCTCGAAACCGAAAACGTCCAGCTTCTTGTCGTGAAAATAAACATAGAGCTTGCGGTGAATGCCGGTGAAACTGCGATGATGCAGATAATGCCACATCGGTTGCATGATAGGTGTGAAGCGGACATCCTTAAAGTTGTCTTCTACCACCATCTTCAAATCCTTGTTGATAGGGAATACCGCTACCGCATTCAGTTCCGGCTGTACTCTGTAGAGAATGGCATCGCTGTTATGACTGTTGAAGGCATGCTGATAGAGCACATCGATATCCTCTTCATGAAATTCTTCGATAGGAACCAGCAGGATAGGCGAATCGAGATATACGCGCACCTTCTGGTATCCCCGCTGCAGGAGAGTACTCTCCTTGAAAGCCTGACGCAAGTTGGCTGCCATCGAAACACCACTCTTTACTGTGTAAGGTTCATAGATGAGCTGATGCTCAGCTTCACGGTCAACTACCGAAAAACTGAGGGTGTTTCTGCTCACGCGGATGGTGAGGCGTGCTTGCTGAATGTTGTTACCTTTTATTTGCATATCTGTTACCAATTACCTGCGTTGTTATTATCTGTCGTTAAATCGCCTATCTTGAGTCCGGGATAGTTGCCGGCATAGTTGGCCTCCTCTATCTTCTGCTGGATGGAACCTTCATCGAGTCCGTCGAGGAAGGTTTCATAACCTGCCCCACATTCCATCACCGGAATCTGCTTACCGCTTTTTCCTACGATAACTGTGGCAGCGAGTGTGAACTTCTTACCGTCGGCATAGGGAATGTATTGGGCATCTTCCTGTAAGAACTTGCCTTTTACCAGTGTCTGGAAATCGCCTGTATATACGCCGTGTTTCGCCTTGTATTTCTCTTCAGCCTGACGTATCTGCATCAGTTTCTCCTTCACCTCTGCTTCTCTGCTAGCCATGGCTTTCTGGAAGCGGATGGGCTGGCTCACACTCAGAATACAGAGTAGCATCATGATGATGACGCATGCTCCCAAAATATAATTATTCTTTATTCTTTTTCTCATTTCAAAAAGTATTATTACTTTTGCACAGCAAATAGGTGCAGTAAATTTTCTGCAAAGATACTAAAAGTTTTCGAAATATGAACATTGAAGAGTTAAAATATCAGATATTACAGCAATTTGGCTTTCCGCCAACCCCAGAACAGGCTCAGGCGCTCGATGTTTTCGTGCAGTTTATGACGGATAGTAATCCTCATGCTGTGATGATTCTCCGGGGTAGTGCGGGTACCGGTAAGACATCGCTCTCGGGTGCTATCGTCCGTACGCTCCGTGCCGTTCGCCAGAAGGTGATGCTCCTTGCTCCTACGGGTAGGGCGGCTAAGGTCTTCTCTCTGAACAGCGGGATGCCTGCCTATACCATTCATCGCCGCATCTATCGCGAAAAGGCGTTTGCCGGAGTGGATGGACAGTTCAATCTCAATGATAATCTCTATACTGATACGCTTTTTATGGTAGATGAGGCTTCGATGATTGCCAATCTGGGATTGGGCGGAACCACCTTTGGCAGCGGTTGTCTGCTAGATGATCTGATTCATTTTGTGTATCAGGGACGTAACGACCGGCTTTTGCTGATTGGCGATAAGGCACAGTTGCCTCCTGTTGGTGAGGAAGAATCACCAGCTCTTTCTGCTGCGATGCTCCAGGGGTATGGACTGTCGGTTTATGAGTGCGATTTGAACGAAGTAGTCCGTCAGAGTCAGCAGTCGGGTATTCTCTTTAATGCTACCCGTATCCGCCAGATGATTACCCACGATGACATTACCCAACTGCCTAAAATCCGTTTCTCCGGTTTCTCGGATATCAGGGAAATGCCGGGTGCAGAACTCATCGAGGCACTTGGTGACAGCTATCATCGTGTAGGACTTGACGATACCATTGTGGTGACTCGTAGCAACAAGCGCGCCAACATCTTCAACCAGGGCATCCGCAACATGGTGCTTGATAGGGAAGAGGAACTCGAGAGTGGCGACATGCTGATGATTGTGAAGAACAATTATTATTGGATGGAGGAAGAAAGAAAGAAGATAAAGGAAAGGGAAGAAAGAAGAGTGAAGAGTGAAGAAACTGCGTTCGGCGGCCGAAGGGAAAGCCAATTTAATAGTTTAACTAATCATAAAGTTCCGAGTTCAAAGTTCAAAGTTCAAAGTAAAGAAGTTCAAAGTAACGAACTTCCTGCTTTCCTGGCTAATGGAGATAGGGCGAAGGTGATGAAGGTGAGTCGTCGCATCGACCTCTACGGCTTTCATTTTGCCACCCTTCTGTTGAAATTCCCCGATTATGACAATTATGAACTGGAGGCTACGGTATTACTGGACACATTGACGAGTGAGGCTCCTGCTTTGACCCATGATCAGCAAGAGCAGCTTTTCCGTCAGATAGAGGAGGATTATCAGGACATACCGCTGAAGGCAGACCGTATGAAGGCAATCCGGCAAGACCCATATTTCAATGCTCTGCAAGTGAAGTTTGCTTATGCCGTTACCTGTCATAAAGCGCAGGGTGGACAGTGGTCGCATGTCTATGTAGACCAGGGCTATATGACGGATGATATGCTTACTCCCGATTATATCCATTGGCTCTATACTGCATTTACACGAGCCACAGAAATGCTGTATCTGGTGAATTGGCCAAAGACGCAGGTAGAAGGAGAGTGATATTACTCTTCTTCTTTTGTTCAGGATTTATATGAAAAGAAAAAAGTCCGGCTCTCTTTCGAAAGTCGGACTCTTAAATTTTTGAGTTATTTTTTGGGAAAAGTGGGTAGTGATGGATTCGAACCACCGAAGGCATAGCCAGCAGATTTACAGTCTGCCCCATTTGGCCACTCTGGTAACTACCCAAAAGCTTTATGTCTCAAAAGCGAGTGCAAAGGTAATGCTTTTATTTGATATTACCAAATTTTTTCGGCACTTTTTTCTCTTTTCCTTCAAAAAAGTTCAATTTTCCCTATAAAATAGGTTTTCTCCCTCTCTTTTACCCTTTTACTTTTTTACCTTTTTACCCTTTTACCTTTACCACATGTCTTCTGCGGTGTTTCCTCGACAGCCTTCTGTGCTTGTAATGTTCATACTTCTTGATGGCAACGAATACCGTGAGGGCAAGGACTACGGCCAGCAGGAAGATAACGATGCCGCCGCCCAGATTGTCGCCTTTTACCTTCGACCACATATCCAATACCTCGGGAGTATGATCGCCGGCATCATGAATCATGGCGCATCGGGCTACTATGCTGCTGTCTGGATACATGATAGGGTTGAGATGGGCATTCCTGCCTTCCTCGCCAAAGAAGTAGGCCAGATTTACAGGTTGGGGATAAACCTCTGTATCGCTCATTGCTTCTAATACCTTCTTGCCTGCCACGCTACTCACATATCCTGTAGTCTCCATATTGGCGAGTGCCACGTCTTCCTGACAGAGATAGTTGATGAAATAGGCGGCAGCCTTCGGATTGCGGGAATATTTAGGGATTACCCAACCGTCGAACCATACATTGCTTCCTTCTTTCGGTACTTCATATCCCAGTTCTACACCCACTTTTCCGGCTTCTTCAATAGCCCAGACGGCATCACCGCTCCAGGTCATATTGAGATAGGCTTTGCCTTTGGTCATGGTCTCCTTGCCGAAGTCGGCTTCCCATCCTTCTATGTTTGGCTTCAGAGCTTTCAGTTCTTTCTCTACTGTGGCTACGGCAGCGGGTGAATAGTCGTTCATCAGCTGTGGTATGGTCACCTTGCCTGCTTCCAGGTCTTTACGGTGTGCCCAGATGAGGGCGGTGCCATAGGAGTCGCGGTAGGAATCCTTCATCAGGAGTTTGCCCTGATATTTTCTGTTCCATAAAGTTCCCCAGGTCTGTGCATCACTTATAGGTACGTGCACCTTATTATATAGAATGCCACAGGTTCCCCACATGTAAGGCACGGCATAATGGTGGGCGATGCGGCCATTGTTGGAGGTGGCATCTATCTGCTCAACAATGTATGGTGATACGTTGCTGATATAGTTGGGCGTCTTGCCGAAGGCGGTGTCGATAGGTAGGAGAAGGTCTTTGCGTAGCATGCGCTCGATGATATATTCTGACGGGCATACCACATCGTAGTCTTCATGACCTCGTTCTATCTTGGTAAGCATCACCTCATTGATGTCGAAGGTCTGGTAGATGACCCGGATCTTCTTGCCGGTCTGTTGTTCATACCATTTCGGGAAGTTGGCAAGAACGTCTTCATCTATATAATCAGCCCAGTTGTAAACCTTCAGAATCTCCTCGCGGTTCTCTTTGTTGTAACAGGAAGAGAGCGGCAGAATCATCAGCAGGCAAAGAAAGAGAAAGACGATGGCCTTAACTCCTTTTACTCCACTGACTCCTAAAAATATCTTGTTCTTCATTCTCATTTCTTCTTATTTTTCTCAGAACGTTTGTTGATGATAATCAGCATCACCAGTACCAGTACGAAGATGATGGTACTCAGCGGTCGAAGTTCTGGGGTCAGTCCTCCCTTTCTGGCATCGGCATAGATGAATGTGGAGAGGGTTTCCAGACCTTCGTTACCTATCGTGAAGATGGTGACGGCGAAGTCATCGATACTCATCGTGATGGCAAGCATGAAACCGGAAATCATGCCTGGCAATATTTCAGGGATGATGACCTTGCGAAGCGCCTGCATCGGAGAGGCACCCAGATCGAGTGCCGCCTCATAGAGGTTCGGATTCATCTGCTTCAGTCTTGGCATCACACTCAGGATAACGTATGGCAGACAGAAGGTGATATGCGAGAGTACCACGGTAGTATACCCCTGCGGAATGCCCAGCGTGATGAAGAGCAGGAAGAGCGAGATACCGATGATGATGTCGCCGTTGAGTATCGGAATGTTGTTGACAAACTGTATGGCATTACGTGCATAGCGGTTGCGCAGGTTGTAGATGCCGATGGCTGTCAGGGTTCCGAAGAGCGTTGATACGGTTGCGGTAATCAGGGCGATGGTTACGGTATTGACCAGTGCCGCTGTGAGCGAATGGTGCGTGCCTTCTGCAAAGAGATTCTTGTAGAGCTGCAGCGAGAAACCCGTCCAGTTGCCCATCACCTTGGCTTCGGTAAACGAGAAGATGATGATGATGAAGATAGGGGAGTAGAGTAGCAGCAGGAGTAACCAGAGATAGCCCTGACAGAACACTTTCTTCATCATATCCTTACTGAATAATGACTGCATCATCTGATACCTCCTTCCTGTTTACTGCCATCACCTGCGATGAGGGTGGAGGCGCCGATGAGGAAGAGCATGATGAGCGAGAGGGCTGCACCGTAGTTCCACATCGAATTGTTGATGTTCTCCTGGATGGTCGTACCGAAGAGCTTGATGTTGTTCATCGTCAGCAGTTCGGAGATAGCGAAGGTAGAGATGGTTGGCATGAATACCATCAGAATGCCACTTGCTACGCCCGGCATGGAGAGGGGCAGGATGACCTTATAGAACTGCTGCCAAGGTGATGCGCCCAGGTCTTCGGCTGCTTCGATATAGCTGCGGTCCATCTTCTGCAGGGTGTTGTAGATAGGGTAAATCATGAATGGGATGAAGTTGTAGACCATACCGAACAGGAGGGCGCCCTCACCCAGCTGAAGGTCGGCAAAATCGAAGAGGGCCACGGTGGCAAGTGTGCGCACCAGGATGTTTACCCACATCGGCAGAATGAAGAGCATGACGATGGTGTTGGCATACTTCATCCTGGTTTGTGTCAGAATATAGGCGGCCGGATAGCCCAGCAGAATGCAGAGCAGGGTGTTGAGAAAGGCGATGCCTATCGAATACACAAAGGTGTTGATGGCTTCGGGGTGTGCCAGGAACTTCTGGAAGTTGTAGAGCGTCAGGGCTCCGTTCTCATCGGTAAATGCGAACACTACGATGAGAAGCAATGGCAGTACCACAAATATCGCTGCAAAGATGGCGTAAGGTATCGACCGGCTTTGTCGCGAAGAGATAAACTTGATAATGTTCAATTTATAATTGATAATTAGGAATTAATAATTTTTATTCAAACGAAATATTCTCCTGAGGAATGGTGATAGCCACATGATCGCCTAAATCCCATACATCCTGTGTATCTACATAGAGCTTCTCGCCCCAGTCGGTATCGATGGTGAGATGATAGTGGTCGCCCTTGTAGAGAATGAAGCTGATGTCGCCTGTAAAGGTTCCTTCGCTCTCGTTGTCGAAGAGTTCTATCTTGTTGAAAGGCACGTTCACCCGGATGGTTTCGTTTCCGTTTTCATCGGTCTGAATCTTGTCCTTCATTTCTGCCGGAATCTCCATCTGGTATTCGCAGCCCAGGAATTCTATCGTTCCGTCGCCGTTTACCTTTGCATCGAAGGTATTGGTGATGCGCTCCTTCTTCATGATGTGAATATTGTCGGGTATCACGCTCATTCCTATCGTCTGACCTACTTCGAAATGCTTGTAGTTCTGGATGAGAAATTCATTGCCCTTCTCGGTTTCTGCCAGCATCTCGTAGTGTACTCCCTTGAAGATGGAAGAGGTTATCTTGCCCACAAACTGGGCGTGGGCGGTATCGGTGGAAACTTCTATATCCTCAGGACGTATCACGACATCCACTTCCTGGTTGCAGCCGAAGCCCTTGTCTACACAAGGCAGTTCAGTACCTGCCACATTCACCAGACAGTCGTGGACCATCGTTCCGCAGAGAATATTGCTCTCGCCGATAAAGTCTGCAACGAAAGCATTGGCTGGTTCGTTGTAGATATCGGTAGGTGTACCTATCTGCTGTATCTCTCCCTCGCTCATCACCACGATGGTATTGCTCAAGGTGAGGGCCTCTTCCTGGTCGTGTGTAACGTATACGAAGGTAATGCCCAGGCGTTCGTGCATCTGCTTCAATTCCAGCTGCATGTCTTTACGCATCTTGAGGTCGAGTGCTGCAAGCGGTTCGTCCAGGAGAAGAACTTCCGGTTCGTTGACGATGGCACGGGCGATGGCGATACGCTGCTGCTGACCGCCCGAAAGCGAGTTGACATCACGATATTCATAATCACTCATGTTTACCATCTTCAGGGCACGTTTTACCTTCGGCAAAATCTCTTCCTTCGGTGTGTTCTTGAGTTTCAGACCGAAGGCGATATTGTCGTAAACGTTGAGATGAGGGAACAGGGCGTATTTCTGGAATACCGTGTTCACATTTCGCTTGTAAGGAGGAAGGTTAGTAATATCGTTGCCGGCGATGGTGATGATGCCTTCGCTGGCGGTTTCAAAACCTGCCAAAAGTCTCAATAATGTCGTTTTTCCGCATCCAGAAGGACCCAGAATGGTCATAAATTCGCCCTTTCTCACATAGAGATTGATGTTGTTGAGGGCTGTTTTCTCGCCAAATCTTTTCGACACATTCTTAATATCTATGATATGTTGTGCAGTCTTGTTCATTTTTGTTGTAAATTTGCGTGCAAAGTTACGCATTTTTCGATAAATATTGAAAGAAACAAAGAAAAAGTTGTATCTTTGCAAACGTTTTGTAGTATCTGATATACAGAACTGAATAATTATTGAATAAATATACATACATGATTGTTACAATAGAATGGATGGAGGAGTGGTTCAGGCGTTTCGACCAGGATTATTTCGGGGGAAAGCTGCCTGTTCCTGAACTCGGACTTACTCATGCCAAGACTCGCTTGGGGCAACTTGCCTATAAGCGGGCCTCCAGATGGGGACGCACCAAACTCTACGATTTCAAACTCTCCATGTCTACTTATTATGATATGACCGACAAGCAGGCAAAGAGTGTCTTGCTCCACGAGATGATACATTACATCATCGGTTATTCGGGACTGAAAGATACCTCGGCTCACGGGGTTGTGTTCAAGGGACTGATGGATAAGCTCAACAGCCAGTATGGCTGGGATATCAGAGTATCGACATCCACCAAGGGTTGGAAGGTAAGCGAAACCGTAAAAAGCAGGAAAGAGAAGAAGGGACCGCAAATCTATCTGATGCTTGCCATCGAGATGAATGATGGAAGACATTATCTCTCGAGAGTGAATCCGAGTTTTGCCCGTCGCATCGAAAATCAGCTGAAGACGGTCAGGGAAGTGGTTTCTCATCAGTGGTATACTACGATGGAGAACTATTTCGAAGACTATCCGCAGGTGCGCAGCTTGAGAGGAAGGCGCATCTCGAAGGCCGATTTCGGAAAGTTGCTCAATGTGCTCACTCCCTTTCAGCTGTAATGTCGGGCGAATGTATAAGAAAAAGAATAACCAAAACTCATTAAAAATATAAAATGAAAGAAACCTGGAAAATGATAGCCCTGCTGGCAATAGCCATTGGAGGACTGCTGGCTTATGCCTTTATTCCAGAGCAAGTGGCTGAAAACATTCCGCTGAAACAGATTGGAATGGATGCGCTCACCAGTAAAAGCGAGGCAGAGCTTGCTGAAGAGGAAAAGGCTGACAGCATGATAAAGGAACCCGTGGATACGGCGGCGCAGCGAGTACTGATCTTCGGTGATTCGATGTCGGAATATCTAGGTCTGCGACTGGCTGATTATGCCAACAAGAACGGTCATAAACTCACCTGTATTACCTGGGTGAGTTCGGGCACCAGAAACTGGGCTGCTACCGATACCCTGCAGCATTATATCCAACGTATCAAACCTACCCATGTCTTTGTATGTCTGGGCAGCAACGAACTGTATACGTCTGATATGAAGGGATGTGAAAAACGCATCCGTGCCATCTTGAGCAAGATAGGTAATATTCCGACGATATGGATCGGTCCGCCAAACTGGTGTGAGGATAATGGATATAACAAACTCCTCCGTGAGGTGATGGGACCACGAGGCTATTATCCTAGTTACAAACTTACCTTCGAACGCCAGAAAGACGGCCGGCATCCGACTATGGCTTCATCTGCCATGTGGATGGATAAGATTGTAGAGTGGATGAATAGCGGTCATTGTGTGCATCCGTTCCGTTTGGAAATGCCGGATAAGCGTGACCGCAGATACAGACAGATTACCATCTTGCCTCCTGGAACCAAACACAGGGCTGACAGTACGGCTGTGAAGAAGGATTCTCTTTCTCGGCCTGTTGAGGGAACTGTGCCTGAAACCACAGAAAGTCCTGCTGCAACCAAGGAACCTGCAACTGCAGGAAAAACGTCTCCGGCTGCTGCTGACAAGACGGTTCCAGCGGTAAAGCATGTAAACCATAAAGACTCCGTATAAGAAAGAGTTCAATAAATAATATCTTCAGAACAGACAAATGAATTATTCAACATTCGAAATAAGTGCCTTGTGGCATTGGATAGAGCGGCTGTTTGTTTATCAGGCAGATTCTCCGCTGATGATGGGCAGCATTCCGTTTGCGCTGCTCTTCATCTTCTTCCTTGCCATTTATATCCTGCTCAAGAGCTATTCGCGCACAGCTATGATGATGTATGTCATCTGCTTCAGCCTTTTCTTTGCCTATAAGGTGAACGGAATGGTGATGTGGATGCTGCCGCTTACGGCTTGCATCAATTATGCCGTAACCCAGGAAATGAGACTGCATGAGGGAAAGGCGCGCAAGGCGCTGCTCACCTTCGTGGTGCTTGTAGATCTGGCTCTGCTGTGCTATTTCAAATATACCAATTTCATCATTGGCGATGTAGTCAACGAGATGTTCAGCACCAACTTCTCGCTGCAGTCTATCGCTCTGCCTGTAGGTATCTCGTTCTATACCTTCCAGGCTATCAGCTATGCGGTAGATACCTATAAGCGCAAGTTTGACATGGAGGTAACGCTCCTGGAATATTGCTTCTATCTCACCTTCTTTCCGCTGCTGATGGCGGGTCCTATCACCCGTGCCGCCAACCTGATACCCAGACTGAAACGAAACGAACAGGCTTCCAGCAGAATGTTGTGGACGGGACTCTTCCTCATCATGTTGGGACTGGTCAAGAAGAATATGCTGAGCGATTATATTGCACAGTTCAACAACTGGGTGTTTGATGCGCCGCAAACCTTCTCGGGTTTCGAGAATCTGGCAGCGCTCTTCGGCTATCCTGTCCAGATTTTCCTCGATTTCTCGGGATACAGCGATATGAGTATCGGTGTGGCAGCCATCCTGGGTTTCTATCTGCCCGACAACTTCTATTTCCCTTACCGTTCACTCTCGGTTACCGAGTTCTGGCGTCGCTGGCACATCTCGCTTTCTTTCTGGTTCCGCGATTATGTGTATATTCCGCTGGGCGGAAATCGGAAGGGAAAGGTGCGCATGTATTTCAACAACTTCCTCACCATGCTGGTGGCAGGCTTATGGCATGGCTCTTCCTGGATGTTCGTTATCTGGGGTGCTCTTCATGGTTTCGGACTTGTGGTGCATAAGTTCTTCAGCCGTCAGTTGGGCATAAGCATTCCCCGTACGCTGGCAGGCAATTTTCTCAGCTGGCTCATCACCTATTTATATATATGCTTTGCGTGGTCTTTCTTCCGTGCCAAGGATTTGGGCGTGTTGGGGAAGATGTATGATAAGGTGGCAAATGATTTCAGTATCGATTATCTGGTGCCTTTCTTTCATGCCCGTCCTGCCTGGACGCTTTGCATCATAGGTGTCATGCTGAGCTATCTCTTTACCGAGCGCCAGTATCACCGTCTTCAGGCGCGGTTCATCCTCCTGCCTTGGATGGCTAAACTGCTGCTTTTCATCATCTGTCTGCAGATGGTAGTTGAGGTTTCCCAGGAGAGTGTACAGCCGTTCATTTATTATCAGTTCTAGTCTTTTATGGTTAATTTTCTGTAATAAAATCTTGCTTTATGGACTTGATACTGGAAAATGATGTAATTTTGTAGGTTGAAGTATATATATTTGAAGTAACAGACATAAACAGAAAAATTGTATGAAGAAACTATTATTCTTTTTGCTCCTGATGACGACTGTCGTCGGTAGAGCACAGACATCGCTTGACTTACTGCCAGCAGGCACCGAGGCTCCCGACTTCACGATTACTGACAGTAAGACGGGTAAGAAAATCTTCCAGCTTTCAGATAAGAAGACTCAGAAGGATAAAGACGGAAAGACGGTTCCGGGTGTCTGGACTGTGCTCGATTTCTGGGCTTCCTGGTGTCCAGACTGCAGAAGAGACATGCCGATGGTGAAGGCTATCTATGACAAATACAATACCAAGATCCAGGTAGTGGGTGTTTCTTTTGATACCGATGAGGCTAAGATGAAGAAATATCTGGGCGATAATCAGTATACCTGGTTGCAATACTGTGAGTTTAAGAAATGGAAGGAAACAAAGATTTCCAAGGATTATCACATCTCGTGGATTCCTACCTCTTATCTGATCAATCCGGAAGGTAAGGTTGCATTCTCTACCGTGAAGGCGGAGGAGATGATGAAGAAACTGGATTCGCTCGACCAGGCAGGAGCATTGAAACCTGCTCAGATGCAGACTGCTCTCAAGAAGGTGTATAATGAAAGCATCGATCCGATGGCTCAGATTGATGAGGCTTTGGCTAAAGCCAAGAAGAATGGCAAGTTTGTTATCTGTCAGGTAGGTGGTAACTGGTGCCCATGGTGCTTGAAGTTTGCCGATTTTGTGGAGAAGAATGCTGCGGTCAACAAGATGGTGAATGATCATTTCGAATATATTCATGTGAACTACAATCGCAGAAAAACTGCCGGTGATGCGGCGGTGAAGAAGGCTGAGCAGCTGATGAAGCGACTGAATAATCCTCAGCGTTTCGGATTCCCGGTCTTTGTGGTGCTCGATGAAACCGGAAAGGTTCTCCATATCCAGGATTCCAGTTTCCTGGAAGAAGGTAAGGGATATAACGAAGAAAAGGTGCTCAGATTCCTGAAAAGCTGGACACCTCAGGCTATTAAAGGATAAAGAAAGAGGGTGTGTCATTAACTTATGACACACCCTTTAATCTGAAAAAGCGTAAGGCCTACTACCAGTAGTGCCGTACGCTTTATCTTCAACTTTACTGAATGAAAGTTTGTCTGTTTCATATTGTAATTTTATGCATTACAAACCTCTTGCTTTCAGGAATCCGGAAGCATCAGGCTTCTCCATACCTGTAAAGTCGGTAAACATTTCCATCTGGTCCTTGGTGTTGCCACGGCTCAGAATCTTATCGCGGAATGCCTGACCAACGGCTGGATCCAAGGCTCCATGCTTTGCAAAGTAGTCGGCGATGTTCACAGCCAACACCTCTGTCCAGAGATAGCTGTAATAGCCTGCAGCATAACCGCCGCCCCATACGTGGTTGAAGTATGATGTGCTGTAGCGAGGAGGAATCTGGGTATTGAGCAAACCGATGTTGTGGAGTTCTTCCTTCTCGAAGGCACCTGCCATATAAGGTGAAGGAACCTCTTCTTCGCTAATCTTGTGCCAGGCAAGGTCAAGACAGGTTGCAGCCAGATTCTCGCCCAGTGAATAAGCGGTCTGGAAGCTGATGCTCTTCAGCATGCGCTCTTTCAGATCGGCTGGCATCGCTGCACCGGTCTCGGTATGACGGGCGTAATGGTCGAATATCTCCGGAATAGAAGCAAACGATTCGTTAAACTGGGATGGCATCTCTACGAAATCGCGGGCAACGGCTGTTCCTGAAAGGGTATTGTACTTGCAGTCGGAAAGGATTCCGTGAAGCGCATGACCGAACTCATGGAACAGGGTAGTAACCTCATCCCATGTGATGAGAGATGGCTGACCCTCCGGTGCCTTGGCGTTGTTGCATACATTATATATGATAGGCAACTGGCCGCGCTGCTTGCTCTGCTTGGCAAAGGCGCTCATCCATGCACCGCCACGCTTGGTAGGACGGCGGAAGTAATCGCTGTAGAAAAGGGCGATTGGCTTGCCGTTCTTATCGCTTACCTCGAATACCTTCATGTCAGGGTGATAAGTTGGAATATCCTTGCGCTGCTTGAAGTTCAGTCCGTAAACACGATGGGCGGCATAGAACACACCATTCACCTGTACGCTGTCGATGTTGAAGTATGGCTTAATCTCATCATCGGTAATGTTGAGCATCTCCTTCTTCATCTTCGCAGAATAATAGAAGCGGTCGTATGGCTGCAACTTGAAGTCCTTGCCTTCAGTCTTCTGTGCATACGCTTCTATCGCCTTGGTTTCAGCATCAGCCTTAGGAGCATATTCCTTGATGAGCTGCTTCAGAAAATCATCCACATTCTTGCTGTTCTTAGCCATCGTCTTTTCGAGCGAATAGTCGGCATAGTTGTCATATCCCATCAGCTTGCCCTTCTCGGCACGCAACTTGGCAATCTCGGTTACGATAGGGAAGGTGTTGAATTTTGGGTTAGTACCGTCGGCTCGGTGGATGCTTGCCATATACACCTTCTTGCGCAGTTCGCGGTTCTGGAGATTGGTGAGGATAGGCTGCTGGGTGGTGTTGATGATGACGATACAGTAAGGTGCCTTGCCTCCGCGGCTCTCTGCATCTTTCTTGCATTGTGCAATGTCAGCATCGCTCAATCCGGCGAGCTCTTCCTTGCTGTTTACCCAAACCACGGCGTTGTTGGTAGCGGCAGGAAGAAGATTGCCCCATTCCTGCTGCAATTCAGAGATGCGGGAGTTGATCTGCTTCATGCGCTCCATCTTCTCGGCAGAAAGGAGGGCACCTGAGCGTACAAAACTCTTATAGATAACCTCAGTAAGGCGCTTGTCTTCGCCCTTGAGTTTCTTATATTCATTATCGTAAACATACTTGATGCGCTCGAAGAGTTTCTTGTTGAACGAAATCTCATTGTCGAGTTCGGTCAGCAAAGGGGTAGCCTTCTTTTCGGTTTCGGCGATGCCCGGAGTCTTGTGGGCACTGGTGAGACCGAAGAAGATGTTAGTCACCTTTTCGAGCAGCGCACCGCTCTCCTCATAGGCGAGGATGGTGTTCTGGAAGTTAGGCTTCTTCTTGTTGTTTACAATCTTCTGGATGTTGGCACGCTGCTCCCTGATAGCCGCTTCGATGGCTGGCAGGTAGTCGCTCTCCTGAATCTTGCTGAAGTCAGGAGCACCGAATGGAAGACTGCTCTTTGTTAAAAGAGGATTCTGACGGTTACCGCCCGCAGTCTGTGCGAACGATGAGGCTGGCATCTGCAAGAGTGTTGCTGCCAGACCCAGGGTAAGGAAAGTCTTGTTAAGTTTCATCATGTTTCTTTGTTTATTTGAAATTCTTTTGCAAAGATAGTGCCAGCGAGCGCAATGAAAGCTTGCTTTCAAATTGCCGAGTGCAGCTTATCTTCTGCAAAGATAATCATTTATTTCGGATTATCGCATTTTTATTCATATTTCTTATGGAAAATCAGCAGACAGATGGCTCCTGCCAATGCCATCGGCACACCGATAAGGGCAGGGAAGTTGTATCCTAATCCCATCGCAACAGGAATACCACCGAGGAAAGCTCCTATGGCGTTACCCAGATTGAAGGCACCCTGAATGCAGCAGCCGCCCAGCATTTCGCCACCCTTGGCATGCTTCACGATGAGGAACTGCTCAGGCGAACCGATGCCGAAAAGACAGGCGCAGCAGATGAACATCAGCACCACAGATACCCAGCCGAAAGGGGCGAGGAAGAAGGTGAGCAGAAGTGCCGCTGCCGCCAGAAACTGGAGATAACAGGTAAAGCGGCCCGGCTTGATGCGGTCGGCAAGCAAGGCACTCACCTGATTGCCTACTACCATTCCGCCGCCTGCAAGAATCATCAGCAGAGAGATGCTGGCTGCGCTGAATCCGCCCTCCATCTGAAGCAGCGGCGAGATATAACTGAACCAGCAGAGGATGCCGCCATTGCCCAGAAAGGTGGCGGCGATGATGAGCCAAGGAGCCTTGTTGCGGAGGAAACGGAACTGTGCCTTCATACCCTTATTCGGCAACGCAGCCACGTCTGGAACCCATCTGTGAATCATATACATCGTCATGATACCGAGCAATATGCAACTGACAAAGGGTACTCGCCAGCTGAACGCATGACTCAGGAAGGTGCCGATAGGTACGCCCACCAGATTGGCTACCGGCATACCTGCGCACATCATAGCCACGGCATTGGTTCCCTTACCCTCTTTGGCAATCTTTACCGCCACGATAGTACCCGTTCCGAAGTAGGCGCCATGAGGCAGACCTTCTATAAAGCGGGCGCAGAGCAAGAGCCAGTAGTTAGGTGCTACTGAGGCGATGACAGCTCCGAAGGTGATGAGCGAAGCCAGGAACATCAGGATATTCTTGGGTCTGTATTTATGCATGAGAATCAGCGAGAAAGCTCCGGCGCAGACGCCGAGTGCATAGATGGAGATGAGATGTCCTGCTTCTGGGATAGAAACATTCATGTTGTGGGCGATGTCTGTGATGATGCCCTCGATGATGAATTCAGCGATGCCCAAGGTAAAGGTACCCAGCGCGAGTGCAAATAGTCCTTTTTTCATTTGTTCTTATGAGTCAATATTATCCTTAAAAAAAAGTTTCTCTCTTATTTTATGTCTTTGTAAGACAATAGTTTCAGAAATTCGTGTGCAAAGTTACTCATATTCCCTTTATCCTGCAAGTTTTCTCGCAGGAATATAGTAAAGATTAACAGAAAGTGTGGGGGCATTCATGCTCATTCAAGAGCTGTTAAAGGTTATTAAATTATAGGGGTTTTAAGTTATTGTTTTGATGGAAATGCTTAATTTTGCAACCCGAAAAAGAAAGGTGCAAAAAATAGGTATGAAACGTTCGCTCAACATATTGATGGCTTTGATGCTCTCGCTCATGGTGGTTTACTTGAGCGTGGGTACTACCGTCATGCACTGCCTTCATTATGACAAGGTGATGGTGGGTATGGTGACTGACTGTTGCGTGAAACGTAGCATGCACCATGACTGTTGCCGAGGTAAGCTGGGCGCACAGGTGAACAAACATTGCATGGAAGTGGAGCTGGTGAAACTATCGCCTACGGTCTCTATCCAACACTTGGATTTCGATGCAGCACCAGTGTTTGCAGGCATCGCGCCAGCCCTTTGGCAGACGTTGCCTCGTCCTGTTATCTGTAGCATTCAAAAGGCAAGATATTGGAATCTGAATGTTCCGCATTCGCCTCCAAGGGCTTATCTTGCCCTCCTTAACTTCCTGATTATTTGATTTTTCCATATTTGCAAATAGGTTGCAAAAGTTTTTTTGTACTTTTGCAGCCAAGATTGTCGTATGCCTATCCCTATCAGTAAAATCTTAGGGTTGCATACATATATAAAATGGTAAAATCATCCGAAGCGAAGATTTAAGATTCGGATAAAAGGAAATATATTTATGTATTCAAGATATATATTGCTCAGTGCCTTGCTGGTTATTGGTGCTGAGACTTATGCAAAAAATAATAAGACAGAGGTTGTGTCTCTGTCATCATCATA
The DNA here is from genome assembly GCF_026015295.1 of Segatella copri. NCBI lineage: Bacteria > Pseudomonadati > Bacteroidota > Bacteroidia > Bacteroidales > Prevotellaceae > Segatella > Segatella copri. The sequence goes on along the minus strand of NZ_JAPDUW010000001.1, from coordinate 2,043,801 downwards.
TAATAATTCTGTAGAAAATAACTCTGTAGATTCCTCCTCTCAGGATTCCATTTTCAAGGACGAGACCTTGCATGAGGTGAAGGTGGTGGCTCGCAAGTCGGGCACTTCCCGATTGGCTGGTGCCGTGAATGGCATCGCCGTGAACAAGGATGAGCTCTTCAAGGCGGCTTGTTGCAACCTGGGCGAGAGTTTCACGACCAATCCATCGGTGGATGTGGCTTATAATGATGCCACGACGGGCGCAAGACAAATCAAACTCCTCGGTCTTTCGGGCACTTACGTACAGATGCTCACCGAGAATCTGCCGAATTTCCGTGGTGCAGCCATCCCATACGCCCTGGGCTATGTGCCGGGACCTTGGATGAAAGGCATTCAGGTATCCAAGGGTAGTGCTTCGGTGAAGAATGGCTATGAGTCGATTACAGGTCAAATCAATGTGGATTACTTGAAGCCAGAGGATGAGCAACAGGTGGAGGTAAACCTCTTTGGTGATACCAAGAGCCGAATCGAAGCAAACGCTGATGCCAACGTTCATCTGTCGGATAAGTGGGCAACGGAGATATTGTTGCATCATGAGAATATCCTCAAAAACCATGATGACAATGGCGATGGTTTCTATGATATGCCAGGCAGAGAACAATATAATGTACAGAACCGTTGGCTGTATAAAGGCAAGCACTACATCTTCCATGGTGGACTTGGGGCTTTGAAGGAGATTCGTACCAGTGGGCAGGATGAGGAACATGTTCATAGTGATGATATTTATCGAATCAAGCTCCATACCAACCGTTATGAGGGTTATATGAAACATGCCTTCATCCTCAATCACGAGCATGGCACCAATATTGCCTTCATGTCCTCGGCTTCGATGCACCAGCTCGATGCCCAGTATGGCAACAAGTTCTACGACCTCAATGAGAAGAATCTCTATAGCTCACTGATTTTTGAGACCAATTTTACTCATCAGCACAATTTGTCGGTAGGTTTGAGCGTCAACCATGATTACCTGGGACAGCGCGCCAATGTGAATGTTTCTCCAAGACCGGCAGTAGGGGTAGAAGACTCTCCTTATCTTTTGTCGGAGATGCAGAGAATGAACGAGAAGGAGACGACTCCAGGAGCATACGCCCAATACACCTATACGTTAGGCACGAAGTTGACAGCGATGGCAGGTGTCCGTTTCGACCATAGCTCTATCTATGGCAATTTCTTCACCCCTCGTTTCCACGTGAAGTATTCGCCTGTCGATGCCATCAGCATCCGCTTGTCAGCAGGTAAGGGCTATCGCACGGTATTTGGCTTAGCAGAGTACAACTATCTCTTGGCGAGCGGCAGGAAGTTTCAGATTACGGGTGATGGACTTAAGCAAGAGGAGGCTTGGAACTATGGTATAAGTACCGCTTTCTACATCCCGATGTTTGGCAAGACACTGAAACTGAACGCTGAGTATTACTATACCGACTTCAAGAATCAAGCGGTGGTGGATTATGATGCCAACAAGGGGCTTATCTCCATCTGCAATTTGATGGGCAAGTCTTATTCGCACACTTTCCAGATAGATGCCTCTTATCCATTGCTGAAGGGCTTGGAGATAACAGCGGCTTATCGTCTGAACGATGTGAAGTGTACCTACGATTATGGCAAAACCTTGAAAGAAAAGCCATTGACCAGCAAGTATAAGGCGCTCTTCACGGCTTCCTATAAGACTCCACTTGGCCTATGGCAATTTGATGCCACCGTGCAGTTGAATGGTGGAGGCAGAAATCCTGAGCCTTACCAGTTGGCAGATGGAAGCCAGTCATGGTCTCCTCGTTTCCATAGCTTCGGGCAAGTGAGTGCGCAGGTTACGAGATGGTTCCGCCATTGGAGTATCTATGTGGGAGGCGAGAACCTGACTGGTTTCAAGCAGAAAACTCCTATCTATGGTGCCAGCAACCCATGGGGAAGCGATTTCGAGCCAACCTTGGTTTGGGGACCTGTAGAGGGCAGGATGTTCTACGCAGGAGTGAGAGTACACTTTTAAGGGAGAATGTTGAATGTTAAATGTTGAATGTTGAATTATTAAAGCAAATAGAAAAGTTATGAAGAAGATTTTAGTAATGTTCACAATGATGATGGTGGCAATGGTAACCTTTGCCAAGGACATCAAGACCGTAGTGTTCACCACAACCCCACAGATGCACTGTGCGGCTTGTGAGAATAAAATCAAGAGCAACCTTCGCTTTGAGAAGGGTATCAAGAGCATTGAGACTTCTGTGCCAGACCAGACTGTCACAGTACAGTATAATGCCGACAAGACAACCCCAGAGAAGCTCCAGAAAGGTTTTGAGAAGTTTGGCTATAAGGCTCGCATCCTGAAAGATGGCGAGAAGGTTGAGAAGAACACTGGGGAGAAGTGTGACTTGATGTAATGTTCTACATATGGCGCATCGTAAAATAAGTATAAATAGGGAACGCAGAGCGTTCCCTATCTGTTAGCCCCACTCCTTCTTCACATCAAAGCAGGGACAAGCCTTGTTGGCAAACTCATTATGACCATGAATCGTGGCTAATGGATATTCCTCCTTCAGCTGCTCGATGAGCGAGCGCATTGCCGCTTTCTGGTCTCGGGTTCTTGTATCCTTCGGCTTGCCTTTCTTCGATAAGCCGCCGATGTAGCAAATGCCTATACTGATGGAATTATGGCCCTTGCAATGGGCGCCAACCTCCTCTATCGCACGGCCTACATGAATGCTGCCGTCACGATAAATCACGAAATGATAACCTATGCAGCGCATTCCGCGCTCGCGGTGCCAGCGGTCAATATCCGCTACGGTGAAGTTGCGACCTTCCTTGGTCGCACTGCAATGAATGATGATTTCCTTTATCTTACGCATGATATTGCTATTTTAAATGAATGAATGGTTAGGGTGGAAATCCTAAAATGCTATCGAGATATCATCACTACCCCAATCTATGATATGTAACTTGATACACTCCATCTTTTTAGAAGCCTTCCTTAATCGTTCACAAAGTCGGTCGAAGTATTCCTGAGAATGAATCACCAGCCCAGAGGCTACAGCCTTACCCAGAATGATGCATCCATATTTCAGCGTCATCGGACCATTTCCGGGCTTGAGACAAGGAGAATTGATGCCCACTTCCCCAACAGCCTGTCCCTTCCTCAGGATAACAGGCATTTTCCTACTCTTATTAGCTACAGAAACAAAAGCTATCTCATAGTCTCCTGCAGGCAAATAATGCTCAGGATGTTCTATGGTATTACAAACTTTTGTACCCTTTATTACTAATGTGCCATCTACTCCCCATCGGGTAAAGCGACGGCGATAAATGATTATTTCCATAAATATTGAAAAATAAAATTGATTTATTGATAGGGTCATCAAGGATTTCCTTACTGAAAATCCTTAATGACCGAAAATGACCGTGACCGTTAATGACCGGATGTATTAATGGTCACTTACTTTAAACCACTATTATACTGCAGGTTGAACCTTCTGGTAACGCATATCGGGCAGCACACCTATCAATCCCTGCCGCTTCCAGTTTTTCAACATCTGTCTAACAACCTCACGAGTTACGTTTGCCCCCTTTACTGCTATACTTTGCTGTAATGCCTGTTCAAAGGAAAAAGTAACGTCAAGCCGCTCGAAGATGGAATCATTTTTGCCGCGTCGGGAACGATCATAAGTCGTCTGACCGCAATAACTCTTGGATGAGAATGCATCCTCTATGCGACTGCGGAAGAAGTAGAGTGCATTGTCCAACTGATAATCTGCCAGGATATTGAAGGCTTCGAGCATGGTTGGTGTCTGAGTCTTTACGATCATTTCCTTCCATAACAGCGGATTCTGTTTCAGCTGCTTCTCGGCACCCTGGAAACCATGTTTCTGAATCAGCGTCTCAGCCACCTTACAGAGCATGATGCAGGTCATCATTCTCATCGTGGTAGGACAGATACGGAAACGCTGGCGGGCTTTCACCTTGTCGTCATTTTTCATGGTCTCCAATCGTATCTGTTCCAGCCACTCCCTGCCCTTATTCTCCAACTTAGGCAGAACCACCTCGCCCTCCATCAGGGGCAAGAGATGAGCTATCTGCCGTATGTGCTCACGTTGAGTTTCAGTCAGCACAAAGAGATTGTCTGTAAGCGGAGTGAACGTGTTGTCCGGCGTTCGCGCCACGACAATACGGCTTTGGAAACCATCCGTATAATTGTTCACTACTCGATAGAGTGCATCTGGCGTTCCGCACATCACAACGTTCCACAAAAGATGTTCGATATGAACATTCACCGCATCTGCACTTCTTGCCTCGCGCTCATAGCTCGTTCCGTCGTAAGCCTGTCTTAACATGACAGAAAAATCGCTCATTGCCGATTTCCACTTCTGTGCTACGGTGTCAGCTTCCGGAGTGAACGAGAAGGCGTGCTTGCCTTCAGTATTAGCCAGTCGTTCTGCAAGGTTGGCCACCGTATTATTTAAAGTAAGACATCTTACAGGCAGCTTTGGTTCTTCCGGTTGCTCCTTCTTATTCTTGGCCGCACGCTTCTTGGCTCTCCATTCATCCTCCTGCTGCTGATACATTTTGTCCATCTGTTTCACTTCCGAAGTCCAGGTATCAACCACAGGGTCGATGCTTCCCTTGCCTGATGCAAAATCACCGGCGATGTAGGAGATAAGGTTCAACGAGTTCATCTTGCCGTGAACGGAAACCTTCACGCCGGTAGCAAGCATTCCGATGGCAGGACAGATGGCTGTAATCACTGGCATTGCCAGAGCCGGTCCAACAGCACTGATGGAATCACGCACGCCTTGTGGCATCTTGGGTAAAGCATCGTAATAGAACAGATCATCCTTGGCGTTAGCTTCGTCCAAGGCATTCACCAGCGCCTCGCTGTCTTCATCTGCATTCCCGTTCGAAGACCCCTGTTTCAGTTTCTCCTGTCTCAGCGCAGCCAGCACATCCTTCAGACGCTTAGGCATTTGCGTGATTTTCTCGTTCAATGCCGAGTTGATGCAAGCCATCTTTTCCTGTTCGGGAAACCCATCGTAGCAGGGAATAATCTGAGCCAGCAGATTGCGGTCAAAACCACAGATGTGGCGCAGGTTCACAGCCAGCTCAAAGGTCAGCGTATTGCGGTTGGAGCGCATCGGCTCCTGCCCATCATTATACATCTGCCACCACTTCTTAATGATTTCCCCATAAGGAATCCCGAGATAATTGTCCTGAGCAGAAGAAGTAGTTGAAGCAGCAGAAGTTGACGCAGCAGAAGTTGACGCAGCAGAAGTAGAAATTCTCGAATTCTTAAATTCCTGACCCTTAAAAACCCCTTGAGAATCCTTCTTGAATTCTTCCTTCCAAGGCTCATAATGCTTGTTTGCCTTGTGCGCCCCTTCCGGAAGTTCCTCCTGTCCGTATCTTTCACGCTCTTCCAGAACTTTCCCTTCAGCTGCCACGGCAGCCTCATCATATTCATCCTTGAAGAGTCGTGGCGAAAGGAATAGCAAATCTTCGTCATCCGATGTAGTAGTGAAATAAACACGATTGATGTCGTGAGCCGAAGTATCCATTTCGCACTTGAGCATCGTAGCAATCCTCACCTGATTCTCCAGAACCGTCTTGCCCTTTTCGCGCTCAAACACCGCATGTCCGCCTTGTCGTGCGCTGCGTTCCAGCATCAGAAGTCCGTACTTGTCCGGTTCCTTCAGCAGCAGCTTGGCAGCCTTGGCAAAAGCCTCCGGCTCATCCATATCAAACCCGAAAGCACCGCTTGGCAGTTTCATTCCCTTCACCACGCCTTGCGGATAATGGCCGGAATAATTAAACTGCACAAGTCTTCTTTTCGCAGCATCGTTTCCGGCACGAGCCAGACGAAGATTCGCCTTCTGCTCATTGCTTCCACGCAGCTGCTTATACTCCTCTTCCGAGGTGATGGAGCGGGCAACCTTGTGCCCGTTCTCCACCTTAATTAAATAACAACTCATCTATCTTATTACTTATCTTTTTAATTGATAATCCACTAAAGCATCAGCCCCTTCTGCTGACTCAACAGCCAGCGTTTGGGCGATGTTGAGTCCCTCATGGCAGAACACCTTCAGCGTGAGCTGAATAGCCCCATCCTTGGTCTTGCTCAAACGACCATGCGCCAGTTTCTTAATCAGTTCCGACTGGCTTTTCGGCTTAGAAACTGCTACGAAATCAAATGTTCCGTCTTGCATTTGCTGAGCCACGCCATGACGGCGAAAAGCTTCTACAACACCCTGATTTACAGAATCAGGACTGAAGAGGAAATACTGCTTATCATCATAGTAAGCCATTCCACCGAGCTGCACATGCTGGCAGCCGTTATTATTCACCTGCTGGTTCTGAACATTGTTCTGAACCTTATTATTTTTCTTTGCACTCATAAAATCTTAAATTAAAATTGAAGATGAACGAAAGAAGTGTCGTAAGTTTCAGTTTGCGCAAATTATCCCGGGACAATTCTCACGCCACCTATTTCAATTCAAGATTAATTACTTGCCAAGTTTCTCAATGTCCGTAACCAGGATATCCTGATAAACCTGACCATTATACTCACGAGTCGTAAACCGGAGCGTTACCGCCACCAGTTCGCCCGGAGCATACTTACACTGGGCCATATTACCCAGCATTGCCGCAGCATACTGGTTCTCATACTTGCCGCCCATCTCCTGGAGAACGATGTTGCATTTCATCATCTGTCCGTTCTCACTTTTCTGACTCTGTACAGCGAACGCCTCGCCCTGCTGCACCACTCTCATAATCTGAGTATACATATAATATAAATGTACGAAGGTGTTTCAAGATCTCTTTTGAAATTTCGAGCTTTCTTGTTTCTTCGACGCTGCAAAGGTAGGGAAAAAACAAAAGCACCGCCCATACCATGTGGTACGAGTGGTGCTATCTTTTTAGCTTGTGGTATTAAGTTTTTTAATTTGTGGTATTATCTATGTAATTTTTGTGGTATTATCTATGTCCATGCTCTACATAAAAGAGTTCATTTTATATTGAACATAAAACTCAATACATTGCTTGAACTTCAAGCCAAACTCTCTTTTCTTTTTCAGTCGACTATCTCCTTTATCCCATTCCTCGATTTTGTTTCCTAGTTCATTTATAGTTTTACTCAATGCACTTTTGTCTAGTCCTGCACTAAAGATTGAATTCATCTTTTTACAAAAAGCATTTACATTGTCTTCAATCCATTCTTTTTCCAGTAACACACAGAAGAAACATACCCAGTAAGCCTTAGGCATATTCACACTCATCTTATCCATAATGGTAAGCACCATAGGGGCATGCTTGCTAATGCCTGACCGCTTACCTTCTTCTTCACTAAATTTGCATTCTATTTGGGAAAAATCGAAATCAAATATCTTACTAGGCACTCTATTGGCTTCTCTCAACTCATCAATATCCTGATAAACATGAGTAAGCGTTAATACAAACGTAAAGAAAGCACAAATTTTATCCTCATCCTTTCTTATCTTAAACAGCAGTCTGCCTGCTTTTACCTTATCCAAAGAATACTTACCACCCTTAAAATCGCAAATGCTTCTGAAGCAGTTATACAACTTATTGGTGTTCATCTTCTTGGGAATATCATGCTCGGAAAAATCAATTTCAGCCTTATAGTCATCCTTCTGCTTTTTGGTGACATTGACTTCTATATTATCCAATACGCCTGCCTTGAAAAGATTAATAAGAACTTTCTGCACATGGTCTTTTAATGAATCCTCAGTAATTTCATCTTCCAAATAACTTTCTCTCCATTCCTTATGAGATTCCAACACAGAGGAACCAATCTTATTAGTATAGGCAAACAACTGCTTATTATAGAGGTCTTCATAAAGACTTGCCCCATGCTTAGCTTCTATTATCTTGGCAATATCCAGAAGAGCAGCACACAGTTTTTTTAGTGCAGAATCTATGGCAAAATCAAGAACCTTATCATTAAATACATTATTATTCATCAGGTTATTGATGGTTGTCTTGAACTTATCTCTTTCCATATAGGTAAGCCCATCGAATTGATTCTTATTATTGTCATCAGATGAGGTTTCAGGAACCGGTGGCAACATATCAGCCATACTATTGGCAAATAAGGATTTGTCCATATTCAGAGACTCATAGGTCAAAGAAGAAGCATACTGATTAATCTTAGATTTAGTTTCTATCCAAGTTTCCCGGTTACTCCATTTCGCGTAATCAATATCTCTATCAATATCAATGATTAGATTAGTTTTAAGGTTCTGCCCTATCTTTCCAAACATTTCGCTACTTTCAAACATAGCAATAAGTAACGATAGTTTATGAATAGTTCTATCGCCAGCACAATCCCCATAGCAGGTTTTATATTCCTGCATGAGCATTTCCAAATCCTTTAAGTATCTTGTTTTGTCTGCTGCCATATTATTCGTATAAAAAAGCGTGGGCAAAAACCCATACGCAATCATCGCTCAGAGGCCGACCAAAGCCCTAACTTCAGATATACATACAAGTCTTGCCCACGTCGTAGATTTTTACTTCTACACACATGAGCGCCGCTTGTTGTCATCCTTGAAGTTAGCTTATCTTCTGTTGAAGTTTGGTCGTTTCTGAGCGATAAGATTTCATACTTGCTGACAACGCTTTCCGTGCACCTACCTATAGGGATAGGCTCCTGTTTCAGTATCTTTTCTTTCCTTATATTATAAAAGTTTATAAATCCATGAATCGTTCTACGAATCGTTTGAATTTTTCGATGACAGTTTTCTTTTTCTGTTCACGTTTATTGCCGGCACCGAAGATTGGCATAGGGGGCAGTACTGTTGTAATTGCCATTCCGCTCTCCTCTACGTAACCATCCTGCAGCGACTTGGTGATAAATTCACGGGTTGCCTTTTCCTTCAGATTCTCTTCGCAGATAATGGCTTTCAGTTCCCTTTCCATCTGCTGACGGATGTAATTCTGCCATTCTTCGTAAACATCAACATCCTTACCTTCTTTTATGACATGAAGGTAACCCTCTATGAGGTCTTTCTTATCCCTCAACTTCGGACTTGATGTTATGCAACGGATAATATCCTTGATAAGATCTGCATCTTCACAGTTGCTATCATGATATTTTTTCACAAGAGCCAGGATGTAAGGAATATCAATATCAAACTGGCGAATCAGTTCTATCTCAAATTCCAAATCATCCGTTCCACCAGCTCCGTCTCCACCTGTATGACCACCACCTCCACCTGTAGTTCCGCCTTTCAAATCATCACAGAAGCTGAGGTACCAAGATTGGTAGTCCTGCCTGTCACCTTCACAGATGATGCGGATTGCATTGCGCTCTTCCAGGGTTTCCGGATTAAACTGATCAAAACTTATCAGTATATTAGTCTTCTTGACGAATTGCCCATACAACTTGATGAAGCCTATCTTTTGAGCCAGCTGGATGGAAGGATTCAACTTGCAGAGCGGATATTCCTGTAGAAGATTCTCTGCCAGTTCCTTATATCCTGCCTGATGTTTCCCATATTCCTCGTAGCCATTGTAATATTCCTCAAATGTTCGCATCAGAATAATACTGTTGGCATTAGCATCGCCGAAAAGCCCGAAGCTCCTGTTGGTGGCTTCTATGAGATTGCGGAAACAAACGATGTTGCCACAATTCTTATAGGCATTCAGAATACGGTTGGTTCGGCTGAAAGCCTGTAGCAATCCATGCATTCGCAAGTTCTTGTCCACCCAGAGCGTATTGAGACATTTTGCGTCAAACCCCGTCAGGAACATTCCTACCACAATGAGCAGATCTATCTCCTTGTTCTTGGTGCGCATGGAAAGATCCTTGTAGTAATTTTGAAACAATTCAGCACTCGTATTGTATGAGGTTCCAAAGATATGGTTGTACTTGGTAATGCAGGAATCAAGAAACTCCCTACTCGTAGAGTCCAGTCCCTTAATGCCTTCCGGGTCTTCTTCTATATTTCCGTTACTGTCGTTCTCTGCCTCGTTGGCTGCCGAAGTAAAGATGGTTGCAATCCTTAGCTGGGGGGCACCGGGCTCAGCCATCTGCCGTTCCAGCTCCTTATAGTATTCTATAGCCATTGGCACACTGTCGCAGGCAAGTATAGAGTTGAATCCCGTGGTGGTTACCTTCGCTTTCTTTTCTTCTACCTGATCTTCCTTTTTTTTCTTGTAGTTCTTTATAACTTCCTCTACATTAGTCAGAACCGTGGCTGTCCACTGAACGGAGCGCTTGGTTTTCATATCGAAATGATCAAGAAGATATTTCACATTCAAAGCGATGCGCTTGGAGTCGAGATAGTTTGTGTTCTCCACCTTCTTTCCATCTACCATAGCCGTCTGCGTGTGGTATTCTACATTGAATTTCAGCACATTCTTATCGTTGATGGCATTGATGATGGTATAAGTGTGGAGCGGCTTAGTATGATTGCCCTTTTCGTCCAACTCTCCGCCAAACACATCTGCAGTGGTCATCATTTCTCCCTTTTTACCACTGGCATTAACTCCAAATATCGGGGTGCCGGTAAAGCCAAACATGATGTACTTCTTGAAACTCTGCTTAATCTGTTTCTGCATGGCGCCAAACTGCGAGCGGTGGCATTCGTCAAAGATGAAGACGAAAACCTGGTCAAGAACCTCCTGCTCTATCAGCTTTTTCCTCAAGAGGCTCGACATCTTCTGTATCGTGGTGATGATGATGTTCGAATCATCGCCACCGACATTGAGCTGACCGAGCAATATTTTACTGTTCACATTACCATTGGCACAGTTAGGGCAGAATCGATCGTATTCCTTCATCGTCTGATAGTCCAAATCCTGTCGGTCAACGATGAATACTACCTTATATACTCCATCTATATCGCTTGCAAGCTGAGCCGTCTTGAACGAGGTCAGGGTTTTGCCCGAACCGGTAGTGTGCCAGATGTAGCCTCCTGCCTTTCTTGAACCTTCCCAATGATGATTCAAGGCAATCTTGATACGCTGGGTAATACTCTCGGTAGCAGCTATCTGGTAAGGACGCATCACCAGCAGTTCCTTATCAACATTGAACACACAATATTTGGTAAGAATTTCGAGCAGCGTGCGTTTTACGAGGAAGGTCTTGGCAAAGTCCTCAAGGTCGCAGATAAGGTTGTTTTCCCTATCACTCCAGTAGCTGGTAAACTCAAACGAGTTGCTCTGAATTTTCTTTTTCTTCCCCTTCAGCTTGTCAGCTTCCAGCTCACGAGCATAGCGGGTGGTATTGCTGTAATATTTAGTTTCCGTGCCATTGCTGATGATAAACAGCTGGATGTAATCAAACATTCCCTTGCCTGCCCAGAAGCTTTCGCGAGCATAGCGGTTTATCTGGTTGAAGGCTTCCCTGATGCTTACACCTCGGCGTTTCAGCTCAATATGAACGAGTGGCAGACCGTTAACCAGGATGGTTACATCATAGCGGTTGGCGTGGGTTCCGCCAGCGGGCACGTACTGGTTGATAACCTGCAGATTATTCTTGAACACGTTATCTTTATGGATAAGATGAACATTGGTATTAATACCGTTGTCACGTTCTATTTCTACTGCGGTATTTTCCTTTTGAATCATGCCTGCCTTATCTTCCATAGTGAGCGTTTCGCTGGTTAAAATATCCAGTAAGCTTTGCCACTCTTTGTCAGAGTATTCTGTATCGTTTGCCTTGCCCAGCTGTATGCGCAGGTTCTCCAGCAATTCTTTCTCGTTGTGGATGGAAGGATATTCGTAACCTTGTCTTTGCAGTTGTTCGATAAGCCAGCGTTCCAGATCCTGCTCACTTTGGTAAGCATTACCATTCTTCCTTGATGACTCGTATTTTGACACCACGGTACAATAATCTTGCTCTGCTATGATTTTATAACTTTCTGCCATAACGTTATTAATAAAAGAATTTATTCAAATGTCAGCAACTTTTCTCTGTAGTATTCATACTGCTTCTGGCGTAGCTCTATCATCTTCTCCAGCTTCGAGATGTAGGTCTCGAATGTGTCGAGGATGGAAGCGATTTGGCGCTGCTTGTCCTCTGGTTGAATAGGGATATAAACTTTCCCCAATCCTTCAGCAGAGAAAGATGAAATCTTACCGCTTGAAACATACTTTTTCAACTGTTGATGATAAATGTTCGAACGCAGATAATATGAAATATACATAGGTATTTGATGATGTTTAAGTATATAACATGCATCATGGACTGCAGCAGGTTCTTCTCCCATCCAAACGAGCCCAACACCTATATCATAATCATTTTCACCAGCACCAACTATAACAACATCCCCCTTATGCGCATATCGCATCTTTTTAGGAAAATCTCTTTCGAGAAATGTCTTAGCAGTTACAGCCATGGTTCCATAATATGTATACATATCTCCATAATGAATGCACGGTTGCCCCACTGTGCGAATATCGTCACGAACAAATCGTTTGCCCCGAATTATAGGGCCTAGGTCAGAAAATTGTGCAACAGAATTCCCAGGAATGTCTGCTAACCTCATCATGCCATCAAAATCTCCGCCGTAAAACTTATCTATATAATACACCATCTGTTTCTTTCTCATCTCTACTTCCTGTTTCATCTTGTCGATGAGCGAAGTGAAGGAATCAAGAATAGAGACTATCTCCTTTTGAATGTTAAGCGGAGGAAGTGGAATCTCAAATTTGCTATATAATGAAATCCAATGCCGCATATGATTTGTCGGTATAAAATGAATGGTTTTCATTGCCATATAAATATACCTAAAATCTGCCTCTTGTTTATCTTTTATTTTCAATATTTTCAATGCAGAGCTTTTTACCTTAAAGTCAAAATCTACCCAATGAAAACTTGTTGTAAAATCATCAAAAATGATAACCGGTTTTTGGGACGAGGCATTGTATATTCCTTCTTCCTCATTTGTATATCCAAGAATAAAACTTTGCCCAGCAGTCAGAACAGGAGTGCTATAATGAGTATCATACTCTGTTGAACTAACAATATATGGACCAGGCTGAACATAGCTTACCAAAGAATCAAGCGTTTTAAACTCAACTCCATCTGGACATAATCTACTTATTAATTCAGCAATCTTGTTCATAATTCCTTGATTATTTCACTCAATTTTAACGACTTACTTGCAATATCCTTACTCAAAGCTTCAATCTCTTCATTCAACGCCACAATATCAATCACCTCCCTTTTATCTTCTTTCTCTACATAAGAAGAAACGGAGAGGTTGGCACCATTGGCCAGAACTTCATCATTGCTAACGAGCTTGGTAAAATATTGTTTTTCCTTGCGCTCCTGATAAGCATTTACTATTTTGTTTTGGTTCTTATCCTCCAGCTTGTTCTTGTCGCCCTTCTTCTCACATTCTTCCGAAGCATCCACAAACAAGATATTATTATCTTTCTTGTTCTTCTTGATAACAATGATGCAAGTGGCAATTCCTACGCCAAAGAAGAGATTGGCAGGAAGCTGAATCACCGTATCCACAAAATTGTTCTTAATCAGATATTCGCGGATTTTCTTCTCTGCTCCACCACGATAGAGTACTCCAGGGAACTCAACAATGGCACAAGTACCAGTCTCACTAAGATGGTAAAGCATGTGCATCGTAAAGGCAAGGTCTGACCTCTGTATAGGAGCCAGTACACCAGCAGGACTGTATCGTACATCATTAATCAGAATCGTGTTATTCTTTCCCTCCCAACTCTTGGAGTATGGCGGATTGCTCACGATAGCATCAAACTTCATTCCAAGATGATGAGGAGTTGTAAGCGTGTTACCCAACTGAATATCAAACTTGGCATAGTTCACATTATGCAGGAACATATTGATGCGGCAGAGATTATAGGTTGTAGGGTTAATTTCCTGACCATAAAACTCTATTTCCGATGCTTTTTCACCAACATATTTCACAAACTTCATCAGCAAGGACCCCGAACCGCAGGCTGGGTCATAAACCTTCTGAATATTAGGATTGTTGCAGCAGGCTATGCGGGCAAGTACTTCACTCACCTCCTGTGGCGTAAAGTATTCACCACCACTTTTACCAGCCTTCGATGCATACATCTGCATCAGGTATTCGTAGGTGTCGCCTACTGTATCAATACTGTTGTCTGTAAACGTCTTGCTGAGCTGCATATCCCGCACCTTGGTCAACACCTTGGAAATACACTTGTTACGCATTTCTACAGAGTTGCCGATACGGGAGCTGTCGATGATGAAATCAGAGAAAAGTCCCTTTACCTGTTCCTCGCTATCTGTACCGGCAGCACTTGCCTCAATAGAACGGAACACTTGGGCTAGCGTTTCATTGAGGTTGACATTCTTTTCAGGTGAAGCAGCTACTCTCTGAAACAATTGACTTGGCAGAATAAAGAAGCCCTTTTCCTGCACCATCATTTCGCGAGCCTCCTTTGCTTCTTCATCTTCCATTTTAGCATAATCAAAATCCTTGATTCCGGCAGCAGCCTGCAAATTATTAATGTAGTCGGTAAGGTTTTCTGAGATGTAACGATAGAATATGGCACCCAAGACATAAGCCTTGAATTCCCATCCATCAACAGCACCTCTCAATTCCTCGGCAATACTCCAAATCGTTTTATGAAGTTCTTCTCGTTCTTTATTGTATGTTCCCATAATATATATGTTTATTTTTCTACGAGCACTAGTTTCCAGTCCTCATTCTGCAGAACGAGGGTTCCGTTAGTGTCCGTAATGGTGAATATCTGATTATCTATCTGTATTTTGTTCTCCTTTATTAAATAGGTGTACTGACCGCAAGCAACGTTTTCGGTGGTTGTTTGGGTAATTTTACCGTTTGAATCGAATAGGTTCACTTCCTTCACTTCGGAGAAATAAATAGCGTCTGAGGTGAAACGGCAGAACAATGGAACCTCGTTTACGTCGATAAAGAGGCTTCCAATGCGCTGATAAACTGCTGAAATCTGCCAATTATGGACTAAAAATGTGGTTTCGTAATCAAAAGCCTTCTCTTTTTCCGTTTCTTCGTCGCTAGAACAGGCGGTGAAAGAAAGCATAAAAAAAGCGACCATTATCATATAAAAATAAGATAATATTCGCCTGCTAGTAAGTACATGAAGAGATTGAGTTAACTTTGCCTGAGCAAAATTACCCCCCCCTAAAATGCTGTGTATCAGCTTGTTATGGCATTCAATCATATCACAAATCTTTTGTAGTATCTAGCTTTTGCACTATTGCTACGTTAATATTTTATATTCTTTCAGGCAAAGATAATAAATCTTTTGAAACTCTCCTAATTTTATCACGTTATTTAACGGAAAAAAGAAGAAAAAGCGAAAAAAATAAGACTAAGAGTTCTTTTAAAGCTATTTTTCAAGAGAAAATGAGAGAAAAGTAAAGTGATAACAACTCAAAAAGAGTGGCGATATATATATATACATTCAAGAATTTAGTAAAAAAGCACGACACATTTTATATGGTATGTTTCAGAATAGATAGGATTACGATACTAGTTTTAGTAACCTTTAAGAGTATAACAAATGATACAGCAAGCAGAATCTAACAACTGATATATCAAGCTTTTACACAATATCCCATCATACTACAACTCTTTTCATTCTACCTTAAAATCCGGTCATTAATGCCCGGTCATTATCGGTCATTAAGGTTTTTCGGGGGCGAAAAAGAGCTATAATATAATATTAAAATATTTAATATATATTATAGAGGCTAAATGACCGGAAGTGTTTTTCTTAATGACCGATAATGACCGGTCACTAATGACCGGATGCAGCCCGTTGCCATGACACTCTTCACCTACTCTCGAAAGACTCCATTTCACAAGATTCCGGAAAACTGAATTCAAGTGGCCGGAAAAGTATTGCTTCCTACAGCGCTTTTTCGTACCTTTGCACCAGCAATCGAAAGAAAGCTATTTTGTACCTAAACGCGGTCATCTATGAAGACCGAGACAGGGAACAAAAGATGACAGGCGCCGGTCATCAATGAAGACTCTGAAAAGGACAAGAAAAAGCATCTGGGAAATTGTGATTAAATAAACTCTTTAAAGCATAACATAGTATGATTAATTACAGCATCGTAATGCGTAGCGTGAACGCAAATCTTCTGGAGATCAACCAGGCTAAGTCACGCATCAACCAGGCAAAGAAGGAGGGTACTACCCCTGACCCAAAGGACCTGGAACTCGTGAAGACTGAGAAGCAGAATGCTTTCGCCATCTCACAGTACACTGACATCATGACCATCGAGAAGTTTGCCAAGCACATCACTTCACATGGTAGCGTTTATTCGAGAGCTGACATCAGCGCCATCCTCTACATCGCCGTAGACTGCATGCGTGAGATGTTGCTCGAGGGCAAGAAAATCCGTCTGGGCGATCTTGGTGATTTCTCTCTCCTTCTCACCTCAAAGGGTGCCGAGGATGCCGACAAGTTCACCTCGCAGAACATCACCGGCGTGAAGGTTCAGTGGGAGCCTGGTCAGGAGTTCAAGAACCTTCGCGATGACGCCGAGTTTAACCTCGTAGCCAGCCGCAGTGCTCAGGCAGCCGTTATCAAGGCGATTAAGGAGGGTAAGACCAACGTTGACCTCAACGCGCCAACTACTCCGGATAATACGCCAGGCGGTTCTACCCCAGGCGGTTCAAACACCGGTCAGACCGGCAGCGATGGCCAAGGCTCTGAATCAGGCGGCGGCACTACCGGCAAGGACGATACTGGCGACGGCCTTGAATAGTCCAAAGATAGACTGGCTAGGGTGCTAGCCCCTAGTCCAGCCTATCCGCCCCAAAAATTCAACATTCAACACTCAACATTCAACATTCAAAAAAATGAAAGCGAACACTTGGAAAACAATTCTGCATATAGCCATCAGCATACTGACCGCTATCGCTACTACGCTCGGAGTAACGAGCTGCATGGGATAAAGAACATGGAGTCTACCTTATTATAATAAGCAGACTCATCCATAAATAAATCGACCGCTCACTTCAATACGAGGAGAGCGGTCTTTTTCGTTCTACCGAGAATTCCGGTCATTAAGGTCACGGTCATTTTCGGTCATTAAGGATTTTTGGTGGTTCAAAATGCGAATACACGGTGTACGCAATTGAATTGGAATGCAACGGACGACGTAAAGGAAGTTGCCAAGCAAATGGAAAAAGAAGAGGTTCGTTTTTATATTCCTTCTGTCAGGAGCTTGCGAAGATGCAGGTGCGTGATGCCGTCAGTCCTACATAAACTTGATAGCCCGAGCGTATGAGGTTCTGATAGATGATATTCTCTATCACTTTCTCAATGTCTCCTTCACGTGTTCCCCTGGCAATGGCATTTCTAATGCCGTTGTCTTCAAAATAAAACTTATCGTTGGTTTCAAAGATACGTTTGCCGTGGATGTCATAGCGGTTCACCTTGTGTAGGATATAGGCTTCACAAAGGAAGGAAATGTAATTGATGATTTTATCACTTATAAATGAAATTTTCTGCAAATATACGAAAAGTTTCACTTATAAGTGATAAAACTTATCTATTTTAGTTTTTATAACTTATAGATGGTGTTATTTCAATGATATTCAATGCTTGTTGTAATTTTCGTTTCTATATTTGTGTCCACTTGAAAAAGTCATTTTTACGAAAACGTGCCATTGATTGTCAATAAGTTACAAAGACAAAAAATATGATTCGGGACTTTTTCAAGTGGACTCATTTTATGGATTTTTTATCTTAGATACGTGGATATGTAATATCTCATAAATGAACTTTTTTACTTTGTGGACCATTATGGACTTGTTTTATTCAATAATTTTTGATACTTTTGCCCCGAAATATATTGTTTTATGAACTAAAAAAAGAATGATATGAAGAAAAATAGGGGAATCCGCAAAGAAAACTTCGGAAATGTTTGGATGTTATCCGAATTTTTTCTATATTTGCAATCGGTATGCGACAGGGCAAGTTTTAATACTTGTATGAAGTGGATACCATGCAAAGAAGCAAGAAGATCTTGTGGACACGTGCAGGCAATACTGTTCAGTAAGTTGAAATCTGGTAAATTTGAACGTAGAATGAACGGAAGTTATTGTTTGAGCGAGTCTACACCAGTATATGGTGTGGATTCCTCTTTCATATTTTCTTTTCTACGGGTTTTACCAGAGCCTAACTTACAAGAAAGTGTGAAATGTAGGAGTTCGCACCATTCTTTTTCTATATGGGCAATAACTTAAAATAGAATTTAAAATGGAAAAGGAAACAAAAACAAAAGTTTGGAATGCCATCAAAGAGGGTGTACATTTCGTAGGAACTGTTGCTGGTACAATTATAGCTGTAGCAGGAGCCGCTAAAGTATTGAGAAAAGGTAAATGACAAAAATAATCTTTAAATTTTATAATTATGGATATTGAATATTATGTAGAAGCCTCACAGGCTAAAGAACAGAAAATTGTTGCATGGGGTTGTTTTGCTAGATGCTATTTCAATTGGGCAACAATTTCAAAAGGTAGTGCTGCTGCTTAAAAATGTAGTAGTTGTAAAAAAAACAAAGATAGGCGAGCTTGTCTCGTCTATCTTAAAACTTATATTCTTATGGAGCAAGAAGTTAAAACTGTTGTTAGAAAAAGTATCCCTCTTGACAAAATATTTGCTTTACCTTCAAAAATGGTAAATATCAGGTATGCTAATAAGATATTAGTGGTTTCACCAGAAACTGCGAATTGGATAGTTTTACAAAATGAAGAACAATTGTCATTCCTTAATCTTTTGCATAATAACCAGCTAGGTGAAGCTTTACAGCATTTTTCTGGTTCTCATCAAAATGCTCAAGCTGTAGTTACTCAAATTATCGCAAGAAAATTTGAAAATAAAAAAGTACATTTTAAGCATGAAACAGGAACAATGCAGTTTTATCTAACAAATGGATGTAATATGCGTTGTCCTCATTGCTATATGTTTGCTGGTATCAAGAAAAACAATGAACTTTCTACCGATGAGGTTTATTCTGTTTTAGAGAAGTTTTATAATTCTGGTGGTAAGGTTATTGTTTTTTCTGGTGGTGAAATAGCTTTGAGGAAAGATTTGTTGCAAATTATAGAGCATTCATACAATTTAGGAATTAAAAATGAGATACTAACAAATGGTACACTTTGGACAGAAGAGACTATAAGCAAAATAGCTCCAATGCTTTCGCGTGTTCAGATTAGTATTGATGGATATTCGGAAGAGACGAATTCGAAAGTCCGAGGAAAAGGTAATTTTTCTAGGGCCCTTCAAACTGTAGAGTCTTTTTTGAAATATCATGTATATACAGAAATATCTGTAACTCCGTATCTTGATAAGAACTTGGAAGTTGATTATCCTAAATATGTTGAGTTTGCTAAGAACTTATATCAAAAATATGGAGATATAAATTTTCTAGTAAAGTTTACCTTTGATATTTTGGAAGGGAGGAACATTGTTGTTACTAATGAACTGAAAAAAAATATCAAGCTATTGTAACTGAAATTTATGATGGCATTTATGGAGATTTTATGGATAAGCCTTTTATGAATTTCCATAAGAATGGTGGATTGGAAGACAATTGTGATTATGGAAATTTAGCAATTTCTGCTGATGGCAATGTCGTATTATGTCCAATTTTACAACAAATGAAATCTATAGGAAATGTTCGGAGCGATGATTTTACATCAATATTAACTTTGGCAAAAAAAGCCCGTGAACTAGCTAATGTCAATAATTTGATGCCTTGTAAAGAATGTGAACTTAAGTATATTTGTGGAGGTGACTGCCGAGTCAAGTATTTCGATGGCTTTAAAGAATGTAATTTAAAAATGATGGAGAATGCCAATAGGGAATGTAGTCTAGGAAATAAAGAATATTTTTATGATATGATGATACGTTTGAATGAAAAAATGTTTCAAGAAGTTTAAAATATTATGTTTGACAAAAGTAGTAAAAAAATGTTTTCAACTTGCGATAGCAAGATGAAAAATGAAATGGAGATTCAGCAAGATGCTGTAACGTTGTGGCTGGAGAAGAACCAGACAAGAGTTAATCCACATGATACAAAGCCTAATATTATAAAGGCTTGTGGTCAATGGTATGGTTAATTGTATTTGAACATAGTAGGTCCATAAAGTTGAATGATTTTATGGACCTATGTGTTAGCTAAATAAAAAATTCGATCATGAATACGGCATTAGAATATAGTAGGAGAATATATGTTTCAACTAATTTTAGTTGTAACCTTAATTGTGTGTATTGTTTTGAGAAGAATAAGAATGATATAGAATTTGATGTAGATGAAGCGGTCTCTATCTTGGAAAAAATGTTGATGGAGAAAACTGAACATGGAACTAAGATAAAGCTTCATGGAGGTGAACCTTTTTTAGTGTTCCCTAAGATAAAACAATTATGTGAAACTCTTTGGAAGAAACAATTTCCCGAATATTATCATTTTAGTGTGACAACTAATGGTACGCTGATTCATGGTGAAATAAAGAGATGGTTGTATGAGAATCGAGATAAGATAACTTTGAAACTGAGCTTAGATGGTAACAGAAAATCTCATAATATAAATCGCTCTAATTCTTTTGATAAGATTGATTTGGATTTTTTTGTTCAGACCTGGAAGGATGTTAGGCTTAATATGGTTATCACACCAGCAACGTTGTTAGATGTTGCTGAAAATGTAAAGTACTTACATTCGCAAGGGTTCAATCAAATATATTCTCGTTTTTCTTTAATGACAGATTGGAAAAAATGCCATTTGGAAAAGGAGTTTTATCACCAAATGTTGAATTTGGCTCAGTTTTATTTGGATAATCCAGCTATAGTACCTTGCGAGTTCTTTAGTTATGACATATCGTGGACTTTGGCAGACGAAAGTTTTACGGCTCTATGTAACATAGGTAATTGTCGAGCTTTCGACTTTCAGACAAGAAAATATTATCCATGCCATATGTGTTTTCCGTCTGTTTGTGGTGAAAAAAAATCAAGTGAATTAGAACATATAGAGATGAAGGAAGACAATGAGCATAAAGAAGAATGTTGTATTCATTGCCCTTTCATCAATATATGCAAGACTTGTTATGCCGAGAATTATATCATACGTGGTTCTGTTTCTCGTCGAGATACATCATTGTGTGGTTATCAAAAGATAGTCTTTGTGGTTCTTTTTAAGTACGAGTATGCACGTATTATGAAATTAGAATCCCCTACACTTCATGATGTGAGTAAGATGCAGGCAATACAGAAATGGTATCCAATGATAAAACTAATAGAGGAGAATTTGATAAATGGATAGAACGTATATAGATAGTCAGTCTTCTAGCTTCTATAATGATATGTTAAAGAAGTGTATGGGTAAAGGTCATAAGACTCCGAAGTATCTTTTCAATCCAAGAATAACCGAGGAGTGGAAAGAAGGGGGAACTTTGGTTGTTGGTATCAATCATTGGTGTATACAAAAAGGTTGTGAGTATTATGAAGATTGTGTTCTGAATAGTAACAGTAAGAAATATGATAAATTATGTAGATGGGCGGTTAGCGAAGTAGATGATTCAACTCCATACGATTTACGTTATACTACTTATGAAGCTTTTAATTGTTATTTTGGGGATTTCTTAGGCTATGAGTCTTTCAAGGAATTCCTACTTTATATTACAGGAACACAAGATTGTATGGAACCAGATGAGCAAAAAAAATATTGGAACCATCTTGCTTTCTATAATTACATACAGCATTTTACAAAGATGAGCCTTACTCATACAAGTATGTATGGGGTAGAAGAGGCGTTGTCTAAAAAAGAGGATGATGATTTTAAGGCTTTTTTGGATGTTCTGCATGACCTGAAACCTAAGCTCGTAATTGTATGGCATAAAGATATAAAGAATCTTCTGTTAAGGAAAATTCAGGAAGGAAAAATGCCAACAGGAAGAAACCTACAGTTGGTTGATGATCTAGGCATTCCAACCAAGAGTATGTTCAGATTTGTGTATAATGAAAAGAAATTGCAGAAGACAGATACGGCTATTATTCAATTTACTAAGACTTTTGAACAAAAGTATGGACGTATAGGGGAGCTTTCGACAGAGCAAGTTGTATTAAGGCTTATTAGATGGAATATGTTCAAGACAGAAGAAGATTTGGCTTTACTTACTCAATTTTCAGTTCTTTCTGATGATTTGAAGAATATGCTGGATTTTGTTGAGTGTTTTGCTTGGGATTCGGATGTGTTGAACTATTTGGTTAGTCAGATACAAAAGCAGTTAGGTATAACGCCCGTCTTGGAGAAAGTACCTTACGGAATCCTGCATTATAATGAAGATGACATTATAATATATTCTAATGTACTGTTACAGACTAAGGTTAATATACAGGTGCGTCCTCTTGTCGGTCTTTATCCACAAGATTGTTCTCATTATTCCTTAAAAAAATATGAGGAGAAGGACTTGTTAGCGTTTACTGGTCTTTCCTTTGATGGATTACGTAGTAAAACTTTTATCGATGAAAATGTGCTGGCGAAAGGCTTTGTCGTTTATATAGATGAGGAACATCCTGTTTCCGAGGCTTTCTTCAAACACCTTTTTGAGGGTAAACTGGATAAGAATGGTTTTTCTATGATAATAATGAAAAGTAGTGAGGAAAACGATAATAGATATCTTGGAATTCTTAAGGAGTCTGGCAGACTTCATACAATAAAATCAAAGACAATAGGGAATGATGCATTCCTTTATATAAAATTGCTCAATGTTTCAGAAGCTAATCGCCAAGTTCAAATTGAAGATAAAGGGCAACGTAAATATAATAATCATTTGAAGTCCCTTATACCTGTATCGTTGAGTTCTAAAGGTTTTTGCAAGACTTCTCAAGATTCAATGTATCTGTCTGGAGTTCAAAAGTCGGCACTTGTGAAACAAGTCAAGCTGCTTATAAAAGAAAAAGTAGATATGGAGGTTGATACTATTGAGAAATTAGCAAGTGCTATCTCTAATGCCTGTGTCTGTGGCTTACTTTCAATAGAAGTCAATAAGGAAATAAAATATAGGGCGGAATTCGGACCGAGAAGTTGTTATAGGTTATTTTGTTATAAAATATATAGTAAAATTCTAAACGGAAGAGCTACTAGAGTAAAGGATATAGAAAGATTGTTTAATCTCAAATCTGTAGCAAACAATACTGATATAACAATTGAAGAGAATTTAAAGACTAATGGATTAGAAAGTAAAGTCAAGTTAATAAAATTGTGTATGAACACTCCAAAAGTGGCAGATTTTGAAGCAAAATTTAAAAAAATAAATAAAGAATAAGTTGTAAGTAGTTGATAATTAATTAGTTGTTGAAAATTGTAACAAAATGAGCGTGGCAATATTCTAGTGAATTTGCTACGCTTATTTGTTTTTTATACTTTTGCACCAGAGTTAGTTAACGAAGTGGTTCTATGATAGCCTATAGGCAGTTGGAATGACTTCAAGTAATGAACTATTAAATTTGAATTAATTATGGTGACATAACAAATCTCATTTCAATTATGAAGTTGATTCTTCACACCTTGCGAATGTGGAAATTTGATAAGGGCGGATACTGAAGATGATTAGTTTTGTAAGTCAATACTAAAGATATTAGGCTTCCTGCTATTCTTTTGTTTCCCCCAGGTCTTTCCACAACCAGCAAGGAACAAAAGGTAGCAAGGAAGCCTGCCTGCGTTTATGCAAATTTGCTTCCAAAGTTTATTAATCCATAAAAATATAAGAAAATGGATAGAATAGTGAATAAAATTGCAGGTCTTGGAGTACCTGGTATAATGTTAATGGTAGCAATCTCTATGACTGGATTGAGTGGTGCAGCAGCAATAACAGCAGCGTTGGCGTTGCTTGGTCCTGGGGGAATGCTTGGTGGAATCGCCTTCTTGTTGTTGGCTGGTGCGGTAACTTCAGCTTTGACAGAGTTTGGCTTTGATGCCTTGTTTAAGGCAGTAATTAAGAAACTCTATAAGAATGGTGAAACCAAAGAAACTATTAGAAGGAAAATCGAGAAAGGACCTTGGTCAAAGAAACTTAAGGCAAAGGCTATCTCTGATCTGGAAAAACTTTAGTATAAACGTTTAAATTTAAAGGCAATGATTGAAGACAGAACGATTTTTGATCTCTCGGAAGAAGAGTACGAGGATTATGAGAACAATCCTGAAAATTGGGAAGAAGTGACAAATAATTCTATTGAAGATGCTTTGAATATGATGTTTCCCGATGGAATAGAAGATGATTAGGTGTCATAAAAGCTTCAGCCAAGCTATTGGAAGTCTTGGCTGAAGCATCGAAATAAACCTGAGGTTTACTTTGTAAAATCATGATGGATTATGAATCAGATTATTATTCAAAACAATCAGATTGTGCTACGAGCTTTGGGCAAATATTTGTTGAAAGATAATCGGTTTTCACGATTCTATTTGCAAAAGCAGAAATTTTCTAAAGCAAGAGCCTTTCGGAAGCAATCTGATTATTTAAACAATTTAATTAAAACTATTATGGCAACAACAAAAAGAAGCTTTGAAGCTAAAGTGATTGAGGTTAAGAATTTATCAACAGGTAAATATTTGCGTTATGTAAATATGAATAATGGTGAAGAGGGGATTGTTCCTGAATGGTGTATCACAAGTTTTGTGGTATTGCCTAATGAGTGTATAGATTCTGACGGACATGTAGTCGTTGGAACGATTCTGAAACTACGTGAAATGGAGGATGGAAAAATCTATCCAAGTACAAGCTATCAACATAGAGCAAATCCTTTGCAAAAACCATCGGTTCCTGCTAAGGCGAAGAAGATGAGCAAAGAGAGTTTATACGAAGATGCTCAATTATATCAATCGGTATCCCTTGATGAGTTGTGGAACATGTTTGCGGACAAATTGAGAAAAAATGAACTGACTGTAGATGCAATACTTCAGGCTATGGATGTGAAGAGTAAGTCCTCAGAAAAGGAGCAAAGTGCATACCTTGGAACATTGCTGGGGGTAAATTCGGTAGATTTAGGAAAGCAAGAAAACTTTCATCGTGAATTTAAAAGCTCATTTATGCACAGTGCCAATCCTCTTCGTAGTGAACGAAGTTTCCAAAATCAGCAGATATTTAAAGAGATTGTAGCATTTGGCAATAGTCATGAGATGGGTGATGTGTATGTTGGAGTAGGGAATGATGGTACAATACGTGGTGTTGAAGATGAACTATTGAATGAGGCACCTTTTGAAAATCGTGCAGATTTTCAGGCTGACTTCATGAATCAGCTGAGCCAAGCGATAGACAATTATTCGTTTGTATCTCAAATCAAAATGATTTGGTACAAAACGATTGAAGGTAAGTTGTTCTGCCGAATCTCTATCCCTAAATGGGAGGGTGGCATTATTCTTTTGAATGGCTGTGAACTATATGTACGTGGAGATGCTGGTAAAAAACAATTGAAGAATGCTGATTTGATTAATTATGTATTAACGTGTTACCAGAAAAAGGTAGCATAAGAACCTTTTGAAAGGAGGACTTTTTAGTTGAACGCTTAAAAAATATAATGGTTATGTAAGTGTATTGTGAGTAATAACAAATAAAATATAGAAATTATGGAAAAGAACATCAAGAAAAGAGTGTGTAGGTTGGCATTGGTATTGAGTGCCGTGCTGGTAGTGTTATTTGGCTATTGGTTCTTCTTGAACCCTCATGGCTATTGGCAGAAGCAGAAAGAAGCTGAAAAAAATGAATACATGGAAAAGCAAATGCTTTGGCGGAAGTCGGAGAAGATGACAATGCAACAGATGTTGTCGGACATGACGCTAATGGCTAAGGGGGATTCTGTCAAGGTTTGTTGGCTAACCGGTCTCTCGCTTTCTGTTTATCGTGACTTCATTCATGGCACAGCGCACCCTACAAGGAATGCTTGGGCTGAGATGAGATATTGGTATATGTCTTTTCTCACCAATGGCAGAGAATGGATGGAGGAAAGAATTGAGAAGAGAATTTGTAAAAGTTTAATCTTCGTAGAATCAAGTCGATTTCAGGTGCAGAAGGATTCCTTGAAGGATTATCTCAATGAGAAACCTACTCATACGGAGATTGAATATGATAAGATGTATCCAGCTTTTGGTAAGCCTACTGATAAAGAGTTTGAAGATTGGAGAAAAGAGTATAAACGATTTCAATTGTTCTAAGGGGTATGAATGCAAAGATAAGATTGGTGTTGGCTGTAGTTTTAGCCTTGTGTTTCTTGGGTTTGTCTATAGGAGCACTAGATGTGGTACCCAAACATATAGAAGATAGATTCTATGTTGTGGGTGTGGAAGGTAAATGGTCGAATTTAGTTTCCCTCTTGTTCTATGTCATGGCTGTAATGTGTGGCTTTTATGGTTGGTTAGTGTTTAGACATATAAAATATAAAAGAAGATATGGATAGAATTTTGGGGTATCTAGTTATGGTCTACATCTTTTTGCCCTGGCGACCGATAGTTGTATTGGTGGCAGCGATACTGTTTGTCAACATCAATGGTACGGAATTGTATGGATGGCAAGCTGGTTTGGCGCATGGATTGTTCTTCCTGCCTAATCTGGTGAGGCATCTCTTTGACGGTGATGTCCTTTTCAAGGCTACCAATTGTACTACTGGTTATCTTGTTGCCTGGTGGATAGCTACAGTTGGCTCGTGTATCGGTTGGCTCGTTGATGCTTGCTTTTCTTTTATGAAAGCATATTCATTTTTTGGGAGGCGATAAGGCAGGAGATGATTGATATCTTAAAGGATATGACGAAGAGTTATGAAACCGGCGAATGCCTGAATGGGGAGGAATAAAAGAATCCTCAGATTGGGAATACACTGTGTGCCCAATCTGAGGAATTCCTGTTATTTATATTCCTTCAGTCAGGAACTTGCGAAGATGCAGGTGCGTGATGCCGTCATCATCATTTTTGGTGAGCAGAGGGGTCATGGAGATAACGTACTTCGGGTAGTTGTCCTTGATGGCACGGAGATTGCCAAACTCCCGT
Organism: Segatella copri; assembly: GCF_026015295.1. Classification (NCBI taxonomy): domain Bacteria; kingdom Pseudomonadati; phylum Bacteroidota; class Bacteroidia; order Bacteroidales; family Prevotellaceae; genus Segatella; species Segatella copri. The sequence goes on along the minus strand of NZ_JAPDUW010000001.1, from coordinate 2,016,769 downwards.
TCTCTGGTTGCATCGTCGGCTATGATATAGGAAGCTTGCACGTAGATGCGTTCGCCGCCTGGTTTGGTACATACAAAGTCGATTTCTCCAGCTTGCAGTTGTCCTACATAAACTTGATAGCCCAAGCGTATGAGATTCTGATAGATGATATTCTCTATCACTTTCTCAATGTCTCCTTCACGTGTTCCCCCGGCAATGGCATTTCTAATGCCGTTGTCTTCAAAATAAAACTTATCGTTGGTTTCAAAGATACGTTTGCCGTGGATGTCATAGCGGTTCACCTTGTGCAGGATATAGGCTTCACAAAGGAAGGATATGTAATTGGTGATAGCTGCCGAAGCAATGGATTCTCCTTGAGATTTCATATATTTGGAGATACTGTTGGCTGAGATGAGTTTACCTGTATTATCAGCAAGGAAACGCACCAGGTTCTCTAAGAATGGCACGTTTCTTATCTGGTTGCGCATGATGACATCCTTAAGCAAAACGGTATGGTAAATATCCATCTGGTATTCACGTGCATCATCCTCTTCAAGACCTATCTTTGCCAGACCAGGCAAACCGCCATACTGAATGTACAGAGCAAGTGCTTCGTCATTATCTGATAGTTGATGAAATTCCAGAAACTCGTTATAGCTCAGCGATTGGATATAGATTTCCTTATATCTGCCACCGATGAGTGTGCTCAGTTCATTGCTCAGCATGCGGGCATTGCTACCTGTGATGATAATGTCGGTGTTGGGTTCTGTGCGATAACTTCGGATGGATCGTTCAAATTCCTTGATGTCTTGTATCTCATCGATAAGGATATAGTTATGTTTATCGGACTGAAAGTGCTCTCCGATATAGTCGTTGAGATCCTGATAGGTCTGAATGTTGGAGAGTGTAAACTAAACTGTGTCAAGCTACAATAAAAGTAGTTTAACACAGTTTTTATATTATGGACAACTTAGAAATTGATTACAAGAAAGCAGCTCAGCAGTTGCGTAGTGGTGAAGCCTTATTTGGCAAGGACGGAGCATTAGCTCCATTGTTAGAGCGTATTCTCAACTCAGCTCTCGAAGGTGAGATGGACGCTCATTTAAGTGACGAGGAACGCTCTTCCGGCAACCGTCGTAATGGTAAGATGAGTAAGAAGGTTCAAACAAAATATGGTGAGGTCACTATAGAGACTCCTCGTGACCGAGACGGAACTTTCCAACCTGAGACCGTAAAGAAGCGTGAGACTATTCTTGCCAATGGCATGGCAGACCAGATTATTGAGATGTACGCCATGGGCACCAGCACACGTGACATCAGCAGCTACTTTGAGCGTGAGTTCAACACAACTCTATCAGCCGATACAATCAGCTCTATAACAGACCGTGTATTACCCGAAATCACCGCCTGGAAGTCTCGCATGCTCAATCCTGTATATGTCATTTGCTGGCTTGATGCTATCCATTATAAGGTAAAGGATGAGAATGGCAGAGCTGTCACACGAGCCATTTACAACATTCTTGGTATCAACAAGGAAGGCCAAAAAGAACTGTTAGGTATGTATGTGTCTAAGAGTGAAGGAGCTAACTTCTGGCTAGAAGTTCTTACGGATCTTCAGAACCGTGGTGTTCGAGACCTCTTGATTTGTTGTATTGATGGTCTCAAAGGCTTCCCAGATGCCATCCAAAGCGTATTTCCTGAGAGTTCTGTGCAGCTCTGTATTGTCCATCAGATACGCAATTCTATCAAGTATGTTGGCAGTAAGCATCAAAAGGAGTTTATCAAGGATTTAAGAACAGTATATGGTGCAGTAAACAAAGACTCCGCTGCTGCTAATTTAGACCTGTTAGAGTCTAAGTGGGGAGAGATGTACCCAATTGTCATCAAGTCATGGCGTGACAATTGGGAACGTCTGACAGAGTATTTCCAATATACTCCAGCCATCCGTAAACTCATTTATACGACCAATACGGTTGAGGGGTATCACAGACAGGTAAGAAAGGTCACAAAGACTAAAGGGGTCTTTCCTACGGATAATTCTTTGGAGAAGCTTGTGTACTTAGCTTACCGCAACATCCGTAAGAAATGGACTATGTCACTGGCAAATTGGGGACAAATTTCTCAACAATTGGCAATAAAATTTGGAGATAGATTTAAAATTATGTAACTTTGCAGCCGAAAAGGCTTCCCTGCTGGGGGCATGCCCCCAGCAGGGAGTGGGAATGAAAGTTAAGAACAAGCCTTGACACAGTTTAAATTACACCCCCGAATGTTGTCAAACTCTCTTTTCTCCTTATCTATAAAGATGATATTGTTGCTGTCATCTGCCTTCTTGCGGTCACGAATCATTTTCATCATGCAGCTTTTACCTACACGACGTTGACCTACTAATACGATGATGGTCTCCTTTCCAAGATACCTTTCTATCTTGTCGATATATGATTGACGAATAATAGTTGCCATATTTTTATCACTTATAAATGAAACTTTTTGCAAATATACGAAAAGTTTCACTTATAAGTGATAAAACTTATCTATTTTTAGTTTTTATAACTTATAGATGGTATCGTTTCAATGATATTAAATGCTCGTTGTAACAATTAATCTTCCTTAAGATACCAGTCTTTGATGTATCCGGAATAATGCTTGGCAAATTCTTCGGCTTGTCCAGGAGCGCAGACCTTTACTTTCCTGGCTGGAATACCCGCCCAAATCTCATGTGCAGGAACCTTGGTGCCATGGGTAACTACAGCACCTGCAGCAATGATAGCCCCTTCTCCAATGTCAGCCTTGTCAAGCACAGTGGCATTCATACCGATGAGAGCACCTTTTCTAACGGTAGCTCCATGAACGATGGCACCATGTCCCACTGATACATCATCCTCCAGAATGCAAGGCATCGTACCGGTTTGATGGATGCAGGCGCAATCCTGTACATTCACTCTGTTTCCACATCTGATGGCATCCACGTCAGAGCGCAATACCGCACTATACCAGATGCTGCAGTCATCACCAAGAATACAGTCGCCGGTCAGTACGGCATTCTCAGCGATAAAACAATTCTTTCCCCATTGAGGAGTCTTTCCCTCTACAGTCTTTATAATAGCCATATTAAATATGTATATGTTTTACAATTCGGGTGCAAAGGTAATAAAAATATTGAAATCATACGCAGCATTTTACAGAAAAAGGGTTGCAATCCTCGAAAAGATGGATTGCAACCCTTTATACCTTATTATATATAAGAGTTAAGATAACTCTATCATATATTCATTTGTGGAAGCTGATTACAGCTGAGCCAACTCTACAACCTTATCTACTGCAGCGCTCAAGCCGTCCTTGTTCTTACCGCCAGCCTGAGCATAGTGAGGCTGACCGCCACCGCCGCCCTGAATCAACTTGGCAGCTTCGCGAATCATCTTACCAGCGTTCAAACCATGATCCTTTACCATATCATCGCTGAACATCACGCTGAGCATTGGCTTGTCGTTATAAACAGAACCTACTACGCAGATCATGTTCTCTGGCAAAGCCTCGCGAACCTTGAATACCAAATCCTTGGCAGCTGCTGGCTCCATTGGTAATACGGCTGTAACAACCTTCACACCATTGATTTCTTTTGCATTCTCTACAAGCTTATCCTTGGCACGCTCTACAGCCTGAGCCTGGAACTTCTCAACATCCTTCTTCAAGGCATCGTGCTCGTCGATGTACTTTCTGATGACACCTTCGAGATCCTTGGCATTGTTGAACAAGCCCTTCAAGGCTACGATGGTATCCTGCAAGCCGTAGATAGCCTCCTCGCAAGCCTTGCCTGTCAAAGCCTCGATACGGCGGATGCCGGCTGCTACGCTGCTCTCAGAGATAATCTTGAAGAAACCAATCTTACCGGTGCTCTTGGCGTGAATACCACCACAGAACTCGGCTGATGGACCGAAGCGAACCACACGAACCTTGTCGCCATACTTCTCGCCGAAGAGGGCGATAGCACCAAGTTCCTTAGCCTCCTCGATAGGAGTATCGCGGTGCTCGTCCAGGGCGTAGTCGGCACGGATCATCTCGTTTACCATGTGCTCTACCTTGCGGAGCTCCTCATCTGTTACCTTCTGGAAGTGAGAGAAGTCGAAACGCAATGTATCCTTATCTACATAAGAACCCTTCTGCTCTACGTGCTCGCCCAAAACCTGCTTCAGGCAGTAGTCGAGCAAGTGGGTAGCTGTATGGTTGGCAGCGCTTCCCTCGCGGCTCTCGATATCAACGCAAGCCATGAAATCAGCGTTTACATCCTTTGGCAACTCCTTTACGATGTGGATGCTCTGGTTGTTCTCGCGCTTGGTGTCGATAACCTGGATGGTCTCATCCTCGCTTACGAGTACACCCTTGTCGCCAACCTGTCCACCCATCTCACCATAGAATGGAGTGTTGTCGAGTACCAACTCATAGAAAGAGTTCTTCTTCTGAGTCACCTTGCGGTAGCGCAGGATGTGGCACTCATATTCTGTATAGTCGTAACCTACGAAGTTCTGGTCGCCTTCCTTCAAAACCTCCCAGTCGCCGTTCTCTACGGCAGCAGCATTGCGGGCACGCTCTTTCTGCTTCTTCATCTCCTCGTCGAAGCCTGCAGCATCTACGGTGTAACCATTCTCACGGCAGATAAGCTCTGTCAGGTCGAGAGGGAAACCGTATGTATCGAAGAGGCGGAATGCGCTCACGCCGTCAAGCTGAGTCTCGCCATGAGCCTTGAGCTCGTCCATATCGCCATTGAGGAGGTTGATACCCTTCTCCAAGGTGCGGAGGAATGAATCCTCTTCCTCTTTCATCACGCGGGTGATGAGCTCCTGCTGAGCTGGCAACTCTGGGAAGGCTGCACCCATCTGCTCTACCAATACATTGACGAGCTTGTACATGAATGCTTGCTTCTGGCCGAGGAATGTGTAAGCGTAACGTACGGCACGGCGCAAGATGCGTCGGATTACGTAACCTGCCTTGGCGTTGCTTGGCAACTGACCATCGGCGATAGAGAAGGCTACGGCACGGAGGTGGTCGGCGCAAACACGCATAGCGATGTCAATCTTCTCCTGCTCATCCTTACCCTCGCCATTCTCACCTGTAGGAGTAGTGAAGCCATACTTCTTGCCAGAGATAGCCTCGATTTCCTTGATGATTGGCTGGAAGATATCTGTATCATAGTTAGAGTGCTTGTCCTGCAACATGCGAACCAAGCGCTCGAAGCCCATACCTGTATCGATAACGTGCATTGGGAGAGGTTCGAGAGAACCGTCAGCCTTGCGGTTGTACTGCATGAACACGATGTTCCAGATTTCGATGACCTGAGGGTTATCCTTGTTTACCAACTCACGGCCTGGCACCTGAGCCTTCTCCTCTGGAGTACGAGAATCCACGTGAATCTCTGAGCAAGGACCGCAAGGACCTGTTTCGCCCATCTCCCAGAAGTTGTCGTGCTTGTTACCGTTGATGATGTGGTCGGCTGGCACGTGCTTAGCCCAGTAACCTGCAGCCTCGTTGTCGCGTTCCAGACCTTCCTCCTTGCTACCCTCGAATACGGTAACGTAGAGATCGGCAGGGTTGAGTTTCAAAACTTCAGTAAGATACTCCCATGCCAAATCAATGGCACCCTCCTTAAAGTAGTCGCCGAAGCTCCAGTTACCGAGCATCTCGAACATGGTGTGGTGGTAAGTATCGTGACCCACCTCTTCGAGGTCGTTGTGCTTACCGCTTACACGGAGACATTTCTGAGTATCAACACGACGAACATCCTTGCCTGGGTCTTTCGTACCGAGGATGATGTCTTTCCACTGGTTCATACCAGCGTTTGTAAACATCAGCGTTGGGTCATCCTTGATAACCATAGGTGCTGATGGAACAATCTTGTGGCCTTTACCTTCGAAGAATTTCTTGAAGGATTCGCGCACTTCATTAGCTGTCATCATATCTTTTTTATATTTATCTTTAATTTCTTTTTCCTGTTTTGGAGAGGGGATTGAGAGTCCTCTCAGAAAATATTTTTGCCCTTTAGGGCATTTTCTTCCGAAAATCTTTGCAAAGATAAGAAGAATTGTTTAATTTTGCAACTAAATTAATTATTTTTGAAATTAAAGACGGAAAAAATGGCAATAATTCCAGATAAAACAACGAAATTGTACTATTCTATCAAGGAAGTAGGTGAAATGTTTGGTCTAAACGACTCTACGTTGAGATATTGGGAAAAGGAGTTTCCTTTTCTCAAACCGAAGGTTGCTGGCAATAAAGTGCGCCAGTATACCGATAAGGATATTGAGCAGGTAAGGCTCATCTACAACCTTATCAAGGTGAAGGGATTGAAGATTGCGGCTGCCCGTAAGTATCTGAACCAAAACAGAACGGGTGCCGAGAAATCTTCTGAAGTTCTCGACACCCTTATTTCTGTAAGAGACCAGCTCAAAGAACTCAAAAAGCAGCTCGATGGACTGGTTTAAGACTTTGAGCTTTGAACTTTGAGCTTTGAACTTTATGATTAGTTGAAAGGGTAGGGGATGGTGGTTTACCACGCTTCTTCGCCGAAAACCTTGGCGATAGTAACCTTGCCTGCCTCTTTCTTGCTCAGCTGATGGCTCCAGGCTACTCTGCCCTTGGTGGCGGCACCTGGACCATGGTTCTTGTACTCGCTATATTCTGTCGTTTCTTCGTTCTTAGAGTTGTTCCAGTTGTGCCAACCCTCAGGACGGATGTGGCTGCCCATCTCGCAATTCATGAAGAGAGTCTTGGCGAACGGACGCCAAGGACGACCCAGATATACTTTCTTTACACCATCGGCTGCTGTTAATCTGCACTTGTTGAACACATAGCCGTATTTCTGACCGGCTGGGCTTGATGCGGCTGTAATGTAGCTGTCGGCCTTGCTGTGAATCTCACAATTCTCAAACCATGCCAGGCTAGGACCGAAGATGAAATCGGTGGTACCCTCGATGTAGCAGTCGTAGAAGGCAATGCGAGAGCCTGCTCTGCCTGTATATACGGTGTCCTGATTTCCCAAGAGTCGGCAGTTCTGTACCAGAATATGGTCGCCTTCGATGTGGAGAGCCACTGCCTGTCCCAGTTTGGCGGCATTGTTCTCGATAGTGATATTCTTCAGCGTGATATAGTTGCCCTGCACCTTGAGGGTGTAAGTGCGGAAGGTGCCCATCTTCTTGCCTTTGGCTGCTGCCTCGGAGTCAAGACCGCCGATAGGCATCAGGATGTTGGCGTGGTCATCCCAGGTGATGATAGTCTGGTCACGGTCTTCACCGCAGATGGTGATGTTGGTGAGCCAGGTTGGGATGATGAGCTTCTCCTTGTAAACTCCCTTCTTTACATAGATTACCTTGGTGTAGTCCATGAAGGCGCGGCACACTTCGATGGCCTCGTCGATGGTGCGGAATTCGCCTGTTCCGTCACGGGATACTACCAGGGTATCTGGGTTGTCATACTTGTTGGCTGCTGCCAGAGGCAACAGGGTCAACATCATTAAAAATGATAAGAATAATTTTTTCATATTGTTTTTAAGTTTTTTGTTTTGAATCGATTTCTATAAAGATGTTGAAATCTGTATGATTTCATAGAGAATCGCCAAATTTTAAATCCGGCGATTCTCTATTATTTATCTTTTCTTTATTATCATAAACTCCTAAGTTACAGGATTCTCTGTACTTCCTGCAGATCATCAATATTTCGGAGTTGATTCATAATGGTTTTGACTTCTTCGCGGTCGTGAATACGGAGTTCGATTGTTCCGTCGAAGATGCCGTTATCACTACTGATTGTTATCTTGTGGATATTGATACCCAACTGGTCGCTAATCACCTTACTTACATCCAGCAGCATGCCCTTACGGTCGATACCCTTGATTTCGATGGTAGCATCGAAGAGTATCTGCTTGTGCATATCCCATTTGGCATCTACGATGCGGTTGCCGAAACTGGACTTCAGTTTGGCTGCTATGCTGCAAGAGCGCTTATGTATTTCGATGCGGTTCTTGTTGTCGATAAAGCCCATAACGTCATCGCCAGGAATCGCATGGCAGCAGCTAGGGAAGATAAACTGGTTGATGTTCTCCTCGGTCAGGATGAGTGGCTTCTTCTTGTTGAAGTCTTTGCCCACCACGAAAAGATCCTGAGGCTTCACGATGCCTTTTTCTTGAGCCTTCTCCTTGCTCTTGCCCAGGAATGGGATATAATTGCGCCAGCTGCTGGCCTGCTGTTTCTTAGGCTTGCCCTGCAACTCATCGAAATCTTTATCGCCCAGGATAATCTGATGGTCTCCCAATGACTGGAAGAGGGTTTCAGGCTTCTGGATATTATGAAAATCGCATAGGCGGTCTACCACCGACGCACTCATCTCAATGCTGTTCTTCTTGAGCCATTCGGTGAGTATGTTTTCTCCCTTCTTCTGAACCTCTCGTGAATCGCGGCGCAGGATGGCAAGAATCTTGCTCTTTGCCTTGGCTGAACTGACGAAGTTTACCCATTCTTCCTGTACATGCTGGCTCTTGGAAGTAAGAATCTCAACCTGGTCGCCACTTTGCAGCTTATGGCTCAGCGGAACCAGTTTATGGTTTACCTTGGCTCCAATGCAGTGGCTGCCCAGGAAGGTATGAATCTGGAAGGCGAAGTCGAGGGCAGTACAGCCTGCCGGCATCGTTTTGATTTCTCCCTTTGGTGTGAAGACGAAGATTTCTGAAGCATAGAGGTTCAGCTTGATGGCATCGAGGAAGTCCATGGCATCCGGCTGCGGATCGTCCAGAATCTCCTTGATGGTGCTGAGCCAGTCGTTCAGCTCGTTCTCATCTTCTGTATATTCACCTTCGTTTCCTTCTTTGTATTTCCAGTGGGCAGCAAACCCCTTTTCTGCTACCTCGTCCATACGGTCGGAACGGATCTGCACTTCTATCCATCTTCCCTGCTTACTCATCAGGGTAACGTGGAGTGCCTGATAACCGTTTGCTTTCGGATGGTTCAACCAGTCGCGCAGACGGTCTGGATGGCTCTTGTAGATTTTGCTGATGGCTACGTAGATATTGAAGCATTCGTTTACTTCGTTTGCTCTCACCTTTGGCGTAAAGATGATGCGCACAGCAAGAATGTCGTAAATCTCATCGAAGGTAACGTGCTTGTTCTGCATCTTGTTCCAAATAGAATAAGGGCTCTTCACACGTGCTTTAATCTTGTATTCTACGCCTAACTTGTCGAGTTCTTCGCGGATAGGTGCAGTAAAACTCTCGAAGAGGGTATCGCGCTGCGATTCGGTATCGGCAAGTTTATGCTCAATATTGGCATACTCCTGTGGATGGTCGTAGCGGAAACTGAGGTCTTCGAGTTCGGTCTTGATTTTGTTCAAGCCCAATCGGTTGGCGAGAGGTGCATAAATATACAAGGTTTCGCCCGCAATCTTGTATTGTTTGTTGGCCGGTTGCGATTCCAGCGTGCGCATGTTGTGCAGGCGGTCGCAAATCTTGATAAGGATAACACGGATGTCATCGCTCATAGTGAGCAACAGTTTTTTGAAGTTTTCTGCCTGTGCTGATGCCTTATCGCCGAAGATTCCACCACTGATTTTGGTGAGTCCATCAACGATTTGTGCCACCTTGGCTCCAAAGATGTTTGAGATATCTTCTACTGTGTAGTCGGTATCTTCTACCACATCATGAAGCAGTGCGGCACAGATGCTCGTTGAGCCGAGCCCCATCTCCTCGCAGGCTATCTGAGCCACGGCGATAGGGTGCATGATATATGGTTCGCCCGAAAGGCGGCGCACACCTTTGTGCGCCTGTCGGGCGAAGTTGAATGCCTTGGTCACTATATCTACCTTCTTGCGGTGTCGCGAACTCAGGTAGGTGTCAAGCAGGTGTTGAAAGGCATCGCCAATCAACTGGTTGTCAGCCTGCTCTCTTTCGAGGTCTTTCAAGTTCTGGTCATCCATAGTGGGTCCCTCCAATAAATAATGTTCTTAATTAGACTGAAAAAACTACAGCGGACGTAGTTCTTTTATTTCACTTTGATTTTCTTTCCGGCACGGATACTGTTACCCTTGATGCCGTTCAGTTTGCGCAGTTTCTTAACGGTTGTTCCGTGGCGTGCTGCTATTTCAGAAAGGGTATCACCATTCTTGATGGTTACACTCTTGTTGCCTTGTTTTCTGTTTCTGCCTCGCTTGCTCTTCTTGCTGCGTGAAGAAGAGCTGTGGCGACTGTAGCTGCTTCGTGGGCGGCTATAGGTAGGTTGTGCATCGTTGACATCTACTGTAGCGCGCTTCAGGAAGAGTTCATCGGCTCTGTAAGCACAGATGCTGTCCTGCTGGTCGATGAAACTACCGATGAGGGTAGATGGAAGACGCAATACCATCGGATGGTTCAATCCGTTGATGATATCATGACGATACTGTGGATTCAGATTGCGCAGGTGCTCGATGTTGATGTTCAGCACTTTGGAAATCTGCTCCAGGTGGATATCTTTTGATACTACGATAGTGTCTGTCTTTACTGGCAGTTCGCTTACCATAGGGCAGATGTTATGATCGCAGTAGTAGTTCATGATGTAGTTGGCAGCGATGAAAGCTGGTACATATCCACGTGTTTCCTTTGGCAGATATGGATAGATGTTCCAGTAGTCGGCGTTGCCTTTTGCACGATGGATGGCCTTGTTGACATTGGTTGGACCGCAGTTGTAAGCTGCAATCACGAGGCTCCAATCGTCGAATATTTTGTACAGGTCGCTCAGATAGTGAGCGGCTGCATAGGATGCTTTTACCGGGTCGCGGCGTTCATCGATGAGTGAGTTTACTTCCAGTCCATATCGCTTGCCGGTAGGCAGCATAAACTGCCATAAACCTGTGGCACCAACGCGTGATACAGCTTTAGGGTTGAGTGCCGATTCAATAACTGGCAGATATTTCAGTTCCAGTGGCAGGTTGTAAGCCTCTAATGCCTCTTCGAAGATAGGCATGTAGAAGTTACTTGCTCCCAACATGAAACTTACCGAACGGCGTAGTTTGCCGCTGTATCGGTCTATGAATTTCTGTACTACCTCATTGTATGGCATTTCGATGATGGTAGGCATTCTCTTCAGACGGTCGATATACACTTCCTTCTCGAAGACAGGGTTTACATCGCGGTATTTGCAGGTTGTATCTGCCATCATGTAAGTCTGTGCATTGTAAAGGTGGAGCAGGCTGTCGAGGTTATCTTCCATTCCCTCTGGTACTTCGATTTCCTCTTGCTTTCCGTCTTTGTCGGTAACGGTGATGATATCATCGCTATCTGTTTCTTCTGTAACGTCGGTTTGGGCATGAATGCCTTGTAAGCTGAACAGCATCGCTGCTGCCATGACTAGTATTTTCTTCATATTGATGTTTTATCTCGTCTATGTTTCTAATTTCTATTTTGCGTTATAATATATATAGGTGTATTCTAACTCCTCACGCATTAAAATGTGAGTGAGCAACTTACGCCGAGGCTTCCAGACCGCAATGGATTGGCAGTCTTGTTGCCGTTATTCAGCATGGTAGGCTCTATTCTGAGCGAGAGATCATCGGAGATGTCAAATTCCGAGAGCGATGCATCTACGTAGGCATCAATCACTGAGAAGGCATAGATGCCTATCATGACGAAGGTTCCCAAGTCTCTCCAACGGCGATATTTATCTTTTCGCTTGCGGAAGATTTCCTTATAGCGTTCTATGTTCGATTCGTTGATCTGGGCGCCCAAGTGCAGAAACTGATTGTAGCTCTGGGTGTTGGGGTCATCGTCCATAATATCCATGTAGGCTTGCGAATAGTCGTGATACATCTGGTTGTTCCAGGTGATGGCGTATGTACAGCCTACGAAACCGCCATAGATGAAAGGCAGTTTCCAATATTTGCGATTGTATATCTGTCCGGCACCAGGTAATACAAGTGCCAACCACATGGCACGCTTGGTATCAGGTCGCCAAGTTGCCCAGTTGCGCTTTTTGCGTACAGGCTTTGTTGGTTGGGTGAGGCTTGCCAGTTTGCTGCTGTCTTGTGCGGTAAGCATCGAGTCTATGGCTATTTTTGCCGAGTCGGCTGATGCAATGGTTGGCACATCGGTCACTTGTTTTTTTTGTTTCGACTTCTGTGCCTGTGCGCCCATCGGTGCCAGAAGCAGCAGGGTTGCCAAACAGATTTGTGATATACTGAGTTTCACTTTTATTCTTGCTTTAACTGATCGAAAACATTCATGATGTGCTCCAGCTCCTCTTCGTTGGCGAATGGAATGCTGATTTTTCCCTTGCCCTTAGCAGAGCAGGTGAACTGCACTTTGGTATTGAGGAACTGTGACAGGCGGTTTTTGAGTTGTGTAAATTCCTCAGGCATCTGAGCCTTAGCCGTGATGGTTTTCTTACCGCTCTCGATGTCTTCTCCGCTCTTGAGTCGCTGTACCATCTCTTCAACCTTTCTTACTGAGTAGCCGTTCTTCTGTATCTCCTTGAACAACTTGATTTGCAGCGAAGGTGAGTCGAGGGCCAGTAGGGCACGGCAATGACCCATGTCGATTTCTTTCTTCTGTAGTGCCATCTGCACCTGGGCAGGAAGTTTGAGCAGTCGCAGATAGTTGGCGATAGCTGCACGGCTCTTGCCCACACGTTCTGAAATTTTCTCCTGTGTCATACCCTCGTTTTCCAGAAGGTGTTCGTAGGCGAGTGCTATTTCTATGGCGTTGAGGTCTTGGCGCTGGATATTCTCTACGAGCGCCATTTCCATTACGTTCTCATCGCTGATGGTGCGGATGTATGCAGGGATAGCTGTCAGCCCCGCAAGTTGTGAAGCGCGCCAGCGGCGTTCACCGGCGATAATCTGGAATCTGTTTTCTGAAACCTGTCTTAAGGTGATAGGCTGGATGATGCCTATGGCCTTGATGCTTTCGGCGAGCTCATGTAGGGCTTCGTCGTCAAACTCCCGGCGTGGCTGATTGGGATTCGCCTCAATCTGGTCGAGAGGAATTTCATTGATGGTACTGCTGCCCTGGGTGCGCACTCCCTCGGTAGAGATGAGGGCATCGAGTCCGCGTCCTAAAGCGTTGCTCTTTGTACCGTTGTTGTATTTCTTGTGTACTGCCATTTTTTTACTTTTAATTTTGAACATTGAACTTTCTAAAAGGGTTCAATTTCCAAATCTTAACTATTCTTGTTGATAATCTCCTTTGCCAAGGCCAGATGGTTCTTGGCTCCATTGCTTTCTGCATCGTAAAGGATAACTGGGAGACCATGGCTCGGACTCTCGCTCAGCTTCACGTTGCGCTGGATTACGGTCTTGAACACCAATTCCTGGAAGTGGCGTTTCACCTCGTCGTATATCTGGTTGGCAAGGCGTAGACGACTATCATACATGGTGAGCAGGAAACCTTCTATCTCGAGTTTCGGATTCAGCTTGCTCTTGATGATCTTGATGGTGTTGAGTAATTTGCTGATACCTTCAAGAGCGAAATATTCACATTGAACTGGGATGATGACGCTGTCGGCAGCCGTCAACGAATTGACGGTGATGAGGCCGAGCGAAGGCGAACAGTCTATCAGGATGTAGTCGTATTCGTCACGGATAGGCTGCAGTAATGTCTTAATCACCTTTTCGCGATTTTTGAGATTCAGCATCTCTATCTCGGCACCTACCAGGTCGATATGACTAGGAATGATGTCGAGTCCATCAATGTCGGTGGTGTAGATGGCATCGCGCACGTCTGCATGGTCGATGATGCATTCGTAGAGCGAGCAGTCTACCTCGCTGATGTCCACGCCCAATCCACTGGAAGCGTTTGCCTGTGGGTCGGCGTCCACTACGAGTACAGTTTTCTCTAGCGTGGCAAGCGATGCTGCCAAGTTAATGGTGGTAGTAGTCTTTCCTACACCGCCTTTTTGGTTAGCTAATGCGATGATTTTTCCCATTTTCTTAGTAAATTTTCGGCAAAGATACAAAAATATTGTGAGAAAGTCGCTATCTTTAAAGGTTTTTTCGTACTTTTGCACCAAAAAGAAAGATATTTTTATGGAAAATAAGAAACCGTTAGTATTAATTTCGAATGATGATGGCTATCATGCCAATGGAATCAAGACCCTGGTGAACTTTCTGAAAGACTGGTGCGACCTGCTGGTTGTAGCACCGGAAAGTGCCCGTTCGGGATTCGCCTGTGCCTTCTCGGCTACTACTCCCTTGCGCTTGAAGCGTCGCCACAATATGGGGAATGATGTGGAGGTTTGGTCATGTAGCGGCACACCGGTTGACTGTGTGAAACTGGCGTTGGATCAGTTTCTTGCTGATCGCAAGCCTGATCTGATTATCGGCGGTATCAATCATGGTGACAATTCGAGCGTGAATAATCATTATTCGGGAACTATGGGTGTAGCTAAGGAGGGCTGTATGCAGCATATTCCAAGCATAGCCTTCAGCAGTTGCAATTATGATGAAAATGCTGATCTCACTCCTTTGCACGATGGGGTACTGAAGGTTGTTAAGATGGTGCTGGAGAAGGGATTGCCAGAATATACCTGTCTGAATGTTAACTTCCCGGCTTTGCCTCCGTTCAAGGGTTTCATGGGTTGCCGGATGACTCATGGCTCCTGGATCAACGAGGTGGATCATCGCACTCATCCGCATGGATATGATTATTATTGGATGGTGGGTGAATACCGTAATGACGAACCGGAGGCAACGGATACCGACCAGTGGGCTGTGAATCATGGTTACATCGCTATTACCCCAACTAAGATTGATGTAACGGATTATGATTGGTTAAAGAATTTTGAATTATGAAGTATTACCTGATAGTAGGCGAGGCTAGTGGAGATTTGCATGCCAGCAGATTGATGCGCTCGTTGAAAAAAATAGACGAGTTTGCTGAATTTCGTTTCTTCGGCGGTGATTTGATGGCTGCTGAAGGTGGCACTCGCGTCAAGCATTTTAAGGAGTTGGCTTATATGGGTTTTGTGCCTGTACTGCTACATTTGGGTACCATCTTTTCGAACCTGAAGAGATGCAAGGAAGATATTGTGAAATGGAAGCCGGATGTAGTGATACTGGTAGATTATCCGGGATTTAATCTCAAGATAGCTAAGTTCTTGAAAAAGAACACCAATATCCCTGCCTATTATTACATTTCTCCTAAGATATGGGCATGGAAGGAGTGGCGGATTCGCAGCATTAAACGTGATATCGCTGAACTCTTTTCAATCTTGCCATTCGAGGTGCCGTTCTTCGAAAAGAAGCACCGTTATCCTATTCACTATGTAGGTAATCCTACGGCTCAGGAAGTAGGGGAGTTCAGGTCGGGATATCATCAGAGTTTTACGGAATTCTGTCAGGAGAATAATCTTGACACTTATCGCCCTGTTATCGCTTTGCTGGCAGGAAGCCGTCTGCAGGAAATCAAAGACAATCTGCCGGCGATGATTGAGGTGGCTGAGCGTTTTGAAGATTATCAGATGGTACTTGCCGGTGCTCCTTCGATAGACGATGCTTACTATGAGAAGTTTATCAAAGGTACACCTGTCAAACTGGTGCGTAACAAGACTTATCCGCTCTTGTCGCATGCTACGGCAGCTCTTGTTACCAGTGGTACTGCAACTTTAGAGACGGCTCTTTTTGATGTGCCTCAGGTGGTATGTTATGAAACGCCTGTACCTCATCTCATCCGTTTCGGTTTCAAGCATATCATCAAGGTGAAGTTTATCTCGCTGGTGAATCTTATCGCCAATAAGGAGATTGTGCCGGAGATGCTTGCCGACCGCTTTTCGGTTGATGGTATTGCCAACGAACTTTATCAGATTCTTCCGGGAGAACCTGGCAGGGATAAAATGTTGGCAGAATATCAGGAAGTTCGAACTCAGTTAGGCGATAAGGTTGCGCCGGATGAGGCTGCGGGCATCATGTTTGATCTTCTGGTTAAGCGTAGGGAAATGCTTCTCCGTATGGCTCGTGAGCGTGCTGAAGCTGAAGCCAAAGCTGCAGCTGAGGCTGCAGAACGTGCGCGCCAGAAGGCGATAGCTGAAGCCGAGGCTGCTAAGAAACGTGCCGAAGAGGAAGCTTTGGCGGCGCAGAAGCGAGCAGAAGAAGAGGCTGAACTGGCAAGAATAAGAGCAGAAAAAGCCCGACTGGCGGCTGAGGCTAAGGCACGTGAGGCTCAGCAGCGTGCAACCCAAGCACAGTATGAGGCGCAGGAAGCCCAGAAGGGTGAACGCTTTGAAGAAGAACAGGAAAAAGGTGAAATGTTTTGATAAAAAGCAATCTCTTTCAGTTCTGTGGCGGATATCAATCCGCTGCAGAACTGCTGACTAAGGCAGATTTGAAGGTATACGCTAAAACCATCATCACGGAAATCAGAAAGTATGATCCGGATAATATCATCCTGATGGGCTGTCCGCATTGGGACCAGGATATTGATATCGTGGCAAAGAGCCCTATCGAGGGTGTGGAGGATGTGATGTATACCCTTCATTTCTATGCAGCCACCCATAAAGATTACAGATGATCTCATCAAGCCATGGGGCAAGATGGTGAAGCAGGCACTGAAGAAATATAACAGATAACAGCATAGTTTATCGCAAGTACTTTCGTAAGCCAACGAAGCTACTTGTGTTTTTTATGGTGATATGAAAAAAAAGGCAGGGGTTCTCTTTGAGGAATCCCTGCCTTTCTTTGTGCTTGGTCAAACTGCAGGTTTGGCCTTTATCTCATAAAAGATGTATTATCCAAACAACTGGATGGTGTATAGGTAGATTACTGCTGCTGGTATCGCCATGAGCGAAGAGTCGAAGCGGTCGAGCATGCCTCCATGTCCTGGCAGGATGTTGCCGCTATCCTTTACTCCGAGGGTACGCTTGAAGAGGCTTTCTACCAAATCGCCCCATGTGCCGAAGAATACCACAACCAGACCTAAACCTTCCCAACCGAGAATGCTGAGACGGTGGGCTTCGCCATCGTTGGCAATATAGCCGATGATACCTGCTGCTATCAGTACGAATATGCCTCCGCCTATGCTGCCTTCCCAACTCTTGGCTGGACTGATGCGAGGAAAGAGCTTATGCTTGCCGAAAAGCGATCCGCTGCAATAGGCACCGGTATCATTGGTCCAGAGGAAAATGAAAATGCTCAAAGGCAACAGCATGTCGTAATGTATCTGGCCATCGAAAGCTGATGTCTCGAAACTCAATACATTAATCATCGAGAAAGGCAAGGCGATGTACAACTGAGAGAGCATAGTGTAAGCCCAATCGTTGATGGCATCCTTATTGCCCGTATACAGTTCGCTGATGAAGAGATAGAGGATGGTGAGCAGATAAGGTACGAAAACCACGAAATTGCCCACAATGCCCATGCGGAAACCAGCCACGGCAAGGAAGAAGTAAACACCCGCTACGGTGCTGATGAAACGGTTTACCGTAACATTCTCCTTCTGGTTAACTAATCCGCAATACTCCCAGATGCTCAATCCTGTAATGAGGGCGAACAGGATAACCATTGCTCTGGGATTGAGAAAGCAAGATACCATGCACACCACGAAAAATACGCCTGTGATGGATCTTATCACTAGATTCTTCTGTTTGTCAGTCATATCGGTTTGTTTTATTCGTTCTTGTTTTCTTCCGAACCTTCATCCTTCTTGGAAGTCTCATCAGAATCTGCATTCTTCTTCTGGTTCTCTTCATGCTCCTTGATGGCAGCCTGAACTTCAGGAAGTTCCTTTACGGCGTCATCGTCTATCTTAGGCTGTTCGTCTTCCATGATTTCCTGTGAACGGCTCAACCAAGGGCGCTTGCCAAAGATATGTTCTACGTCTTCTGCCATAATCACCTCTTTCTTAATCAGAAGTTCTGCTAAGGCATTGTGGCCTTCCTTGTGCTCCATCAGAATGTTCTTGGCACGGGTATACTGCTCGTTGACAATCTTCAGAACTTCCTGGTCTATTTCGCGGGCTGTAGACTCAGAGTACGGACGCTGGAATGCATATTCGTTCCGGTTGTAAAAGCAGATGTTTGGCAACGTCTTGCTCATACCGAGATAAGCTACCATACCATAAGCACTCTTTGTGGCGCGCTCCAGGTCGTTCATGGCTCCTGACGAAATATGACCGGTGAAGAGTTCTTCTGCGGCACGTCCACCCATTAATGAACACATCTCGTCGAGCATCTGTTCCTTGGTGGTTATCTGGCGCTCTTCTGGAAGATACCATGCAGCACCGAGAGCCTGACCACGAGGTACGATGGTAACCTTGATGAGAGGGTTGGCATACTGGCAGAACCATGAGATGGTTGCGTGGCCTGCTTCGTGGAGAGCGATGCTACGCTTTTCGTCGGCAGTCATCACCTTAGTCTTCTTCTCCAGACCGCCTACAATACGGTCTACTGCATCGAGGAAATCCTGTTTGCACACAGCCTTCTTGTCGTGGCGTGCAGCAATGAGGGCTGCCTCGTTACAAACGTTGGCAATATCTGCACCCGAGAAACCTGGAGTCTGGCGGGCCAGGAGATCAACATCTACAGTTTCGTCTATCTTGATAGGTTTGAGATGAACCAGGAAGATAGCCTTACGTTCGTTCAAACCAGGGAGATCTACGTGAATTTCGCGGTCGAAACGTCCGGCACGGAGCAAGGCGCTGTCGAGCATGTCTACACGGTTGGTAGCAGCAAGGATGATGACACCACTGTTGGTGCCGAAACCATCCATCTCTGTAAGGAGAGCGTTCAAGGTGTTCTCGCGCTCATCATTACCACCCATGGCTGGGTTCTTGCTGCGGGCACGGCCTACAGCATCAATCTCATCGATAAAGATGATACAAGGTGATTTCTCTTTAGCCTGACGGAAAAGGTCGCGTACACGTGAGGCACCTACACCTACGAACATTTCAACGAAGTCGGAACCGCTCATGGAGAAGAAAGGTACGCCAGCCTCGCCGGCAACAGCCTTAGCCAAGAGGGTCTTACCAGTTCCCGGAGGGCCTACGAGAAGGGCTCCCTTTGGAATCTTACCACCCAAATCGGTATATTTTTGTGGGTTTTTCAGGAAGTCTACAATTTCCTTCACTTCCTGCTTGGCACCTTCCTGTCCGGCCACATCCTTAAAGGTGATGCCGATGGCATTTCCCTTTTCGTACATCTTAGCTTTGCTTTTGCCCACGCTGAAGATGCCGCCGCCCATACCGCCGCTGCCCATACCGCCGCTGAATCTTCCAGACATCCAAAGGATGAAGAATACGAAGAAGAGCAGAGGTGCCAGATTGAAGAGCGTGCTTAAGAAGTCGTTATCCTTCTGGTTATCGTAGCTGAAGGAGCGTATCTTCTTTTCCTTCAACATCTGGTTGGCATAGCGTTCAACTTCGTCAACCGAGCCGAACTGTACTTTTACGTACGGGTTAGGACCTACAGACTTTGCCGGCATATTGTATACATCGCGCGTATATTTCGGGTTGATGTATATTTTGAGGGTGCTTTCTGTTTTATTGGCCACAACACTGAGCACATAACCCTTGTCTACATACTGTTTGAACTGGGTGTATGTGGCTTCCTTGGCAGCGCTGCCTCCAATCGCATCGCCTCCTCCTGTAAAGAAGAGGATAATCATGGTGATGAGGCAGATGGTGAAAAGCCAGGTCATATTAAATCGTGGCATCTTTGGTCCGCCATTGCCACGAGGCTTCATATTATTGCTTTGTTCCATTTTATTTTATATGTATAACTTTTAGTCGAAAAACAATGTCTGAACCATCATGTAGGATGGGAGAGACTGACTAGTCGAGATTAGGTATATGGGTAAGCTTTGCATCCTCCCATAAATGTTCGAGGTCGTAATAAGCACGTACTTCCGGAAGGAAGATGTGTACTAATACGTCAACAAAGTCCATTGCCACCCACTGGTCGTTGCCGAGACCTGCTACATTTACAGGTTTTTCTTTCAGGTTCTTGCGCACGATGTCTCCCACAGAACCTGCGATAGCTTCAACCTGAGTAGGGCTTCCTCCCTGGCAGATGATGAAGTACTTGGCAATGCTTCCATCGATTTCTGTCAGGTCGGCGATAACGATGTCTTGACCTTTCTTTTCTTGTATACCTTCTTTAATAGTCTCTACGAGTTGTTTAACTGTGTTCATTTATCTTTTCTTTCTTACTTAATTTATATTCTCTATTTTTCTGCAAAGATACATTATTATAATGGAAAATCGACTTAAAAGGCAAAAAAAATGTGGAAAATTAAAGAAATTGCGCTTTTTTTAGAAAAAAGTGCCGAAAAATTTTGTAGGTTCAAAAAAAACTAGTACCTTTGCACTCGCAATTGAGAAATGAACATCTCTTTTGCTGATATTGGGATATGGTGTAATGGTAACACTACAGATTCTGGTCCTGTCATTCCTGGTTCGAGTCCGGGTATCCCAACAATCAAAAAGTTCTATTTTAAGTTTGGGATATGGTGTAATGGTAACACTACAGATTCTGGTCCTGTCATTCCTGGTTCGAGTCCGGGTATCCCAACTCATACGGTAAGGCATCTTTCAGTAATGAAAGGTGTTTTTTTTGTTTATAGAAATTCTGTTTTATGGAGTATTCATAACAATAAACCCCAGAGCTTTCGCCCTGGGGTTTATTGTATTTATTTCTTCTCGGCATCAATAGCCTTGATTTTCTGCTTTACCATTTCGAGGTCAGCCTTGAGTTTCTCAATCTTACGGTTCATTTCTTCTACCAGGCTGTTGCCCTTCTTGCTGGCCGTATTGAAGAAACCGAGGTTGTTCTCGTAGGTAGTAATCTCGCTGCGCAATTGGTCGTAGCGGCGCAAGAGTTTACCACGCTCATTGCCGAGTGCATTGCCGCCTTCCTTGGCAACATTCTTCAAGTTGTTCTTGAAGTTGTCAAAGTGGCGCTTGGCATTGGTGGCGTGAAGTTTCTCATAGGCTGCATCGATAGCCTCATGATACTCTTTATAGACCTTGTCTTTCTCTTTGAAAGGGACGTGTCCGATTGCACTATATTGCTTGGCAAGATCTTTGAGCTTCTTTTGGAAATCGTTGTCTGAAATCTCTGCAACTACAAGTTCCTTGAGCTGGGCAATAATGTTGCGCTTCTTGTCCAGATTGGCATGTTCCTCGCTGCGTGAACCGGCATTCTGCTTGTTGCGGGCTTCGAAGAACTTGTTGCAGGTATCCAGAAATTCCTTCCAGAGCAATTCGCCTTGTTTATGAGGTACGGTACCCACCTTCTTCCATTCTTTCTGGAGAGCGATGAACTTGTCGCCAGTCTTCTTCCAGTCTGTACTGTCAGCCAGTTCCTTTGCCTTGTTTACGAGTTGCTGTTTCTTTTCGAGATTGGCAGAGTAGGTATCTTTCAATCCTTTGAAGAATTCTGCCTTCTTGTTGAAGAATTCATCGTTGGCGATGCGGAAACGCTCAAAAATCTTGACGTTCATTTTCTGAGGGGCAAAACCGATAGTGCGCCACTCTTTCTGAATCTCTATGATTTCCTGGGTAATCTTTTCCCAGTCCTTAGCAGTCTTGTATTCTCCTTGGTTGGCAGCCTCTACCTTTTCGCAGAGGGCAGTTTTCTTGGCGAGGTTTTCCTCTTCCTTGGCACGCAGGTCTTCGAAGTGCTGCTGGTGCTTCTTGTTGATAACAGTGCTGGCAGCCTTGAAACGCTCCCAAATCTGTTCTCTCAACTCCTTGGCAACAGGACCAATCTCACGATATTGCTGGTGGAGGTCCTGAAGCTGGTGGAAGGCAGAAATAACATCCTCTTCCTCATTGAGTTTCTCTGCAGCCTCGCAGAGTTTGGTCTTGGCTTCAAGATTCTTCTTGAAGTCATATTCGCGGGCTTCGCTGTTCAACTTGAGCATGTCGTAGAACTGCTCTACATAGAGCTGGTAGTTCTTCCATACCTCGTTTGCCTTGTCTGCAGGGATGTTCTTGATTTCCTTCCATTCCTGCTGCAAGGCCTTGAAGTCCTGATATGATTTGTTGGCCTCCTCCGGTGAGGTGGTCATGGCCTTTATCTTTTCGATAATTTCCTCTTTTTTGCGGAGATTATCTTGTTTTTCTTCTTCTTGTGCCAGGAAGATCTTGGCTCTTTTCTCCTTGATGAGTTGCATCTCAGCCTTGAAGGCTTCTTCGGTGTCATCCGGTAGAAGGATATACTTCTCTGGGTCACCGCCTTTTGCGAGATACTCTTTCATCTGTGCGTCTCTTTCTGCGAGATGAATCTTGTAGAAAGTTGTCTTGAGTAGGTCGAGTTCCTCCTTGTTTGGATTTTCGCTGCTATGAGCGATTTCCTTTACTCTTTCGAGCACTTCCTGCTTGGTGGCATAAGCCTTCTTGGCAGGGTCTTCCAGGGTGCTCTGCTGCAACAGAGCTTTTTCTTGAGAGTCCATCATGTCACTTTGTTTAGTTTATGATTCGAGTTTCTTGGGCCGGTAGTCGCTTATCTGCAATTCGACCCCATACAAAATTATATTATTAATAAGTTGCAAACTTAAAAAAAAAAATCGAATATCTTGCCATGATATTCGATTTTTTAATTTTTTTTGTATTTATAATTGCCTTTTTCTTGCTAATCATCGTTTTATGTGCTCTTTCGAGCTACTTAATGCATATCAGAGTGGTATATGCTTAGAGCAGGCGTTTGTATCTGAGGAAGCCCCATGAAAGTGCAGAAACGAGCACGGAGATAACCAGGGCAATGGCAAATCCGTAATGGCTGTCTTCCATACCGTTGATTAAGTTCATACCGAACAATGAGGAAATCAGCGTAGGCAACATCATGACGATACTGATACTGGTCAGGGTACGCATCGTGGTATTCATGTTGTTGTTGATGATGCTCGAATAGGTATCCATCGTCGACTCCAGAATGTCGGAGTAGATGCTTGTGGTTTCGCGTGCCTGTGTCATCTCGATGTTTACGTCTTCGATGAGGTCGGCATCAAGTTCGTCCACCTGCAGCTTGAACTTCAACTTAGACAGGAGATTCTCGTTGCCTCGGATAGAGGTGATGAAGTAGGTAAGGGAGTCCTGCAGGCGGCTCAGGCCAATCAGGCTCTCATTGTTCACACCATGATCGAGGTTTCGTTTTGCCTTTTCTATGAGCGAATTGATCTGTTTCAATCGCTTCAGATACCAAACCGCTGATGACAGGAAGAGACGGAAGGTCATGTCTACATAGTCGGTGAACCCCTCGCTGCGCTTCTGCTGGTAGCTTACGAAATCAATCATCATATTGGTTTCATAATAGCATACGGTGATGGTAACATCGCGCTTATGGATGATACCCAGAGGCACGGTGGTGTATGGGGTACGGCTGCGTATTTCCTTGACATAAGGGATACGGAGGATGATGAGCATCCAGCCATCGTCATATTCATAGCGGGCACGCTCATCGGTATCGCTGATATCCGAGAGGAAATAATCAGGGATCTTGAATTCTTCTTCCAGCAAGCGCTGGTCTTCATCAGTTGGACATGTTACTTGTATCCAGCAGTTTGGCTGCCACTCATTGAGTACAGTCAGATTCTTGTCTATATTCCAATAAGTCTTCATAGTTTGCTAATCTCCACATAATAAAAGTTTGGGGTATGGAGACTAGCGCTTGGGTACGGCCTACTGAAAGGCTTCATCGTTGCTGAATCTCCACGCCTTACAATTCATTATTGTTCTCCGCGTGATAATCGTCCATTTTGGTGTTATTTTAATGAAACTTATGCAAGTGAATTTGTATGATCTGCTACAGAGATTTTACAAGACTTGCGAAATCGACTGCAAAGGTAATGATTTCTTTTGAAAACTGGAACAAAAAAGCCGAGAATTTTCACTCTCGGCTTTCTTTTTTAATCTTTTTGTAATTTCGTACCCCATTTTTTACTTTGCAGGAATCTCTGTCAGGAGCTGCTTGACGAGGTTCCAGAAAGGAGCAACGCAACTGATCTGGCAACGCTCATTGGCTGTGTGAGGACTAAGAAGAGTAGGACCGAATGATACGACATCGAGGTTAGGATACTTGCTCAGGATGATAGAGCACTCCAAACCTGCGTGAACAGCCTGTACCTTACCGTCTGTGCCGTTCTGCTCTTTGTAAACCTTCAATACGTGTTCCAGAATGTCGCTCTTAGGGTTAGGGTTCCATCCCATGTAGCTGCCGCTGAATTCAACCTTCATGCCTGCCATGTTGAAACAGCTTTCTATCATTGTGGCAAGATACATCTTGTAGTATTCGTGGCTGGAACGGGCCAGAATCTTGATAGCAGCCTTGCCGTCACCAATCTCAACGATTGCGAGGTTTGAAGAGGTCTCTACGATTTCAGGCATAGATGGAGCCATACGCAATACGCCATCGTGGCAAGCGTAGATTGCATCTACAAGATTATCCTGGATTTCGGCAGGAACCTGCATCTTAGGAGTCTCTACATTCTCGGCGAAGAACTCGATGTTCTCGGTTGTCTCAATGCCTTCGAACTCATCACAGATTTCGTCCTTCCAGTCTGCTACCAGGTCATTCAAAGCTTCAATGTTCTCCTTAGGCAGGGTCAGAACAACCTCAGCCTGGAATGGGATGGCATTACGCATGTTGCCGCCCTGCCATGAAGCTAGACGGGCATCGAGTTCTGAAATAGCTTCACGCACGAAACGAACCATGCACTTGTTGGCATTCGCTCTGCCTTCGTTGATCTCGATACCGGAGTGACCGCCCTTCAATCCCTTGAGGGTTACCTTAACGGCAGCATCTTCCTTGTCGGTTTCTACCTCTTTATAATCGAGAGTTGCTGTGATGTCGATACCGCCAGCGCTACCAATAACGAACTCGCCCCAAACCTCGGTATCGAAGTTCAAGAGAATGTCGCCGTTCAGTTCGCCTGCAGGGAGATCGTTGGCACCATACATGCCTGTCTCTTCGTCGGCGGTAATCAAGCCCTCGATAGGACCATGCTGCAAATCTTTTGATTCCATTACAGCCATGATTGTAGCTACGCCAAGTCCGTCGTCGCTACCGAGTGTTGTATGATTAGCACGTACCCAGTCGCCATCGATGATGGTTTCAATAGGGTCTGTTTCAAAATTATGCTTGCTGTCTGGTGCTTTCTGAGGAACCATGTCCATGTGCGCCTGCATAATAACGCCTTTGCGGTTCTCCATACCTGGAGTAGCAGGTTTGCGCATCACGATGTTGCCTGCTGGGTCTTGGAAAGCCTCTACACCTGCTTCTTTTGCCCAATCGAGCAAATAAGCCTGAATTTTTTCCAAATGTCCTGATGGACGTGGAACTTGTGTTAACTTGTCAAAGTTGCGCCAGATTTCAACTGGGTTCAAATTCTTAATGTCAGCCATAATATTTTTATTTTAATGTTAAATGTTCAATGTTAAGTTGGGCATACGCCCTAAAGCAAGAGGATTCTTCACTTTTCACTCCTCACTCTTCACTCTTCACTTTCCCGGTAAACGCCAGTGCTATCCAGGCATAGATTCCCAAAAGGACTACAAGCAGGGTTTGCACGGAGTGTACGATGAGAACGAAGAAGAGGGCATCGTTTGCCTGAATGCCATAGAGTATGAGCATTGTCTTGACGGCAAAATGCCAAGGACCGGCTCCGTTAGGCGTTGGTACGATGACCGCTATGCTGCCCACGATGAATGTCACCAGGCCGCACATCAGATTGAGATGGGAGGTTGCTTCGAAGCATTGGAAGGTAAGATAGTAGTGGAAGAAATAGCTCAACCAGATGCCCAGTGTAAGGGCGATGTAGAGCGGTACATTTCTGACACCTTTCAGCGAGATGATACCTTGCCAGAGTCCTCCCAGTGTTGCTTTTACCTTATTATATATAGCGAGTCGCTTGAGCAGATAGTGAGCAAGGATGAGTACTGCTATGCCACAGATGGCGGTCACAATGTAACCTGTGGCTGTAAACTGACAGAGTAAACTGTCCATGCTCGTACCTGTTTTCTCAAAGAAATTGAGAAATACCGGAATCTGCATTACAAAGACCAGCGCCGTAATCAGCAGCACGAGGAGTGAATCGATGGCTCTTTCTGTAACGACGGTACCCAAGGCTTTCGGAAACGAAACATCATCCCATTTCTTCAATACGCCGCATCTGGCAAACTCGCCCGCACGAGGAATTACAAGACTCAGAGCATAGGACAGGAAGATGGAGTAGACGCTGATACTGGAGCGTGCCTTCTCGCCTAATGGTTCCAGCGACTGTTTCCATCTCCATCCTCTGAACACCTGGGCAGAGATGCCAAAAGGGAACGACAGCAGCATCCAGGTCCAACTCATCTTGTGAAGCAGAACATCTTCTACTTGCTTGAAGTCGAATCCGCGATACATCCAATAAAGGATGGCGCCACCCAGAATGAGCGACAAAGCCACCTTCCATATGTTGTTTGCTATCTTCTTTATATCCATAATTAGATGCAAAGATAATACTTTTATTGACAATATCGTTCGAATCTGCATATTTTTAGCATAAATAAACGCTTGGGCGCCATTTATGGCTAAAAGTATAGCCTTTTTTTTAAGAAACAAGTGGCTCTTTCCCTTTTTTACCCAAAAAGATAAAAAAAATCGCATACTTCGTGTGGATTCTCAAAAAATAATCGTATTTTTGCAAAATATATAATATAAAGATAAGATATGAAAGCTGTAAAGCCTAAGAAGAATCTCGGTCAGCACTTCTTGACCGACCTCAATATAGCAAAGCGCATCGCCGATACGGTGGATGCCTGCCCGGATATACCTGTTCTCGAAATCGGACCAGGTATGGGCGTTCTTACCCAATATCTCGTAGAGAAACCAAGACCCGTCAAGGCAGTGGAAATCGACTCGGAGTCGGTGGCGTATCTTCATGAGAATTTCCCGACACTCAAGGATAATATTATCGGTGAAGACTTCCTGAGAATGGATTTGAACCAGATATTCGATGGAAAGCAGTTTGTACTGACAGGTAATTATCCATACGATATCTCATCGCAGATATTCTTCAAGATGCTCGATTACAAGGATCTCATTCCTTGCTGTACCGGAATGATTCAGCGCGAGGTGGCATTGCGTATGGCATCAGAACCAGGTAACAAAGCCTATGGTATTCTCAGTGTGCTCATCCAGGCATGGTATGATGTGGAATATCTCTTTACGGTAGATGAGAATGTGTTCAACCCACCACCAAAGGTAAAGAGTGCGGTAATCCGTATGACTCGCAACAAGGTGACTGACCTTGGCTGTGATGAAAAACTGTTTAAGCGTCTGGTAAAGACTGTCTTCAACCAGCGTCGCAAGATGCTCCGTGTAAGCCTCAAGCAGATGTTCCCGGGGGTAACCCCACGCGAGGATTTCTACACCACAGACATTATGACCAAGCGTCCTGAGCAGCTCACTATCCAGCAGTTTGTAGAACTCACCAACTATGTGGGCGAAGAATTGAAAAGATTAGAATTAATAAAATAAAAACATATAATTATGATAGACGTTAAAGAAACTTTGAATTCTGCAGCAGAGCGTATGGAGATGGCAGCAATGTATCTCGCAGAGGAACTCTCTCATGTTCGTGCTGGTCGTGCTAATGTAGCCATCCTCGATGGTGTGCGCGTAAATAGTTATGGCAGTATGGTTCCTCTGAACCAGGTAGCTACAGTTACAACCCCTGATGCCCGTACTATCGCTATCCGCCCTTGGGACAAAAAGGCTATCAAGGATATCGAAAAGGCTATTATGGATAGTGGTGTAGGTATCACTCCTGAGAACAATGGCGAAATCGTACGTCTGGGTATTCCTCAGCCAACAGGTGAGCGCCGTAAGGAACTCGTAAAGCAGTGTAACAAGATTGCTGAGCGTGCTAAGATTGAGGTGCGCAACGTGCGCCAGGAAATCAAGGAGAAGTTGAAGAAAGCTATCAAGGATGGACTTTCTGAAGACTTGGAGAAGGATGCTGAGAACGATTTGCAGAAACTCCACGACAAGTACATCAAGCAGCTCGAAAACCTGATGGACGAGAAGGAGAAGGAAATCATGACAGTCTAAATCATTCTGGACTTACATTATTTAATAAGTGATAATGAGAGGACTCGTTATTAAAAATACAGGCAGCTGGTACACCGTCAAGACAGACGATGGCCAGCTGATAGAAAGTAAAATCAAGGGCAATTTCAGATTGAAGGGCATCCGCAGCACCAATCCTGTGGCTGTAGGCGATTATGTGCAGCTTATTACCAACCAGGAGGGTACGGCATTTATCTCTTCTATCGAAGACCGCCAAAACTATATCATTCGTAAATCACCTAACCTCAGTAAGCAGAGTCATATTCTGGCTGCTAATGTAGACCAGGCGCTGCTTGTGGTAACGGTGAATTATCCGCAGACTTCTACTACCTTCATCGACCGATTCCTAGCTGGCGCTGAGGCCTACAGAGTGCCTGTTATCATCATCTTCAATAAAAGTGACATACTTTCAGAAGAAGAATTGCATTACGAGAAGATGATGTGTACGCTCTATGAGACCATCGGATATAAATGTATCGAATTGTCGGCAGCTACAGGAGAAGGAGTTGAACTGTTGCGACCTCTTATCAAGGATAAGAAATCTTTGTTGAGCGGCAACAGTGGGGTAGGAAAGTCAACCCTCATCAACCAGCTCATTCCTGAAGCAGAGCAGCGTACCGCCGAAATCAGCGAGGCGCATAATAGCGGAATGCATACCACAACCTTCAGTGAGATGCTGGAACTGCCGGAAGGTGGTTATCTCATTGATACTCCGGGCATCAAGGGCTTTGGTACCTTTGATATCGAAAAGGAAGAGCTGACCAGCTATTTTAAGGAAATCTTCAAGTTCTCTCAGGATTGTAAGTTCTCTGACTGTACCCATACCCACGAACCGGGGTGCGCGGTAATCAAGGCGGTTGAGGAACATTATATTGCAGCTAGCCGCTATCAGAGTTATCTCTCTATGTTGGAGGATAAGGACGAAAACAAATACAGAGAGGCTTTTTGATAGTGAAGAGTGAAGAACGAAGAGTGAAGAAATTTAAAAAGCATATTAATGAAAGAACAGAAGGACGTCAGGCAGCGTATCGAAGAAGGTGAGTTCGCACAGAGTGCAGAAATCAGTGCGAGCTATCTGGATGAGGACATCTTGATTATAGATAATGTCAAGGTGTTGCAGAACCCCGACCCTATGAGATTCCAGATGAACATGATTGCATCCTGTCAGAGAGGCAGCCTGAGAGCTGAACTCAACGGGCGGGAATTCACCGTGGAGAAGGGCGATATATTTATCAGTCCGCCTAACTCTATTCTCGACATCAAAGAGGTGTCGGAAGATTTTGCATGCACAGCCATGTGTGTCAGCAATCACGGCTTGCTTGGTATTCTTCGTTCTCATATCTCGGTATGGAACCGTGCCATGTATGTGAGCAAGGTTTCGGTGTTGAAGATGAACGAGGTGGATATGGTATTCTATTCTAAGTTTACCGACTTGGTGCGCCTCTGTCTGGATCCGAAGTTCAACGACCGCAGTTCATGGAAACCATATCGCCGTGAGATTGTGGAGACGCTCCTGAAGAGTGCTCTCCTTGCTGTGAGCAATCTTTTGCTGACTGATCTCCCGAAAGAAACTTTGGGAACCAGTGCCAGCGATTTCTTTGATAAGTTCCTGGAGATGTTGCAGCAGAGCGAAATCAAGCATCAGCCTGTAGAATATTTTGCGCAGCAGCTTTGTATCACGCCAAAATATCTCTCCATCATCTGCAAGCGCCATTCCGGCAAGACGGCCATCGAGTGGATTACGGAGTATACGCTTGCTGATATCACCTATTATCTCCGTTCTACAACGAAAACAATCAAGGAGATTTCAGGTATACTGGGCTTCTCCAATACCTCATTCTTCGGTAAATATGTAAGAGAGCATCTGCACATGTCACCTCTGAAGTATCGTGAAAGTTTGAGAAAACAATAACAGCAAAATAAAAACTCGCAAATTCTAAAGAAAGAATCTGCGAGTTTTTTGTTTCTATCAAATAGGGTGGAGCTGGAGGGATTCGAACCCTCGTCCGCACAAGGAAACCATACGCTTTCTACATGCTTATTCCAGCCTTCGGTTTTCGAGGCATGACAGGACCTGGACCACCAATCATACCCTTATCCTCTAAAATTTCATCCATGCAACGAGGCGTACATGAACTATTTCCGATTTACCTGCACCGCTTGATCAACAAGATTCGGAACAACATCCGTTGAGCGATGTCTCGTTCCAGCACCCTGTGCTGGAATAAAGCTAGTTTACTATACTTCGACTAGGCAGCGAGAGCGTAGTTATTTTCGCCAATTAATTTTTTGTTCACTAGGATTTAGGAGGTAGCCAACGAGCCTCCGCATGCTTACGTACCATTTCATCTCGCCGTCAAATCCAGTCAACCCCGAGAATTTTCTGATATTGGGTGCAAAGATAAGGCGAAAATTTGAAACTACCAAATTTTTTAAGGAAAAATTCTGCCCAAATATTCCGAATAGCTTAAAATGAGCGATTTATGAGTGTTGTTATACCTCAGGGCGTGCGACACCTAAAAGGGTGTTCAGTATTCAGTATTCAGTTTTTTTCGCGATAGTTACCCTTTCTATGGTTACAAATTGTAAGTAATTATTTTATGAGGGTGTGTCATAAGTTTATAATTCACCCTCTTCTTGTTGTTGGAAGAGTTAGAATATGTTGTTGGAAGAGACAGAATATGTTGTTGGAAGAGTTAGGATATGTTGTTGGAAGAGTTAGGATATGTTGTTGAAACAGTCAGTATCTTCGGTCGCACAACAGCTGTTGTGCGCTTGCATAACAGCTGATATGCGCATGCACAACAGGTGATGTGCATGCGTTGGTCAACTGTTATGCGCCAACTATTATTCAGACTTATGACACACCCTCATACTATCTATAGAGCGGATGGAAACAACAGCGAAAAAAACTGAATACTGAATACTGAACAGCCTTTTGTGCCTTAGGGCGGTCATCATAGAAGACCGCAGCGGGTCTTAAATGATGGCAGGCGCCGGTCATCAATGAAGACCAGAAAAAGCACAGGAAACGGGGCTTAAAATACCTAGAGTATGCGGAGAATAGCATGTAAAACATGATTTTTGCTTTTGTATCCCCATAAATGAGGATGATGTATTCGTAATTTTCCTAATTTTTAGGTATTGCATACCTTCTTAGAAATATGTACCTTTGCACCCTGATTCAAGATAATATTTAATTTTAATTATAAATACTTTAAAAGTTTAGAAAACAATGAAGATTTTTAAGAATTTCATCGGTCTCGCTGCCCTGGCTCTCTGCCTCGGCTTCGCTTCTTGCAGCAGTGACGACGATGCACCTTCTTACAGCAATGTGGCTGTAAGCAACTCAGAGTTGATGACTATCCTCAAAGCTAAGGGATACCAGTTTGATGAAAATGGCAAAATGCTCCTTGACGACAAAGCCAACAGCACCACATCTCTCGACCTTTCAGGCACAAAGGTTGATACCGCTGCCTTGAAGGAACTTTCTGTTTTTCCTAATTTGAAAGAGTTGAACCTTAGCAGCAATGGCTATGGTCCAGTTTTCCATATCGCTTCACTTCCTTCACAGATTACAGGTCTTGATTTGCAGGGCAATGACATCTACGACTTCGACGGCTTGGTAACAGCCAAGGTTGAGAATGATGAGGTGAAAGCTACCATCCTTCATGAGTTTACAAAACTTTATCTCCCTGCTTCCTGCAAGTATAATGTAGAGGATTTGATGCCTTTCTATACCCAGAATGAGGCAGAGAATAAGACAGTTGATATGCAAATGGTAAATGATAAGGGCTCTTTGGAGAAGTACAATACTTTGAGAGAAGTTCCAGACGAGTATTTCCGTACATTTTTGAAGCAAGCACTTCCTAAAATTTTTACAGCAGATGATAAAATAGATATTAGCATACCTATGGCTAAGATGGATATGGCTAATTTTCAATTAGTATATCCAAATCAGTATGAGCATATTGGTGATATTAAGTCGATTGAAGGAATAGAATATGTAATCAACAATCCTTACTATCCTGAAAATTATGTCGTTTTTGGCTATGAAAATGAAAAACGCCAATTCTCTGTTGGATATGTAATGCCAAGAAGCAACATCAAAGGTCTTTGGCTTACTCAAACAAGAACGGAAGGATTAGATTTGTCAAAAGCTACGAATCTCGTTAATTTGAAATTAACAGGAAACGACAATTTGGTTTCACTTGATTTGTCCAGTACGCTTATCGCTAATCAAAATTACAATGACTTTGATCATAATCTGGGGAATCTAATTGTGTGCAATAATTGTGAAAAGCTTGAGAATATTATATTTTCTGACATGAACAATGGTGGTGTGATGGATGGTATTGAGTTACGAGACTTGCCTTCGTTGAAAAAACTTGATTTAAAATCCATTTACGCTTTGGGTTATTTCACGCTTCTTAATTTGGGAGATTGTGAGATTGTCTATCCGGAACTGACACATGCTTATGCAAATATGGCTGGTGTACCGACTCTTGAACCATTCGAAAGCACAAATATAAAAACAACTCTTGCCGTTTCTCAAGATGTATTTGATAATGGAGCCGAAACATTTATTAGAAAATACAGAGAACACTTAGATGACGGATGGCTGAGTTATCGCAAAGTCGGTGCGATAAGATGGACTAAATTGGTAAAATAAATATAATTATGAAATCAATTCGTTATATCTCGATAATTCTTGGAGCCATCTTCGCTGTCATATTGGTCTCTTCTTGCTCTTCTGATCAAGAAATTACAGAAGGTAATGCTGACGAGGCTTTGGTCGAAAGTGCCAAAAACTATCTGAATGGAGACATTGTTCTTAGCACAAAAGCGGAAATGAGCGGTGTCGATAAAACGTTGCTTGCAACTGGCTGTCCTACGAAATTTAAGTTTCAATGGAGTGGAACTGACAAACAAACTTTCAACATATCGTTGTTAGGCTTTACTGTAGGTGCCATGGGTATGACCATCAATTTTAAGTGTGATGTTAAATGTACAGAACTGAATTCATGGGAACAAAAAGAATATTCAGGAAGCGGTTGGATTAAGTTCAAAGGTGAGAATGGTTCTTGCTGGGGACAAAATGAAGATGGCTCAGATTTCGATGGTGATGGTTCAAATGGCTCTGTTGTCAAAGGTAGTTTTATACAAGGCTATTATAATGTTAACACGCATCAAATTCAGTTTGTTGTAAGCTATAACATGATGAATGTACGTTCAGATTGTTTCTTGCAAACAATAGATAAGAATCGCATCAACAATTATGCAGCTGAATTTGAACAGTACGAAAAAGACTTGGCTGCGTATAAAAAGGAGCACGGAATCAAATAAGAGACTGTAGCTTATATCTATTCAAGGAAAGAGGGGTATGTCCAGACATATCTCTCTTTCCTTTGCAAGTAAAAAATGAAAGGAAGAGAAACAAGCCATAGCGAGGCTGAAATCGTGTAAGGATTTGGAAAAAATAGAATAGCAATATAAATGAAGACAATTAGAAATGTAATGCTTATCGGCTTACTGCTGATACTCGCCCTCCCTGTCGCTGCACAGCGAAAGGTGAAGTTCGGTATCTTCGACAAAGCCACTGAGCAGCCAATCATCGGCGCAGTCATCACCTACGCCGACAACGAGAAATTGAAATCGCCACAGCGTGTTGTTACCAACATGGATGGTGAGGCTACTATCTCGGTGACTCAGAGCGGCAAGTGTTATTACCAGGTGGTATCCGTGGGCTATAACCCTCTGAGGGGAACCATCGGAAGCGACAGCTCCCTCAAGCTTTTCATGACCGAGGACGTGATGAAGGTGAACGAGGTGGTGGTTACTGGTTCCCGTACCGCCCGACCTATCAAGCTCTCGCCAGTGAGCACGCAGGTGCTCGGCGGTAAGGAACTGGTAGATGCAGGCTATGCCGACTTGACCAAGGCACTGCAACAGGAAACCCCGGGTATGAATATCCAGAAAGTGGGCTTCGGCAACGAAATCTCCATGCAGGGCTTGGATGCCCGCCACGTGCTCTTCCTGCAGGATGGTGAGCGATTGACGGGCGACATGGCGGGTAACCTCGACTATGAGCGATTCAACCTCCATGCCATCGACCGCATCGAAATCGTGAAAGGTGCCAGCAGTACCCTCTATGGAAGCCGTGCATCGGGTGCCGTCATCAACCTCATCACCAAGAAGACCACCAAGCCTATCGACATTCAGGCTGGTGTACGCTGGGGACAGATGAACGAGCGCAACTACAAGAATCCTTCCAAGAAGGACTTCCTGTATATGTTTGAGAAGAACGCTGACCGCCCGAACCTGCAGAGCTGGGTGTCGGCAGGATTCAATGCAGGCAAGGTAACTTCGCAGACCGACGTGTGGTATTCTTCGAGCGATGCCTTCTACATGTATCAGGCGGAGAACGACAAGAAGGTATATACCCAAGAGGCGAACCCTTGGCTCGACCACGACGTGACCATCACCAGCGTGGCTTCCCGTCCGCCAATGGGCATCGAGGGCACGGAGCATATCTCGGTATCGCAGAAGGTATTCTACGACCCTTTCAAGAACCTGGAGATTCTTGCCTACGGTAGTGCGTTCTATATGAATACCTACGACCTCATTCAGGATATGACTTTCAGTCAGGCGCGTGACTGGACGGCTGGAACCAAGATTAAGTACTCCTTCAAGGATTGGTTCAAGATTACCGCCTCCCTTCATGGCGACTTCTACGATCGTTTCAAGCGTCATGAGCGCATCGACGAGCGTACCAAGGTGTATAAGAGCCGTATCTTCCAGCCTCGCCTCTCCATCACCTCGCAGAAGTTCGAGGGCCACGACCTCATCCTCGGTATCGAGCACCTGAGCGATGACCTGACGAGCGACCGATTCAACGGCGATGCCTCCCACATCATGCGCACCCGTTCGCTGAAGGAAACGGAGGGTTTCCTGCAGGACGAGTGGACGATGAACGACCACTGGATGGTTTCGGCAGGTGTGAGAACCAACTTCAGCCGTGCCTTCGGACTGATGGCGATGCCTAAGATTGCCTTCAAGTGGAGTCCTTCGGATCACTGGGCGTGGAGAGCCAACTATTCGATGGGCTACCGTTCGCCAAGCATCAAGGAGCTGTTCTTCAACTGGGACCACCTCGGCATGTTCATGATTAAGGGTAACGAGGACCTGAAGCCTGAGAAGAACAACTACGTGAGTCTGGGCACAGAGTACTCGAACGATAACTTCTTCATCTCGGGCAATGTGTATGGCAACTTCTTCCGCAAGAAGATTGAGGGTGTATGGCGCATCTACAAAATGCAGTACAATTTCGAATATACTAATCTGTCGAAGCAGAACCTCATCGGACTGGAGACCATCATGCGCTGGCACTTCCTCAACCACTTCACGATGAATGCCACCTACAGCTACGTGAACGTGAGCAAGACAGATGGCATCCAGGTGAACACCACTTCGCCTCATGCTGCTACGGCGAGCCTCGACTATAAGTACAGCAAGAAGAACTACCGACTGGGCGCCACCTTCTCGGCAAGCTACATGGGTGAGAAGAAGTTTGATGTGCAGGACCTACTCTCTGTAAACGGCGAGAGCCACGATGCCTACTTCCGCTGCCAGTTGCCTCAGTATGTATTGTGCAACCTGTCGGTGATTCAGACCTTCTATAATAAGGTGAAGGTGACGGTGGGTGTGGATAACATCTTTAACTATGTGCCAAAGACCTTAGGTTCGGGCATCACCATGTTTAACGTGCCAGCCACGGCAGGAGCCAAGGCGCATGTGCAGGTGGAAGTGTTGGTAGATGAATTGGTAAAAGCATTTAGAAAGAAAAAATAATGAAGAAAGCATTACTATATATAATAGGTATGGCAGCCGCAATGACGAGCTGCGTATCTTATGAGGCTGAGGACTTCACTGGTCATACCTTGCCCCGAAAAACAGGTTATAGCACGGGTGTTACCAACGACTGGCTCTATTTTGACCTGAAGACGGGACATCGCTATAATGTGCTGAATCCTAACCAGAGTGTCATCGCCTTTATTGATGGCAAACCGGTGAAGGATTACTTTGGTTGCAAGGGCGACACCACCGTATATTGGACGGAGGGCGTTCAGAAGAACGTGTTCCAGGACTATAAGCGCGATGCCGATGGTAATAAGGTGCTGGTGAATCCTAACAATCCGAAGCAGGGCTACGAGATGGTTGCCCGAAAGGCAAACAGTCTGCTGGTGATGGAGAACATGGAGGATGACCCCAATACGATGGCTTATCCTGCTACGGAGTGGGATCTCGCCTTCAATGGTTATCAGCTCCGCACCAACAGTGGAACGAGCGGTCCAGGCAAGGGCGGTGCTGCCGACCTGGGCTATGGCGAATATGACAAGTGGACGAGCAAGGCGCAGGTGGATGCTTATCTGGCTGAACACAACATGACTTTCGCCGTGGATGATTCAGCAAGCGTCTATGTCACCATGTCGCAGAACGACTGGAACAAGTATTGCATCGCCAACAAACTGGATATGAACAAGAACCCTTGGTTCGACCCGAATAACGGACCAGCCAAGCAGTTGGTAAGCGGCAATCCGGTGCTCGAAAAGGCAATGAACTTCTCTGGTCCACCTCCAGTATATACTCCTTCTTTCCATACCTACGTAATCCGTTCATGGGATGGCGAGAGATATTACAAACTCCAGATTATCTCCTGGTATGATGCCAATGTGCAGATAGGTGATGAGGGAGGAAGAATCAGTTATTACTTAGATGAATTAAAGTAAATGTTGAATGTTGAGTGTTGAATGTTGAGTTAGGCATACGCCCTCATATACTCAGCATATTCAACATTCAACATTCAACACTCAACACTCAACATTCAACATTAAACACTCAACATTAAAAAATATGAAACAATTGAATTGGTGGAAATCCATCGCCTCGTTCCTCGTGGTACTCTTTACCATGCCGTTGGGACATGCGCTGATGATGATAATGGATAAGACGATGACTCCTGAAGCTGTGCATTACTCAGCCTTCTTCATGGGGTTGGCAGGTCTTATCATGGTAGTAATCGGTGTCTTCGTAAAGGGAGACACCAAACAGACTCTTTGGGGACTTTTCGGAGGTCTGCTTTTCTGGACCGGTTGGATAGAATTTCTGTTCCAGTACTATGCTACCCGCTGGGGTACACAGCCGGAGATGGAGAATGGCGAAGTTGTGACTCGCCCTGAATACCTCATCCTCCCTGCCACCTTCGGCATGTGGATGATGGTGATGGTGCTCTACATCTTCTCAACCAAGAACGGATGTAACTTCATCAACTGGTGGCAGCGTGTTCTCTTCCGTTCCCGCAAGAACGAGATTGCCGCCCGTCCGATGACACATCAT
Source organism: Segatella copri (assembly GCF_026015295.1). NCBI lineage: Bacteria > Pseudomonadati > Bacteroidota > Bacteroidia > Bacteroidales > Prevotellaceae > Segatella > Segatella copri. The sequence continues at coordinate 1,979,348 of NZ_JAPDUW010000001.1, read as the reverse complement.
ACAAGTATCGTCACCTTCATGGAACTGAACATGATTCTCTGGACTAGCTATCTCCTGTTGATGTTCTGCTACGACAAGAACTTCCTAGGCGACCATCACCCTGTCACCTCCATCGTGGCAGCGGCTTGCCTCATTGGCAGTTTCTTCATCTTCAGGAAACAGTTGCGTTTGAGCACATGGGGAGCAAACATCCGTATGGCTATCGCAACGGTTGTTGTGTTCTGGGTTCCAGTGGAAGTGCTCGGTCGTTTGGACTTTTTCAAGGAGATTTGGATTGAGCCAGAGAAATACACCACACAGATGATTTCTATCCTCGTTGCATTCGTGGTATTGCTCGGCTACATCATGATAGCATCTAAAAGAAGACTAACGTTAAATCAGGTGAACAATGAAGAAAATAACTTGGAGAAAACAACATAAATGGTTAGGCATCGGTATGAGCTTTTTCATGCTGATGTTCTGCTTGTCGGGTATTTTGCTCAACCACCGTTCGCTTATCAAAGATGTGGACGTGAGCAGAAAATATCTGCCAAGCCGCTATGAATTCAAGAATTGGAATGGCGGGTTGCTGAGAGGAACGCTTGCTTTGGATGATGCCATATTGCTGTATGGAAACGGGGGAATCTGGCAAACGGATTCTACAGCATCCACATTCAAGGACTTTAATAAGGGGATTCCAGCAGGAGCAGACTGCCGACAGATAAGAAATGTTATCAGAACGGATGATGGTTCTGTCTGGTCGGTATCTCCATTTTCACTCTACCGGTTGGGGAGTCACAAAATATGGAAAAGCGTAACTCTTCCGACAGAGCCGGAAGAGAAGTTGAGCGACATTTCTGCTCATGGAGATACGCTTTTGGTTCTCAGCCGCTCCTATGCTTATGTTTCCTTGCCACCTTATCAGAACTTCCACCGGATAGAATTACCTATGCCAAAGGAGTATGATGGGAAGGTTACAGTCTTTCGTACGATATGGCTGCTTCACAGTGGAGAGTTGTTTGGCAGCATTGGTAAACTCATCGTAGATGGCATTGCCATCATCCTGGTGTTGCTCTGCATCTCAGGTCTTATCTTCTGGTTAAAGCCTAAACAGAAGAGGTTGCTTCGCTTTTCGCTACAATGGCATGACAAAATAGGCCGATATACCATCATGCTTACTTTGTTGATAGCCCTGACAGGTTGGTGCCTTCGTCCACCTGTGATGATAGCCTTGGTGTTGAACAAGATGCCGTCTATTCCTGGGACGACGCTTCATAGCAAGAACCCTTGGAATGACAAACTCCGTGTGGTGCGTTATGATGAAAAGTTCGGTGACTGGCTCTTGTCAACTTCGGATGGTTTCTTTTCCGTGAATTTCCAGACAGGAAAGTTGGAGTCCATCCCCAATACTCCACCAGTCAGTGTTATGGGATTGAATGTCCTTCAGCAAAACAAAGATGGTAAATGGTATTGCGGTTCGTTTAGTGGTCTCTTTGTTTGGGATAGAGTAAAGGGGACAACCGTTGATTATTCTACCGGGAAAGCTGCTTTAAAGAACACTGGCGCACCATTCGGAAAAAAGGCGATAGCAGGTATGAGCCAGGATTTCTCTGATACGCCTGTCATTGCTGAGTATAATGAAGGAACCGACTTTGCGCCACAACCCGCTTATATGAACCAACTGCCCATGTCATTATGGAATGTGGCTCTGGAGGCTCATAGCGGTAGAATCTTCATAGGTAGTATTGCTACATATATATTTATCTTCGTGATGGGAATACTTGCCGTATGGTGTCTTTGGTCTGGGTATGTCATTAGACTGGTGAAGAAAAAATAAAAAAAAGTTTTAATGCGTTGTTTTAATTGCCATATTGCCATATTGTATGTGCAAATGGTTGATACTCAGCGTAAAAGTACGTATGGCAATTCTCGGAAAAGCGCCGGGAATTGCCATATATTGTTATAGTGAGAATTAGTACCCTCATTTTCGTCGCGACGTATCAGATGCTACGTCGGGACGCAGTTGTTGTTACGTCGCGATGTATCAGATGCTACGTCGGGACGTAATTTCTTCCGCATCGATGGCGAAGTTATGAATAAAGATTGTTCATGGCAATATATGGCAGATAACCCCTAAAAATAAAGAATTGCCATACACCTAACAGCTTTGTAATCAGAGAGATTACTGGCTGGTATGGCAATATGGCAATTCTTGAAAAAAAATATTTAAAAATAAGTCTTATTACTTCACGCTCCACTCAAACAAACCACAGGACAGAGTTTCTGGCTGCTTCAGTTCGAGCTTCACAGCCTTGGTCTTCACTGGGTCGAAATTCACGATGCAGGCTACACCTCGCTTGCATGGATAAGCATCGGCTCCTGGAACTTCCTTCCAGTTGCCTGCCTCGTCCTGATAGTAGAGCTTCCAGCTGTCTGGCACCTTGCAACCGCCCCATGGCTGGTCGTCGTACCAATATACGGTGCTGGTCTTGATCTCCTTGCTCTCTGGGAAGGTGTAGGTAATCCACTCTGTAGTGTTCTTCTTTGGCCACCAGTGGATGTATGGGACAGAGCGGTCGTTCTCATCGGCTGGAACCAGTCCGTCGGTGATGCTGCTCTTGGCAGGCACTGGAGAAGAGAATTCTACCTTAGCCTGAGCTGCGAGAGTTGCAGGAGCTGATGGCTTTGCAGCCTTGACATCCTGTGGCAACCATACCTTCATGTTGCCGTTGCCACGATGAGCCCAGGCGAAGTATGGGATGAGAGTCAGGGTCTGGTCCTTGGTGCTCAGCTTGCCGCTCTTGTCGTAGGCGAGGGTCTGCACGTTCTCGGTCAAGGTCTCCATGTTCTGACCCTTGTAGAGTGTCAGCACATTCTTATATTTAGGGTCGATGAAGTCATCGTACGAGAGCTTGCCCTCAGCGAACTGAGGTTCGCGGTTCTCCAGAATGCTCATGATGTCGAAGCCCTGGTTGTCTGGCCACTCTGCGCAATATACGATAGGACCACGCTCGATGCTGATGCAGCCACGGTCGGCCTCTACCTTGTTGTTGGCACGTACGGTGCGTGCCTCCATGTCGAAGTGAACGCGAATCACATCGCCCTTCTTCCACTTGCGGTTGATGGTATAATAGCCATCCTCTGTTACCTTAGCCTCTACCTTCTTTCCGTTTACGGTGATGGTATAGCCCAGTCGCTTGCCGTCGCTGTAGTAGTAAAGGTCTGATGGTACTGGCTGACCCTTTACCCAGCCCGGGATGCGGATCTTCATACCGAACTGACCTGCCTTGTTGTCATCCACCTTGATGGCGATGTCGCCGTTCCAAGGATATTTTGTGTCCTGGCTCAAAGCCACCTTCTTGCCAGCCACTTTCAGAGAAGAAGAGTTGCTGAGGAAGAGGTTGACATATACATTCTTGTCCTTTACGGCATATACATAGCCTGGGAGGGATGGCAGGAAGCGGCAGATGTTGCTAGGGCAGCAGGCACAGCCGAACCAAGCCTGGCGCTGGTGCTGGCCCATACTCTCCAATGGGTTAGGGTAGAAGAAGCCGCCGCCGTCCATGCTCACACCACTGATGAGACCATTGTAGAGGGTGCGCTCCAATACATCGTAATACTTACTCTCGCCATGGAGAAGGAAGAGACGGTAGTTGACATAAACATTGCCGATAGCTGCGCAGGTTTCGCAGTAGGCACTCATGTTAGGCAACTCGTAGTTCTTGCCGAAAGCCTCGCCGTTGTTAGTAGCTCCGATACCTCCGGTGATGTAGAGCTTCTTGCTCACGATGTTGTCCCAGATGCGGTCGATGGCGTGGATATAGGCAGTATCTCCGGTAAGGGCAGCTACATCTGCCATACCAGCATACATATAGGTAGCACGTACGGCATGACCTACAGCCTCGTCCTGCTCCAATACCGGTTTGTGGCTCTGAGAATATTCCTGTTTGATAGATGTCTTGCCACGATAGTCGAGGAAGAACTTTGCCTCTTCGAGATATTTCTTGTTGCCTGTAGCGAGATAGAGCTTGCAGAGCGCCATTTCGGCAATCTGATGTCCCGGTACCACGCAAGCCTGTCCTGGGTTAGGACCAACCTCGCGAACCACGCAGTCGGCATAGCGGATAGCGATGTCGAGGAACTTGCGGCTACCAGTAGCCTGCCAGTGAGCCACGGCACCTTCTACCATGTGACCGAGGTTGTAGAGCTCGTGGCTCAGATCCTCTTCCTTGCTCCAGCGCTTGTCGCCAGCCCAGAAATGAGGATGCTTCGGATTCTGTGTACGGGCGGTATAGAGATATCCGTCAGCCTCCTGAGCCGGAGCAATGATATCGAGCACGCTATCGATATAAGCCTTGAGTTTCTTGTCTGGATAGGTCTGTAGCACGTAGCTGGCACCCTCAATCGTTTTGTATGGGTCGGTATCGTCGAAGCTGTAAGGCATCAGTTTGCCCACGTCGTAACTGTCGCTAGGGTGAGCAGCGCGCTCAAAGTTCTTGTATCTTCCCTCCGACTCGCATTTGCTGAAAGCCAGCGGGATGGTTACCTTGCGAGAGGTTTCGATACGCTGTCCCCAGAACGTATTGTTCCAAACCTTTACTGATGTGAAAGGCACCGGAGTGATAGGATAACCACCCGAGCTCTTGTTCACCTTCTGTGCCGAAGCAGGCATCAATGCCAATGCTGCCAAGGCTGATGTCATCAAAATCTTTTTCATGTATTGCTAGTTTATTTTGTTTGTCTTTTTGTAAGGAATGTATTCATCCCAGAGTTTCAATGAGTGCAGATAGCCTGAGAAAGGCCATGCCTCTTCGGCATTCTTGCCCAGAAGCATAAACTGCGATGGCTTGACGAGGAGCTGGATATCCTTCTGGCTGATGAGCTTGTCGTTGATGTAGATGCTCTCGATTCTGCCATCGAAGCAGACATATACGTGCTGCCACTTGTCTTCCAGTGTCTTCATCTCCTTGTAGCCGGCATCCTCATACCATCCGTAGTGGTTCATCACACCGCAGCGTGGTTCGGTGCCGTTTACCAGCATCAGCTTTTCCAGTTCATCGTGAGAAGATGTGAAATCGGCTACGCATTCATTCTCGGCAATCTCCGGATTCAGAATCCATGCCTCGATGGTATATGGTGCGTTGTCGCGGATGGTGGCTGGGAGCATGAAGTTGCTTCTGTAACTCTCCTTGCCGGTAAAGGCGAATGCCTTTTTGCCCTCTATGGTCTTGATGATGGCTGCTGTATCGTGCTGCGTCTCGAACTCGCCCTTGAGGTGAATATCCAGCGGACTGCCGTTCTTGATGTAAGGCACGGTATCGCCCTCGTTGTAGTAGTCAGCGCTGATATCTACCACCAGTCCCTGACTGTTCTTGTCGGCTACTGCCTCACGCACGATGTTGCTCTGGGCATCGAAAGTCTTTTCTGCCACCTCCTGTTCCCAGTTATAATAACGGAGATTGGTGAGGGTAAATTGTTTTTCGCCTGCACTAATTTCCAGTTTTCCTTCAGAAAGATTCAGTCGAGGATCGTTTTCATCTATCTGATGCCAGCTTCCGTTGTCGAAAGCCTGGGCGGTGAGGGTATGCTTGCGTGTCTTGCCGAGCTGCGGATGAGTCATCACCAGTTGGGTGCCCGGTTGCAGGGTGATGGCATCTTTGCCAGCCATGCGCTCTCTGAGGGCGGTGCCCTGAAGGAGCGAGAACTTGCCAGCAAGCATTCCCTCGTTGTTATGCCAGGTTGTACCATCGAAATCGGCTGCTGTCAGGCCTAGCCACTGCTGTGGGGCTGAATCTTCTACGGAACCGTAAACCTTGATGTTCCAGATGGCGCCACCGAAACCATTCTTCTGTCCGCCGGTATAGGTGAGGCGGATGTACTGCGCCTTGGCATTTCCGAAATCTACCATCGGCGAACCAGCCAGACGGTTCTGTCGCTTGTCGGAGAAGGTCTGCCAGTGCTTGCCGTCATTCGAAGTCTCGATGAGATACTGATAGAACTGTGTTCCGTATTCAAACTGAGTCCAGATGCTCTTGATGCTCTGCTTCTTGCCCAGGTCGAGCTGGATCCAGGCTGGTCCGGTGGTGCGAGGGCGCCAGAGTGTGCCGTTGTTGTCATCAACCGCATATTCCGGACGGAAATCGTTGTCGTAGTAGGAAGAGGCGGTAACCTTGGCGCCGAAGGCGAGGTTCTTTGCTACCTTCATCTCCGGTTTCAGATCGAGTCCTTCGTGGGTTGGAACGACCTCCTTGATGGTACCGTCTGCATTGAATTCGAGTTTGTCGATTGCCACCTGACGATGGAATCCACGGTTGGAATGCGGATTGTCGTGGCGATGATATACGATGTAGTAGTTGTCGCCTTCCTGCAGCACGCTGTTGTGTCCTGGACCATGAACGGTTCCATCGGCATTGGTCTTGAGGATAGTGCCGTGGTAGGTGTAAGGCCCGAGCGGACTCTTGGCTGTGGCGTAATCTACGCGGTAGCTGGCATCCTCGCAATGTTCGCAAGAGTAGAGGAAATAGTAGATGCCATTGCGCTTGAATACGAATGGCGCTTCGAAGAAGTGAGTAACCTCGGTATTCGGGATGAGCTTGGTTTCGCTGAACGATTTCATGTCAGGATTCAGCTTGCCTGCTCCGCAACCGAAGCCCTTGTAGATGCCCCAGGTGCCCCAATACATATAGACCGAACCATCATCATCTCGGAAGGTCTGACCATCCAGGGTGATGGCATTCTTTACGAATCTATCCGGTACGAGCACGGCTTCGCTCTCGCCCAGCACGTTCTTCCAAGGACCGCGAGGTGTATCGCCCACACCCAGATGAAGCTTGCAAGGCTGGCAGTAGAGGTAGTAATACTTGCCGTCGGCTTCGTTCTTCATCACATCCGGTGCCCATATCCAGTGGCTGTCCGGCCAGTTCATCGGCATCAGGGTCCAGTTCTTGAAATCCTTGCTGCACCAGAGCTGTGCCGGTCCGAAACCGGCTCCGCTACCGTCAGTAGTAGCATATATATAATAGGTATCACCAAACTTCTTGATGGTTGGGTCGGCAAAATAGCCAGACAGGATAGGGTTGCTGGCTCCCGGAGTGTTGTAAGCAGCTTTCTGGGCAGCCCCCGTTTGAGGTACTGCCGCAGCTGCTGTTACGAATAGTGTTACAATTATATTCTTATTAACCATATCAACTTCTTTTTTTCTAAATGCTTTTTTATTTCTTGATAACCTTGATGACGAATCCACCGCCCGAAGCAAGATGAATCTTCATTTCCGATTTCTGATTGATGACAGATTTCTCTATCTTGTTATCCTCGGCATCGTGGTTGGCATTGATGCCATCCTTCAATACGATTGCTTCGTAATCTCCATTTGGGAGAAAATCAAACTTTAGGGTGAGCGTGCGCTCATCCCAGTTGCTCTGACCGCCTACATACCAGTCGTTGCCCTTCTTTCTAGCGGTAACGATATACTTTCCGATTTCGCCCTGTGGCACGATGGTCTTGTCGAAGACTACTGGCAATGAAGCGATGTATCGGGTGTATGGCTCATCAGCCTCGTAGTTGGTAGGAGTGTCGGCAAGCATTGTAAACGGACTGTCCTGTACGATGTAGCAGGCAGCCTGGTGGCATCGGGTTCCCATCGAAATCGGTTTGGTGTAGATTGCCTTCCAGTTGTCTCGGGTTCCGTTTCTCATCGCTCCCGGTGTGAAATCCACCTGTCCTGCCATCATTCGGATGTATGGGAAGGTGACATCATAGAGTGGCATATCATTCTTGGCTTCCGTCCAGCGGCACTCTTCCATACCGAAAACACTCTCGTAGTTGAGGATGTTAGGATAGGTGCGGTTCAGGCCGTGTGGCTTGTAGATGCCGTGCAGGTCGAGGATGAGATGATGCTTGGCTGTGCAGGCAGCCAGGCGTTCCACCATTTCGATGGCGGTCTGGTCGTCGCGGTCCATGAAATCCACCTTGAATCCCTTGATGCCCATATCGGCATAGGTCTTGCAGATGGTTTCCAGGTTCTCGTCCATCACGTTGAAGACTGCCCAGAGTACGATATCCACGCCCTTGCTCTTACCATATTCTATGAGCTTAGGCAACTGGATATCGTCTATTGGTTTCAGAATGCTTCCCTCTTTCGAGTTGTACCATCCTTCATCAAGGATGATGTATTCCAAGCCGTGATTATGAGCAAAATCTATGTAATATTTGTAAGTATCGAAGTTGATGCCTGCCTTGAAATCCACACCTTTCAGATTCCAGTCGTTCCACCAGTCCCAGGCCACCTTGCCCGGTTTGATCCAGGAAGTATCGCCTATCTTGTTGGGAGCAGCCAGGGCGTACACCAGATTGCTGGTTGGCATCTGGGTATCGTACTCTGTGATGGCGAAGATGCGCCAAGGATAATTGCGTTTGCCGGTGCTGGTTGCGATGTAATCGCAGGTGCTCTTTACGTGGCTCATGTGTCGCCAAGGGTAGTAGGTCATCTCCTTAGGGTAGGGAGCAAAGGCGGCTCTCAGGATTCCCTTCTCCTGATCCTGTTCGCTGCTGTTAGCCTTCAGCCACATGCCCGGATACTTCTCCAGGTCGCTCTCCAGGATAGTGACTTTCGCCTTTCCGCAATCTATGGTAGCTGGCAGGAAAGCCAAATCCTGCTTAGCGGTATCGAGCCGTGTTTCGTGATAGATATTCTGGAAAGCCATGGCAAAAGGCTTTTCTGGTGTCGTAGTGTATGGCAACCATGCCTTCTTGTCCTTGCCAAACTGGTAGGCGGCGGTTTCATTCAGTATGATGGTCTTGCCTTTTCGCTGGGTATAGAATCGGTAAGCCACTCCCTCATCGTAAGCTCTCAGGATGATGCCGAAACCATTCTTCAGTTTCAGATTCAGTTCCTGATATGCTGTTTCAAAGTTTTGCTGACGATAGAATGGCGCATGGATAGTTTCCTTATGGTTGCTAAGCTTGTGACTTGCTACCTTCGGATTCTTACCCATGTCCGTTCCATCGTTCAGCGTTACACCTATTGAAGACTCCTGTAAAAGAATGGAGCCATTGTATTTAAATTGAAGAGAGAGAGACTTGTTGGTGTTGAGTTCTGCTACGATTTTACCATCTGGTGATTTCACCAGATAGTTCTCTGCCGATACTGTTGCCCCTATATATAATAAGGTGGCGATGAAAAAGAGTTTCTTAACCATAACTTTCTAGGTTTATTGTTGTTTTGTCCGTTTTGTTGTTCGCTTGGTGGCAATGCCTGTATTACCGGATTACCACAAGTTTTTATTTCTGCTGCAAATTTACGAATAGAATTGTTTATGTAATGCAAAGAAAGTCCAAAATGATGAAAATATCGTATCACAAGTATCCTGTTAGACGATAATTGTATCTTTATGTACGATAATTTTAGGACTTCGTTGATTTTTTCTGTTATTTTGCAGCCAGAAAAATAAATGAAACAATAATAAACCTAGAAGATATGGATTTAAAGCAGTTTACATTATTGATAGGTGTAGCCAGTTTGCCATCCATGACAACGGCAGCCACTGTTTATCGCACCATCTCTAAGGTGGAGGCAATATCAGTAGATTGTCCGGTGGGCACAGTTCCCCGACTTCCTAATCTCGTATGGGTAACCTATTCTGATGGTTATTCAGAGTATCGCCAGGTGCGCTGGGCTAACGCTCCGCTTGCTGATGAGCAGGCTGAGGCTGATGCGCAGAAACATCCTGCCGGGAGCCAATATGAGATAGGTGGTTTTGTGATTGGTGATGAGACTACCGACAATGGTTATCCTGTCAAGGCACAAATCAAGGTGGTGGCAGGAGGCTATCAGACTCCAGAAAAGGAAGTGGCTCATACCTTCTCACTCGCTGATGTGAGCATAGATGGTGACAACCGACTCACCCACAACCGCGATGAGGCACTCCGTGAGATCTGTTCCTGGGATGTTACCCAGCAACTCTACAACTATCGTGATACCTATGGTTTGAGCACGGAGGGCTATACCAAGAGTGATGGCTGGGATTCGCCAGACACCAAACTCAAGGGTCATGGATCTGGCCACTATATGTCGGCTATCGCACAGGCATACGCCGTGGCAACTAACCCAGAGCAGAAAGCCATCCTCCGCAAGAACATCACCCGAATGGTGAATGAGTTGCGAGAGTGTCAGGAGAAGACCTTCGTATATAATAAGGAGCTGAAGCGCAACTGGGAGGCTCGTGATTTCGCACCTGAGGCAGAACTCAGAAAGATGAAGGGCACCTGGGCTGCTTTTGATGAGTATAAGAAGCACCCTGAACTTTATGGCTACGGCTATATCAACGCCATTCCGGCTCAGCATTGTGCTCTGATTGAAATGTATCGTGCTTACAACAACTCCGATTGGGTTTGGGCACCTTATTACAGCGTACACAAGCAACTTGCCGGTCTGATAGACATCGCTACCTACTTTGATGATAAGGAAATCTGCGACAAGGCACTCCTCATCGCCAAGGATATGGGACTCTGGGTATGGAACCGCATGCACTACCGCACTTACGTAAAGCAGGACGGCACCCAGGATGAGCGCAGAGCCAAGCCGGGCAACCGCTACGAGATGTGGGACATGTACATCGCCGGTGAGGTGGGAGGTATGAGTGAATCGCTCGCCCGTCTTTCTGAGATGGTTTCCAATCCGGATGAAAAGGCAAAGCTCCTCGAGGCTGCCAACTGTTTCGATGCGCCTAAGTTCTATGATCCGCTGAGCAAGAACATCGATGACATCCGCACCCGCCATGCCAACCAGCATATTCCGATGATTATCGGAGCGCTGCGCAGCTACAAGAGCAATCAGAAGCCATACTATTACAATCTGGCAGAGAACTTCTGGAGACTGGTGCAGGGGAGATACATGTATGCGATGGGTGGTGTAGGAAATGGAGAGATGTTCCGCCAGCCATATACCCAGATTCTGAGTATGGCAACCAATGGACTGCAGGAAGGCGAATCGGAGGCTTATCCGGATATCAACGAAACCTGCTGCGCGTATAACCTCGTCAAGTTGAGCAAGGATTTGAACTGTTATAACCCTGATAATGCACAGTATCTCGACTATATCGAGCGTACGCTGTATAATCAGATTATCGGTTCGCTCAATCCGGACCAGTATCAAACCTGCTATCAGTATGCAGTAGGATTGAATGCCACCAAGCCGTTCGGCAACGAGACACCTCAGAGCACCTGCTGCGGTGGTACAGGTTCTGAAAATCATACCAAGTACCAGCAGTCGGCTTATTTTGCCAACGATCATACCCTCTGGGTAGGTCTCTATATGCCAACCACCCTCCACTGGAAGGAGAAGGGCGTGACTATCAAGCAGGATTGCCTGTGGCCGGCACAGCATTCAGCCATCAAGATTACGGAAGGCGAGGGCGATTTCACCCTGAAACTCCGTGTACCATACTGGGCGACTCAAGGTTTCTCCATCAAGGTGAACGGCAAGGAAGTGGCAAAGAGCTATCAGCCTAGCACCTATGTAGAACTGGAGCAGAAGCACTGGAAGGTGGGAGATGTCGTAGAAATCGACATGCCATTCAGCAAGCATATCGAATATGGTGCCGACAAGCTTTCGAGCGATGTGGCAAGTCTGGATGGTACTCCGCTGAAGACATCCTGGGTAGGAACCCTGATGTACGGACCATTGGTGATGGCGGGTACAGGTGCACAGACCTGGAACCAGGCTACGCTGAACATCGACTCCCGATTGAGTAATATCACCGTGGGCGAATCGAACGGCGTGACCACAGGCGCAGGAGCCAATCTCCTTACCCTGAAGTTGGATGGCAAGGAATTCCAGCCCGATTATTACCGCAACGCCAACAGTACCCACTACTACCGCATCAACCTGACCGATGCCAAGAGCAAGAAGAGCAAGAAGGTGAAGATAGATTTCACCGAACTGAATTCTCTCCTGAATCTTGCCGCAGAGCGTAAGGCTGACCAGGAGAAGTGGAATGCCCTTTCGCAGAAGGTTCCGGAGTATGCTCCATGGGCACCATTCGGCTATGAGCGCATGCAGAAGGTGATGGCTCAGGCACAGGAACTGGTGGCAAAGGGCAAGAAGAAGGTGACCCAGGATGAACTGGAAGGTACTACTGCCATCCTGAACCGTGCCATCAACACGATGCGCCCTGGCAATCTTGCAGAGATGGAAGACCTCCGAGAACTCTCCGGTCTGCTTCGCCGTGCCGGCTGGCCGGATGACAACACCAGCGAGGAACTCAAGGAAGCCATCAGCTATGGCAGAATGGTTCAGAAATACGTGACCGACGGAAGTGGAACTCACGACATGATTCATGCCGCTGTGGGAAAACTGAAGAAGGCGATGAAACAATAAAGATATAGAAACAATAAAACATTAAAGACAACAAAGACATCATTTAGAATAAACAACATTTAAGTGTAACAAAATCGGCTTAAAAGACGAAAATATCGTCTAAATCGCCAGGTTTGGACGATATTTTCACTTTTTTAGACGATAATGTAGCATAATATACAAAATATTTTGTTACTTTGCAATCGAAATTTAAACAATAATAAACCTAGCATGAATAGAATATGAGACAGACACAAAAAATCTCAGGCTTTGTACATAGTCAAGCTTATGTAAAAGCCATCGCGTGTTTGGTCCTTGCCTGCGGAGGTACATTACCTACTTTAGCAGCAAGCGAGACCTTATCAAACCCTAAGGTAGAGGAAGCTCAGCAGAGTGAAATTACCGTAAAGGGTACAGTTGTTGATGATGCCGGTGAGCCAGTCATCGGAGCTACCATTATGGAAAAAGGAACCCGTAATGGTACGGTTACTGATATTGATGGTAACTATGTTATTAAGGTAAAGCGTAATGCTCAGTTGACTATTTCGTACTTGGGATATGCTACTCAGGTAGTTCCTGCCGGAACTTCAAAAGTGGTTTTGAAATCTAACGATACCAAATTGAATGAAGTGGTGGTCGTAGGTTTCGGTACCCAGAAAAAGGTAAACCTTACCGGTGCGGTGACTGCAGTATCGGGCGAGGAATTGGATAGTCGACCTGTAAGCAATGCCACCCAGGCTTTGCAGGGTATGGTAGCTGGTTTGCAGATTACCCAGGCTGCAGGTAGTTTGGATGATACTCCAAGCTTGAATGTACGTGGAACAACTACAATCGGACAGGGTTCCAGCGGAAGTCCGTTGGTCTTGATCGATGGTATGGAGGGTGATATCAATACCATCAATCCTCAGGATATTGCCAGCGTATCAGTATTGAAGGATGCAGCTGCATCATCTATTTATGGTTCTCGTGCACCTTTCGGTGTCATATTGATTACTACAAAGACGGGTGGCAAGCGTGACAAGGTAAGTGTAAACTACAACAATAATTTCCGCTTCAGTACCCCAATTCGTATGAAGCATAGTATGAATTCTGTCGATTTTGCTTGTATGCAGAATGATGCGAATACGAACATTGGTGGTGGTCAGCTTTTTACACCAGACCATGTTCAGCGTATGAAGGATTGGATAGAGGGCGAATATGTTAATGCTGGTACCCGTAAGGATAAAAATGGCAATTTGATTTATTCTTTGGATGCGGATGCTAAAGGCTATTGGTTGAGTGGATTTACCGATGGTTATGCTTCTACCGATTTCTATGATGCAATATACAAAAAGCATACATTCTCTCAGGAGCACAATGTAAGTGCAACCGGTGGTGACGAAAAACTCAACTACTATGCTTCTTTTGGATATTTAGGTCAGGATGGCTTGATCAAGGTTGCTGATGAAGGTAGTAGCCGATATACTGCTACAGCCAAGATTTCTTCACAGTGGACGAATTGGATGAAGTTTAACTACTCTCTCCGTTTTGTTCGCAAGGATTATCATCGTCCTCAGTCTTTGGGTTCTGGTGTATATGAATATCTTGGTGGACAGTGGCCATGTGTTCCTTTGTATGATAGAAATGGTAATCTCTATAATGAGATGGTAAATACCATGACTAATGGTGGTACATATCGTTATCAGAATGATGAGTATAATCATCAAGTAGGTTTGGACATTGAACCAATCAAGAATTGGGTTACCCATGCTATCTTCAACTATCGTACATCCCATAATGAGAGTCATACAGATATGCAGCATACTTATCTGTATAATCTGAATGGTGAGGCTTACGACCAGAATAATTTTACCTATGTAGGTGAAGATTACTATAAGGAAAATTATACAAATTTCCAACTCTATTCTGAGTATTCGTTCAATTTGCAGAAGAAGCATAACTTCCATATTATGGCTGGTTTCCAGTCTGAGGATGAGCGTATGAAGTACAAATATGCAGATAGAGCTGGTCTCATCGTTGGTAATAAGCCTCAAATTGATGGTACAACTGGTATTGATGCTTATGGTACTCCTGTGGATCCATCTGTGTCTGGCAACATGAGCCGTTGGACAACTTGTGGTTTCTTTGGTCGTTTGAATTATGATTATCAGGGCAAGTATCTCTTTGAGGTTAATGGCCGATATGATGGTTCTTCAAGATTCCGCCCGGGAAATCAGTGGAAGTTCTTCCCATCTGTATCTGCAGGTTGGAATATAGCACAAGAGAAGTTCATGCTGCCAATCAATGATTGGATTGGTCAGTTGAAGCTTCGTGTATCTTATGGTAACTTGGGTAACCAAAATGTTGGTACTTACCAGACTTATCAGAAGATTGGTGTATATGCCAACAATGGTACATGGCTGCAGGATGGTTTGAAACCTATGACAGCTTGGGCACCAGGCCTGGTTTCTCAGAATTTGACATGGGAAACCATCCAGAGTTTCAATGTCGGTCTTGACTTTGCGTTCTTGAAGGATCGCTTGCATGGATCATTTGACTGGTATGTGCGTAAGACAAAAAATATGATAGGTAATGCTCCTGAACTTCCAAGCATCTTGGGTACAGCTGTACCTGTTACTAACAATACCGACTTGCGTACCAATGGTTGGGAGTTGACTATCGGTTGGAACGACCGCTTGTCTAATGGTTTGCAGTATGGAATCAGCCTCAATCTCTCTGATGCCTATGCTACTATCACAAGATATCCTAATAACCCTTCTCATTCATTGGGTAACTATATTGAGGGACAGCGTATTGGTGATATCTACGGCTTTGAGACCATCGGTATAGCTAAGAGTCAAGAAGAGATGGATGCTCATATCGCAAAGGTTGACCAGAGTACAATTGACAATAACAAGTGGGGTGCTGGTGATATCATGTATCGTGACCTCAATAATGATGGTAAGATTTCCTGGGGTGCCAATACATTGGAAGATCATGGAGATCTTAAGAAGATAGGTAATTCCACACCACGTTATCTCTTCGGTATCGACTTGAATGCTGCTTGGAAAGGCTTCGATGTACGTTGTTTCTTCCAGGGTGTCATGAAGCGTGAATATTGGGCCAGTACACGTTACTTCTTTGGTACTTTCGAATATGGTCGTTGGTATCAGGTCTGCCTGGATGGTTTGCAAGACTATTATCGTGACGAGAACTCTTGGTCTGTTGTCAATGGCTTCCAGGAGCCAAACAAGGACGCTTACTTGCCACGTGCAGCCTATAGCGCCAAGAATGAGCAGGTTCAGACAAAGTATCTGCAGGATGCTTCTTACATTCGTTTGAAGAACCTTCAGATTGGTTATACCTTGCCACAGGATTTGACACGTAAGATTTCTATTGAGAAACTTCGTGTTTACTTCTCGGGTGAGAATCTCTGGACAGGAACATCTCTTCGCAAGCAGTATGACCCAGAGACCATCGGTACATGGTATGGTAATGGATATCCATTGAATACAACCTTCTCTTTTGGTTTAAGTTTAACATTATAAATATTAGAATGATATGAAATTCAATATATCTTTAAAGGTACTTCCTTTGTTGGCATGCGGTATGTTGATGGCTTCTTGTAATGATTTCCTGAAGCAAGAGCCTCTTACAGATATTACTCCTACCGACTATTACAAGGATGCTACTCAGCTTCAAGCTGTAGCTAATGCTTTTTATCAGACTGTATTGCCATATCATAGTGGTGCAGGCTATGGTACATTCGCATACGATAATGGTACAGATAATCAGACTGGTTCTGATGGCGATTCTAAGTATAAGAAAGGTAGTTGGAAGACTAGTAACGACAACTCTTCATGGAGCTGGAACAATATTCGTGATATCAACTATCAGTTGAATATAGCACAGTCTAACTATGAGAATGGATTGATTGCGGGTAATGAAAATAAGATTCGTCAATATATCGGCGAGTTACACTTCTTCCGTGCCTATGCTTATTTCAGTTTTTACAAGAGTTTCGGTGACTTACCTATTGTGACAGAGGCCATGCCTGAAAATGAGGCTATCCTTGTAGCAGCTAATAAGCGTAGTCCTCGCAACGAGGTTGCTCGTTTCATTCTTGCCGATCTGGATTCTGCTGTAACCTATATGGAGCCTGATGGTTGGGAAGCAACCACACGTATCTCTCCTGCAGTTGCTCATCTGTTTGCATCACGTGTAGCCTTGTTTGAGGGTTCTTGGTTGACCAACTTCGCTGGTACTCCGTTCGTTCCTAATGGTGAGGGATGGCCAGGAAAGGCAAAAGACTATAATGCAAATTATCAGTATCCTACAGGTAGCGTTGAGGCTGAAGCTAAGTACTTCTTCCAGAAGGCGGTTGATGAGGCTGCCATTGTAGGTGATGCTTATGTAGGCAAATTGGATAAGAATACAGGTATCGTACCTCAGTCTTTATCTGATACCAATCCTTATTTCTATAAGTTTGGTAATACCGACATGTCTGCCTATCCTGAGGTTCTTCTCTGGAAGGCCTATAATAAGGGTAAAGGTGTGACTGATAACATTGAGGTAGCTGTAAACCGTGGTAATACCTATACTGGTTTTACCCGTGGTATGATTGATGCCTTTCTGATGAAGGATGGTAAGCCTACTTATGCACACCATGATGGATATGTATATGAAGATACAACGACTCATGCAGTAGTTCGCAATCGTGACCCACGTTTGTTTATCTTCTTGAAGCGTCCTGGTCAGAAGAACGTTCTTCAGGGTGAGGATAATAATATTGCTGCTGAGCAGGTTCGTCCAATAGAGCCAGTTCCTCAAGTGTTTACTCGCTCATTTGACGTAACTTATACTACTGGTTATGCTATTCGAAAGGGTGGTACGTTTAATCAGAACCTGGCCGAAAACCAGGCTGGTTATACAGCATCTATCACATTCCGTGCAACAGAGGCTTTGCTCAACTATATTGAAGCTCAATATATGCTCGATCATCATTTGAATGCAAAGAGCATTTCATATTGGAAGGCTATCCGTGAGGCTGCTGGCTTTACGGGTGAGGCTGCTGACCCTCAGACAACTATTGCTGCCACAGATATGGCACAGGAGTTAAAGGGTTATACCGATGGTTCTGGTACACAATATGATTGGGGTGCATTTTCTGCAGGCAAGGCATTGACTGATCCTACTTTGTATAGTATTCGTCGTGAACGTCGTACAGAGTTGATGGCTGAAGGTCTTCGTTGGATGGATTTGATTCGCTGGCGTTCACTCGATCAGTTGATGAAACAGCCTTATCAGCTTGAGGGCTTCCATCTTTGGAATACTCCAATGGAAAAATGGTATACAGAAGACCAGTTGGTAGATGATGGTTCTGTTACAGCTACAGTATCTTCTCGTAAGTTGACTGAGTATTTCCGTCCTTACCAGATTGTTTCTACCAATATGCTTTACAATGGTATGACCTGGTCTATGGCTCAGTACCTACAGCCAATGCCTTTGCGTCAGTTTATGCTTACCGCTCCTGACCATAAGACCTATGCAGACTCTCCATTGTACCAGAATCCATACTGGCCTATGGAACCAGATGAGGCTGCAGAGCAGTAAATCTTGAATTTCAATTTCCCTTGAGGTCTTTAGAGATAAGACAAGGGGATATATATAAAAGCCCCCGATAGTAACAATGCTATCGGGGGCTTTGTTTTCTTTTAAACCTAAATAAGTTTTTCAATCTCTTTAATAGAAAGACCTGTACCTTTGGCAACTTGTTCTTGTGTGAGCCCCATGCCGAGAAGACGCTTTGCGGTGGCCAACTTTTCTTTGGCAACACCTTCTTCTCTGCCTTCTTCCTTCGCAGTATCGATCGAATTTTTTATATCTCGGTAAGCCTTGAGGCTGTCCTCGTATTCTCGTAGCTCTTGTTTGAAACCAAAGTCGGTAAGTAAGCTGATATATCGTTCTTCTGATAATCTCATAATCTGTTCTTTTTATAGAATTCTTTTGGCAAAGATACGATATTTGTATCATTTTAGACGATATTGCGAGCGTTTTTGCAAGATTATCAGTACTTTTGTGGCGAAATAATAAATAACGCAAAAATCATAACCGAAATGAAACGAATATTCTTATCGCTGATACTTACAGCAGCTACCTTGCCTTGGGCTACTGCAGCCCTGGCGCAGCAGGACCCATCTGAGGCTCCTGCCACCAGACCCGTAAATCCTGTTTCTGCACCACAGAAACTCATCTTCGTACCGGACTCTCTGAAACCCTATGATTTCAATAAGGATGATGAGAGATGGTGCTGGCGACATAGTGCACAGACCCAGAATATCGTGTATTTCTGGGAAAAGCCGTTTGGAGATAATCCGCAGAATCCTCCTTCGCTCGAAGGTAAGCCGATGAAATTCGACCTGGGCAATCTACAGACTCAGGTAGAACGGTTCTATCGTTTCTTCCGTGACACCCTGAAGTTCTCTCTGCCGGGCAGCATCTGCGACAAGTATAAGATGATGGTGATGGTGAACTATTCGCTGGAAGGAACTGCTTACGGCGGAACTTACGATGACTTTATCGGAGCGCTCTGGGTAACACCTAACCGTATTCAAGATAAGAAACTCAACTGTTTGGCTCACGAGTTGGGACACAGTTTCCAGCTTCAGATTATGGCAGACAAAACGGGCGAAGCCTGGGGTGGAAGCGGCTTCTTCGAGATGACATCCCAATGGATGCTCTGGAGAGTGAATCCCGACTGGATAACAGATGAGAAGTATCATTTCGATGCCTTCAGACAGCTTACCCATAAGGGTTATCTGCATCTGGACAACATCTATCATTCGCCATACGTGATAGAGTGGTGGGCTGAGAAGCATGGTTTGGAAAGCATCGCCCAGCTCTATCGTGAGGGAAAAGTAGGAGAGGACCCGGTTGTTACCTACAAGCGGAAGTATAAGATGACTCAGAAGCAGTTTAATGATGAGATGTTCGACTGCTATCGTCATCTCGTGAACTTCGATTTCGGTTATGCCCGTAAGGAGACCCGACCTTATGCCTGCACCTTCGATACCAGGATGCTGAAGCAGAAGAATGGTTATCTTCGTCCGGATACAGCTTCGGTTCCAGAGAACTATGGCTTTAATGCCATCAAGTTGGAAATCCCGAAGGCAGGCAAGAAGGTTACTGTAGATTTCAGAGCCCTCGATGCCGAGGACAAGGTGTTCAAGGCATCCAAGGACAAGATGGCACGCACCATCGGTTACCGTTATGGATTGGTGGGAGTAACTGCCGATACCGATGAATGTATCTACAGTCCGATGGGTGAAGCGATGAACGGAAAGGTTTCGCTTGTGGCTCCAAAGTCCCAGCCTCTCAAGGCGCTCTATCTCGTGGTGATGGGTGCTCCTTCGAATCATTCGCTCGATCCATCTTCCCGCCGTTTCCCTTATGAGGTAAGAGTGAAATAAGAGTGAAGTACGGATTGGATAAGAATCATCTGCTTAAAATAAAAATATCATCGCTTATGAAGAATAAGACTTTTATAAAGAATAAGACTTTATTTGCTGCATCTCTCGCCTTGATGATGGCTTTGCCGATGCAGGCACAACGCTTTGAAGACAACTTCGAAGATAAGACGCTGCGACTGGATTACATCGTGGCGGGCGATAGCGTGAACCAGGCTATCTATTTCGAACAGGCTTACAGCAACCCTACATGGGCGGGAAGAAAGACAAGACTGGATGAGAAATTCCTGAACGGCAACGGACAGGTGACCGTGTATGAGCATGGTACCAACAAGGTGCTCTATGTAAATACTTTCTCAACACTCTTCCAGGAATGGCAGCTTACACAGGAGGCAAAGCATCTGCAGAAATCATTCGAGAGCAGTTTCCTCGTGCCGTTCCCAAAGAAGCCGGTGGATGTAAGCATCACCCTGAGCGATACGCATCAGAAGGTGACTGCAGAACTGCGCCATACCATCAATCCACAGGATATCCTCATCCGACCATTGGGCGAGAATGGCATCCCTTACCGCTATATCGTGAAGAGCGGAGAGGCTGCCGACTGTGTTGACCTCGCCATCATCGCCGAGGGTTATCGCCAGGACCAGATGGATAAGTTCTATCAGGATGCGCAGCGGGCAGCCGATGCCATCTTCGAGCGCGAACCTTTCGCTTCGCTCAAGTCGAGATTCAACGTGGTGGCTGTTGCGGCTCCATCGCTCGATGAGGGACCAAGTATTCCGCACGAAGGGAAATGGAAGAACACGATGGCTTGCTCTCATTACGATACTTTCTATTCGAACCGTTATCTCACCACGAGCAAGATTCATCGCATCTATGATGCCTTGAGTAATGTGCCTTTCGAGCAGATCATCGTATTGGTGAATTCTCCTACCTATGGTGGCGGCGGCATCTACAACCAGGTTACGCTTTCTACCTCTGATCATCCTACGTTCAAGAAGGTGCTGGTACATGAGTTCGGTCATGGCTATGCGGGCTTGGGTGATGAGTACAGTACCGATGAGTACGACCCGATGTATCCTGGTGATACCGAGCCTTGGGAGCCGAACCTCACCACGCTGAAGGATTTCCAGAGCAAGTGGGCGGATATGATGCCAAAGGGCGTGAAGATTCCTACGCCGCTTGTCAAACTACCGGATCATAAGAATATCAAGAACGCGAAGGAGCAGAAGAAACTCAACGAAGCCGTCTTCAAGATTGGTGTGTTCGAGGGGGCGGGCAACCAGAGCAAGGGATGTTACCGTCCGGCACAGGTTTGCCGTATGCGAATCAACGAAGTGGATGATTTCTGTCCGGTTTGCCAGCGTGCCATCCGTCGCATTACCGATTTCTATACTGGGAAATAATATTTTCCTAACTGGAGAAAAATACTTAAGAAGTCAACAAGTAAAATATCAAGCATAATGAAGAATCAGATTTTAGGCCTTTCGCTGTTGAGCGCAGCTTTGGCGATGCCGGCAGCTACAGCTTCAGCACAGGGCACATTAGAAGATTACAACAGAGCCTATGCGCTGCGTCATCAGTTTTCAGCCGATTCCGTGTTCCATTGGGTACGCTCATCGGCTTGGTGCGACTCCACCCACGTACTGCATTATCAGATTTCTACTCCTCAGGGCAAGAAGTTTGTTTCCTATGATGCCGACAAGGATGAGATGAAGACTTATGATTCGCAGGAAGCGATGGAGAAGGCGCTGGGCATCAAGCCTCGTCCTGCCAACAAACCTCAGTTTGGCAGACGCCACGAGCGCCATTGGATGGAGGTAGATGAGGAGAAGGAGGCTTATCCGGTACTTTCGCCCGACGGCAAGATGGAAGCCTACATCGAAGGTTACAACGTGGTGGTTCATGAGGTAGGAAAACCTTATACCGAAGCCAAGCGAATCCTTACCCAGGATGGTACCATCGGATGCTATTACAGCAACCGCATCCAATGGAGCCCAGACGGCAAGCACATCTTCGTATGCAAGCGTGTTCCGGTAGAGAAACGCTATGCCTACTACGTAGAATCTTCGCCTGCCGACCAGCTGCAGCCTATCCTCCACAAGCAGGAGTATGCCAAGCCGGGCGATGCCCTGCCACAGCATTATCCGGTCATCATCGATGTGGCTACCGGAAAGAAGGTGGAGGCTGACAAGCATCAGATAGAAAACCAGTATGAACTGGAGTGGATGCAATGGACACCAGACAGCAAGGAGGTGACGATGGAGTACAACCAGCGTGGGCATCATCTCTATCAGATGCTGGCGATGAATGCCGAAACCGGCAAGCTTCGTACCATGGTAGAGGAGCGTGCCAATACTTTCGTGAACTATGGTCGTCTGTGGCGTCAGTTTATCAAGGATGGCAAGCAACTGCTCTGGATGAGCGAGCGCGACAACTGGAACCATCTCTATCTCTACGATGTGCAGAAGTCGAAGGTTATCCGACAGATTACAAAGGGCGACTGGTTTGTTCGCGGCATCCAGCGTGTGGATGAAGAGAAGGGAGAAATCTATTTCTCGGCTAGTGGCGTGAACAAGAATGAGGACCCATATCTAGTACATTATTATAAAATAGGTATCGACGGCAAGAATATGGTGGCGCTCACTCCTGAAGAGGGAAATCATAGTGCCCAATATACCTATGATTACCGTTATCTCCTGGATACCTATTCTAAGGTGGATGCTGCTCCTGTTACCGTGCTCAGAGATGTGCAGACCGGTAAGCTCGTCAAGACCCTGGAGACGGCTGATATTACTACTTTGAAGAAGCACGGATGGGTAGCTCCTGAGGTGTTTGTGGCTAAGGGGCGTGATGGCAAGACTGATATGTGGGGCATCATCCAGCGCCCTACCAATTTCGATCCGAACAAGAAATATCCGGTTATCGAGTATATCTATTCGGGTCCGGGCGATGCCTATACTCCGAAGAGTTTCATGCCATACAACTGGTACACCACTTCGCTTGCCGAACTCGGTTTCATCGTAGTCCAGCTCGATGCGATGGGAACTTCCTATCGCGGCAAGAAGTTTGAGGAGGTTTGCTACAAGAATCTGAAGGATGCCGGATTCCCAGACCGTGAACTCTGGATCAAGGCTGCAGCCAAGAAGTATCCTTATATGGATGCTGATAATGTGGCAATCTATGGCTGTTCGGCAGGCGGACAGGAGAGTACCACAGCCGTATTGCTGCATGGCGATTTCTACAAGGCAGCCTATAGTGCCTGCGGCTGTCATGACAACCGGATGGATAAAATCTGGTGGAACGAGCAATGGATGAGCTGGCCTATCGATTCCAGTTACGTGGAGTGCAGCAACGTGGAGAATGCCCACAAGCTGGAGCGCCCGTTGATGCTGGTGGTAGGTGAGATAGATGACAACGTAGATCCATCGAGCACCTATCAGGTGGTGAATGCGCTGGAAAAGGCGAATAAGGATTTCGAACTCGTGGTGATTTCTGGAGCCCATCATACCATGGGCGAACTCTATGGTGAGCACAAGCGTTACGATTTCTTCGTGAAGAATCTGCTGGGTGTGAAACCGCCTAAATGGAGCGATGTAAAGAGCAAGTAATTCAGGTTTCAATCTGTTGATAGTGAAACTTCTCACTTGAATCATTATTTAAGTTTTGCCCTGAAGCAAACGGATAGTCTTACTTTTAAAAAGTAGCTATTTGCTTGTTTCGGGGCTTTTTTTGTTCTTTTTGTTGTATTTCTCGTTATATTTTTGTAATTTTGCGGCATTAAATTATCTAACAACAGAAAATAAAGATCCATATAATGAGAAAGATATCTACTCTAATGGTTTCTGTGCTCTGCATGATGATGCCTGTAGGGGCTGAGGCGCAGGTACCGACAGCCTTCGTCTCGAAAGGGGCTACGGATATTCAGGCGCAGCCACATTCGGTAACGCAAACAAACTCGGGTGTACAATTGGCTGCTATTGACCCTATGGTGCGCTCTATCACGATGGATAATGGTTTGCCGAGTAATGCTGTGCGTAGCGTGGTTCAAGGTTCCAAGGGATACATGTGGTTTGGTACAGACAACGGATTGTGCCGTTTTGACGGATACGATGTCAAAACCTATTATAATCCCTTTACGACTGTAGACCAGTTTGTGAGCGCCCTTACTGCTTGCGAAGAAGGACTGCTGGTAGGTTGCAATAATGGAGCCTATCTGTTCTCTAATGCAACCGACCAATTCCAGAAACTGAGTGATAAGATTACGGCGCCTGTCCTAAATTTCTCGCTTGACGGCGATCAGAATGTTTGGATTTCTACTAGCGGACAGGGCGTGTTCAGATACAATCGGACTACTCACGAACTGCATCAGTATCCGATGAAGAATATTCAGGGTAAAGTGAAAAGTACGCTGGTTGATGCCAACAACCAGGTATGGATGCTCTGTAACCAGGGTGAAGCCAGCATCTATCATCTCAACAAGTCGACCGACCAGTTTGAAGCATTCCCTCTGAAGGGCGATGCAACCATGTTTCACGGCATGGCGATGCTGGCTACTCCCGATGGCAATGTTTATGTCGGAACCTGGGAAAACGGACTTTACAAGCTCAACGCCGATGGTAGTGCCGAACAGCTCATCAGCGGAACCTTGAGTAATGCTGTTCATCATATCCATCAGCTTTACTGCAACGACAACAAGTCTCTTCTCATAGCCAGCGATGATGGATTGGTGCAGTATGACATTCAGAACCGTATCTGGCACATGTTGTCGGAAGTCAACAATCCGAGCCGGAGTACGAGCGAGCGCTTTGTTTATGGTATAGCGGATGATAATGAAGGTGGCATTTGGGTATCTACTTACTATGGTGGTGTGAATTATCTTCCTTCTATGAGTTTTGAAGAGCGCTTCCGTGCTTATTCTGCCCGTCTGGGCGGATTGCGCGGTAATGTGGTAGGAAGATTCTTCGAAGACCATCAGCATCGCATCTGGATAGCTACGGATGATGCGGGACTCGACTGCTTTAATCCCCAGACCAACAGTTTTGTTTCTTATCCGGGCAAGTCGGCTATGGGCAAGTATAATGTTCATGCGCTCTTTGCTGATGAAAATAATCTGTGGGTAGGAACCTATGGCAATGGTGTCATCAGAATGAATATGGCTACCGGAGCGCAGCAGGTTTTCCTGACCGATGGAATGGCTTCGGGCGGTAATGCCTATTGTATTTATCGCGACCGGAAAAAACGGCTCTGGGCGGCTACGATGGATGGTGCCAACCTCTTCGATGAAGGACAGCAGAAGTTCAGCAAAATCAAGTCGTTCAAGTCGCTTACCATCGATATCAAGGAAGATCATCAGGGTAACGTATGGTTTGCTACCCAGGGAGGCGGCTTGTGGCGCTTGGACAAGAATAATGCCTGGAAACAGTATAAATATGTAGAGAATGATTCTACTTCGCTGGTGAGTGATCAGGTAAACTGTCTGGCTATCGGCGAAAAGGGGCAGCTCTATGTCGCAACCAGCGAAGGACTTTGCGAATTTCTGCCTTCAAAAGGTATATTCCGCCGAATCTCCATCGATGCGCCAAGTCAGGATTTCACGAGTCTTGTCATTTCGCAGGGAGTAATGTGGATTTCTACCAGCAAGGGAATTGTGAAATATACGCCGGGTGAACCTGTCCAGCTGTTCAATAAATATGACGGACTCACTTGCGACCAATTTATGCCAAACGCCGGACTCCTGGCTTCTGATGGCAGAATCTATTTCGGTTCTACAAGAGGTTTCAACTGCTTCTATCCATATCTCGTCAAGATCAACCAGGTAGCTCCTCCTGTGGCAATCACCTCGGTAGAACTCTTCGGACAGCCGATAGAGGCGGGGAGCGACCAGCTGGAGAAATCTCTGAGTCATGCAGCAGAACTCAATCTGTCTCATAACGAGAATACCATCAATATCTCGTTTGCCGCCCTGAGCTATGTATCGCCTGAGAAGAACCAGTATGCTTACAAACTTGAGGGAGTAGACAAGGATTGGATTTATACCCACGAGCATCGTGCCAACTATACCAATCTTCCTGCCGGAACCTATACCTTCCTGGTTAAGGCAACCAATAATGATGGTGTATGGTCGAAGAATGAGGCAAGACTCCAAATTGTGGTTCATCCGCCGTTCTGGTGGTCTCTGCCAGCCAAGATTCTGTATCTTCTGCTCATCGGTTACGCAATCTACTGGTTCATGCAGAGCCGGTTGAAACGTGAGAAACTCCGTCATCAGGAAGAACTCGACCAGTTGGAACTCAAGCAGGATCAGGAGATGAGAGATGCCCGCCTGCAGTTCTTCACGATGATTGCCCATGAAATCCGTACGCCGGTAACGCTTATCATCGGACCTTTGGAGAGTCTGAAAGAGCATTGGAAACAGGTTTCCGGAAAACTTTCCGATGGTGAGACTATCACGCAGACGCTTTCTGTTATCGACCGTAACGCCCAGCGTTTGCTCTTGCTCGTCAATCAGCTGCTCGATTTCAATAAAGTGCAGCAGAAGGGCATGCAGGTTCATTTCCGTTTGAACAATATTTCTAAGCTGATGCATGCTGTGGCAGAGCGCTTTGCTCCTACCTTCGAGCAGAAAAGCATCCGTCTTGATGTAGATTATCCAGCCGATGAGCTCGTGGCGATGATAGATCAGGAGGCCATTACCAAGGTTATCAGCAATCTGATGAGCAACGCCTTGAAATATACCGAGGATTATGTACGCTTGTCCTGCCGCCTGCTGGCGAATGGAACCCATTTCCGCATAGAGGTGGAAGACAACGGATTGGGAATCAGTCCTGACGAAAAGGAGAAAATCTTCGGAGCCTTCTATCAGGCACGCGACAACAAACCGGGAACCGGAATCGGTCTCAACATCGTGAAGAATCTCGTTGAGGCTCATCATGGTATGGTTGAAGTAGAATCTGCAGTAGGTAAGGGATCTACCTTTATCGTAACCTTGCCGCTCAACCAGATGGATGCTGTGGTAGAGAAGGCGGATGAAATGGTGAAGGAAGAAGAAACTGTTGCTGAGGAAAATCTGCTGACAGCTGAAACTCCAGTTGAGCAAGGTTCTCAAAAGGCAGGCGTTGCTGTTGCCAGTCCGCTTCGTGAACCGGCAAAACCGGTGATGCTGATTGTGGATGATGATGAAGACATGCGCCAGTTTGTGAAGGCTCATTTCGAAAAGATGTATACGGTTTATACCGCCGACAACGGAAAGGATGCGCTCCGTAAACTGGAGAAACATCCGGTTTCGCTCATCATAAGCGACTGGATGATGCCGGAGATGGACGGTCCGGAGTTCTGCCGTAGGGTGCGTGAAAATTCAGAATACTCTCATCTGCCGTTCGTGATGCTTACGGCAAAGACCGATGATGCGGCGAAGACGGAGAGTATGAACTGTGGAGCCGATGTCTACATAGAAAAGCCGTTCTCGATGAAGTATCTTGAGGCAAGCGTAAGACAGCTTCTTGAGATGCGCCGTCTGTTGAGGAGTAAGTTCTCTCATACTCCGCTTGAGCCGATAGCAGAGATTGCTCCAACTCAGGTTGATAATGCGTTCCTGGAACGAATGTCTCGCATCATCGAAGAGAATGTGGCGAATCCGGAACTCAACGTGGCGTTCCTTGCCGAAAAAATGGGCATAAGCCGCTCTTCGCTCTTTAATAAGATTCGCGGTCTTGCCGATGTTACGCCAAACGAGATGATCCAGCTCGTGAAACTGAAGAAGGGCGCAAAACTCCTGAAAGAAGGAAACTACCGCATCAGCGAAATCAGCTATATGGTAGGTTTCAGCAGTCCTAGCTATTTTGCCAAGTGCTTCCAGAAGCAGTTTGGCGTCAAGCCGATGGATTTTGTAGCTGCGGAATCGTAGGATAGAAAAACTTATTCGGATAGAATAAAAAATCGCCTGGGTGCTCAGATGCATCCAGGCGATTGTCTTATTTGTAAAAAGCCTATTCTTTATTTCTTTGTGGCTCTGATAAAGAAACCGATGAGGCAGATGTAAGCCAGGAGCGAACAAACCTCAGACATCGGATTAACCCACCAGCTGTCGGCGATACTTACCTCGATGCCGCCAAACTTCAGAAGGGCGCTAACCACACCCATCAGGGCTCCACCAGCGATGAAGCCGCTGGCGATGAGCGTTCCCTTCTCACCACGTTCGCTGTTCACCTTGGCATCCTTGCTGCGCGAAGTAACATACCAGTTGATGACTCCGCCCACGAGCAGAGGAACGTTCAGTTCCAGCGGAATAAACATACCCAGAGCGAAAGCCAGGGCAGGAATCTTGAAATAAGTCAGCACGATGGCTATCACGGCTCCGATGCCATAGAGCACCCAAGGAGCTCCCACGCCATTCATCAAAGGGTCGATAACCGCAGCCATCGCATTAGCCTGAGGAGCTGCAAGCGAACCCGATGCGAAACCGTAAGTCTCGTTCAGCAGCATCATCACGCCGCCCACGGTAGCCGCACTCACCAGGGTACCGAGGAATTTCCATCCCTCCTGTTTCTTAGGAGTTGTTCCCAGCCAGTAACCAATCTTCAGGTCGGTAATAAACGAACCTGCTACCGAGAGGGCTGTACAAACCACACCGCCCATAATCAGGGCAGCCAGCATGCCGCCAGGACCTTTCAGGCCTACAGCCACCATCACCACAGAGGCGAAGATGAGCGTCATCAGGGTCATTCCCGAAACAGGGTTTGAACCCACAATAGCGATGGCATTAGCCGCTACGGTAGTAAAGAGGAAGGCGATGGCAGCCACGAGCAGAATGGCGATAATGGCGAAGAGAAGGTTGCCCTCCATCACGCCAAACCAGAAGAAGAGGAAGGTTACGAGGATGGTAACAAGCGAACCGATAGCGATAATCTTGAAAGAGATGTCGCGCTGGGTGCGCTTCACGTTCTCATCCACATCGCTCTTGCCCTTCAGCTCCTTGGCAGCCAGACCTACGGCACTCTTGATGATGCCCCAGCTCTTGATGATGCCGATGATACCTGCCATGGCGATACCGCCGATACCGATGCTGCGGGCGTAGGAACGGAAGATTTCCTCCGGACTCATGGCTCCTACAGTTTTCACGATGCTAGGATCCCAGGCGCTCAGCACGCTATCATGGAAGATAACGCTCATGCCCGGAACAATCAGCCACCATACTACGAGCGAACCCAGACAGGTGAAGAAGGCATACTTCAGACCGATGATGTAACCCAGACCTAATACGGCAGCACCTGTGTTTACCTTGAATACGAGCTTAGCCTTGTCGGCAAGGTCGCATCCCAGACTTACCACACGCGATGTGAAATTCTCGTTCCACCATCCCAGGCTGGCTACGATAAAGTCGTAAAGACCACCCACCAGTCCGGCTATGAGCAGCGGCTTAGCCTGGTCGCCTCCCTTGGCTCCGCTCACCAGTACCTGCGTGGTAGCCGTAGCCTCAGGGAACGGATACTTGCCGTGCATATCGCTTACGAAGTACTTGCGGAAAGGAATAAGGAAAAAAATTCCCAAAACTCCTCCCAAGGCCGAAGCCATGAAGATTTTCATAAACGAAGTAGTCATCTCCGGATATTTAGCCTGCAGGATGTAGATGGCTGGCAGGGTAAAGATGGCTCCTGCCACTACAGCACCCGAACAGGCTCCGATGCTCTGGATGATGACATTCTCGCCCAGCGCCTTGCTACGCTTGGTAGCGGTACTTACGCCCACGGCGATGATGGCGATAGGGATGGCTGCTTCGAACACCTGACCCACCTTCAAGCCCAGATAAGCTGCGGCGGCAGAGAAGATGACTGCCATCACGATTCCCCATGTAACTGACCATCCGTTCACCTCAGGATAAACCTTGTCAGGCGACATCAGCGGCTTATATTCCTCCCCGTCTTTCAGTTCGCGGAATGCGTTCTCGGGGAGTTGCAAATTGTCTTTTTCTTCCATTATTTCTCAATTCTGATGATATACTCACTCATGAAACTTGCACCTGGCTGTAGACGGTTCATCAGATACTTGTCCTTAAACTCGCCATCATATTCAGCCCAGTCGCTCAAACCATACCATGGCTCGATGCAGATGAATGGAGCGTGCTTGCCTGTTGGGTTCCAGATACCTACGGCTGGAGTCTTGAACTCGAGGGTTACATGAGGTTCGCCCTGCTCGTTGAGAATGCTTACCTGCTTAACCTGACTCTTGTCGAAGATAACAGCATCTTCTGCGAAAGTCTCCTCGTTTACTTCCCAGATACCCTTGTCGGTTTCTACGGTTTCCTTAGCCTGACGGTCGATGCATCCGCCTACGTTACCATAGAGACGAACAGGCGCCTCGTTATCGAGTTTCAGGGTAGCCTTCATTTCTTCGCCCTTCTTGCAGCCAGGAACCATGAATGCTGGGTGACCGCCAATCTGGAAGAAGATTTCCTTGTCGTCGGTATTCTCTACGTGCCAGATGACATGAATCTCGTTGCCCTGCAGACGGTAAGAGATGGCAAGGTTGAAGTGGTAAGGATAGTTCTTCTGAGTCTCTTCGTTATCGATGAGCGCGAAGGTGAGGCGGTCGGCAGTCTTGCCAACGAGTTTGAACTCTGTATCGCGTGCGAAACCATGGCGAGAAAGGTGATACTCCTTGCCCTCTGTGCGATAAGTGTCTTTCCACAATCCGCATACGATAGGGAAGAGGATAGGAGAGTGGCGGTTCCAGTATTTCTCGTCGCCATCCCAGAGATATTCATTACCATTAGCATCCTTGATGCTCTGAAGTTCTGCTCCGAGAGATGAAATCTGAAGTGTGAGCTGATCATTCTTAATCTGTTCCATTGTTATTAATTCTTTTGTTTAGTTTTTAATGTTTCATCAGATTATCTTTTTTCAAAGATATTGCAAAGGTACAATTTATTTTCGTAAAGCACAAGAAAAGAGCGTTTTTTCTCAGATATTACAAGATATTTATACGATTTTGTTAGCTTATCTCGAATATTTGCTGTAACTTTGTAGCCCGAAATAGATAGATAACAAGAAGTATAAGAAAAAAATAGTATTTAATCTAATGACAAGCAGTAATAAAGTTAAAGGCTTTGCGGCGGGTATTGTTGCCGCAGTATGTTATGGTACCAATCCTTTGGGCACGCTCGAACTCTATGGCGACGGATTCAATTCCAGTTCTGTACTCATCTATCGTTATCTCTTGGCGGTACTGATATTTGCCGTGGTGATGCTGTTCCGCAAGGAGAGTTTCAAGGTGAAGTGGGGACATCTGATTCGTCTTGGCGTGCTGGGCTGCATGTTTTCGCTCTCATCAGCTACGCTTTATGTCAGTTTCCATTATATGGCGGCAGGTATTGCCAGCACCATCCTCTTCGTTTATCCTATTATGACAGCCATCCTGATGACGGTCTTCTTCCATGAGAAGGTAACGTGGTCTACCTCGCTTGCCATTCTTCTGGCGGTATCGGGAGTAGGATTGCTCTATCAGGGCGATGGAAACGATAAGTTGAGCACGGCGGGTTTTGCCCTCGTCATGTGTTCATCCCTGCTCTATGCCCTTTACATCATCTCCATCAACCAATGGAAGAATCCGGGCATGTCGAACATCAAGTTTACCTTTTATATATTAGTCTTCGGACTGCTTACGATGTTTGTCTATTCGTTTATTGCAGGCGAGCCGATACAGATGCTTCAAACGCCTAAACAATGGCTCTGTGCTGCCCAGCTGGCTTTGTTGCCAACGGTATTGTCGCTCTTCTTCATGACCATCTCCATCAATCTCATCGGCAGCACGCCAGCCGCCATCATGGGAGCCCTGGAGCCTGTAACGGCGGTAATCATCGGCGTATGCGTCTTCGGCGAGAGTTTCTCTCTGCAGTTGGCGATAGGCATCCTCGCTATCCTGGCTGGCGTAACGATTATCATCGCAAGAAAGAAAGGGTAAAAGGGTAAAAAGAAGAAAAAATCCTCGCTCGAAAAAGAACTCGAACGAGGATTTTTTTTATCTGTTCTAGCTGCAAGCAAATAGGCTCGCGAGCCGCTTGGCGTTAAGATGATTATCTCAGAATATCCTTCAGCGCAAAGTTGGCGAGGATGCTGGTGCTCTGGCTCAGCATGCGGATGAACTCCTGGGCTGAGTTTTTCATGTAAGCATCTTTCAGAATGTGGATGCAGCCATCCATTTCGTTGTCGGCAGCATCGATAGGAATCGCCTTCATGCCGTTCTGCAGAATGGTGGTCGATTCGGAGAGAATGGTCACCAGATTGCTGCGGCTCAGAAGGTCGAAGATGATGTTTACATTATTCACCTCTACCATAATCTTGTAGTTCAAATCTTTGCCCTCTACCATGTGATCAAAGGCGTTGCGTGCCTGCAGACCCTTGCAAGGAAGGATGAGGTCGTAGCGCTCCAGATCGGAAAGCTTGACCGATGAAAGGCGCGCCAGCGGATGATTCACGTTCACGATGGCGGCAAGACGGTTGCTGAAAATTGCTCGGCTGTCTACCGCTTTTTCGTTCTTCAGAGGCTTGAAAGCCAGAACGAGGTCGAGTTCGCGCTTCTTCAGTCCGTCCATCAGTTCCTGCATGGTGCGGTATTGGATGTTGAGCTTGACATGAGGATAGGCGTGGAGAAAGGCGATGAGCGTCTCGGACATGATGTTGCTGAAGGAGAACGTTACGCCGATGTTCAGTTCGCCTGTAAGCATTTCCTTCAGATCGTTCATGTGGTCTACACAGGCTTCGGCAGAATTGACCGCATTTTGGGCATAAGGTCTCAATTCCTTGCCCGCCTCTGTGAGGTAAACCTCATGAGAATTACGCTCGAAGAGAGGCAGACCTATCTCCTGTTCCAGATGCGAAATCTGCTGTGAGAGGGTGCTCTGGGTGATGTATAACTTGCGCGAAGCTTCTGAGAAGTTGAGCGTCTCGGCTACCTTCAAGAAATATTTCAGTTGTCGTATTTCCATATTGTTCCTTTATTGAAGCTATCGGCTATAGAAATAACCGATAGCTAAATTTGGGTGCAAAGATAAAACATTTATTTTAATATCCTCTTTTTTTGAAGAATAAAATGATGTTTTATCGCATCTCTACTTCTTTTTATCCGATTATCATCCGATGAAAAACTGATTTCCAATCAGATGATTATTTGATTTCTACTTCGTGCAAATCTACGAATTCGCCATTCTTCTTCTTTCTTTCTACCAGCATGGCAAGCAGCTTGCGCTTGCGGTTGTCGGCGATGAAACGGCGGAAGAATACGTTTGGAATTGCCACACCCAGGGCGATGCAGATGATGGCGAGCGAAGCCTTGATGAGATTGTTCATACCTACGGTTACTTCGCCTACCACGCCATGCATGTCGATGAAGGCGAACAGGGCGCGATACATCAGAACTCCCGGTACCATTGGGATAACGCTAGGAATGGTGATGCATTGGTGAGGGGTATGGAACCAATGGCGCGCCTTGATCACGATGATGCTGATGAGCGCAGAACCGGCAAGCGAACCGATGCTCAGACCCATGTCGAGACCGATGTTGCCGTTAGATGGACCCAGGTTGACGAAATTGCGGAAGCATACGGCGATGATACCGCCCACAGCTACAACCGGCAACAGACGGCGAGGTATGCTGAAGATGGTAGAGAAGCCCATGGCCGATACGGCAGCTGCGATGGCAAACTCCCAGTATTCGTGATGAGGAGTCATCGTAAGATCCTTCACGAAGTTGTCGATATGGCAAACCTGGATGGCGAAGGCGATACCGAATGCCATCGCGAAAATCATCAGCAGGGTGTTCAGGGCACGAACCATTCCCACCTCAATATATCCGTCGAGCATATCGCACACAAAGTTGATGAGTGGAACTCCCGGCACGATGAAGAGGGCACACGCCATCAGCGGATGCCAAGGGGTATCTGAATGCATGAAGGCTGGAAGCGCTTCGGCAATCGATGGGTTGAGCGAAAGGAATGAGGTGAGCCAGGCTATCAGAGTGGCTACGAAAGCCGAAATTCCGATGGCTACATAGTTGTTGCAGCCCTTGGTTGGCAAGAACATTCTCAGGCGGAAACCCAGAATGGCTGCAAGCGAACAGAAGAAGAAGGCTGGCCAGTCGCAACCGAACTGGATGCAGAATCCGCCGCAGGCAAAACCGCCGCCGATGGCTACCTGCCAAGGGGTGAAGCTGCGTGGGGTGGTCTTGATGTCGTTCAGAGCCTGCTCATACTGTTCGAGCGAATAGTTATCCTTGATGGCCTTCCAGGTGAGCTTACTTACCTGGGAAATAGAGGTGAGGTTGATACCGTGCTTCTCGCATCTCTGGAACTTAGAGAAGGAATGCTCCTCGTCGCTATAGTTTACCATCAGCACGTTCCAGTTGATGTAAAGGTGCATGTATCGCTCGTCGAGACCGAGGAAAGCTGCTGCACGCTTCATGGTTCGCATGATGCGGGATGTGTCGGCAGCACTCTCCATGAGAATGCTACCGGTACGTAATAATAAGTCGAGTTTTCTTCTGAGTTCTGATTCTGCTATTTCCTTGCAGTTGCAGTTATCTTCTACGCAAGCGCAGGTTTTCAATTCTTTTTCTGTCATATATGTTTATCCGAATACAAAAATAATAATCTGAATGGTTACAATTCTGAGGAACATGGCGAATGGATATACATTCGCATAGCCTACTGTTGGCGCATCAGCCGAAGTCTGCTCACGTACGTAAGCCAGGGCAGAAGGATTGGTGTTGGCACCTGCCAATACGCCGAGTAATGTATAATAATTGATGTGGAACACGAGCTTGCCGATGATGCCGCCCAGAATGATTGGTATCATGGTGATGGCGATGCCGTAGAGTATCCAGGTCAGTCCGCTTTCTGATGCTACGGTCTGGATAAACTGTTCGCCTGTGCCGAGACCCACGCAAGCCAGGAAGATGCAGATGCCGATTTCGCGAAGCATCAGGTTGGCTGAAATGGTATTGTAGGTAACGAGGTTGTATTTCGGTCCGAAATAACCTATCAGAATGGCTACTACCAATGGGCCGCCGGTAAGTCCGAGACGCAGATTCTCGTTGATGCCTGGGATGAAGAACGGAATGTTGGCTACGATACAACCCAGCATGATGCCCAGGAAGATAGGGATGAGGTTAGGGTAGTTCAGACGCTTCATCTGGTTACCCAGCACCTTCTCGGTATGAGCGATGGCGAGTTCCTTGCCCACTACGGTTACGCGGTCGCCCAACTGGAGTTTCAGGTCTGGGGTCGCGATGAGGTCTACACCATTTCTGTTCACGCGGGTAATGTTGGCGCCAAGGTTGCTTCTAATCTGCAACTGGCTGATGCTCTTGCCGTTGATGCCCGGCTTGGTAATCAGGATTCGGCGGTTGATGAGTTCGCTGCTGAATTCCTCGTCCTTTACGTCAACCTTCTCGCCGAGCAGGGCGATGATAGGTTCTTCTACG
The DNA here is from genome assembly GCF_026015295.1 of Segatella copri. Lineage (NCBI taxonomy): Bacteria > Pseudomonadati > Bacteroidota > Bacteroidia > Bacteroidales > Prevotellaceae > Segatella > Segatella copri. The sequence continues at coordinate 1,944,095 of NZ_JAPDUW010000001.1, read as the reverse complement.
GTAGGATGAGCCACAATCTGCAGAATGTCGCCCTCTTCTATCACGGTCTGTCCGTTAACCACCTCGTTCTGGCGTTCGCCGTTGTTACGGATAATCTTAGAAACCATGAAGTCGCGCTTCAGCAGATAGCGGATCTGCTTGATGGTATCTTTGAAAACCATCTGGTTAGAAACCTTTACGGCGAAGGTGTTTAGGGTCATCGCTTCAAGATGTCCCTTGCCTCGCTTAGCTTCATCCTCTTCCTTCTGCTTGTCTACGCGTAGCGCGAACCTTAATATAATGAAACTGAGGATAACGCCAAGCACACCCATAGGATAGGCGATGGCATAGCCGGCTGCGATGGATGGGGCGTCGATGTGGCGCAGGTCGCTGAATGCCTGCTGGGCTGCACCCAATCCAGGAGTGTTGGTTACGGCACCCGAAAGGATACCTGCCATAGAGGTGATGGATGTTCCCGAAAATGAGAAGATGACCAAGGTAGTAATGATACTCAGGGCCACAACAATCATGCTGAGCAGGTTGAGACTCTTGCCGCCGTTCTTGAACGAAGCGAAGAAGCCCGGACCTACCTCCAGACCGATAGAGTAGACAAAGAGGATCAAGCCAAACTCCTTGAGGAAGTGGAGCAGATGCTCGTCAAGGTTGAGAGAGAAATGTCCAAAGATAAGACCGATGAACAGAATCCAAGCCAAGCCCAGGGAAACACCTTTTACTCTGAGCTTACCTAAACACAAACCCAAGGCGATGACCAGCGAAAGAATCATCACAGAGTGGGCTACTCCGCCTCCCCAAAGGTCTGGGAAGCCATAAAATAGATTTTTTAAAATCTCCATTTTTCTTTATCTATTAATGTAAATACTGAATTTTCAAAAACATTCTTTCTTATCGATTTCTGAAATCGATTGCAAAGGTATAGATAAAAACGAAAGCAAAACTCGTTTTATGTTTAAAAGCTACGAATGCGGCTATAAGTGTTTTCTATAGCGAAAATAGGCTTTGCGGGCTTTTCTTTTCTCTTTCTCATGCATTTCTAGCCCTTTCTATGTTCATTATATCAGTTTTTTTTCGTAATTTTGCAACCGGATTATTATAAACAGGAAAGAATATGCTGAATATTGACGAAATAAAAGATAAGAGAATTGCCGTGCTCCTTTCGGGAGGCGTCGACAGTTCGGTTGTGGTTTGGGAGCTTGCCCAGCTGGGCCTGCATCCTGATTGCTTCTACATCAAGATTGGTCCTGAGGAGAAAGAGGAGTGGGACTGCTCTTCGGAGGAGGACCTGGAGATGGCTACGGCTGTGGCTAGAAAGTATGGGTGCAAGCTGCAAGTGGTTGACTGTCATCATGAATATTGGAACGAGGTAACCCGTTATACGATGGAGAAGGTGAAGGCTGGTTTTACGCCTAATCCGGACGTGATGTGCAACCGCCTGATTAAGTTTGGTGCCTTCGATGAGAAGATGGGTCACAACTACGACCTCATCGCCACGGGGCATTATGCGCAGACCGAAACGGATGAAAATGGCGACAAATGGCTTGTCACGAGTCCTGATCCTGTAAAAGACCAGACCGATTTCCTGGCTCAGATAGAGAGCTGGCAATTGAAAAAAGCGATTTTCCCTATCGGCCATCATATCAAGAATGAGGTTCGCGAGATAGCCGAAGAGGAGCATCTGATAAATGCCAAGCGCAAGGACAGTCAGGGAATCTGCTTCCTGGGACAGATAAATTATAATGATTATATCCGCCGTTATCTGGGCGAGAAACCGGGCGATGTCATAGAGATGGAAACGGGCAAGCGCATAGGCGAGCACAAGGGTTTGTGGTTTCATACCATCGGCCAGCGCAAGGGCTTGGGCTTTGGCGGCGGTCCCTGGTTCGTGATTAAGAAGGATGTAGAGAACAATATCCTGTATGTGAGTCATGGTTATGATCCGCAGTCGGCCTACAAGAAGGATTTTCCTCTCCATGATTTCCATTTCCTCACACGCGAGGTTGCTATGCAGAAGGTAACTTTCAAGATTCGTCATACGCCGGAGTATCATCCTGCTACGATAGAAAAGCTGGAAGACGGCCGCTGGATGATTCATTCAGAAGAGGCGATTCATGGTGTGGCTCCCGGCCAGTTCTGTGTAGTTTATGATGAGCATCATCATCGTTGCTATGGCTCGGGCGAGATTACGGTATAAATATTTTAAATTGAAAAAAGGGATGAGTCATCAATCTGATATTTTGATGATTCATCCCTTTTTGTTTTATCTGTTTTTACCCTTCCCCGATAATGCTATCCAGCAATTCCTGGCAGGCATCTTCGAGAAGCGTGATGACGAGCTCGAAGTCGCTATAGTCGCCATAATACGGATCGGGAACGGTGGTGTATTCACGATGATGGGTCAGGAAATCGGCCATGCGCACTACTTTCTTCCTATCAGACTCTGAAGAAGCCATGGAGGTAATGGCACGGTAGTTTTCGTTGTCCATTACCACGATGGTTTCGAAACGGGCGAAGTCTGACTTCTGAAACTGTCGGGCATGGCTGTTGAAATTGTAGCCATGCTCGGCGCCACATTTGCGCATGCGGCTGTCGGGCAACTGACCTGCGTGCCAGCTCCCGATGCCCGCAGAATCGATTTCAAACTCATCCTGAAGCCCTGCTTTTTCTACAAGACTCTTCATGATTCCCTCGGCTGCCGGAGAGCGGCAGATGTTGCCCAGGCAGATAAATAATACGGTATGTTTACCTTTCTTTGTCATGTTGCTAACTTTTTTTTGTTTGCAAAGTTAGCATAAATCTCTGTATTATGCAAGATTTTTCTTCATTTTTCTTCCCACAAAGTTCCAGGCAGGCATCTTCTTCAGGGTGCTGCGGATAGGCTGAATGTCCCAGAGCAGGAAGATGATGAGCACGCCGATGCCGATGAGACAGGTTAGTCCGTAGAGCTCGCGGATGCTGATCATCAGCAGGTTGCCGGCATCATAAGGCAGTCCGCGCGACATGTTTTCTGCCATCTGATGGCGAAGTCCGTAGCTGTAGAGTCCGGAGCACATCGCCGAAACAGGGCCGTTGCGGATGATGCCTGCCATCGTCAGTCCCATGAAGAAATGCTCAAACGGCATCAGCTCTTCCTGATAGATGGTCAACATGCAGAAGAAGATGGCGTTGCCGATGCTTCTGAGGAAGATGGGCAGATAGAGTGCCTCGATGTTGAGTCCCGGGTCGATGAGGAAATACATCATTACGGGATAACATACCATCGTTGCCACGCCTATCGTGAGCAGTCGGGTATATTTCTGATGGAGCACCTTGCACCAGAACAGGCAGAAGAGGCATCCGGCGATGGCCCCCACCCATTCTACAAAGTTGAGCACATTGGTGGTAAACGTGCCGAAATGAAGCACGCCGCCCGTAAAGGCAGTCTGCAGCACCTTTGGCGTACTGCCCATGAACTCTACGAAGGCGAAGAGGATGAGTAGCGGGATGAGCCGTTTATACTTCCATGCCGCTGGGGCGATGTAAGGGTGACGGATGTGGAGCATGCGCTGGATGCAGAAATAGCCTGTAAAAATAAAGAGTACTACATCCATCTGCATAATCTTCGAATCGAGCCAGTTGTAATGCTCGCCGTAGGTGAAGAAGAAGATGAACTCCAGCATCCATGCCGACCAGAGAATGCACCCCAGATAATCGAGGCTGATGAAGGGCAGGGGCTTCATGAAGCGGAAGTCGTGGGTGGTGACATACACGATGAATGCTACCAGCAGCAGGGCGCCTGTCATCGTCCAGTTGATGATGCGCCAATCCTGATATATATAAATAAGGTGTTCGGTAACCCAAGGCGAGAGGAACATATTTCCCAGCACGATGCAGTAGAGCAGGGGGAAGAAGATGGTAAAATCGCGCTTGGAGGTCATCCATAGCTGGATGGTACTCATACATTCGAAGGTGCCGCAGAGTTTGAAGAAACCTGCGATGTAGGCAAGAATGCACATCACGGGAACCGAATCGGTCCACATGATGAGAAAATTGCAAGCCGCCACTACCAACGCCGCATTCAGCAGAAGCTGGCGGTTGGTAAAATGGAACTTCATCTTGAAGAGGAAGGGGAATGGCATCGCCACGCCCACCACGTTGAACATGACTATCATGAGCACGTCTTCTCTCATCAAACTGTACTCGCCCATTACCTGGCTCATGGCTTCTCCATAAATTCCGCCCGACATCAGGAAGATGAAGGCGAAGAGGAGATAAATCCAAGGCTGCAACCGGCGAGGAATATATCCGTTGAACGAAGGGACGCGGAAGGGTCCCTGTAACATAGGAGGTCCTGGCATTTTTTTTAATTAATAATTTATAGTTTATAGAACATTCTATTTGAGGCGAACCTTGGTTTCTACGTTCAGACCGGCACGGAGCAGGGCTACCTGTTTAGGGTCGTTATCGCGGGTGAGGGCGATGCGAACCGGTACGCGTTGTTCTACCTTAACGAAGTTGCCGGTGGCATTATCTACCGGAATCATGGAGTAGGCGTTGCCGGCAGCTGCTGAGAGCGCCTCTACCTTGCCGTGGAATACGACACCAGGAATGGCATCGGCTGTAAAATCTACCGCCTTGCCCACCTGGATGCCGTCCATCTGGGTTTCACGATAGTTGGCTACTACCCATACATCGTTGTCATCCACGATGCGTGCCAACATCTGTCCTGGCTGAACCAGCTGTCCCGCGTGGATATCTTTCCTGCCCATCACGCCGTCGCAGGTAGCCACGATTACGGTATAAGAAAGGTTCAGACGAGCCAGATTGAGCTGAGCCTCTGCCACACTCTCGCCGGCACGCGAACCGCCCAGCTGCTGGGTCTGTACGTTGCGAACCGAGGCGGCACTTGCCTTCCGGCTGCTTGCCTGCTCATAACGTGCCTTGGCTCCCAGATAGCGGGCGTAGGCATTATCATATTGCTGGCGGGTTACCGCATCCTTCTTCATCAGGGCTGCAAAACGGTCAAAATCCTGCTTGGCATTCATCATGTCTACACGTGCCTCTTCGATACCTGCCGAAGCCGTCTGCACGTTGGTAGTGGTGGTTCCCATGCTGGCTGATACAACCGAAGAACCGGCGTTAGAACCGCGCAGACCAGCCTCTGCCTGAGCCACATGCAGGCGGAATTCTGAATCTTCGATAATGACGAGTGTATCGCCCTTCTTCACGTGCTGATAGTCGGAGAAACGGATTTCCTTGATAAATCCTGATACGCGCGTGTTGATAGGCGTAATGTGGCGATTCACCTGGGCATCATCGGTATAAACCACGTCGCTACCATGATAAAAATGGCTGAAGCACCAGCCGATGGCTCCTATAAAACAGAGGATGATAACTACATTATATATTCTCTTGATAATCTTCTTATTCATAATTTATGTTTGTTTTATTGTTTGAAAAAGAGCTGATGAATTGGCTTTCCCTTCGGACGCCGAACGTTGTTTCTTCATTCTTCACTCTTCACTTCCTAAATTTCTCCCGCTATGTATTTCATGCGGTAATAAGCGTATACGATGTTGATGCGGGCATCTACCTCGTTCAGTTCGGCGTTGAGCTTCAGGTTCGATGCATCCACCATGTCGGTTACCAGCGCCAGTTGACTGAGATAGCGGGCGTTCATCACCTCGTAGTTCTGCTGCGCCAGTTCTACGCTCTTGCGTTGTGTTTCCAGTTCTACGTAGGTTTGCTGATATTGCACGTAGGCAGTCTGTACGCTATTGTTCAGCTGTTCAGCCTGCAGGGCATGGCTTTCCTTTGCCTGTCGGGTTTCTACGGCAGCCTGTCTGATGCGCTTGTTGCTCTTGAAGAGCGAACTGAGGCTGTATTTCACGCCTACGCCCACATACCATACGTTCAGATTCTTGTCTATCGGCGGCAACTCGAAGAGGATAGGTCCGTCAAAATTCTCGGCAGCCACCAGCGCCACTTTCGGCAGCAGATCGCTCTTGGCAATTTTCTCCTTCTGTTCCGCTATCCTGATGGCGTTGCTGCTCTGTTCCAGCAGGGGCGAATTCATCGTGCTTGCCGTCTGCCAGTAAGCTTCGCCATCCTTGGCGTAAGCCTTGTCTGCAATCGTAGCGTCCGGAATAATCTGCATCTCCTGTTCCCCTTTATCTTCCTGGTTCATGCCGAGCGTATTCAGGAGCTGGTGGTTCAGGATGCTGCGGTTGTTGCGTAGCGAAGTGAGTCCCAGTTTCAGACTCTCCATCTGCAGTTCGTATCGGGTGATGTCGTTCTTGAGTGCCATTCCCTGGGTTTGTTTCGCCTTGATGTCGGCGATAAGCTGGCGGGTGAGCTCGATGTTTTTTTCATATACCTTGATACGGTTGTCTATCTTGTAGAGATCCAGATACTGTCCCAGGGCGATGAAGCGAGTCTGCTGACGGGTGAGTTTCACGCCCACCTCTGCCTGCTGCTTGCCCAGTTCGGCGAGGCGGATGCCTGCGTTGATGGCGCCACCAGCATAAACCACCTGCTGTGCCTGGAAGGCGAAATTATTGCCGAAGTGGGGCGATTTCAAACCTTGGGCGTTGCTGAAGTCGCGGTCGGTCATCAGGGCGTTTCCGATGTAACTGAAGGAGAGGGACGCATCGAGGTCGGGCAGTTTTTTGCTTTTAGCCGATTCGATACCGATGCTGGCAGCTTCTACGCCCGATTTCGAGGTTCGTAGCGACTTGCTGTTTTCTTCGATTCTCTCGAAGAGTTGGGCGATGGTCATTCTGGTTTGAGCCACAGCCCATAGAGAGCCTCCCCAGATGAGAAGGCCTGCAATCATCATTTTCTTTATCATTCAAAAATCTGTTATTATTATTCTTTATAAATCTGTTATCTCATGAATTCGGGTGCAAAGGTACGGCGATTTTGGCGAATATCCGTTTTAAATTTTTCGTGCCGCATGGATTTTTTCGGAACAAAAGTTCTTTTTTCTCACATTATTTCCGTATATTTGCACACAAAAAGCGAATAAAAGGTATTTATGATAGAATTATCAGAACTGAACAGTTATCAGGAGGCCAGTCTTTTCTGCTCCGATTTAAGCGAGTGGCAGGAGGGTCCACAGGTATTGACCTATGGAGCCATTCTCCTTTGCCGCAAGGGCAGGGCCGTGCTGAATGTGAATTATAAGGATTGGGATCTCTATGAGGGAGCCGTCATCACCCTGTTTCCGAATGATGTGGTAGAGGTGAAGAAGATGGAGCCTTCTGCTTCCTGCGAGGGGGATGCTTGTGCCGGAATGAATGCTTCTGCCTTCGAAGTGGAGATGCTGAAATATAATCCGTCTCTGCTGCGCGAAGCCAGTCTGCAACTGGAACAGACGGTTTATTCTGCTCTGCGTGAGGACCGATGCCGGCAGAATTCGCCCGTGGTTACCCATATCATCGAGAGCATGTTTTCTCTCCTCAGACTCTATTTCGAGCAGCACGACTGTACCTGCATCTCGCAGCTGGTACTCTATCAGCTCAAGGCCTTCTTCATAGGGTTCCACGAATATCTGCAACGCAATCCGCAGAACTGCCCCGACGAGGTGAAATCTTACAGGGTGAGGGAACTCTTCAACCGCTTCATGATGCTCATGGAACGCGATTACAAGAAATCGAGAGATGTCAACTATTATGCCGAGCAGATGAACATCACCTCCAAGTATCTTTCGAATATCGTGAGACAGGTAACGGGTCATACGCCCAAAATCATCATCGACCAGTATGTGGTGCTCCAGCTGAAGATGCAGCTCAAGCGCTCCGCCGAGAGCATCAAGGAGATGGCATGGGAATATCATTTTGCTGATGCCAGCTTCTTCTGCCGCTATTTCAAGAAACATACCGGAATGACGCCGCAGCAGGTGAGAGAATGAATACAGTAATTATAACATAAAAATTTTCAAAACATGACAACAACACTTATCATATTGGTTATTACGGTAGCCCTATTCATCTGGGGCAGGGTGAGGGCCGACATCGTGGCGCTTACCGCCCTGGCTGCACTCCTGGTTCTGGGTATCCTGACACCTGCCGAGGCGCTGGCGGGCTTCTCTTCGCCCATCGTCATCATGATGATAGGACTCTTCGTGGTGGGTGGAGCTATCATGCAGACCGGACTTGCCAAGCTTACGGGCAATAAACTCATGGCGCTCTCGCGCGGCAACGAAACCATCACCTTCCTGCTCGTAATGCTCGTAACCTCCTTTATCGGCGCCTTCGTGAGCAATACCGGAACGGTGGCCCTCATGATGCCTATCATCATGAGCATAGCTGCGGGCTCGGGCATGCAGTCGTCGCGTTTCCTCATGCCGCTCGCCTTTGCCGGAAGTCTGGGCGGAATGCTTACTCTCATCGGTACGCCGCCCAACCTGGTTATCGATGAAGTATTGACCGAGAGCGGTTATCAGCCGCTTGCCTTCTTCAGCTTCTTCCCTGTGGGCATCATCGTCATCGCCATCGGCATCATCGTGCTCATGCCGCTCAGCAAAATCTTCCTCAGTAAAAAGCAGAGCGGTAAGAAAAAGAAGCAGGGCAAATCGCTTGATGACCTGGTAGACGAATATCAGCTGCTCGATAATCTGCATCGCTACATCGTGCCTAGCCGCCGCCCTTCTGCCGCAATCGACGAGAATGGCGAGCAGATGGATATCGTGGGCAAAACCCTGAAGGATCTGAGCATCCAGAAGAAATATGGCGTGAGTATCATCGAGATAAGAAACGAGAAGAAATCACGACTGGGACTGGTGAAGGATGTGAGCCAGAACATGGCGAAGAGCAGCAGCACCATTCAGGTTCACGATACCTTATATATAATAGGTGAGGAGGAGAAGATGAAACGCTTTGCCAGCGATTACGGCCTCAGGAAGATGAAGGATGTGAAGATTGATTTCTACGACCTGGGACTGACCGAAATCGTGGTGATGCCTACGTCTAATTTTGCCGGTCTGCGCATAGGCGATGCCAACCTGCGCAAGCGATTCGGCATCAACGTGCTGGGCGTAAAGCGTGGCGATGAATATATTACCGACAATCTGATAGCCACCAAACTGCATGTGGGCGATATGCTCCTGGTGCAGGGCGAATGGACCAATCTGGCTCATTTGGCTACCGATACGAGCAACTGGGTGGTTATCGACCAGCCAGAGAAGACTGCCGACAAGGTGCTCTTGGATTATAAGGCGCCTGTGGCGGCTGCCATCATGCTGCTGATGATTGCGATGATGGTATTCGATTTCATTCCTGTGGCTCCGGTCACGGCGGTCATCATCGCCGGACTGCTGACCGTCTTTGCCGGTTGTTTCCGGAATGTGGAGGCGGCTTACAAGACCATCAACTGGGAGAGCATCGTGCTGATAGCCGCCATGATGCCGATGTCTACGGCGCTTGAGAAGACGGGTGCTTCTGCCTTGGTATCTCAGGGGCTGGTAGAGAGTTTGGGTTCGATGGGACCTACAGCTCTCTTGGCAGGTATCTACTTCACCACTTCTCTGATGACGATGTTTATCAGCAATACTGCCACGGCTGTGCTGATGGCTCCTATTGCCCTGGTGGCGGCCCGGCAGGTAGGTGTGAGTCCTTATTCCTTCCTCTTTGCGGTTACGTTGGGTGCCAGCATGTGCTTTGCCTCTCCGTTCTCCACGCCTCCTAATGCGCTGGTGATGAAGGCGGGTGGCTATACGTTTACGGATTACGTGAAGGTAGGTTTGCCGTTGCAGATTATCATCGGCGTTGTGATGACCTTCGTTCTTCCGCTCCTTTTTCCTTACTAAGGATTTTTGATATCAAAATAAAAGCCCCTGATGTTTTTCCCGCATTGGGGGCTCTTTTTTTATCGGGTTAAATCAGGCCTTTTTATTTTCCCAATTAGGGAGATTTTTTTCTCCAACTGGGCAAGTGATTTTGCGCGCTTTCTGAATCACGATGCAAAGATACGAAATCCCGTTTTGTCAGTTGTGCGATAGCGTGCGATACCATGCGATTGCGGAACATTTTTCTCCAATCTCGTTTCTTCGTATTCACGGAAGTTGGGACAGATAGTTTCAGCGATGTTGGACAGTTGTTCCTTATTATAGCCCGAATCGGCAACAAGATAGGTCTTCATACGGTATGATTTCCCCTAATTGAGGGCGGAATACTGAAAAATAGCCCCATTTATCTCCACTTCGAGTATCGGGAAGAGCATCGGAAATAAGGGTTCCTGCATGTCTTTTGATGCCTGAGAGAGCAAAAGTTGCACCTATTCGATGCCTTTTCCCGGCTTTTTCATCGTCGGAGCGGTTGAAATGGGGATATTGTACTTCAAATTCTTAGTCTATATTTCTATATAATTTATTGATTATGAGCCTTTTAGAGAGAAGTGGGGTTGGCGGAGCGTTCCAGTTCCAGTTGTTCCAATTAATTTTTTGAGCGTTCTATTCCACCTTCTTGTATATATAACTATCTATATATTAAGTAGTTATATAGTCTCTATAAAGGAATATTGTCCTATGAAAACCTATTTGGAACAATTGGAACAACTGGAACTGGAACGCTTGCCCGAAAATCATTTCTGTTTTGATCCTGTTACCGGCACCCCCGAAGTCCCCATTTCCTCTAGAAAGCCTCGACTCCGTTTTATCAGTTTTTACCCCTGCCGCTGAATGATTTCCTATCTTTGCTGCGTGCTTGAAAAATAACCTTTTCTTATGCCTTTGCAGAGTACCCGGCAAGCATGGACCTACCTTTTATGCCGCAAAGTTAAGATTATTATTTGGAATAAGCAAAGTTTTCGGGGCTTTTTCTTGGTGGTTTATCAGAAAATGAGTAGTTTTGTGCTTGAAAATCTGCTCTTTTTATGATGGGAATAATTCGGGAAAGAGAGATTGGAGTGAACGGAAAATAGATATCATAACGAAAAATAACGAAAAGATGAATAAAATAACGATGCTCGGAACGGGAAATGCTACGGTTTCCCAGATTTATAACACCTGTTTTCTGCTCAAGACTCCCAGTACCCTGATGCTGGTGGATGCGGGAGGAGGAAACGGAATATTGGCGCAGCTGAAGAAGGTGAATGTTCAGATTTCTGACATTCGTCACCTCTTCGTTACCCATGCGCATACCGACCATGTGTTGGGTGTGATCTGGGTAATCCGTATGGTGGCACAATGTAAGGGTTATGAGGGATTGCTGCATGTGTATGGAAACGACAAGGTGATGAAGGTGATCAAGACCATCATCGACATGATTCTTGCCAAGAAGCAGCTGGCTAAGGTGGCTGAAAGGGTGGTGTTCCATCAACTGGAAGATGGCGATTGTTTCGAAGTGGGGGATATAAAGCTGGAATGCTTTGATATTCAGTCTGCTAAGGAAAAACAGTTCGGATTCCGAGCTGAGCTGCCTTCTTCTGATGAATCGGGTAAGCCTTTGGTCTTGGCATGCCTGGGCGATGAACCTTATAACGAGCAGAACCGACGCTACATAGTGGGGGCTGACTGGATGATGTGTGAGGCGTTCTGTCTCTATGCCGACCGCGATACGTTCAAGCCTTATGAGAAATGCCACAGTACGGCGCTTGATGCCGGAAAACTGGCGGAGGAACTGGGCGTGAAGAATCTTATCCTGTATCATACGGAGGAGAAAACGCTCGCAAATCGTAAAGAAAATTATACCCGTGAAGCTGCCAAGAACTTCAAGGGTAGAATCTTCGTTCCGGATGATTTGGAGGTGATAGAGCTGTAGGATTTCTTTCTTTATAATTGTGGGTTTAATCAGTTTGATCCGGTAGGAAAATCTTGGTTACTTCACGCTCTCCGAAATCTATCATAGCGTTGAAGAGACTCACTTTTTCCGCCTTTTTGAGGTCTTCTGGTGTGAGGTCGGCTTCCTGGATGATGCCGGCTTCCAGGAGCTGGGCACGCTTGGTTCCCTGGAGCAGGGGATGCTTGGGGGTGAGCCATCTGTTGCCATCAAAAAGGGCGAGATTGGTGAAGGAGGTATCGGTAATGAGCCCGTTCTTTACAATGATGATTTCATCGCAATCGTCCTTCTGGGCTACCAGGGCGTTGAGCGCACTTCGGTCTGTGCTCTTATAGGTGTAGTCGATATTATTATCCTCTACCACCTTGAGGGAATGAATCTCCTTCATCTTGTAGGGGGCGTACTCGATGGTTTCCACGCCCTGGATGCCATAAACCACTCGTGCCTTGTAAAGGTTCATTTCCTCTTTTGGGGAAATGAGGGATGAGAGTTTTATTTCTTCAGATGCGAGGGTTGGAAAGAACCTGCGGATGGTTCTCTCCATTCTTGCCTGATGATAGGGCAGGGCCAGAGCCTTGCCGTTCTTGATCTTTATTGTTTCTACAAATTGCTGTTTCATAATCTCTTTTATTTTTCCTAATATGAAAGGTGGATTTAAAACGGAAGGTAGATTTTCTGAATCACTTCCTCGTATTCCCTCCGGCAATCGCTCTTCGAAGTGATGCCGCCGCCTGCCTTGAAATACAATTTTCGGCTTTCCTTCGGCTTCTTTCCTTCGTTTGCCTTGAAATTCTTTTCTCCGTCGGCTTCAAAATCAACCGGCGAAGTTTCTTCTTCTATGAATCTTATCATGACGGCGGAGTTGAGTTCGCCCTGGTCGTAGATTCCCATGATGCCCGTGTAGAAGCCGCGGTCGTAGCCTTCTGCCTCTTGGATAATCTGCATGGTTTTATCTTTCGGGGCACCCGTGATGGAACCGGCTGGGAGCTGGGCATCGAGGATTTCGCCCAGATGGTGGGGGGAATCTTCGGGCAGGCGACCGCTGATTTCTGAACTGGTTTGCAGGATGTCGCCCTTGTTGGTGTGCAGCACGTCGACGTAACGGTATTTATCTACCCTTACATCTTCTGCCACCCGGCTCAGGTCGTTTCTTATCAGATCTACGATGGTGGCGTGTTCTGCCGCCTCTTTCCGGTCTTCCATCAGCAGCTTTTCGGCATTGGGGAGGGATGCATCCAGGGTTCCCTTCATGGGATAGGAGTAGATTCTTCCGCCCTTGATTCTGACGAAGGTTTCGGGCGAAAAGCAGACGAAGGGGGTGAAATTCTCTTCTATGTTCTCTTCTTTCAGATGAGCTTTATTCTGTGCTTCTTCTTTCAGATGAGCTTTATCTTCTGCTTGAGTTCTCTTTCTTCTGAGCAGCAGTTTATACTTCCCTTTTGCACGATGGAAAATTTCTTCTAATGAAAGATTGCAGCTCACGGGAACCCGGTTGGTGAGATTCGTAAGATAGCTGTTGCCCGCCATAATGTTGCTCTTCACGATGTTGAAGCTTCGCTCGTAATCCTCGTAAAGTGGGGGCTCTATCTGCCAGGTGGTCTCCGAAGTCTCTTCCTTCCAAGTCTCTTTCCAGGCATGAGAAAGGTTTCCTCTTCCTTCAAAATCGAAGAGGCATTCTTCGGGATTTATATCTGATAGCTTGCGGATGAAGGCCTCGTCTGCCTGGTAGTTGATGACAAAGAGAAAAGGCTCTTTCTGGCTTGCCAATCGGTTGATTTTATCTATGATTTTCTGTTTCATGTCTGCAAAGATACTGCTTTTATTTAGAAAGACAAAAGATTGGTTACAGATTTTTGTTTGATGGGACGTCTTCTCCACACGCCCTTTCAGGGCGTGTGGATCATATTTAATAGGCTTTCCATGCCTTTTCAATAAGGCTTTTTCTGCCTTTTTTAATACGCTTCTCCCTGCTCTATCTCTTCCTGCGTGATGCGCTTGCGGTCGATGGCGCGCCAGGCAAAGACGATGTAGGCGAGGACGAACGGGATGAGGAGGGAAACTATCGCCATGGTGCGGAGCGTGAACTCGCTGCTACAGCTGTTGGCGAGGGTGAGCGAACTCTGAAGGTCGATGTTCGACGGATAGTAGGCGGTATTGTTCCAGCCGGCTATCAGCAGCAGAACCAACACGGTAAGCACGGTTCCGATGCCCGTAAACCAGATTCCCTTTCTATACTGCACGCTCCTCGATGACTTGAAAATGCCGAAAAGAACGAGTACTACACCTATTAATAATATTACAAGCAAGATTGGCATCTCCAGAAGATTGTGAAGATACTTCATGCTCTCTATCGTAATGCCGGAAGAAGAAGTGCTGAATCCGTCCTTTATCATCAATCTGATGAGGGATGACAGGAAGAACAATAGGAAGAGGAGGGCATTCCATGGCAACTGGCGGGTACAGCGCTCCTGAATCTGCTGGTGCTCGATGTTGTTCTTGATGTAGAGCATGCCCAGAATGCGGGCTAGCATCAGTACGGCAAGTCCCAGCACCACGTTCCATGGGTCGAGCAGGGCATCAAGACCATGACTGGCGTTTGCCCAGCGGCTGATGACGGGTTGCAGACTGTTGGTAATATTGCCCTTGTCTATCAGGAAATTGCTGCCGTTGAAGAAGGTGGCTACGGCTCCGCCAAGAAGCAGCGGACCCACGATGCCGTTGATGATGAGGCAGATCTGAAAGGTCTTCGGTCCAAGAAAATTACCTATCTTGTTCTGGAATTCATAGCTCACGGCTTGAATCACAAACGAGAACAGGATGATCATCCACAGCCAGTAGGCTCCGCCGAAACTGGTGCTGTAGAACAGCGGGAACGAGGCGAAGAAGGCTCCGCCGAAGGTGACGAGCGTGGTGAAGGTGAACTCCCATTTTCGCCCCGTAGAGTTGATGATGAGGCGACGCTCTTCTTCCGTTTTTCCCAAACAGAAAATCAAGGTGTTGGCTCCCTGTACAAACATGAGAAACACCAGCAGGGCTCCTAATAATGATACGAGGAACCACCAGTATGATTGCAAAAATTCGTATGTCATAATGCTAATGTCATAAAGTTAATTCATAATCTTAAGTTTATCATCTTAAGTTTTTATTCATATTCCGGTCCTTTCTTAATCTGTTTCATCAGAATGCTGATTTCCACGGCGAGCATGGTGGTGAAGAGTGCCAGGAAGATGAAGAAGGTGGTGGCCACGCTGCCTGCCTCGATGTCGGAGATGGCGGCGCTTACTGGCAGCAGGTCTTGGATGGTCCAAGGCTGGCGACCGATTTCTGCTACTATCCAGCCCGATTCTGAGGCGATGTAAGCCAGCGGAATCATGATGATGGCGGAAATGAGGAACCATCGGTATTGGGCGATTTCCTTCTTATAGACCAGGAATAGGCTGAGGGCGAAGAAGAGGATGAGCAGGCAGCCTACTCCCACCATCAGGCGGAAGGCGTAGAAGCAGATTGGGATGCTCGGCACCAGTTCCTTGGCGTCCTTGATGTAACCATATCCGAAGTATTTCATATTCTCCTTCAAGATTGGCAGCTGGTCTTTCGCCTTGGTTTCGCGATAGGTTTTCAGGGCAACTATCGCCTTCTTGCCCCGGGCTATCTTTTCCTGCACGGATGGTTCACGGGTGCCATCCTCCTTAGTATAACCATTGAGAATATTGTTTACGCCAGGCACGTAGCCATCGGCTGTGCGGGTGGCTAAGAACGAGAGCATGTTAGGGATGGCGATGCGCATGGCTGGCTCCTGTTCGTTTTCGTAATCGGGCTGCTGGAAGGGGTGAACGGCTGCTATCGCCGTGAGGCTCTCGCCCTTTCCGCCATTATATAATGCTTCCATCGCAGCCAGTTTCATCGGCTGCACCTGTGCCACCTGATAGGCAGAGCTGTCGCCGGTCATCGCAGCCAGCAGGGTGGCGATGAGTCCTACTCCGGCACCCATCTTGATGCTCGCCTTCGCCAGTTGGGTTTCTCTCTTCTTCAGGAGATACCAGCAGCTTACGGCTACCACGAAGGTGGCGCCGATGATCCAGGAGGAAGTAACGGTATGGGTGAACTTGTTGATGGCGAATGGCGAGAGTGCCACATCCATAAACGAAGTCATCTCGAAGCGCATGGTGTCGGGATTGAATTCCTGCCCTACAGGATATTGCATCCAGGCGTTGGCTACGAGAATCCACCAGGCAGAAATGGTGGCGCCAAGTCCCGTGAGCCAGGTGGAGGCAAGGTGGAAGCCCCGGCTCACCTTATCCCAGCCGAAGAACATTACGGCTACGAAGGTGCTCTCCATGAAGAATGCCAGGATGCCTTCGATGGCTAGGGGAGCACCGAATACGTCGCCCACGAACCAGGAGTAGTTGCTCCAGTTGGTGCCGAATTCAAATTCCAGGATGATGCCTGTGGCAACGCCCATGGCGAAGTTGACGCCAAAGAGTTTTTGCCAGAAACGGGTTACGTGCTTCCAAAACGGCTTGTTGGTGCGGTAGTAGCATGTTTCGGCGATGCCCATGATTACTGCCAGTCCTAGGGTGAGCGGCACGAACAGCCAATGGTAGATGGCCGTGAGTGCGAATTGCGCCCTCGACCAATCGATGGTGGCTGATGTAATGTCTAACAATAGATTTGTCATCATAGTTGAATGGTTTTAAAATTGTTATTATATAATGTTTTTGTATTTCTTTCGATGTGAAGGTTGCGGGGATTCAGAGTCTTATCTGTTCAGAATTTCCTTGGAAACGAAGCCTGCCTTGTCTCCGTTCTTGGCATTCGTATTGATAAAATCTGGAAAGAAAAAGAGCTTGAGCACCAGGAAGATGATGGCAAGTTTGATGAGGATGATGGTCCAGAGCGTCTTGCCCAGGGTCATCTTCCTGAAACCATCGTAATAGAGATGGAAAATCCGGGACAGCAGTCCTTGTTTCATCGGTTTTACATCCGTTTTCATCAGATTTTTATCCTTTTTCTTCTGCATAAGCACTCCTTCTTAAAAAAATCTGCTGCAAATCTACAATAAAATTATGTAACTACCAAATATTTTCTTGAAAAAGTTACAAAAAGGTTGTTTTTAGATATCCCATAAGGGAGTTATTTTAAAGTTTTTCTTTTTTTATTATGGAATAAGTCTTGCCGTTTCTTCAGAATTCATTATCTTTGTCCCCTAAAACATAGAAACATTTTAATCAGAAATAATCAGAAGAAATAATGAATATAGAATCTGTTAGAGAGTATTGCCTCTCGCTTCCCCTCGTAACCGAGGCTTTTCCTTTTGATGAGCGGACCTTGGTGTTTCGCATTTTGGGCAAGATCTTTGCCTGTGTTGATCTGGAGCGCCCCGAGTGGGTTACGATGAAATGTAATGCCGATTACGCCCTCGAACTCCGGGAAGTGCATCCCGAAATAGAAGGCGCATGGCATTGGAATAAGAAATACTGGAATCAGGTAAACCTTTATGGCACGCTGGAAGATGATTTCATCCAGGCCCTGATTCGCCACAGCTATTCCGAAGTGGTGAAGAAGCTCAAGAAACAGGAAAAGCTTGAGCATCCTGAAATCATGGAGGTGGTAGAGTAGTTTCTACCACTCCACCTTATCGTTGAGAATCACGCCGTCGGTTGCATCTTCGGCTGTAAAGGTTTCGGCCTTATACTGCACGCAGAGCATCAGCAGCGGCTCGGTACCATTGTTGCGAACAGAGCGCTTGCCGTCTGGTGCTACTCTCACCACGCTTCCTTCCTGAACTGGGAATACCTCGCCATCCACCTGGAACTCGCCCTTGCCACTCAGGAAGAAATACAATTCCTCGTGGTTCTTGTGAGTATGGAGGAAGCCTGTCTCTGTGCCAGGAGCAAAGCTCTGGAATGAGAACTCGCCACCAGTAGCGTTCACGCTCTGACCTCCGAATACCTTTCCTGGAATCTTAATCTCAGGACCCAGCTCTAAGGTGTAATCCTTGATTTCACTCATCTTACCAAAATCTGTGGCTGTAAAGTTTGCAGCCTTAGCAATAATCTTTGTTTCTTTCATCTTGTCTGTTATTTTTAAATGTTTATATTTCTCTTTTTTTTATTTCTTATTGTGAATTTGTGAATACTTCTGCTTTCAGCTTTCATTTCTGAATTGCGCTGCAAAGATACTGCGAAAAACTGGTTCCTGCAAGAGGGCACTTGGGGGTAAGATGGTTACTGGGAGGTAACTATTGCGAGGGAATGGGAGTAAGAAAAATGAAGCGTTAACTTAGATTAACTTGGTATGTTTGGTATCTTTCCGGATATTAGTTACTTTTGTAGCCTATTGCAGAATATTGTAGAGTTTTGCAGAATATTATAGATTATTGTAGAATATAAAAAAGATAGATTATGGCAAGAATGATAAAAGAAATGGTAGTGCAGGACTGTCCCATCCGTAACGTTCTGGCGCGCGTTTGCGACAAGTGGTCGCTACTGGTAATCTACACCCTGAAAAATCATCAGGATGGTCCCCTCCGGTTTAATGCCCTGCGTAAGCTGATTCCGGATATTTCGCAGAAAATGCTTACCAGCACGTTAAAATCGTTGGAGGCTGATGGCTACGTTACCCGCAAGGCTTATGCCGAAGTGCCGCCAAGAGTGGAGTATTCTCTCACACCCCGTGCTGAAACCCTTATTCCTATTATGGATCATCTGATAGAATGGGCGCTGGATAACATGGCTGTGATTCTGAAGGATAGGGATAAGGCTGTAGGCTGAATTCCAAGATGAGATTTCCGAAAAATCATTCATTTTTTCTGTAGTTTGGGTAATGCGTGTTTTCGGGAATCTTCGTATCTTTGCACTCGGAAATCATGATCATCATCTAATCATAATAGAATTATAACTATAAGTATAAAAAATATGTATATTGACAAAATAAAGTCGCCAGCCGACTTGAAAAAGCTGGATTTGAAGGAGCTGCAGGTGGTGGCTGATGAAACCAGACAGGCTGTGCTGAACCGTGTGAGCAAGCATGGCGGTCATGTGGGACCAAACCTCGGATTCGTGGAGGCTACCGTGGCGCTTCACTACGTTTTTGATGCACCAAAGGATAAGCTCGTGTTTGACGTAAGCCACCAATGTTATCCGCATAAGGTGCTCACCGGACGAGCTGCGGGATTCCTCGGCGATATGGATGACATGAATGCCATTTCGGGCTATTCTTCTCCAGCCGAATGTCCGGAGTATGACAATTTCGAGGTGGGGCATACTTCCACTTCCGTGAGTCTTGCCACCGGTTTGCAGAAGGCGCGCGACATCAAGGGTACCGATGAGAACATCATCGCCATTATCGGCGACGGATCCCTTTCGGGCGGCGAGGCTTTCGAGGGACTGGATGAGGCTTCGGAACTCGGAACGGGCATCATCATCGTGGTGAACGACAACGAAATGTCTATCGCCGAAAATCATGGCGGAATCTACAAGAACCTGCGTGCCTTGCGCCAGAGTAAAGGCACCTGCGAGCACAACTGGTTCAAGGCATGGGGCTTTGAATACAAGTATCTGGAAGAGGGTAACGACATCGAAAAACTCATCCAGATTTTCGAGAGCGTGAAGGATACGGATAAGCCTACCGTGGTTCACATTCATACAGAGAAAGGTCATGGATTTGCGCCAGCCGTAGCCAATAAGGAGGCTTGGCATTGGGGAATGCCTTTCAATCTGGAAGACGGTTCGCGACCAAGAAGGAATGCCGATGGAACCCTCCCGGAGGTTGCTCCAACAGAGGATTACGGCACTTTATTCTCTGACTGGATGCTCAGCGAGATGAAACAGGATAAGACCCTCATCGCCGTAACCGCCGGTACTCCTACCGCAGGCGGCTTTACTGCCGATAAGCGAAAGTTGGCTGGTAATCAGCACATCGATATGGGAATCGCCGAAGAGCAGGCGGTGGCCATGATTTCGGGAATGGCGAAGGGTGGATTGCATCCGGTATGGACCGTTTACAGTACCTTCATCCAACGCACCTACGACCAGATAGCGCAAGACCTCTGCATCAATTCCAATCCAGCCGTAATCAACGTGGTAGGAGGCGGAGTGAACTCGATGAACGACATCACCCACATCTGCCTTTTCGATATTCCGATGCTCTACAGCATTCCGGGTCTCATCTATCTGGCTCCAACCACCTGCGAGGAGTATTTCGCCATGCTCCGCTGGAGCATTCTGCAGGATAAGAAACCTATCGCCATCCGCGTGCCTAGCAATGGCGTGGTTCATGCGTCTGAAACCGTTGATGCTGAGTATGGTTACGAGGCAAAGTACAAGGTGATGCACCAGGGCGAGAAGGTGGCAGTCATCGCCGCCGGTTCGTTCTATCAGAAGGGCGAGAATGTAGTCCGCCTGTTGGCTGATAAGGGCATCGATGCTACGCTCATCAATCCCCGTTATCTGAATGAGGTGGATGCCGAGACGCTGGATAACCTGAAGGCAAACCATCAGTTGGTGGTAACCCTGGAGGATGGTTCGAAGGATGGCGGCTTCGGCGAGCGTATCGCCTCTTACTATGGCACTTCGGATATGAAGGTGATGGTGGGCGGCATCAGAAAGGGACTCTACGACAGATACGATGTGAAGGAGTTGCTTTCGGATAATCGCCTGCTCGATGAGCAGATTGTGGAAGACGTTTTGTTAATGATTAGTGATTAGTTATTAATGATTAGTTAGTCAGCATAGTTAGTTTTTATTTACCGAGAAATCCAAGCCGGAGAATCATCTCTAGCTTGGATTTCTTCTGTTTTATCATCGAATGTTTGTCTTAATCTCAGTCTTAATCCCAGTCTTAATCTTAGTCATTATCTCAATCATTATCTCAATCATCATCATCGTCATCCCAATCTCTATCGTGCTTCCACTTCTTCTTGTCGTGCTTCCACTTCTTGTCGTGTTTGTGATGTTTGTGATGCTTGTCTGGCTTTCCTGGTTCATAGGTTACATGGGTTCCGCCTGGCCATCCTGGTCTTCCGTAGCTGCACTCAGGGCGAGGGCGGCGCTTGTCGTGTCCCCAGTTATGCTTTGGATACTTGGTGTAAATATGGTGAACATACACATGATTCTGCCAGCCGATAGGGCGATAGAAATAATAAGAGTCCTTGAATCTCTTCCATTGTCTGGCGGTCATCATGCGCTTGAGCTGCTTGTTGCGGTAATGCCAGCCGTAGGCATCAATGTCGCGATAGCTGCGGATGCCATTGAGATAATTGAGATTGATGTTCAGGATGCTGTTGCGCTGAACGCTGCTCAATCCCAGTTCCACCACCATCTTATCTGTGATAAAACGGGCTTCTGCCTGAATATTTGTCAGTCTCTGAGCATTCATAGATGTAATCATCATCCATACTGCTACCAATGTCATAATCATTCTTTTCATAACGATCTTCTCTTTAAAGGGTTATTACTGCATTTATTTTAATTGAAGAGGCTACTTGGTGCCGCTATCAACTTTTTGATGGTGCAAAGATAGAGAGAATAGCTGAAAACAACAAGGGGAAAACCATAAACCAGCGTATGATTTTCCCTAAAAGAATCGGGAAAACTCCTGTAACAAAATTGTAGTATCTTTTATCTGCTAATTAAAATCCTTGTAACCTCATTGACACATAATATCCTTACCTTTGCACCCGAAATTTAACAGGTATTACCCCGAAAGGGGAAATCTTTAATAAAAGTATTATAGTCAGATAAAGAAAAAATGGAAAAGAAAGTATCGGGTAAGCATAGCAGCATGAATGGCTTTGCTATGATGAAAGGTAGAGTAGCTACTGTAGTTTTGGCTTCGGCTTTATTGTTGGGCGGAGGCTTGACTGCACAGGCGCAAAACGCAGCATTAACAACCTGTTCTCAGAGTGCAGCAACCGCCATTCCGCAGAATCCAAACTGGAAGGCGAATGCTGCCGAATGGCAGAAACTGAAGGGCGAAATCACCCTCTACATGACCAATGACATGGGCCGCAACGGCTACTACGACCAGAAGCCTATCGCCGAACTGATGGGCGAGATGGCGGGTACGGTAGATCCTGAATGCGTACTTGCCGTGGGCGACATCCACCATTTCAATGGCGTGGCTTCTACCCAGGACCCTCTGTGGCTTACCAATTACGAATATGTTTATTCTCATCCCGACCTGATGCTCGACTGGTTCCCGGTTTGCGGCAACCATGAGTATCGTGGTAATACCCAGGCTTTTATGGACTACGGCAAGGTGAGCCGCCGCTGGATGATGCCAGCCAAATATTACACCAAGGTGTTCGACCACAAGGGAACCACCGTGCGTGTCATCTTCCTCGACACCACACCTCTAATCGATTCTTATCGCAAGGCGTCAGAAAAATATCCTGATGCCGGCAAGCAGGATGCTGAGGCTCAGCTCTCCTGGCTCGACGAAACCCTGAAGAATGCCAAGGAAGACTGGGTCATCGTGGTAGGCCATCATCCTATCTACGCCTACACCACGAAGAAGGAAAATGAGCGCCTTGACATGCAGAAGCGCCTCCTTCCTATCCTCCATAAATATAATAATGTGGCGATTTATGCCTGCGGTCACATCCACAACTTCCAGCACATCCGGAAGAAGGGCGACAACATCGACTACGTAGTCAATTCCTCTTCATCTCTGGCTCGTCCTGTGAAGCCTATCGATGGCACCGTGTTCTGCAGTCCTGCCGATGGTTTCTCTGTATTTACCGTAGATAAGAAGCAGCTCAGAATGTCGATGATTGACAAGGATGGAAAAATCATCCACACGGTTTTAAAGGTAAAAAAGTAAAAAGGTAAAAGAAACTTTTTTGCGAAAAGAAACGAATGAAGATTTCAATAGCGATATAGATGAAAAGAATTTTACTGAGTGCGGCGCTTCTTGCCGCAGCGACTACCGCCATCCAGGCACATACGCTGGATGGTATAGTCAAGGATAACAAAACGGGCGAACCCCTCATCGGAACCGTAATCCGAGTAAAGGAGCTGCCCAACGTGAGTACCACCACCGGACTCGATGGTACTTTCACCCTGCATGAATTGCCTGATAAAGGCAAGGTGACCATCATCGTTTCCTACATGTCTTACAAGACCAGGGAGATGGTAGTGGATGTGGCAAAGAAAGACAAGGTGGATATTCCGATGGATGAAGACTTGAAGCAGTTGGGCGAAGTGGTGGTTACCGGTCATCGTGAATACCGCAGCGACCGAAGTGCTATAGAAACCGTGAAGAATGCCGGCAACGTGCTCAACGTGATGAGCCAGCAGAGCATCCAGCTTTCGCCTGATGTCAACGTGGCGAGCGTTTTGCAGCGAGTATCGGGTGTAACCATGGAGCGTGATGCATCGGGCGAGGCTTCCTACGCCATCCTCCGAGGCATGGACAAGCGCTACAACTACACCCTGGTGAACGGCGTAAAGATTCCTAGTCCGGATGATAAAAACCGTTACATCCCTTTGAATATCTTCCCTTCTGATTTGATGGATCGCCTGGTGGTATCTAAGTCTTTGACGGCTGATATGGAAGGCGATGCAGCCGGCGGCGTGGTTGATATGGTGATGAAGGATGCCCCATCCCGCTTCCAGATTCAGGCAAATTCAGCCATCGGAGCAAGTGATTATTTCTGGAAGGATGGCAGAGATTATCTTACCAGCAATCGCTCTGATTATACAAAGAAATCTCCTTACGAGGCTTTCGGAAAAGACTATAAGGCACAGATGAGCGATTTCAAGAACGGTCCTGTTCAGTTGAAGAGCCATTCTCTTCCTGCTCCTAACTTCATAGGAGGTCTGAGCATCGGCAACCGCTTCTGGAACGACCGCCTGGGCGTGATGCTTGCCGGAAGCGTGCAGAATGTTTTCCGTGGCACCGAGCGCACCTACAATTCCGTAAAGATGGCTTCGGGCGAGCAGGCCATGTACATTTCCAATCTGCAGCATCGCTACTACAGCATTCACGACCTTACCACGGGTGCTCATGCCAAGATAGATTTAACCCTGCCTGGCCACAAGCTGGAATGGTACAATATGTATGTGCGCACCAATTCCAAGGGCACCAGATACAACAATAGCGTCAATACCGAATACATCGGAGCCGACAGCTACACCCAGGACGATGAGGTGCGCTCTCTCTCAACCACCCAGAGCATCTTCGCCACCAACCTGAAGGGTACGCATCATCTTACCAAGGATTTTACCGTAGATTGGTCGGGCGTATTCTCGCAGGCTAAGGAGGAAGATCCGGACAGAACTTACGTTACCCTGACGAATACCGTGAGCAGAAAAGCTGAGAATGGCGGCGATGCCGTTTCGGGTTCCATCTGGGAAGGCGACAAGAACATCACCAAGACCCTGCCTAAGAGTGCCGAACGCCGATTCCAGCACAACAAGGATACCGACTGGGCGGGTTACATCAACCTCTCTTACGATACCCATTTCGCCAACGATGTGGAAGCACTCTGGAAGGCGGGCGCGCAGTATCGCAGAAAGGAACGCAGCAACAGATATTATTCTTACATCTTCAATCCTGCCGACATCTCGCAGCGATTGGATGGCAACGGAATAGACCAGTTTGCTCACATCGATTGGGTTTGCAAGACTCCTTATTCTCAGGCTTCGCAGCTCAACTACGATTCCAAGGAGCACATCGGCGGAGCCTATGCCATGGTAACCCTGAAGAGCGAGGTGGGCGAACTGAATGCCGGTTTCCGTGCCGAGCATACCAACCAGATTTACACCATGCTCCAGCACTTCCGCAATATGGGACAGGTGGGCGAGCAGAGCTACTGGGATTATCTGCCATCGGCATCCATTAAGTGGACGCCAACCAAGAAGATGAACGTGCGTCTCTCTTACTATCGCTCCATCAACCGTCCGGGCTTCTACGAGATAGTGCCTTATCAGATTCAGGGCGAGGAGTATCAGGAAAAGGGTAATCCAAACCTGAAGCGTGCCCGCATCGACAACATCGACCTGCGCTGGGAGTGGTTCCCAAGCAAGACCGAACAGATTCTTGCCGGCGTATTCTATAAGTATCTGAAAGACCCTATAGAACAGGTGTTCGTAACATCGGATGGCAAGATTGGAGCCGGAACCGATGCCTATTACATGCCTGATAACCTGGGTAATGCCAAGAACATGGGCTTCGAAATCGATGTGATCAAGTACATCCGCCACTTCGGAGTAAAGGCGAATTATACTTACACCCATTCTGAAATCACCACCTCGAAGCGTGAGTACCAGGAGGGTAGTGCCGAGTATAAGACGGGTGTAACCCAGACCCGTCCGCTGGTTAACCAGGCTCCTCATACCGCCAACATCTCCTTATTATATAAGGATACGGAGAATGGCTGGAATGCGCAGCTGGCCTCTTCCTTCACGGGCACCAAGCTTGCCCTGGTTTCTCCCTTCAAGGATGCCGACCAGTGGGATAAGGCGATGTTCGGTCTCGACCTGAGTGCCGAGAAGCAATTCAAGAACGGCATCTCCATCTTCTTCAAGGCAAACAATCTGCTTGATGCCAAGCGTGAGAGATACTTGAAGACCATGAACAAAAGCAACCTGGAGTATGAGGGCCAGAAGAGCGATAAGACCATCGTGGGAACTTATCAGTATGGCAGAACCTTCCTGCTGGGAGTAAGATACAAACTTTAAAAGGTAAAAAGGCTTTTAAAGGTAAAAAAGGTAAAAAAGTAAAAAGGTAAAAAAAGAAGAAATGAAAAAGATAAATACTTTTGCTGCTTTGCTGTTGATGGCAGCAGCTGCAATGTTCTCCACATCTTGCGAGAACGATAATATCAATCCATACGATTACGTGAATAATGGCGGTAATGGAAGTGATGGCAATGAGAACCAGGGTTCTAAGGATATCATCACAACGAAGGTGGCAGAATATCCTAAAGGCTCTCTGGTTTGGAGCAAGGATACTACCCTCAGCGAGAGCGTGGAGATTCCTGTAGGAACATCGCTCTACATCGAGCCGGGCGTAACTGTTACCTGCAAATCAGAGGTTCAGGTACCGGTAGAAATCGTGGTATTGGGCAATCTCTATTGTCTGGGAACCGCCGAGAAGCCAGTTACCATCACTTCTGATACCAAGAAACCAGCCGATTGGGGCGGCATCATCTGCGGCTACAATTCAGAAGAGGTGGTGCTCAACCACGTAGATGTGGCCTATGCCGGTGCTACTCCTACCGAGAGTTCTGCTTCTTTCCAGAACAAGCTTTTCAAGACCACTATCGATGGCGGTGTGCCAGCCTTCCACTTCTGTAATGTAAACGGCAAGTTTGTGATGGCAAACAGTTTCTTCCATGACAACTACAACGACCAGACTTATTTTACAGGTGGTAACGGCGTGATTATCAACAATATCTTTGCCGATAGCGGAAATGCAGCCGATGGTGGCGAGGCCATCAACGTAAAGGCAGGTTGCAAGATTGATGTAGCCAACAACATCATCTACAATGCCTGCACCAACGCCTTCAAACTTTCTAATGCCGGCAATAGCGAGGTGATTCCTCTCACCGAGATGACCGCCTATAACAATACCATCATCAACTGCGGCTGGCGCCGTTCCAAAAACAAAAAGGGTGGTTCTGTCTGGGTAGAGAAGGCAGCGAAGCCAGTCTTCGTGAACAACCTCATCTACGATTCCCGTTTCGGACTGAAGCAGCCAAAGAAGGATGGTGCTGATATGGAGCACAGTCGTCTTACACCAAACTACTACTTTGCATCTACAGAGACAGGCGTAGCGCAGATGGCGAAGGATGCAGAGCTCGGCATCTGGTTTGATACCGATATCAAGAGCAGCGTGGCTGGTCAGCTCAACCCTCTCTTCAAGAGTTTCAAGCAGAGCGAGAAGATGAACATCAATTGCGAAATTGATGATGTAGCCCAGGGTGCTCCCATTGGCATTCGACAAGAGTTGGAATTTCGATTATCAGGCAGGCAGTCCTGCTCTCTCAGGAGGTGTAACCGATTTTGTCCGTCTCTTCCCACAAGGTCTGCCATTCTTCGGCATGAAGCAGGTGAATTTCCTGGATAAGAATAACGACCAGAACTATTACTTCGCCGCCCCATTGCCAAGCGCAAGATTCGGAGCGAGATTGTAAAAAGCGATTATAATATCATAGCGCGATTAAATAAAAGAGGATGCGTGCAGGCGACATGATGTAGCTTGCACGCTTTTCTTGTACAATCGGTTTAGTTCGAGATAGAAACAACGTCTTTTCTTCATCTCTCTTACCTTCTTTCTTCTTGTATTAATAATGTGTTAATCTCGGGAAAAGTCTTGGTTGATTATAGGATAAAATGTTCTTTAACCCTATTGAAATCTCCGTTCATAGACGTTGAACCGCGGTTCAGCGTCTTTGAACGGCGGTTCAACGTCTTTGAACGGACATTCAACGTCTATGAACGGAGATTTTATCTAAGTATAAATGTTTCTTTTCTTAGTTGAAAGAACAGTTTTAGTAGGGTAAATTCCTTGTTTTACCTCTCTTTTTGTTCTAATTCATCCGCTTACTCCGAATGATGCAAGAAAAAAAGAAAAAGCTTTGAAAACAATCTCGTTTTCAAAGCTTTTTCCTTATTTATGCCTCTTTCTTCTTCGTCTTAGGAAGAACGAGGTTGAGAACTACGCCGATGACGGCGGAAAGACCGATGCCGGAAATGGCGAAGGAACCGGATGAGAGAACGGCGCCACCCAAGCCCATCGTCAGCATCACAGAGATGATGATAACATTGCGGGTTTCATTCATGTCTACCTTGTTCTGCATCAGATTCTGAACGCCCACACTTGCGATGGTTCCAAAAAGCAGCAGCATGATGCCACCTAAAACTGCCTGAGGAATGCTCTGCAACAAAGCACTCAACTTGCCCACGATGGAGAAACAGATGGCGGTGGCTGCGGATATGCGAATCACGGCAGGACTCGTTACCTTGGTGATAGACATCGCACCTGTTACCTCTGAATAAGTGGTCTCAGGAGGTCCGCCCAGAAAGGCTGAACAGAGACATGCCAGTCCATCGCCCAACATCGTGCGATGCAATCCCGGATCTGCCACGAAATCCTTCTTGGCTACGGCACTCACCACATATACATCGCCGATATGCTCCAGCACCGGAGCTATTGCCACGGGCAACATATAGAGGAATGGAGCCCAGGAGAAATGGGTGATGGTATCGAAGGATACAGGACAGGAGAACCATGATGCCGCTGCCACGCCCGAGAAATCTACCTCGCCCATGCAGATGGCGATGACATAGCCCACGATAACCCCAGAAATGATAGGAACCAGCTTCATCAAGCCCTTGCAGAAGGTAAGCACCAGGATAGCGGTGATGAGCGATGCAAAGGCGAGAATCCAGTTGGTCTTTGCCATATCCACAGCGCTGCCCGAAAGGGAGAGACCGATGAGGATGATGGCGGGACCGATGACTACCGGAGGAAAAATCCTGTCCAGCAGTTTCTTGCCCTGCCATTTCACTAGGGCGCTCATGACGAAATACACCAGAGAAACGCTGGTTAGTCCGGCGATTGTTCCCGGCAGTCCCCATTGCTTGGTTGCAGCGATGATAGGGGCGATAAAGGCGAAGGAACTGCCCAGGAAAATAGGCACCTTACCCTTGGTGATGAAGTGAAAAAGAAAGGTTCCTACACCAGCGGTGAAGAGAGCCGTTGCCGGATCGATGCCTATCAGAAGAGGCACCAGAACCGTTGCACCGAAAGCCACAAACAGGAATTGTACTCCCACCAGGGTTTTCTTGGTCATAGAAAGTTGTTCTGTATCCATAGTCGATATTCTTTATTAGTCTTTCAGACTCTCCTGATACCAGTCGAAGAGTTTCTTCACACCATCCTCAATCTCTACCTTATGCGTCCAGCCGAGGCTGTGGAGCTTATCTACAGAGATGAGCTTGCGCATGGTTCCATCTGGCTTGCTGGCGTCAAACTCTACTTCGCCTTCGAAACCTACTGCCTTTACTACAAGTTCAGAAAGTTCACGGATGGTGAGCTCCTTGCCGGTACCCACGTTGATGTGGCAGTTACGAATCTCACCAAGAGAAGGGATAGCGCCACCACGGCCCTCAGAGTTGTTTCTATCCACAGCACCATCTACCTTGGCACCATAGAATACAGAACTGTACTTCTCTATACCGATGATGTCCTTGAAATCTACATTCAGGAGCACGTGAACGCTGGCATCTGCCATATCCTCGCTCCAGAGGAATTCACGCAATGGTTTGCCTGTTCCCCAAAGCACTACCTTGTTGTCGTAGATGCCGTAGAACTCCAGCGCCTTCAGAATGCGCTCGTGAGAGTTGCTGCCGTCTACGTTACCCTCGCCGATGATTTCGCGGAGCTTATCAGTAGGGTTGATAGGGCGCTTGTTCATATCCACCTCGATGCTGTGCCAGTCGCCATCGTGGATGAGTTTGGCAAGATAAATCTTGCGCATCATCGCAGGCATTACGTGGCTGTTCTCCAGATGGAAGTTATCGTTAGGGCCATAGAGGTTGGTTGGCATCACAGCGATATAGTTGGTACCATACTGAAGGTTGTAGCTCTCGCACATCTTCAGTCCGGCAATCTTGGCGATGGCATATTCCTCGTTGGTATATTCCAGCGGAGAAGTAAGGAGCACATCTTCGCTCATAGGCTGCGGTGCATTCTTAGGATAGATGCAGGTAGAGCCCAGGAAGAGGAGCTTCTTCACGCCATGAGAATAAGCGTTGCTGATTACGTTGCATTGCATCTTCATGTTCTGCATGATGAAGTCTGCACGATACAATGAATTCGCCATGATACCGCCCACGAAGGCAGCAGCCAATACTACTGCATCAGGCTTTTCCTCGTCAAAGAACTTCTCTACTGCATACTGGTCGGTCAAGTCGAGTTCTTTGTGAGAACGACCTACCAGGTTGTTATAACCTCTCTTCTTGAGGTTATTCCAGATAGCAGAACCCACGAGTCCGTGGTGTCCTGCTATATAAATTTTACTATCTTTTGATAACATTGATTATTGCTATAAACTATCTATCAACTGTTAACTATAAACTATTACTTAACAATACCCTTCTCCAAGTATTCTGCAAGATTGCAGCGAACCTTCTGACCGGCATCCTCGGCAGCTACCTTCGCCATATCGCTCTCTACCATGATCTTTACGAGATCTTCGAAAGAGGTGGTGTTAGGATTCCAGTTGAGCTTAGCCTTTGCCTTTGTTGGGTCACCCCAGAGGTTCACCACGTCGGTAGGACGGTAGAAATCAGGAGAAACCTCAACGAGTGTCTTGCCGATGAGTTCCTCAGGACCCTCAACGCAGATACCCTTCTCGTTCTCATCCTTGCCTTCCCATTTCAGTTCGATTCCTACATAGTGGAACGCCAGCTGGGCGAACTCACGAACAGAGTGCTGCTTACCGGTTGCAATCACGAAGTCCTCTGGTTTCTCAGCCTGGAGAATCAGCCACATACACTCTACATAATCCTTGGCATAACCCCAGTCGCGGAGCGAATCCAGGTTACCGAGATAGAGCTTGTCTTGCTTGCCCTGCTTGATGCGGGCTGCAGCCAAAGTAATCTTGCGGGTTACGAAAGTCTCACCACGGCGCTCACTTTCATGATTGAAGAGGATACCAGAGCAGCAGAACATATCATAAGCCTCACGATACTCCTTGACAATCCAGAAACCATACTGCTTGGCAACAGCGTATGGAGAATAAGGGTGGAATGGAGTGTTCTCGTTCTGAGGAACCTCTTCTACCTTACCGTAGAGCTCAGATGTTGAAGCCTGATACATGCGGCAGGTCTTCTCCAGACCGCATTGGCGGATAGCCTCCAGGATACGGAGCACACCGGTAGCATCTACATCTGCTGTAAACTCAGGGGAGTCGAAGCTCACCTGTACGTGGCTCTGTGCTGCCAGATTATATACCTCAGTAGGTTTCACCTTGTTCATTACCTGGATGATACTCATAGAGTCACCGAGGTCAGCATAGTGAAGATGGAAATTAGGTGTACCCTCCAAATGGGCAATTCTTTCGCGGTAGTCGGTAGATGATCGGCGGATAGTTCCGTGAACATCATACCCTTTTTCCAACAATAATTCAGCCAAGTATGAACCATCCTGGCCTGTAATACCTGTAATTAAAGCTACTTTTCTATTCATGTCATTATATGTTTTTAATGATGTCTTTTTATTGAATAAGTCAGAATATCTGTGGGCGAACCGGATTAAGCCTTAGCAATCAGGTTTTCAAAGTCATCACAGAATTCAGTCATCTGGTGATAGAGTAGATTGCAACCCTTATTGGATAATTCTTCATCTGGTAGCGGACCGCTGTTAATTGCTACAGTAAAAATGTTGGCTGCCACGCCGGCACGGACGCCCAAAGGAGCATTCTCTACCACGATGCCTTCCCAGGGTTTCAGGTTTCCTGCCTTCTGCAATCCCATGAGATATGGGTCAGGATTTGGTTTGCCGCGCTTTACATCATAGGCGGTTACGATATGTGCTTCATCCAGAAAATCGCCGAAGTCGTTGAGCAGTCGCATGATGAGCGGGCGCTGTCCGCTTCCTGTTACCACTCCTACCTGCATGCCAGCATCTTTAATCTTCTGCATGATTTCCTTTACGCCAGGAAATATTTCGGCAGTAGGCATCGAGTGGAATATTTCGGTCTTCACATCATACATCTTCTGTGCTTCGTCCAGCGTGATGTCGATGCCCTTCTGCTTCTTCACCATCATCTGGATGGTGTCAATGCCTCGGGCTCCTTCGGTGGCATAAGCATCGGCTGCTGTCATGTGGATATCAAACTGTTTCATCGATTCCTGCCATGCCACAGCATGATTTGGCATACTGTTGTACAGCACGCCGTCCATATCAAAAAGCACGGCTTTAGGGTTGAATTCCCCAAAGCCGTGTTCTTTCATATATTTAAAAATAATTTCCTTCATCAACTATTTAATGTTTTGTGTTTAATGTTTAGTGTTTAATGCTTTGCATGGCGTATGCCTCAACTAAACATTAAACACTACACATTATTCATTCTTCAAGCGCTCCTGGATAGCTTTGCTCTCTGCCTCATAACCTGGCTTGTTGAGCAATGCGAACATATTTTTCTTGTATGCCTCAACACCAGGCTGGTTGAATGGGTTTACCTCTTCCAAGAGACCGCTGATACCGCAAGCCTTCTCGAAGAAGTAGATCAGCTGACCGAGGTAGTAAGCGTTCAACTCTGGTACGTTAACCAGGATGTTAGGAACACCACCGTCAACGTGAGCCAGACGTGTACCGAGCTCTGCCATCTTGTTCACCTCGTCAACACGCTTGCCCTCGAGGAAGTTCAAACCGTCGAGGTTCTCATCATCGTGAGGGAAGAGCAACTTCTCGTTAGGAGTCTCTACGCTGATAACAGTCTCGAAGATAGAGCGCTCGCCCTGCTGAATCCACTGGCCCATAGAGTGAAGGTCGGTAGTGAAGTCGCAAGCTGCTGGGAAGATACCCTTCTGGTCCTTACCCTCGCTCTCACCATAGAGCTGCTTCCACCACTCAGCGAAGTAGTGAAGTTTAGGCTGGAAGTTGCATACAATCTCAATCTTCTTGCCAGCCTGAGTATAGAGAGCCTGACGTGTAGCTGCATAGATAGCTGCAGGATTCTCCTCGAAAGCTACGTTCTTGCCGCAAGCCTTCTCCATGTCAGCCGCACCAGCTACGAGCTGCTTTACATCGAAACCTGCTACTGCGATAGGCAACAAACCTACTGGGGTCAAAACAGAGAAGCGGCCACCTACATTATCAGGGATGATGAAGCTCTTGTAACCTTCCTTGTCAGCACAAGTACGTGCAGCACCCTTCTTGGCGTCGGTTACAGCTACGATAACATCCTTAGCCTCTTCCTTACCGCGCTGTTCCTCGCATTGCTTCTTCAAAAGACGGAAAGCGAGAGCTGTCTCAGTAGTGGTACCAGACTTAGAGATATTGATGACACCAAACTTCTTGTTCTTCAAGAAAGAAGTTAACTCGAAGAGGTAGTCCTCACCGATATTGTTACCTGCGAAGAGGATAGTAGGGTTCTTCTTGTCGTTTACGAGCCAAGCGAAAGAGTTGCCGAGGCCTTCGATAACGGCGCGTGCACCGAGGTAGCTACCACCGATACCTGCTACAACAACCACCTCACACTTTTCGCGCAAAGTATTGGCAACAGCCTGAATCTCATAGAGGAACTCAGGAGTGATAGAAGATGGCAAATGCAACCATCCCAAGAAATCGTTACCTTCACAAGTGCCGTTCTCAAGAGCTTCCTGAGCGGCCTTAACCTTAGGCTCGTAAGCCTTTACTGCACCTTCTGCAAGGAATGATGCAGCCTTTGTAATGTTTAAGCTGATACTTTTCATTTTTTCTTTTAATATCTAAATGAATGTGTTAATGTTACTACTTGAAGACAAACTCTTCTGCCGAAACCGAAGGATAGAATGTGCCTATCTGAACGAGTCGGTCAAGAGTTTGATTTCGATTTGCGGACTGATGCGCTCGTACAATATATTATATACAGCATCGAGAATCGGCATGTTGACGTGCATGTGGCGATTGATTTCCTTCATACACTTGGTGCCGAAATATCCTTCTGCAATCATCTCCATCTCTATCTGCGCACTCTTCACGCTGTAGCCCTTGCCTATCATGGTTCCGAAGGTGCGGTTGCGGGAAAAGTTGCTGTAACCTGTTACGAGCAAGTCGCCCAGATAAACTGAGTCGTACATGCTTCGGTCGATAGGGTGGACGGCTGTCAGGAAGCGGTGCATCTCCTGAACGGCATTTGACATGAGTACCGCCTGGAAGTTGTCACCATACTTCAGTCCGCCACAGATACCTGCTGCGATGGCGTATACGTTCTTCAGAACCGAAGAGTATTCGATACCGATGACATCGCTCGAAGTCTTGGTCTTGATGAATTCACTCGCCAGACAATCGTTGGCGAAGGCACGCGCCTTTTCGGTATCGCTACAGCCCACGGTGAGATAGCTCAGTCGCTCCAGTGCCACCTCCTCGGCATGAGAAGGACCTCCGATGCAGGCGAGGTTCTCGTAAGGCACATCGTAAACCTGATGGAAATACTCTGAGCAAACGAGGTTTTCATCTGGCACAATACCTTTAATGGCTGTGATGATGAACTTGTCGCTGAGTCGCGTCTTGAGCTTCTTGAGATGATTCTTCAGATAAGGCGACGGGGTGACGAACACGAGTGTATCGTAGTTCTGCACTATCTTGTTGATGTCGGAAGAGAAGAAAATCTCATCTACATTGAATCGTGCCGACATCAGATAGGCAGGGTTGTGCCCCATGCGCTTGAAGTCCTCGATGCGGTCATCGCGACGCATATACCAGCCTATGTGATGAGTATGACCCACCACAATCTTGGCTATTGCCGTAGCCCAGCTACCGCCGCCAATTATCGCTATTTTACCGCAGTTGAACACTTCGAATGAATTTATAATTAATAATTAATAATGAGGCTTTCGCCTTTGTTTGTAGATATAATGTATAACCAATAAAAAGTCGGAACTCTTTATTGATTATACATTATTAATTATGCATTATCAATTAAGCATTTGCTGCATTAATCCAGCCCTGGATGTCGTCAACAGAAGGCTTCTCGTAGCCGAGCTTGTACTTCTTGTTGATTTCTCCAATCTTCTGCTGCAAGCCTTGTGCTTTTTCTTCACGGATATCAGAGATGAGGTTGAAGCCTGCCTTGCGGAGCACGTATGCCCAATCCTCTGGCACGCCAATCTCTTCCCATTCCTTGATGGTGCTCTGTGGCATCTTCTTCTCTGGCTTCATCTGTGGGAAGAACAATACCTCCTGGATGAAGGTCTTGCCTGTCATCAACATGACCAAGCGGTCGATACCGATACCGATACCTGATGTTGGAGGCATACCGTACTGGAGGGCACGGAGGAAGTCCTGATCGATGATCATCGCCTCGTCATCACCCTTGTCAGCAAGCTTCATCTGGTCGATGAAACGCTCTTCCTGATCAATTGGGTCGTTGAGCTCAGAGTATGCATTGGCAAGCTCCTTACCGTTTACCATCAACTCGAAACGCTCGGTCAAGCCTGGCTTAGAACGGTGCATCTTGGTCAATGGAGACATCTCTACAGGATAGTCGGTGATGAAGGTTGGCTGGAGGAAGGTGCCCTCGCAGAACTCACCGAAGAGCTCATCAATCAACTTACCCTTACCCATGGTCTCATCTACATCCATGCCCTTCTCCTTGCAGAATGCGCGGATCTCTTCCTCGGTCTTGCCGTTGCAGTCGAAACCGGTCTTTTCCTTGATGGCATCGAGGATAGGCAGACGGCGATATGGAGCCTTGAAGCTGATGATGTTGCCATCAATCTCGCGCTCTGGCTTGCCGTTTACGGCGATACAGATCGTTTCGAGCAACTTCTCTGTGAAAGCCATCATCCAGTTGTAGTCCTTGTACTGAACATAAAGCTCCATACAGGTAAACTCAGGGTTGTGGTTGCGGTCCATGCCCTCGTTGCGGAAGTTCTTGCCGATTTCATAAACACCCTCGAAACCACCTACGATGAGGCGCTTCAGGTAGAGCTCGGTAGCGATACGCATGTACATATCCTGATCGAGTGCATTGAAGTGGGTGATGAATGGGCGGGCAGAAGCACCACCGGCAATGCTCTGCAGGGTAGGAGTCTCTACCTCAGTATAACCTGCGTTGTCGAGTACGCTGCGGAGTGTGCGGAGTACGGTAGCACGCTGCAGGAAAGTATCCTTTACGCCATCATTAACGATGAGGTCAACGTAGCGCTGGCGGTAACGCAACTCTGGATCATCGAACTTGTCGTAAGCCACGCCATCCTTATACTTCACGATAGGGAGTGGCTTCAAGCTCTTAGAGAGCAGGCACAGTTCCTTGGCGTGAACGGAAATCTCGCCAGTCTGTGTGCGGAATACGAAACCCTTTACACCGATGAAGTCACCGATATCGAGAAGTTTCTTGAATACTGTATTATAAAGGTCCTTGTTCTCGTCTGGACAAATCTCGTCGCGGGCGATATAAACCTGGATTCTTCCCTTTGAGTCCTGCAACTCAGCAAAGCTAGCTTTACCCATTACGCGGCGACCCATCATACGTCCGGCGATAACTACCTGGCGTGGCTCGTCCTCGTCCTTGAATTCAGCTTTGATATCTGTGCTGAATGCATTGGTTGGAAACTCTGCTGCTGGGTATGGGTCGATACCCATCTCGCGCAATGTCTGAAGACTCTGTCTGCGAACGATTTCCTGTTCGCTTAGCTCTAAAATGTTCATATTCTATTCAGATATATCTTTTATTTTCTTATTTTTGGTGCAAAAATACAAAATAAATCTGAACTATATGCCGTTTTTTATGTTTTTTATTATTAAAGAAAGGAAAAGGTATGTAAAGTTTGCCCTTCATCAAATAAAAAGTGCGATAAATTTTGTTTTCTCTGAAGAAAGTCTTACCTTTGCGTTGAATTTATCAGAAACATACTTTGGAGCGAGGAGGAAACGAATGGCTCTGAATCAATAACAAAATACGAGAAATAGGAGAAAATAAGATGAACATAGATGAATTAGTAAAAAGAATCAGCAAGACTGATGGATTATCCAAGACCCTCGGAATGCATTTCATTTCTACCCCTGAGCCTGATACGCTTCAGGCAACGATGAAGGTAGATGAGCGTAATCGCCAACCTTTCGGCTTCTTGAGTGGAGGTGCTTCTCTGGCTCTTGCCGAGAATGTGGCGGGTATCGGTTCCCTGGCGCTCTGTCCGGGACAGATTGCCGTGGGTATCAACGTGAGCGGTACTCATGTTCTGGCGGTCAGCGAGGGCGATATAGTTACTGCCTTTGCCAAGATTGTGCACAAGGGCAGAACCTTGCATACCTGGCAGGTGGATATCAAGAATACGGCTGGTGAGGTAATCTGTACCGTACAGGTAACCAACTATGTGTTCACTCCAAAGAAAGACAATCAGAAAAAGGGGGCAGAAACAAAGGTATGATAGCTTTTGCGTATTATCGTCTGCCTTATCTGCACCATGCTACCTATGTGGCTCAGCATGAGGGAGAACCTGAGGTACTCTCTTCTGTGGCAGAACTGAATGGCAAGGAAGGTTTCGTGATAGCTCCTTTCGCGCCATCCAGCGAATGTCCCGTGGTGCTGATGCATCCGGATGAAAGCAAACTGATCTCTGCCGAGGGGGCTGAAAATGCATCGCGATGCGGCACTTCCTACGTCGTGACGCAGCAGGATTTACGTCGTGACGTAGCAGACTCTACGTCGGGACGTAATTTTGAAGCCTATGCAAGGGAGTTTGAATGCTTTCACCGGCAGCTCTCTGAAGGTAAATTCAGCAAGATTGTTCTGGCAAGAAAACTGTGTATCCAGAGCAATCGGCAGCCTTTAGAATCTGTCCAGACTTCAGTAGTGCAAGATGCCGGCAAGACTTCAGCTGTGCAGAATACAGCCAATGCTTCAGTTGTGCAGGATGCAGACTCTTTAAAGGCTCTGTTTCTGAAGACCTGCCGGATGTATCCCCGTCTTTTTGTAGCCTTGGTTTATACACCCCAGTCGGGTTTATGGCTGATGGCTACACCTGAAATTCTGCTCAAAGGTGAACAGAATCAGATGGCAACCATGTCGCTGGCAGGCACCCAAAAGGCTGAACCTTCCAAGACCGTAGCCGATTATCCGGTAGAAGGGATAGAATGGTCGGAGAAGAACAGAGAGGAACAGCAGTATGTAACCGATTATATCGAGGATTGCATCAAGGTCTTTTCGGATGAATATCAGAAGAAGGGACCTTATACCACGATGGCTGCCAATCTCTATCATCTCCGTACAGACATTGCTTTCCGTCTGCATGATACGGGGCGTCTGGGCGATGTGCTCGATGCCTTATATCCTACGCCTGCCGTCTGTGGGATACCGAAGGATGAAGCTCGCCGGTTTATCCTGCAGCATGAACATCAGTCGCGCAAATATTATAGTGGTTTTGTGGGACCGATTTCGCCGAAAGGAAAGACGCATCTCTATGTTTCCCTGCGCTGCATGAATATTCTGGATGACGGTTCCTGCGAACTCTATGCCGGAGGCGGATTGCTGAAGGAAAGCGAGATGGAGAAGGAGTGGAAGGAAACTGAAGCTAAGATGCAGACCATCCTGTCGGTCCTGTAAAGGTCTTGCAGAGAAATGATAGGGATTCATTCTGATTTTATAATGCTAAAAGACAAAGGCTCTTCAAGAATCTGAAAACATAAAAACAACCTAAAAAATAAGGTGAAATGTATAGCAATAAAGAAAACGTCAATATTTTGACAAGTTTACTGGTAGCGCATGGTGTTCGCCATGCTGTAGTGTGTCCGGGCAGCAGAAATGCAGCCATAGTTCACAATCTCAACGAGTGTGAAGACATCACTTGCTATCCTGTAACCGACGAACGTAGCGCCGGCTTCCAAGCTCTTGGACTTTCTATGGCTGAAGGTTATCAGCCTGTCGTGGTGTGTGTGACTTCGGGTTCTGCATTGCTCAATCTTTATCCGGCAGTAGCTGAGGCTTATTATCAGCAAATCCCGCTCATCGTGATTTCTGCCGACAGACCGGCACAGTGGATTAACCAGCTGGATGGTCAGACGCTTCCTCAGCCTGATGCTTTGGGGCAGATGGTAAGAAAAGCAGTATCTCTGCCAGAAGTGTTCGAAGGTGAGCAGCAGGAAGAGATGCATTGGTATTGCAACCGGCTGGTCAACGAAGCGCTGTTGAAAAGCATGGGGCGGGTAAAGGGACCTGTACACATCAATGTACCTATCTCTGAGCCTTTCTATTCGTTTACGAAAGAAGCTTTGCCCGTTGAGCGCAAGATAGAGGTTGCTTACTGCAGGGCAAATATTGATACATTTGATGGGACCCCTTTTGAATGTGTGTTAGAAGCCAAACGTCCATTGTTGGTAATTGGACAGTTGGACAATACCGAAAAATATGTAGG
The DNA here is from genome assembly GCF_026015295.1 of Segatella copri. Lineage (NCBI taxonomy): Bacteria > Pseudomonadati > Bacteroidota > Bacteroidia > Bacteroidales > Prevotellaceae > Segatella > Segatella copri. The sequence continues at coordinate 1,905,271 of NZ_JAPDUW010000001.1, read as the reverse complement.
CTTGTTGGCTTATATTGACCGAATGCCTATATTATGGGAATCTCTGGCAATGCCACCTTATCTATATAAGGTTCAGGAAGAACTGGGAGAAGATTGGAATAAAACCACCTTGTATGGCGCTTTCGAGAATTTGCTGGATGAAATAAAGGACGATGAAAGATTCCGTCCTGACCTGGTGGTTTATATAGGTGGACATATTGTGAGCAAGAAACTGAAATCTTATCTGCGTTCGTTTAAAGGAGTTGAGCAGATAAGAATCTCGCAAGAGGCTGATATCGAAGATACGTTCATGCATCTTACTAAAGTGATGGATTTGCCAAACAGTGATGCCATGTCATGGTTGGGTAATTTTGGCTGGCACAACCACTGGGAGGATTATCGCAGATTGTGGATGGATGCGTTGGCTAAAAGCTATGAACGCAAAGAGAACTTCAAGCCTGAGTTCAGCAGTCTGGCTACCGTAAAGGAATTCTTCAGCCAGCTTCAGAAGGTTGAGCCTCAGGATTTCAAAGCGTTCACCTTAGGCGATAAAGATGCTCAGGACGATGGTATCTATGACCGCAAATTCGATACATTCCTTCCAGGTATGATGAGCAGCGTCTTCTCGGGCAACAGTTCTGCCATCCGGTTGATGAATCTGTATGCCGACCGCCATGTTTACTGCAATCGTGGTGTGAACGGCATAGAAGGTTCTCTTTCTACGGCTGTAGGTTTCTCTATGTGCAAGAACAAGTCTGATAAGCATGTATACTGCGTTCTCGGCGACCTGAGTTTCTTCTATGACCAGAATGCGCTCTGGAATAGAAATCTGAACGGCAAGCTCCGTATCATCGTGTTCAATAATGGTGGCGGTGCCATCTTTGGCAAGTTCCAGGGATTAAAGGAGAGTCAGGCTCGTGAAGAAATGATAATGGCAAAGCATCATACAACGGCTGAAGGAATCTGTAGTCAGAATGAGGTAAAATATCTCGCAGCTCATACGATGGAAGAGATGGAACAGGGCATCAGCCAATTGATTCATGCCGAGAGCGAGCGCCCGATGCTCCTGGAGGTTTTCACCGATATGGATGTAGATAACGAGATGCTGGAAGCCATCCAGAAGTGCTGATAGAGGACCTGTAAGGAACTATAACTGATAGTTCTGTCAAAAAAATAAGATAGTAAGTAATCATAAAGTTCAAAGTTCAAAATTCAAAGTTCAAAGTAAAATGAGAGAATGGAAAAAGATAGAAGGTTTTGATTTCAAGGAAATCATCTTCGAGGAGTATAATCATATCGCTAAGATTACCATCAACCGTGAGCGCTACCGCAATGCTTTCACACCGTTGACCACTTGGGAGATGGCGCAGGCATTCAACTATTGCCGTGACTGTCTGGATATCCGTGTGGTCATCCTGACGGGTGCTGGTGATAAGGCATTCTGTGCAGGAGGTGACATGCATGTAAAGGGCCGAGGCGGTTATGTGGGTAACGATGGTGTGCCTCGCCTGAATGTGCTCGATGTGCAGATGCAGATTCGCCGTCTGCCAAAGCCGGTTATCGCTATGGTGAATGGTTATGCCATCGGTGGCGGTCATGTGCTTCATGTGATGTGCGACCTGACCATCGCTTCAGAGAATGCCATCTTTGGACAGACTGGTCCTAAGGTAGGAAGCTTCGATGCCGGTTTCGGTTCTTCTTATCTGGCAAGAATGGTGGGTCAGAAGAAGGCTCGTGAAATTTGGTTCCTCTGCAAGCAGTATTCTGCCAAGGAGGCTGAAGAGATGGGAATGGTTAATAAGGTAGTGCCTCTCGACCAGTTGGAAGATACCTGTGTAGAGTGGGCTGAAATCATGATGGAACGTTCGCCTCTGGCACTCCGTATGATCAAGGCTGGCTTGAATGCCGAACTGGATGGTCAGGCTGGTATTCAGGAGTTGGCTGGCGATGCCACGATGCTCTATTATACGATGGATGAGGCTCAGGAAGGTGGCAAGGCGTTCCTTGAGAAGCGCAAGCCTCGCTTCGAGGATTATCCTCAGTTCCCATAAATTTCATCAGCTATAAACAATAAAAACCTCGGAAGATGCATAAAAGCAATCTTCCGAGGTTTCTTGTTTTTATTCGTGAGTAGCGAATCTCTGTTCTGCCAGTTTCTCGTATTTGGTGCCTGGCTTGCCATAGTTGGCATACGGCCAGATGCTGATACCGCCACGAGGAGTAAAGATGCCTGTTACCTCTATATATTTAGGGTCCATCAGTTTGATGAGATCCTTCATGATGATGTTTACGCAGTCTTCATGGAAATCGCCATGATTGCGGAAACTGAAGAGATAAAGTTTCAGACTCTTGCTCTCTACCATCTTTACGTCAGGAATATAGCTGATGCGAATCTCTGCGAAATCTGGCTGACCTGTAATAGGGCAGAGCGATGTAAACTCAGGGCAGTTGAAACGAACCCAGTAATCATTGCCAGGATGCTTATTCACGAAAGTTTCGAGCACCTCTGGCGCATAATTCATTCTATATGTAGTCTTGGCACCTAATGCCTGAAGACCGTCTTCTTTTCTATCCACGCTTGGTAATGTTTTAATGTTTGCTATTTACTGATGTCTTTTAGCCGAGGCTGAAGATCTTGAATACATTGTAGGAGATGTTATTGTCGTATGCATCTTCACCTTCATGCTTCTTCACGTATTTCACTACACGGATGGTCAGAGGCAGTACCACAATCTCGTAGGCTGTCTTCAGTATCACCTGCCAGAGCATGAGCCAAGGCAATTCTGATGCAGGCACCACACCGCCCAGGGCAAGTGGGAAGAAGATAAGGCTGTCGCAACTCTCACCGGCAATGGTACTGAGGATGGCACGGGCAGAGAAATGCTTGCCGCCATCGCGGATTTTCATCACGCTCATTACATAAGCATTGGCAAATGAACCGATGATGAAGGCTACGAAAGAGGCTGCTGCAATGCGGGGTGCCAGACCGAAGATGGCATGAAAACCGGCATCGTTGGTCCAATAAGGCGCTGCAGGAATGGCATCGCAGATAGCACCCAGTGCCACGAAGAAGAAGTTCATCGCAAAGCCGGTCCAGATCAACAGACGCGCTTTCTGATAGCCCCATACTTCACATACCACATCGTTGATGATGTAGCTTACAGGGAATACGATAAGTCCACCGGTAAGGGAAACTGGTCCGAAGGCGATTTGCTTTGTTTCGAGTACGTTTGCTGCAATCAGGCAAACGCAGAAGAGGATGCTGAAAAGCATAAACAGCACGCTCACTTGAGTTTTTTTCTTGTCCATTTTCTTGTTTTTTACGAGGTTTACCAAGCACTCGGGTTATTGAATATGATGATTCTTTTCAGAAATCGGCTGCAAAATTACAACATTTCTTCCTAATAGCCAAATATTTGGGCAAAAAAATGGCTCCAAATACTAATCACTAGCACTTGGAGCCCTTATCTAACTAAAAACCTAAAACTTTTTTCTAAAAACTAAACCTAACAATCTTAACCTATGAGAAACTAACCTTTTCAGATTATATTGTGATAGCGAAATAACACTCTTGTTATCCGCTGTCATCTGTCATCAAGCAACAGATATACCAAAAAGTTGTTTCATGACAAGATGTCAGAGAAAATTTACTTTTCCATAAACTTCTTTGCAGCTCTTAACTGATGCCTCATCACACTCAGGAATTCCTGACTCTCCTGCAGTACGTTGAGATAAACCAGAGAAATCTGCATCAGCGTATTGTCAGTCATGTGCTGGATGCGGTCGATATGCTTTTTGCGGAGAACAGAAAGCTCGTCTTTGCAGGCATCTGCCTCGGCAAGAATCTCGCGATAGCTGTCATATCTGCCGGTCTCAATCAGTTCGCAGCTCATGCGCATCAGGTCGTTGATCTTCTGGCGTACAGGAGCAAACTCCTTGATGTATTCAGCAGGAAGCGGATTGAAGTTGTTGTCAACATGTTCCTTGATTGGGTCGAGCATACGGCGCAGAGAGTAGATAAACTGCTGGTTGCTGTTGGCACCCAGATGGAACCAGGTGTTGCGCTCGATGGCAATCTCGATAGGCGATTTCTTCAAACCGAGCATCTCCTGACGGCGGAACTTCTTCAGCATATCCTGTTCCTTCTTCAGATCCTTGTTGGCATGACGAAGGTCGCGTGTATTCTCGTTGGCAAGACCATCCATAATCTGGTTGAACTCGTTCAGGGCGAAGTGGCAGACGTAAGACTGGGTGCGTGAAACCTGACGGCGAAGCAAATCCCATACAATCTCTGGGTCGCGAGAACGCATCATCAGTTGGAAGGTACTGCTCTTGCCCTCTTCCTTAGCCTTCTTGTTATACTGGATGTTGCTGCGGATGAGCAGGTAGATAACCAAGCCCATGAAGCAAGCCTGGATGCCCACACCACCGAAGTGCATGATGATACAAACAATGGCGCAGGCTGCGAAAGCTACACCGGCTGTGATGAACCAACCACCGATTACACTCAATACACCTGTTACACGGAATACGGCACTCTCGCGGCTCCATGCTCTATCAGCAAGTGAAGAACCCATAGCTACCATGAAGGTAACGTAGGTGGTAGAGAGAGGCAACTTCAGGTTGGTACCGATGGTGATCAGCATGGAAGCAAGTACCAGGTTTACGGCTGCACGAACCACGTCGAAAGCAGCACTCTCCTCGAGTTCAACATTATTCTTGTCGAAACGGCTGTTGATCCAGTTCATCAGTGCCTTTGGCATAAACTGCTTCAACCATGAATCTGTAGCCTGGCAGTTGCGTACAATCACGCGGGCTGCAGAAGAACTGCCGAACATCTCATCGCCCTCGTCCTGACGGCTCAAGTCAACAGAAGTCTTGATTACGTTCTGTGCCTTCTTGGATGTCGCCATGGCGATAATCATCACGGCACCGGCAGCAAGCAGGAAGCCTGGAGTAGTCTTGGCACTCTCCATCAATGAAGTCATCATAAACTGGTTTGGCGCTGCACCGTTGGCATTTGCCATATAGTCCTGATAAGAAGAGAGACCAGCCAGAGGCACACCGATGAAGTTTACCAGGTCGTTACCAGCGAAAGCCATAGCCAGGGCGAAAGTACCCATCAGCACCGTAAATTTGAAGATGTTGACACGGCAGAGGTGCAGGAATTCCATCACGACAGCAGATACCACGAAGGTGATGCAGATGAGGAAACCGAGATTCTGATCGATGTAATCGCGCACCTCAGCAGGCAGGTAAGGACTCTTGCCCAAACCCTTCATGAAGATGAAGTAAGAGAGGGCTGTAAAGGCGATACCGCCGAAGATGGCGATGCTGTAGCGGCTGTGCTTGCGGTAGTTGAAGGTGAAGATTATACGGGAAAGCCACATCACAAAGGCACCAAACACGAAGGCGATGATGACAGATGAGAAGATACCCATGATTACCTCCAACGCCTTGTTGCTGTTGAGCAATACGCCATAGTTGAGGCTGTCGTCGCCATACATCTTCAATGTTGCGAGGATGAAAGCACCACCCAGCAGCTCGAACACCAGCGAAACGGTGGTTGATGTCGGCATACCCAGCGTGTTAAACACATCCAAAATGATGACATCCGTCACCATCACGGCTAGGAAGAGCGTCATTACCTCTTCGAATGTAAAGTGGTCAGGACTCATGATACCATGGCGGGCGATATCCATCATTCCCGATGACATGATGGCTCCGAGAACCACACCGCAGGATGCGATAATCAGCACCGTGCGAAACTTAGCCACCTTAGCTCCGATGGCAGATTGCAGGAAGTTGACAGCATCGTTGCTGACTCCTACGAAGAGATCGAACACTGCTAAACAGAGCAGGAAGATCACAATACATAAATAAATTGTACCCATATATTTTATTAATGTTTATATACCTTATTATATAGGGGCTTGTCTCAACATAGCTAGATACATTTCTCCCCTTGCTTTTCCGGGTGCAAAGGTACGAGTACGATGTTACAGGTGATTTAAACAGGTGTTACAATATTGTTAAGATATTGTTGTGCTGGCGATTGAATAAGAAAGTTGCCACCGAAAACAAAGAAAAGTGCGAAAATGTTTGGAAGTTACGGAAGTATTTTATATCTTTGCATTCGGATAGGGTGTATTCCCTTTCCACTGATTTTTGAGATTTAAGAAGCGTTATGCTTATCGAAGTACTGGAAACCTAGGAAATTTCCCGACATACTCTAAGATAGCATAGTGGTTCTCACGCATAGCGTGGGCTGCTATTGTTGCATCTATGAGTATGGGCTTTCCTAGGGCCTCCGGTATTGAGATGTGGGCATTGCAGTTCACGCTTCTCTGTTTAACAAAAAGACCTTATAGGACTGAAAAGGGAATAAGGAGCTATTGGTGATGCTTAATATACTAAAAGGGAATATTCAATCCTCTGAAAGAAAAAAAAATGGAAAGAGGGCTTTTTCTGGAATTTTCATAGTAGTCGTATTATTGGTAATATCTGTTATTGCTATAGTGTATATAGCAATAACTTCTGTTAGTTTGAAAGAACAAATGGATCTCAAAAAACATAATATTAAGTTTTTTGACAACTTGGAAAAAGAGCAAATATCTGCATTGAAAACACGAAGTCTTTTCAAAAATAGAGCAACCAAGGACAATTCTGATTTCTTGCGTGAGATAGGTCCTATTCCTAATGGTAAGTTTTTGTCTTCTTTTTCTGAGGTAGGTGAAGGAAAATATGAATATTGGCAAAATTATGTGGCATATAGAGACAGATTGGTTTATTATACCGTAAATATCCCAAGAAGAGATTATTTTGGTAATATAGAGTACGATGAAGAAAAGAGAACAAAATATGTAAAAGAACCATATTGGGATTATAAGGTCAAGAAAATCCCATTTGAATATTCTTACTCTTTAGTTACTTTTGACATGTCAGAATTAATTTCGGCTAATGCAACAGATTCTGTTTATGAAAAGCAAACTCTTCTATTTGCAAAAGAGCTGGAAGTATATAAGCACTATATGTTTTCACCAGCGCAGAGAAAAATTGTCTATGATAATTATTGGGCTACTTTTTATGGTAAGATTTTGCCAACTAACAGAAAAGCTATTGCTTATTCGACTAAAGATCAAGAAGGTAAACCTGTTTTGAGAAGCATATTTTTTGCTAATAGAAAAGCTTATATGCTTGAAGTCCGTAGTGAACATCAGTTGGAAGAAAAGTCTCAGTGGATAATGAAAGGTTTTACCACGTTTTATCTCGGAGATTTTAATGATAGTGTGAATGGCAAACTCTTGTTGTTTGTTTTAAGTGCTTTTATCTTTTTAGTTTTTATTCTTATTTGTCTGCTTATGCCAAGGCATTTGTTAAGAACTAATACAATATTGTCAAGGCAAAAAAGCATCTTGTGCCGTTGTATGTTGGTATTGGGCATATTGGATATGCTATGTGTCTTTACTGAGATTTATGGTATATGTATAGGCGTGTTTATGCAAGATTTTTATTGGTGGTGTATGTTCTGTCTATTCTTGGGCGCAACTATCACAAGTGTTTTTACTATAATATACGGTAAGAGTAGAGCAGAAAACACATTTGATTATTTGGTACCGAAAAGTGTAAAGAAATATTTGTATAATAGACATGTTACAGATGCAGAATATAAAAGCATTGTAGTCTTTTTGGTATATCCACTTTTTGTGTTGGGTAGTTCACCATTAGGCATAGGTGTACTCATTTATATATTACCTGTTTCGTTAATAACTTTGTTGTTGATGGAAATACGCAATTTCTCTAATTGGAGTCATGGAGATATACATAAAGATGGAAATGAGTTGAAAGGGGATGGCTTGGGTATATTCAAGGATTATTATTTGTTGTTGAATATTGACAGATCTGCCTCTGAGGAGGACATAGATAAGGCATTTAATAAAGCTATGACTAAATATAATTCCGGTATAGATTATAGTTTGTATGGTGAAACTTATAAACATAATATTCAGGAAGCTTATCGTGTGCTAAGTTCAACCAATCGGCTAAAACCAGAATATGATAGAGAGTTTGATGCTTATCGTGCATCAAATGACTCTGAGTATCTGTATTCTGATGAAAGAACAAAGCGTGATATAATGTTGGTACAGAAAGAACTTGGAGGTACTCTATTAGCTTCGAAAAAATATGATACTTGTGCTAAGGTACATAACTTGGTAATTCGTGCTGTCGTTATTTATGGTGTCTTTTTGGCAATAGTGTCTTCCATTCTTTTTGTACCAGTAAAGAAACATACAACTTTTGGTGATGTCTATTGGGAAAGTTTATGGGATAAAGTGAGATTTATTGATGACTAAAATATGTAAAAGTTATGAGACAGTTTTTAATGTTTACATTTTTAATGGTTTCCATACGTACTGCTTATGCGGAGGATAATTCTCCTGCATATTTTGGCGCTGTTTCGATAGTGGTTACAATTATGTTGGTATTATTGTGTATTTGGTTACTTAATTCCCATAATGTAACAAGAAAAGTAAAGTTGAGTATTCTCGGAGTAGGTATTGGAGTTTTTGGTTTAGTTCAAATGTTATTGTCTTTTGGTATGGAGTCTTATAGACGTAGTCTTCTTCCTCCTGATGATCCTGAGGTTGTGCTTGCGGTAGAAGAAATTAATGAGCAGATGCCTTTGAAACTAACGGATGGTATGACTCTTAGAAGTGTGGATTTGAAAGACTCTACAGTCGTTAGTACTTTGGAAATTGACGAAACGAAATATCCTTTTGAGGACTTTTTGCAGAATAAAGAACAGAAGAAGCGAATTATGATGGCAAACGTAGCAAAGAGTTCTCCTTTTAAGTCTTGCAGCTATGTGGATATTGCCAACAAAGGATATTCTGTAGCAATGTTGGTAAAGGGAATGCAATCTCATCGAGAAATAAAGTTTATTCTTACACCAAAGGAAGTAAAAAATGCTCAAAATCAACCAAAGCCAACGCCAAGAGAAGAACTGGATTTGTATTTGAATGAACTTAATAAGAATATCCTTGTTGATCTTGAAGATGGGCTGCTGTCTGCTCATGCAAGGATACAAGGACAAATTTGTGTTGTTGTCTATACCATAGATGAGAATAAGCTTGATATTTCAGGGTTTGAAAAAAGTAAAGAGTCTATGAGGGTAGAACTCAAAAATGAGTTTATGGTCAAGGGTGATTTGATAAAGTTAGCTTCCCTTCTTGCTCCTTTGGGTATGTCATTTAGAATTTGCTATGTTGGTAACTTGTCTAAAAAACAAGTGTCAATTGATATTTCTTCTTCATATATCCAAGAAGTTCTTGATAATGCAGTAGCTAAGATAATTAAATCACAAAATAAGCAAACAGAATAAAATATACGGTTATGACATTTTTCAATTCAATTAAAATGTGTTACATGAAGTCTTTTGATTTTAAGGGAAGAGCTTCAAAGAGTGAGTATTGGTGGTTCTGGCTGGTTCAGGTCCCTATTACTTTTATAGCATTGGGGACTTGGAATTCCGAAAAGTTTGATGTACTGTCTGGAGTGTTTTTAGGAATTACTATAGCCTCTATTCCTGCTAACCTTTCTTCTATGATACGTAGATTTCATGATGCGGGATTAAGTACTAAGCAATGTCTAAAGAAATTGTTTTATGCGGTAGCCCCATTCCTTTTTGCTGTCAATTTAATGACAAAGATCGATCCTTTTTCTTCTTTTGCTGTAGTACTCTTAATTGCATTATTATTTTCGGCAGTCTCATTTTTCCTGTTGTTCATCATATTGATAGGAGACAGTGTATATGAAGATGAAGAAGAGGAATAAGGGATAAAGTCGTTCGCAAGCCTTGCGAATGAAAAAACAAGGCTTGCTGATACAACTTATCGATTTTTTGTTTAATTTTGCAATCGATATTAATAATGCAACTATAATATGGGAAATGATACAGAAAATATAAAGATATTGTGCATCGGTGTCGGTGGGGCTGGCACTAATGTAATCAATCGTATGAAGGATATTGGTATTCCGAATGCAGAGTTTCTGACATTTGGAGGATATCGCTATGACTATAGCCATCCCGAAATTCCTCATTATAATCTTATAGAAGTCAATGAAATAGATAGCTTGCCTAATGGTTCTGGGCCAAAGGTCTTTGAAAGGTTGGCTAATAATGTTGCCGATGATATAAAGGAAGTTCTTTTGTATCATTTAAACTCTTGTAAGTTAGAAAATGAAAGAGTGTAAATATTGGATAGTTGTACTGCTACAGCTGTGCTTTCTTTCTATCAGCTGTGGAGAAAAGGGGGCAAAACAAGTTGCTCCTGCTCAAGGTCATGCCATTTTGAAATTTGAAAATGATGAAGATGGAAAGTATTCGCAAGCGATGATAGCACAAATCATCAAACATTTTCATTTGCCAAATAATACTGTTGTAACAGATGAGGATGTTGATGCAATCTTGTTGAGAAGCGTTGATGGGGGAGATGGCATTTGTGGCGGTGACGTAGTTAGCTTTTGGAAGTATTATAAGAAGCAGAATGATATTCAAGAAATAGTTACGGCGCATCCTATGGCAGATTTGTTATGGTATAATCCTGATAAAAAACATGGTGTAACGATAGGGCTAGATTCAGTTTTTGTGGCAAGTGAAGCCATGCTTGTCCCTCTAAATCCTGATGTGGTAGTTGTAAATGGAACAACAGACAAGATGAATACAATTTATACTTTTATAGTAGATAAGGATGCGGGAAAGGCGATATTGTTACCATCAAATCGTGGCTGCGTAGGCTTTACATCTGAAGATGGATTACCAATCTGCCAGTCTTGTCGTCATTATTCTGATACTAGGTTTGGTAGGTATTCTGTAGTGTCTGTTTATGATTTGGATGGAAAACTCGTCAAGGAAATGTCGTTTGAAGATTATAAAAAAGATGAGAAGTAATGACATATTCAATAGAAGAGAATCATCATTCGGGATTGGAGTTGTATTTCATGCCTCGTTTCTTTGTCTATAATCCTTGTCGCCGCCTGCAAGATGGCGAGGATGTTTTCTTCTCTGTTCCTTGGTGGTATCATCTTTATATCTTATAAGAAAGAGTATCCATGCAAGAAAGCCGCATATAAGCTGAGTGACATGTGCACATCAGTTGATATGCGACTGACGAACCTATATTCTCTGAAGACATATCCTAAATACTCCAACGATTTTTATTATATATCTAAAAGAGTAGTTTACAGGGTATTTCATATTGTTGCTTTATTTGAATTTTTGGCAAAGTTACGGAAAATATTGGTATATGCAAAAGAAAGCAGAATAATTTGTTTTCCTTTTCGGATAAAAACATTAACTTTGCAACTAAAAAAATGAAAAGTATGGAAAAGCTGAAGAATATCAAGGCGATAGCCTTCGATGCCGATGATACGCTCTGGGCATTACAAAACTATTTCGAGGACGTGGAGCATGAGTATTGCGAGCTGCTTGCGGAATATGGAAAGGAAAAGGATATTTCTGCTGCTCTCTTCGAGACGGAGAGTAAAAATATGGCTGATTTGGGTTATGGTTGCAAGGCTTTCACCATATCCCTGGTAGAGAATGCGGTGAAGGTGAGTCATGGTAAGGTGGAGGCGAATGTCATCGCCCAAATTGTGGACTTGGGTAAGAGTCTCCTGCATCTTGATGCCAAGCCTTTGGAAGGGGTAGAGAAAACCTTGGCTTGTTTCCGTGAGATGAAGAAATATAAGCTTGCAGTCTTCACCAAGGGTGAGTTGATGGATCAGGAGAATAAATTATGGCGTTCGGGTCTGCAGCGGTATTTTGATGTGGTGACTATCGTGAGCGACAAGACGCCCAAGGCTTATCATCGTCTCTGCAGGGAACTGGATGTAACTCCCGACGAGCTGGTGATGGTGGGTAACAGTTTCAAGAGTGATATTGCTCCGGCATTAAAAATCGGAGCTTCGGCTGTCCATATCCCTTTTCATACCACATGGGCGCATGAAAAGACAGAGGAATTTGAACATCCCAAGCTCCGTCGTATTTCAAGATTCGAGGAACTTCTCGATATCTTATAACTCGATATTTTATAAGGGTCTTAAAAACCCTTATAAAATACTCATATAATACTTTTATTCTTCTCCTTCTTCATCTTTCAGTGATACCAAAGTCTCAACGAATGGACTGTGCCGAATGCCTCATCCTTCGGCACCTTCTTCAAGAAGCATACCGGATTATCGCCAAAGAATTACCGCATGGGGGCGGAGTTGCTTAATTTGTAAATGCTTTATACTTTTTTGCATGCGAAATTAAAATTTCTCCCCAAAAATTTGCTGGTTTCGAAGAATCTTCGTACCTTTGCAGAACCAGTACCCGCCAAGCCTCTCAACGATGCTCAAATGTGCGGGTCGTTTTATTTTTTATACATTTCCCTTGTTGAGATTCTCGTATTTTCAAACGATTCTTATTTCTTTGTGAATATTGAAAATATGGAAGAAAATGGTAATATGTTAATAATCAAGGAATTATGGATTTGTTGGTTAATAGCGCTAAAATAGGAATTCTATAGTTGTACGACTATAACCCCTATAGTTGTACAACTATAACTCTACAGTTGTACGACTATAGCCTATATAGTCGTACGACTACAACTTTATAGTTGTACAACTATAGGGTATTCGCTTAATTAGAAACAAAAAATAGAGAATTCGAGATGCCCAAAACTCCCTATTTTCGTTGCTAGATTCCAAGTTTACCAGTATGCAAAATTTGGTTATAAATATTGACAGAAATAACATAGACTACTGAGTTGGCTTTCTTCTGTTCCAAATGAAATAGGCTTCAATGGCGAATGAAGCCTGTTTCAATCGCACATGAAGCCTGTTTCGATAGCACATGAAGCTTATTTCATTTTTACCTCCAATTATTTAGAATTCTGCATCAAACAAGACGCTGATTTTATAAGGTATGAAGAAAATCATCAAAGAACACGAGCATTTTGAAAAGTTCATGGGCTATAAAGCACCAGAATTCAAATCTGATTCCAGAGAATTCCATGTAATATTATGGAATCTCAACTATATTTCTAACAACAAAAATGAATATGCTATCGGGCGATTATGTCTATATCTCTTCATCAATAAATCGGATGATTTCTTCTTGCTGTTCTGGATGGAACCATTGGATAGTGGTATCCCGCTTAAACCAGGTAAGCTGCTTGCGCATGTATTCACGGCTGTGCGACTGGATTTGTCTGATAGCTTCATCGCGGTCTATTTCGCCGTCAAAGTAGGAGAACATTTCTTTGTAGCCTACGGTTCTCAACGAGGTGAGTCCCTTCTGTGGGTATACGCTGCGTGCTTCTGCCTCCAGACCTTCGTCCATCATCATCAGTACACGCTGGTTGATGCGGTCGTAGAGTTCAGTTCTGTCGCGGTTCAGACCTATCTTGATGATGCGGAAAGGGCGCTGCTTCTTTTCGGCTGTGCGGAAAGAAGTATAAGTCTTGCCAGTCTGATGGCAGATTTCCAGGGCATGAACCACGCGGCGTGGATTCTTCCTGTCTACTATCGCCCAGTGCTCCGGATCCATCTTGTGGAGTTCTTCTACCAGTGCCTCCAGCCCTTCCTCTTCCAGACGCTGTTTCATCCAAGTGCGTATGTCGTCACGAACAGTAGGGATGTCGTCGATTCCTTTGCATACAGCATCGATATACATCATGCTGCCGCCTGTAAGCAGCGCCACATCGTGATTCTTGAAGATGTCTTCCTGCAGGAGATTCATCACATCAGCCTCGTATTGGGCAGCGCTGTAATAGTCTTCGATGTGGTGATTTCCTACGAAATAATGCTTTACCCGCTGCTGCTGTTCGGCAGTAGGGGCTGCGGTTCCGATAGGGAGTTCGGCGAAGATCTGGCGGGAGTCGGCATTGATGATAGGTATAGCGAGATGCTCTGCCAGTGAAAGGCAAAGCTCCGTTTTACCTACACCGGTAGGACCTAAAACCACAATCAATGTTTTCATATATCATTCTTTATATTCAAGAAAAAAGCATCCTTGCTCGTTTCATAAACCTATGCAAGGATGCTCTTTTTACCTTTTTACTTTTTTACCCTTTTACTTTTATCGGATAATGCCTCGCTGAGAACTCTCTACGAAGTCGATAATGTACTGAATCTCCTTGGTAACCTCAAGATTCTTCTTGATTTCCTCGATACCTTCCTTCAATATACCCTTGCTGTAGAGCAGGCGGTAAGCCTCGTGGATGTTCTGGATGGTCTCATTGCTGAAACCGCGACGGCGCAGACCGATGAGGTTGATGCTGCAGTAGCGGGTTGGCTCCTTGCCGGCAATGATGTATGGAGGAATATCCTGCGAGAAACGGCAACCGCCCTGGATCATCACGTAACCTGCGATATGGCAGAACTGGTGAACGAGAACGTTGGCGCTGACGATGGCGTTGTCATCTACTACCACCTCACCGGCAAACTTGGTAGAGTTGCCGATAATCAAGCCGCTGCCGAGCACGCAGTCGTGAGCCACGTGAACGGTCTCCATCAGGAGGTTGTTGCTGCCTACTACGGTCTTGCCCTTAGAGGCTGTACCACGAGAGATAGTAACGTTCTCACGGATGCTGTTGTTATCGCCAACCTCGCAGGTTGTCTGCTCGCCCTTGAACTTCAAGTCCTGAGGCTTGGTAGAGATGCTGGCGCCTGGGAAAAATTCATTATTGTTGCCGATGCGAGCGCCCACGTGAATGGTAACGCTGTTCTGCAATACGTTGTTATCGCCCAAAACGGTGTCCTTGTCGATATAGCAGAAAGGACCGATAATGTTGTTGTCACCGAGTTTTGCCTCTGGATGAACAAACGCTAATGGACTAATCTGATTCATATTTCTATTTTATTATTACTTGTTCTTAACAATCTGTGCTGTGAAAGTAGCCTCTGCTACCACCTGGTCGCCTACGAACATGTAGCCCTTCATAGAGCTGATGCCATGACGTACAGGTGCGAGGAGTTCTACACGGAAGAGGAGGGTATCGCCTGGAACCACCTTCTTGCGGAACTTCACATCATCGAGCTTCATGAAGTAAGTACTCCAGCGCTCAGGCTCTTCCAGCTGGTTCAATACGAGCAGACCGCCACACTGTGCCATCGCCTCTACCTGGAGAACGCCTGGCATCACTGGCTCTTCAGGGAAGTGACCGGTGAAGAAAGGCTCGTTGCTGGTTACATTCTTTACGCCTACGATGCTGTTAGGACCCATAGCAATGACCTTATCGACCAGCTGCATAGGGTAGCGGTGAGGCAGGAGCTGACGGATGCGGATATTATCCATGATTGGCTCCTCGTTAGGATTGTAGATAGGAGCCTGAATCTCGTGCTTGCGAATCTCCTTGCGCATGAGGCGGGCGAACTTGTTGTTTACGGTATGGCCTGGACGCGTAGCGATGATGCGGCCCTTGATAGGCTTGCCGATGAGTGCCATATCGCCGATGATATCGAGCAGTTTATGACGTGTACATTCGTTCTCCCACTGCAATGGACGGTGCTGGATGTAACCCAATTTGTTGGCATCCATGTGAGGCACCTTGAGATGGTCGGCGAGCTGGTCGAGCTGAGCCTGTTCTACCTGGCGCTCGTAGATAACGATGGCATTGTCCAGGTCACCACCCTTAATGAGGTTAGCCTGGAGCAGAGGCATGATGTCGCGTACGAAAACGAAGGTACGGGCTGATGCAATCTCCTCTGCGTATGTCTCCATCTTTTCGAGGGTAGCAAACTGGCTGTTGATGAATTTGCTCTCGAAAGAACACATGGCTGTGATGCTGAAGTCCTCGTCAGGAAGGATGGTGATGACAGACCCGTTATCATCTTTCACCTCAATCTTATGACGGATGATGTAGTAGTCTTTTTCAGCATTCTGCTCCTGGATGCCTATGCTCTGGATCTTCTCTACATACGGAGCAGCAGAACCGTCGAGGATAGGGAACTCAGGACCGTTTACCTGGATGAGACAGTTGTCGATGCCGAGGGCATAGAGTGCTGACATACCATGCTCGATGGTAGAAACGCGGATATCGCCCTTACCGAGTACGGTACCGCGCTGTGTTTCAACAACGTTCTCAGCTACAGCCTGGATAACAGGCTCGCCTTCGAGGTCGATGCGCTGTATTTTATAACCGGTGTTCTCTGGTGCAGGATTGAAAGTTACGGTGAGGCTCAAGCCTGTATGCAAACCCTTTCCGCAAAGAGAGAAACTACCTTTCAGTGTCTTCTGTTTTGACATAATTATATTCATTTTTTAGGCACGGATTACACGGATTTTTTTCTCTGCGTTTTCTTCGGATTCCTTAGTGGCGTTAGCCTCCGCGTCATCCGTGTCATCCGTGCCTTATTATTTTTAATTGTTTTTCTTTAATTCTTCAATCTGCTTCTTCAGGTCGTTGAGTTCCTTGTACATGTCAGGCAAACGACGGAAGATAGCCTGTGACTTGAAGTAAGCGCGCTGCTCCATAGGAGGAGTTCCGATGAGCTGCTGGCCGCTCTTGAGGCTGCCTGGAACACCGCTCTGGGCACCGAGGAACACCTTATCGCCGATAGTGATGTGACCGGCAATACCCACCTGTCCGCCAAACATACACCATTCGCCTACCTTCGTACTGCCTGCTACACCTACCTGAGAAGACATCACGGTATTGGCGCCGATGTCGGTATTGTGGGCAATCTGTACGAGGTTATCGAGCTTTACGCCCTTGCGAACATAAGTAGAACCCATTGTAGAACGGTCTACACAAGTGTTGGCACCAATCTCTACATCGTCTTCGATGGTAACGATACCAATCTGAGGAATCTTGTCGTAACCTTCAGGACCTGGAGCGAATCCGAATCCGTCGGCACCGATTACACAACCTGCATGAAGCGTAACGTTATTGCCTAATTTACAGCCGTGATATACGGTAACGTTCGGATAGATGAGTGCATTCTTGCCAATCTTCACACCCTCTCCGATGTAGGCATGAGGATAAATCTGGCTACCTTCGCCTACCTCTGCACCATCGCTGATATATGCGAAAGCACCTACATATACACCTTCAGCCACCTTAGCCTTTGGAGATACGAAAGCCAGCGGATCGATGCCGGTCTTCTTAGGCTTCATGGATTCGTACATCTGCAGGAGCTTAGCCACACACTCGTATGCATTCTTCACACGGATGAGGGTTGTGCTGACAGGGTGTTCCAATTCTACGTTCTCATCAATGAGTACGATGCTTGACTTGGTTTCGTAAACATAATGAGTGTATTTAGGGTTAGAAAGGAACGAGATAGCACCTTCCTTACCTTCTTCGATTTTTGCGAAGGTGTTGACTGTTGCGTTCTCATCACCTTCCACACGGCCCTGAACGAACTGGGCTATTTGTTGAGCGGTAAATTCCATAATTTATCTGACTTCTAGTTTGTTTTATTTAGGTTCCCAAGGCATCATTACCTTTAGGTAACCGCAATTTGTTTGCAAAAATAGCAAAAAAGATTTAGATTCTCGACTTTATTTTGTAATATTTTGCTTTTTCGCCCCATAAAAGGGTATTTTTTAGGCGCAAAGCCTCTTTTTCAAGATACTTTGCGCCTAAATCGAGTTTTTATAACTTAGCAAGTTCTGCTGCCATTTCAGCCTGCAACTCCTTAGCTTTCTGACCTGCTACCTCAGCAAAGTCATCGCCGTTGCTGGCATAGATGATGCCGCGGGAAGAGTTGACGAGCAAGCCGCAGTCCTTGATGATGCCATACTTGCAAACCTCCTGCAGGCTGCCACCCTGTGCACCTACGCCCGGTACGAGGAGGAAGTGGTTAGGAGCCACCTTGCGGATGTCTTCGAACATCTTGCCCTGTGTAGCGCCTACTACATACATCATGTTCTCATCGTTGCCCCATTCCTGGCTCTTCTTGAGAACCTTCTCGAAGAGGCGCTCGCCCTCCTTATCCTCGGTGAGCTGGAAGTCGTGGCTACCCTTGTTGCTTGTAAGTGCCAGGAGGATAACCCACTTGCCGTCATACTCGAGGAATGGCTTGACTGAATCCTCACCCATATAAGGAGCTACGGTTACAGAGTCGATATTGTACTCCTCGAAGAATGTCTGGGCATACATCTTGCTGGTGTTGCCGATATCGCCGCGCTTGGCATCTGCGATGATGAAGTGGTTTGGATAGTGGTTGTGGAGATACTTGATGGTGTTTTCGAAGGCAATCATGCCATCGATTCCGCGGCTCTCATAGAAAGCCAGGTTTGGCTTGTAAGCCACACAGTATGGGGCTGTTGCGTCGATGATAGCCTTGTTGAATCTGAATATCATTTCGGCTTCTGCGCCCTGGATGTCTTCACTCTCGGTGATGCACTTAGGCAACTTGTTGATATCTGTGTCAAGACCTACGCACAAGAAACTCTTCTTGGCGAAAATCTGCTCTACGAGTTCTTTTCTGTTCATAATGGATTGATATGATGATTCATCGCCCCGAAGCACGGAACGATGAATCGGGGTTTTACAATTCTGTTTCTTTCAGCTTCTCTGCGTTCTCGGCTACGGTCAGGGCATCAATCATGTCCTGAATATCACCTGCCAGGAAACCGTTGAGATCGTGAGTGGTGTAACCGATACGGTGGTCGGTAACACGGCCCTGCGGGAAGTTGTAGGTACGGATCTTCGCACTGCGGTCGCCGGTAGAAACGAGGCTCTTGCGGCGGCTGGCGATATCGTCAACATACTTCTGGTGCTCACGGTCGTGGATGAATGTATAGAGGCGGCTCAAGGCACGCTCCTTGTTCTTTGGCTGGTCACGGGTTTCGGTACACTCAATGAGGATTTCCTCAACCTCGCCTGTGTTAGGGTTCTTCCAAGGGTAGCGGAGACGTACACCAGACTCCACCTTGTTCACGTTCTGACCACCGGCACCTGAACTTCGGAAGGTATCCCACTTGATGTCTCCTTCGTTGATGTTCACCTCAAACTTGTCTGCCTCTGGCAATACGGCCACGGTAGCAGCTGAAGTGTGCATACGGCCCTGTGTTTCAGTAGCAGGCACACGCTGAACACGGTGAACACCTGATTCGTACTTCAATGTACCGTAAACGTCAGTACCGCTTACAGCGAAGTCGATTTCCTTATATCCACCTACTGCGCCTTCAGAAACAGAAGTCACGCTGACGGTCCATCCCTTAGATTCGCAGTATTTCTTATACATATTAAATAGGTCGCCTGCAAAGAGGGCAGCCTCGTCGCCTCCGGCACCGCCTCGGATTTCCATCTGTACGTTCTTGGCGTCTTCTGGGTCCTTAGGTACCAGCGCAATCTTGATTTCTTCTTCGAGTTTAGGCTGCAGCGCCTCGTTCTCGTTGAGTTCTTCGCGAGCCATCTCCTTCATTTCCGGATCGCTCTCGTTGGCAAGGATATCTTTTGCCTCCTTGATGCTATTCAGACAGTTGATGTATCGCTTGCGTGCGTCCATGATGTCACCCAGGTCTTTCCATTCCTTGGTGAGCTTCACGTAGCGTGGCTGGTCGGCGATGACATCTGGGTCGGTAATGAGGGTGCTTACTTCCTCGTATCGGCTCTCTAAGCCTTCTAGCTTCTGTAATATGTTGTTATTATCCATTAATTTTAATTCTATTTTTAGTATTCGAATGTTCCGAATTCGCTCTTGATGGTCAGGCTGCGCTTGCCTTCTTCGATGTGACCTACAATCTGGGCATCGATGTTGAAGCTCTTGCTGATGGCGATAACCTTCTCGGCAACCTCAGGACGTACGTAGATCTCCATGCGGTGACCCATGTTGAATACCTGATACATCTCCTTCCAGTCGGTCTCTGAGCAGTCGTGGATAGCCTTGAAGAGTGGAGGTACTGGGAACATGTTGTCCTTCACTACCTTGCAGTTCTCGCCTACGAAGTGCAGAACCTTGGTCTGGGCACCACCGGTGCAGTGAACCATACCGTGAACTTCAGGGCGGAGCTCGTCGAGAATCTTCTTGATGACAGGAGCGTAGGTACGGGTAGGAGAGAGAACCAACTCTCCGGCATTGATAGGTGAACCCTCTACCTCATCTGTCAACTTATACTTACCACTGTAAACCAACTCGTCTGGCACGGCGTGGTCGTAGCTCTCAGGATAGTTCTCTGCGAGATACTTGGCGAATACATCGTGGCGGGCAGAAGTAAGTCCGTTGCTGCCCATACCGCCGTTGTACTTCTTCTCGTAAGTAGCCTGACCTGTAGAAGAAAGACCTACGATGACATCGCCTGGACGGATGTTGGCATTGTTGATGACGTCGCTGCGCTTCATGCGGCAGGTAACGGTAGAGTCAACGATGATGGTACGAACCAGGTCGCCTACGTCAGCAGTCTCACCGCCGGTAGGATAGATGCCGATACCCATCTCACGCATCTCGTGGAGCAGGTCGTCAGTACCGTTGATGATAGCTGAGATTACCTCGCCTGGGATGAGCATCTTGTTGCGTCCGATGGTAGAGCTTACGAGGATGTTATCTACGGCGCCCACGCAGAGCAGGTCGTCGGTATTCATCACGATAGCATCTTGAGCGATACCTTTCCATACAGAGAGGTCGCCCGTCTCCTTCCAGTACATGTAGGCCAAGCTCGACTTGGTACCTGCACCGTCGGCATGCATAATGTTACAATACTCTGGGTCGCCGCCCAAGATATCAGGTATGATCTTGCAGAAAGCCTGTGGGAAGATACCCTTGTCGATGTTCTTGATAGCGTTGTGAACATCTTCCTTTGCTGCGCTAACACCGCGCATCATATATCTATTGTTACTCATATTCTTACTTTGAATTTTGATCTTTGAACTTTATGATATGCTTATTTTTCCTGGTGCCAGAAATCCCATGATGCAAAGGCTTGCAACAAGAGCATTTCCAAGCCATTCTTTACTGTGGCTCCATGTTCTTTGCCCTTCTTCATGAAGAGGGTTTCGTCGGGATTGTAGATGAGGTCGTAGAGCAGGGTGTGGCTGTCCATTGCCTCGTAAGGCAGCGCAGGACACTCGTCTACGTGTGGGTACATGCCCACTGGGGTACAGTTTACGATGACGTTATACTCCTTGATAACCTCAGGGGTGATTTTTTCGTACTGGATAGTACCCGGACGCTCGTATCGACTCACGAAGGCAGTTTCCAGTCCGAGCGATTTCAGACCGAAGTTGATAGCCTTTGAAGCTCCGCCTGTACCCAGGATGAGAGCCTTCTTGTGATAAGGCTCGATATAAGGTTCGATGCTCTTGGTAAAACCGATTACATCGCTGTTATATCCTTTCAGATAAACATCTTCACCTCTGTGCTCCACCTTGATCACGTTGACGGCTCCGATAGCATTCGCCTCAGGGCTTACCACGTCGAGATAGCTGATCACTTTCTCCTTGTAAGGAATGGTGACATTGAGACCCTTTAGTTCTGGATTTGAGTCGAGAATCTCGGTAAGATTTTCGATAGAAGGTATCTCGAAGTTGATGTATTGGGCATCGATGCCCTCGTTCTCAAACTTTTCGTTGAAATAGTTTTTTGAGAACGAATGCCCCAGAGGGTAACCTATGAGTCCATACTTGTCCATAATATTTTTGTTTTATTTGGTTGCGAAATAGAGTGTGCAGATGCCGAAGGTGAGTCGCTTGAACTCTGCCTTTGCGAATCCTGCCTTTTTGAACACCTCCATCATAACCTCGCCCTGAGGGAATGCCTCGATGGTCTTGTTGAGATAACTGTAGGCGCTCTGGTCTTTGCTGATGAGTTTGCCATACATCGGCAAGACAGTGTTGCTGTAGATGCTGAACAGCTGCTTCATCGGGAAACTGACCGGCGTGGTGAGTTCTACGATGCAGAGATGTCCGCCCTTTTTCAGTACCCGGCACATTTCCTTCAGTCCCTGATCCAGGTTCTGGAAGTTTCTGATACCGAAGGCTGCGGTTACAGCGTCGAAGCTCTCGTCCTGGAACGAGAGGTTGAGGCAGTCTTCCTTGGCAAAGGAGATGGTGTTTTCCAGTCCCAGCTGCTTTACCTTCTGTCTGCCTATCTCCATCATGCCGTCCGAGATGTCTGCTCCGATCAGCTGGTCGGGATGTAGCATCTGTGCGGCAAGGATGGCGAAATCGCCGGTACCGGTAGCGATGTCGAGCATCTTTTTAGGAGAGAAGGGCGCAAGACGCCTGATTGCCTTCTTGCGCCATCCCTTATCGATATCCCACGAGAGACGGTGGTTCAGGGTATCGTAGGTAGGGGCGATGTTGTCGAACATCTCCTCTACCAGCTTGCCCTTGTCTCCTGTGCCCTCGTAGGGCTTAATCTGTTCTTGCTTATACATTTATATATAGTTTACTTGTGTGCAGCAAGCCACTCGCTTACGTTCTTCTCGATGCGGGCAGCGATGTCGCCTTCCTCTGCAGCCTTGTCAAACTTCTCGCCGGTGATGTGCTCGTAGAGTTCGATGTAGCGGTCGGATACGCTCTCTGCATACTCGTCGGTAATCTCTGGCATGGTCTGGCCTGGCTCGTTCATGAAGTTGTGCTCGATGAGCCACTGGCGAACGAACTCCTTAGAGAGCTGGCGCTGTGGTTCACCCTTCTCAAACTTCTCCTCGTAACCGTCAGCATAGAAGTAGCGGCTAGAGTCGGGAGTGTGGATCTCATCGATGAGATAAACCTTGCCGTCGCGCTTGCCGAACTCGTACTTAGTATCTACGAGGATCAAGCCCTGCTTGGCAGCGATTTCCTGACCGCGGGCGAAGATGCGGCGTGTGTAGTCCTCCATCACAGCGTAATCCTCTGCACTAACAATACCCTGGGCGATAATCTCTTCCTTAGAGATATTCATGTCGTGACCCTCGTCAGCCTTTGTAGTAGGGGTGATGATAGGCTCTGGGAAACGCTGGTTCTCGCGCATACCGTCTGGCAACTTCACACCGCAGATCTCGCGGCAGCCCTTCTGATACTCGCGCCATGCACTACCGGTGAGGATAGAACGGATGATCATCTCCACGCGGAAACCTTTGCACTTCAAACCTACGGTAACCATTGGGTCTGGAGTAGCCAACTTCCAGTTTGGACAGATGTCTGTAGTTGTGTCCAGGAACTTAGCTGCAATCTGATTGAGCACCTGTCCTTTGAAAGGGATACCCTTAGGCAGAACAACGTCGAACGCTGAGATTCTGTCGGTAGCGACCATCACGAGGAGGTCGTCGTTAATGTCATACACATCACGTACTTTACCGTGGTAAACACTCTTCTGTCCATCAAAATGGAAATCTGTCTTTGTTAATGCTTTCATTTTACTTTGAACTTTGAATTTTGAACTTTGAACTTTATGATATGCTTTATTTATGATCTGCATTCTTGATGAAATCTATTTTTAAAGAATCATTCAGTTCATTCTTCATTCTGATTATTTTGAATTATCTTTTTCTGCTTTCTGAGCTTCCCGTGCTTCCGCTCTCTCCTTGTCATACTTGTCGTAAGCGTTGACGATGCGGGTTACGAGTTTGTGGCGCACGATATCCTTCTGTCCCAGCTTCACCACTCCGATGCCTTCCACGCCGTCCAGAATCTTGAGCGCCTCCTTCAGTCCGCTTCGCTGTTCGCGTGGAAGGTCAATCTGTGTCAGGTCGCCGGTGATAATCATCTTGGTGTTCATGCCCATACGGGTTAGGAACATGCGAATCTGTTGGGAGGTAGTGTTTTGCGCCTCGTCGAGGATGACGACGGCATCGCTGAGTGTGCGTCCGCGCATAAAGGCGAGCGGAGCAATCTGGATAATGTGCTTTTCCATCATATCCTGCAGCTTTACGGCAGGTATCATGTCTTCCAGCGCATCGTAGAGCGGCTGGAGGTATGGGTCAATTTTGTCTTTCATATCGCCAGGCAGGAAACCGAGTTTTTCGCCGGCTTCTACGGCTGGTCGCGAGAGGATGATTTTCTTGACGGCTTTCTCCTTGAGGGCCTTTACGGCAAGGGCGATGCTGAGATAGGTCTTGCCGGTACCGGCTGGTCCCACGGCAAATACCATGTCGTTCTTCTCGTAAGCATCTATCAGCTGCTGCTGGTTTTCGCTGCGGCTCTTGATAGGTCGGCCGCTGATGCTGTATACCAGCACGCCTTTCACGCTGTCCGCCTTGGTCTGTTTTCCTTTCACGATGTCCAGGATGTCTTCATCATTGAGCATGTTGTATTTAAGCAAGTGCTTGCGCATCTGCTCAATATCCTCTTCCACCTTTGCCATTTCCTCTTCGTCGCCGAGCACACGAATCACGTTGTCGCGTGCTACGATACGCAACTTAGGATACAGCGATTTAATCATCTGCAGGTGGGCGTTGTTCACACCGTAGAACATCACTGGATCGATATCTTCGAGTACAATATGTTTCTCTATCAAAATGTCTTAATTCTATAAAGTTTAAACTATCCTATCTAATATTTTGTTATATAACGCTGCAAAATTACTACTTTTCCATGAAATGAGCAAATTTCGGCGAATAAAACATTCTTTAAATATTAAAAAAGCTATTTTTTCGAGAGATTTTGTTACCTTTGCAGCTAAATTTGGCGATGCGGTTCCCGTTTTGCCTGAAGAATATAGAATATTATTTCGTGAAAATAAGATAATTATGAAGATTAGTAAGAACAGATATTTACAGGGTTTTGGTATTGTGGTTTTGCTTCTGGCGCTGGTAAGAGTCATCTTCCCGGGAGTAGCAAAACCGAAGGTTGCGGCTGCTGGTGCGGCTGATTCTACGCTCGTGGCAGCGAAGGATTCGGCTGCTTCTGATGCTTCTTCTGCTGAGATTTCTGATGCATCGGCTGATACTGAAGGGAATGTGGCTGAGAACCTGAAGAAGGATGAACTCTCTGTTATGCCTGATACGGAACAGGGCGGCAAGCCATCAATCTTCTTCGATAAGGATGGCAGGGAGGTGAAGCATCGTATCTTCTCGGTGCCTCATTTCGGCAATACTTTCCCCGACCAGCAGGATGTGCAGATTCTGGCGGCTACTAAGCATGGTGTGAAACCGGTACAGAACCGTCTGGAGGCGGAGAACAGCAAGGGCAAGCTGGTGTATGTGGGCAGCAATCCTTTCTTTTATGTCGACAAGCTGAACAACAGTATTCCTTACCTGGTGCCTCGTGCCTCTGTGCTGCTCCAGGATATCGGCCGTGCCTATTTTGATTCGCTGCAGATCAAGGGCATTCCGCTGCATAAGATTATCGTGACGAGCATTCTGCGCACCAAGGATGATGTGGCGAAACTGCGTACCCGAAACGGTAATGCTACCGAGAATTCGTGTCATCTCTATGGTACTACCTTCGATATCTGCTACAACCGCTACAAGCAGATTCAGACCCGTGAACAGCCTCGCCGCCAGGTGCAGAATGATACCCTGAAATGGGTGTTCTCCGAGGTGCTCCGCGATTTCCGCAACAAGAACCGCTGCTATATTAAATATGAGGTGAAGCAGGGTTGCTTCCATATCACCGTGAAGTAATCTGGTTGTTCCCGGCACGCCCTGAAAGGGCAGAAGCTTACTTACGAAAGTTTTTTTATTTAATTCTTGATTCTCTTCAAATCAGCTTCTTCTCCCACTATCCAGATGATGTCTCCCTTCTTGAAGACTCGGGTAGGGGATACGTGCGTCAGATTTTCCCGGCCCTCTTCCAGTCCTACCACCATACAGTTGTATTTATCTCTTATTCCGCTTTCTATCAGCGTCTTTCCCAGGAATTCGCTGCCGCCGCTGATGATGAGCTGGCTGAGCTTCATCTCGCGCTTTTCTATTTCAGCCTCCTCAGGCAGCAGGTCGCTCTGCAGGGCGGTGTTGAATTTCTGCAGCTGGTCGTCGTTGCCGATTACCTGCAGTTTGTCGCCCGGGAAGATGATCATGTCGCCGTTCGGGATGTTCAGCCGGTGAGAGCCGCGGTGAATGCTGCTCAGGTCTACACCGAACCGCTGGCGCAGATGCAGCTCTCGCAGCGATTTGCCCGTCCAACTGCTGTCCTCTGGCACTTCAAATTCGCTGATGTGGATATCCCGGTCTAGCAGTCTGCCCTCGTAGAGCGGCCGCTTTTCGCCATTCACCTGAGCCGCAATATCGCGCGAGCGGAGGTTGTGAACGAAGACGCGCTCCATCACGATGCTACGCTTCTTGATGTGGCGGGAGGTTATCATCAGCATTACTACTGCTGCACCGATGCAGACAATCAGCGCATTGGTAAAGCGCGAGAGGAAATTGATGATGTAGAAGATGAAAGCCAGTGCTATCATAAAGCGCACGAACACCGTAAAGAGCAGCGGCACGCGGTTGATGCTGCTCTCCACCCAGAGGCGTTTCCACTCGGCACTGTGGTTCTTCTTCATCACGATGGCGCGTAGGAATGGTGAGATGAATAGTACGGTAAGCAGACCGGTGATGGCGTTGGCATACCAGTGGAGATGCCAGCCGGGCAGCAGATTGCGCATCAGCGGCAGCACGAAGGTGAACATCAGGGCGATGACGGCTGCCGAGAGGATAGAGTAGGCGGTGGTGTTGACCAGCATCTGGCGGATCAGCGATTTCCACTTGCTCTGCTGCTGCGTCTGGGGATGACTCATCGCAAAATGGTTCAGAATATGGATGAGTTTGTCGGGCAGATGTTTCTCCATCACCTGATAGGTAGGTGTGGCAAGACGGATCATATAAGGTGTAAGGAAGGTGGTGATGACGCTCACTGCTACCACTACCGGATAGAGGAACTTGCTGATGACGCCGAGCGACAGACCCAGCGAGGCGATGATGAAAGAGAACTCACCAATCTGAGCCATCGAGAAACCGCAGCGCATCGCCGACTTCAGCGACTCGCCTCCGAGCATGAATCCGAAGGTGCCGAATATCGCCTGACCTACCAGGATGGTGCCCACCAGGGCGAGGATAGGAACGGCATATTCTACCAGAATCTTCGGGTCTACCAGCATACCTACCGATACGAAGAAGATGGCTCCGAAGAGATTCTTTACCGGTTCTACGAGTTTGATAATCTTTTCTGCCTCAATGGTTTCTGCCAGTATGCTGCCCATGACGAAGGCTCCGAAGGCGCTGCTGAACCCCACCTTGGTGCTCAGTACCGCCATGCCGCAGCACAGACCCAGCGAAACGATGAGCAGGGTTTCGGCATTGATAAGTTTCCTCACCGAACGCAGGAACCACGGAATGGCGAAGATACCCACGATAAACCACACGCCCAGGAAGAAGCCTATCTTCACGATAGAGGCAAGCATCTGCCCGCCGTCGGGACTGCTCCCGCTCGCTATCGCCGACAGCATCACCATCATCACGATAGCCAGGATATCTTCCAGTATCAGCACGCTCATCACCATCGAGGCAAACTTCTGGGTGCGCAGCCGCATATCATCGAATGCCTTATATATAATAGTGGTGGAGCTCATGGCGAGCATACCGCCCAGGAAGATGCAGTCCATCCTGCCCCAGCCGAAACTGTGGCCTACGCTGATGCCCAGCATCATCATGCAGAACACGATGACCACGGTGGCGATGATGGGAGAGGCACCCATCTTCACGATTTTCTTGAACGAGAAGTCGAGACCGAGCGAGAAGAGGGTGAAGATGACACCGATGTCGGCCCAGGTCTGGATATCCGTCTCGTCGACTACCGACATGGTGTAGGACATGTGTGGCGAAACCAGGAATCCCGCCATGATGTATCCCAGCACCAGCGGCTGCTTGAGCCTCTTGAAGATGAGGGTTACGATGCCTGCTACCATCAGGATAAGGGCGAGGTCTTTTACTAAAAATGGAATTTCAGCCATATTTTTCTGTTTATGAAAAAGGGGAATTTAGATGTGTCTAAATTCCCCATATCTGTATTAGTCATTAAATTCTTCTGTGATTTCCGCTATTTTCACGATGGTCTTCACTACCTTCTCCATTACCTGGATGCTCACAAACTCATGAGGGCCGTGGAAGTTGACACCGCCGGCGAAGATGTTAGGACAAGGCAGACCCTTGAAGCTCAGCTGGGCTCCGTCGGTACCGCCGCGGATAGGTTCTACGCGAGGTGGAACGCCGCTCTCCTGCATCGCTCTGAGCACGATGTCAATGACGTGCATGTTAGGATCAATCTTCTCCTTCATGTTATAGTACTGGTCGTAGATAACCGCCTTTACGGTTCCGTCGCCATACTTCTCGTTCATCTTGTTCACGCAGTCCTCGATGAAATCCTTGCGGCTTTCAAACTTGTTGCGGTCGTGATCTCGGATGATGTAGCTGAGTTTTGCCTCCTCGCAGCGGCTCTCGATGCCGATGAGGTGGTAGAAACCCTGGTAGCCTTCAGTCTGCTCAGGAGTCTCGTTCTCAGGAATCATGTTCTGAAATTCCACAGCCAGTCGGCTTGCATTCACCATCTTTCCCTTGGCATAGCCTGTATGAACGCTCACGCCCTTGATGACGATCTTAGCTCCGGCAGCATTGAAGTTCTCATATTCCAGGTCGCCCAGGTCGCCGCCATCTACGGTGTACGCCCAGTCGCAGCCAAACTTCTCTACATCGAAATGATGCGCACCCATACCGATTTCCTCGTCAGGATTGAAACCTACTCGGATATCTCCGTGCTTGATTTCGTCGTGGTCGCGCAGATAGCACATAGCCTGTACGATTTCAGCGATGCCCGCCTTGTCGTCAGCACCCAGCAGGGTAGTACCGTCTGTCACGATGATATCCTCTCCCTTGTGAGCCTTCAGTTCTGGGAAAGTCTCAACGCTTGA
Organism: Segatella copri; assembly: GCF_026015295.1. Taxonomy (NCBI): domain Bacteria; kingdom Pseudomonadati; phylum Bacteroidota; class Bacteroidia; order Bacteroidales; family Prevotellaceae; genus Segatella; species Segatella copri. The sequence goes on along the minus strand of NZ_JAPDUW010000001.1, from coordinate 1,876,480 downwards.
AATGATGCCCGGGCTCAGCTCGATGTCGTTGCCGTCATAGTTCTTGATGACGCGCGCCTTTACATCCTTTCCGCTGGCATCAGGCGATGTATCCATGTGTGAAATAAATCCGATGGTAGGAGTCTTTTTCTTGGTATTGCTCTTCAGAGTGGCATAGATATAGCCCATGTCATCCATTTCGACATCGCTCAGTCCTTCGTCCTCAAGTTCCTTCTTCAGGTACTTGGCAAATTCGAGCTGTTTTGCCGTACTAGGCACGCTGGTCGATTCTTCGCTCGACTGTGTGTCGAATTTCGTATAGTTTATAAATCGTTCTACTAAATCCATGTTTTCAATTATTAATCATTTCTGTTGTTTCGGGTGATCTCGGTGGGATTCAAACCCACGACCTTCAGAACCGGAATCTGACGCTCTATTCAGCTAAGCTACGAGACCCTCTTTTCTGCCGCCCGTTTCTCCGGTTGTATGACATCGAAACGGAAGTCGACTGCAAAATTACTGCTTTTATTTGAAATAACCAAATATTTGGGGCAGATTTTTTCATATATATAATGTGTATTTGCAAATTGTTCTACAAAATGCTACTAAAAAACTTAAAAATGCTATCATTTTGCGAAAAAATACGGAAAAATGCTTGCAGATTAATTATTATTTTGTACCTTTGCAGCGCAAATACTAAATATGAAATAAAAATGAGCAATTTGATAAAACCTGAAGGGTACAAGGCGCTGCTGGATATGCGCCAGACCGAAATGGGTATTAAAATGATAAAAGAATTCTTCCAGCAAAACCTGAGCACCGAGCTCCGTCTGCGTCGTGTTACCGCTCCGCTCTTCGTATTGAAGGGTCTTGGTATCAATGATGACCTGAACGGCGTAGAGCGCCCTGTAAGTTTCCCTATCAAGGATTTGGGCGAAGCCCAGGCTGAGGTGGTTCATTCTCTTGCCAAGTGGAAGCGACTGACGCTTGCCGAGTATGAGATTGAGCCTGCTTATGGCGTATATACAGATATGAACGCCATCCGTGCTGACGAGGAGCTGGATAATCTTCATTCGCTCTATGTTGACCAGTGGGACTGGGAGGCTGTGATTACCAAGGAAGACCGTACCATCGCCTTCCTCGAGAATATCGTGCGCCGCATCTATGGTGCCATCTTGCGTACCGAGTTCCTGGCTTGCGAGCATTATCCTCAGCTGAAGCCTTTCCTGCCTAAGGAAATTCATTTCATTCATGCGCAGGATTTGCTCGATATGTATCCAGACCTTTCTCCTAAGGAGCGTGAGGATGAAATCTGCAAGAAGTATGGCGCTGTATTTGTAGAGGGCATCGGAGGCAAGTTGAGCGATGGCAAGAAGCATGATGGCCGAGCTCCTGACTATGATGACTGGAGCACCGTGGCTGAGAACGGCAAGATGGGACTGAATGGTGATATCCTCATCTGGTATCCTGTTCTGGGTCGCAGTTTCGAGCTCAGTTCTATGGGTATCCGTGTCGATAAGGAGAGTCTGCTGCGTCAGCTTAAGCTGGAGGGCAAGGAGGATAGAGAGAAGCTTTATTTCCATCAGCAGCTCCTGAACGACAAGTTGCCTCTGAGCATTGGTGGCGGTATCGGTCAGAGCCGTCTGTGCATGGTATTGCTTCATAAGGCTCACATTGGTGAGATCCAGGCTAGCATCTGGCCTGAGGAGATGCGCAAGGAGGCTGAGGAAGCGGGCATGAACCTCATTTAAGCCTTTCTGTCGGTGCTTCATGGTGTATACTGTGATGTGCTGCATATTCAGTTGATCTTTTTAAGATAATAATAATTTGCTTACGAAGGCTCCCGGTGCTTTTCTGCATCGGGGGCTTTTTTTTGTTGTGTGTCGGTATGACACTAACCTAGTTGGTTCAAATTCCCCAGAACGCCCCGTTTCTGCCGTTTTCGGGGGCTTCATTGATGACCGGCGTCTGCCATCATTTATAACCCGTGTTGGTCTTAATAGAAGACTCGAGCGAGGCACTAAAGACTGTTCTTTCGATTGCCGGTGCAAAGATACGAAGATTTCTGGTATCTAACAAATTTAGGCGTGTGATAAGGAGCGATTTTCAGCAGCTTACGATTTGAAACTTAGTAAAGAGAAATAACTCTATGTTTCATGGGACGCATCTCTATGTTTTGAGGTGTAGAAAACTATGTTTTGCGCTATAAACCAGTATATTACAAAGTAATAACCGATTACGTGGAACGTATTCAGTATTCAGTATTCAGTTTTTTTCGCTGTTGTTACCACTCTCTGTATAGATAGTATATTATATATATATAATAATATATATATATAATATAAAATAATTACTTACAATTTGTAACCATATAAAAGGTAACTATCGCGAAAAAAACTGAATACTGAATACTGAATAACCTCTTGGGCATCATACGCCCGGGTATAATGGCAGCATTTGGGGGAAGATAGTACTAGTTTCTCCACTCCGTATAGGTTGTCCTACATGGAGTGGAGAATTTCGTATCGTGTGAAGTGTCTTTTACGTCATAACCAGATCCAGGTCCTTTGTGAGTTTTTTCATCGCCGGGTTCTTCTCCATAAGAAGTTCCAGAACTTCATTCTTGGTAAGAACCTTGCCTACCTCTTCCTGGTCGGCAAGGCGGTAGGTGATGCTCAGTTCGCTGTTGTGAAGACCTAAGACGAAAGTCTTGAGAATGCGGTTTTTGATGTTCAAAACGTCGTCTAGCAAGAGCTGGTTGTTGATGATAACCTCTATCTGCGGATAGTTGGTTATCTTCGGTACAATACTCTTCATGCGGTTGGCTAAGCCTATGAAATCCAGCTTGTTCTGCATTCTCATGCACATACTGAACCATGTTGCTTCCACCTGCTCCTGGGTGAACTCGTTCTGGTCGCCCGTGATGGTCGCTTTTTCCTCATTGGTATCATCATACGGACTGTGCAGACGGCGCTGGTTCTCCTCCCTCTTCTTCAGGTTAGAGAAAGTCATGCCTATGCCGCCCAGCTTGATATTCTTGAGTCGTGGCTTGTGAGGCGATGCAGCATCAGTAGCAGCTCCGGCAGCGGCTGAGCCTTCTGGAGAGGCAGATGCGGCTGCGGTGGCAGATGCAGAATAAGATGCAGGATAAGATGCAGCATTGGAGGCTGCAGAAGCGGCTGTCGGTGCCCCTGACGAAGGCACAGCAGTAGCTGTAGCAGCAGACGCTCCCGGCTGTGATGACCGGTTTTCGCTGCTGCCTGAAGGCTCAGAACCTGCACCCTGAGAGGCAAGCTTAGACTGAGCCAGGAGTTTCTGAAACAGGGATTTTAATCTATTGGGCGTACGCCCCGCACTAGGCACATCCTGATCCTCGGGCTGCGTAATCTGGCCTATCTGTATCAGGGTGAGCTCTACCAGTAATCGCTTGTTGCTGCTGGCGCGGTAATGGATATCGCACTGGTTCATCAGTTCCAGCGCCTTATATAAGAAAGGTGTAGGTGCCTTCTGGGCCTGAGCCTGGAACTTGGCTTTCTGGTCGTCGCTGGTTTCGAGCAGAGGCAGGGTCTGAGGATCCTTCGCCATCATCACATTGCGCACGTGCTGGGCAAGCCCCTGTATCATGTTGCCGCCATCGAAACCGCGGCTCAGAATGCCGTCGAGTGTAACCATCATCTCGGCCACCTTATTCTCCAGAGCCAGGTCTACCAGACGGAAATAGTTGTCGCTGTCGAGCACGTTCAGGTCCTCGATTACCTTCTGGTAAGTGATGTTGCCCATGCAGAAGCTGGCAGCCTGGTCGAAGATAGAGAGGGCATCGCGCATACCTCCGTCAGCCTTTTCGGCTATCACGGCGAGCGCCTGCTCTTCATATTGTATGCCTTCCTTCTCAGCCACCATCTTCAGGTGGTTGATGGTATTGGCTACCGTCATTCGCTCGAAGTCGTAAATCTGGCATCGGCTCAGGATGGTAGGCAGAATCTTATGCTTCTCGGTAGTGGCGAGGATGAAGATGACATGCTGAGGTGGCTCTTCCAGCGTCTTGAGAAAGGCGTTGAAGGCAGCTGTAGAGAGCATGTGGACCTCATCGATGATAAACACCTTATACTTGCCCACCTGAGGCGGAATGCGGGTCTGCTCCATCAGAACCTTAATCTGGTCAACACCGTTGTTGCTGGCGGCATCCAGCTCGAAGATGTTGTAGGAACGCTGCTCATTGAAGGCACGGCAGCTCTCACATTCGTTGCATGCCTCGCCGTCTTCACGAGGATGCTCGCAGTTGATTGCCTTCGCAAAAATGCGGGCACAAGTGGTTTTGCCCACACCTCTCGGACCGCAGAAAAGATAGGCGTGCGCCAGCTTGCCGCTCTTCACTGCATTCTTCAAAGTGGTGGTCAATGCACTCTGTCCGACAACCGAATCGAAGGTCATCGGACGGTACTTTCTTGCAGAAACTATATACTCTTCCATTATTTTTTCTTAATTGATGATGCAAAGATAACAAAAAAATATTATCTTTGCAAACAAATTCGGAAGAAATGAGTAAAAAACTTGGTATTATATGGAATTATCTCGCTCATTATAAGTATCTTATAGTGATTGTAGCGGGTGTTCTGGTAGTTGGTGTAGTTGACGACAATAGTGTAAGACAGCACATTAAGTACCAGATAGAGATAGCTACGCTCCGTTCGGAGATAGAAAAATATCGTGAGCAGTATGAAAACGACAAGCATACCCTGCGTGATATGCAGCATGGTGCGCGGGCATTTGAGAAGATAGCCCGCCAGCGTTATTTCATGAAGGCTGATGATGAAGACATCTTTGTATTGAGTTCGGATATTCCGGAAAAAACTAACGAACAAGACGAAAATGAAACAATTGAGTAAACTGGAAAGTGCTATTTTCTTGCTGGGCGGCGTGCTGATGGTTGTCGGTGCGGCTTGCTTCGCATTTGGTTTTTCACATCCGCAGCTGGTGCAGGTAACGAGCTGGGGGTTCCTGCTGGGCACCATACTCTTCAGTGTAATGCAGGCGATGCAGTTCTATGAGGGATCTTCGCTGGTAATCCACCGCCTGAAGCGCATGCAGTATGTAGCAGACATCTTCTTCGTGCTCTCAGGCATCTCGATGGTAGATACGGTGTATGCTTTCCTGCGCCGCTGGTTTGAGAATTATGAGACCTATATCACCTATTTCTATAATAAGTGGGTAGTCTTCCTTCTCATCGCAGCCCTGCTGGAACTGTATACCACGCATCGCATCTCTCATGAACTGAAGAAGGAAAACAATCAGTAATATAGAAAGGACGAGAAAAAAGCTTTCGGTGGGCAATAGGAGTGCAAACAAAACATAAATCTTGTAAGAATGAATTAAATTGCTGCAATTTATTTCGTCAGTTCAAATTAAGATTGTACTTTTGTTCACCGAAAGTGATATAGATAGCTTATGAATAGAATATTTTACGCATTCATTGCCTTGATGGCACTTGCATCTTGTGCCAACAGTTACGATATCTCGGGTACTTCTAACGTAAGTACTCTGGACGGACGCATGCTGTACCTTAAGATACTGGAAAACAACGATTTCAAGAACGTGGATTCTTGCGATGTAGTGCACGGACAGTTCCATTTTCAGGGTTCTGTCGACTCTATGAAGATGGCGAATATCTTCATGGATGATGACCCTGTGCTGCCGCTGGTGCTGGAGAGTGGAAGCATTACGGTGAAGCTCGATGATACACAGCAGGTGGTAAGCGGTACTCCTATGAACGATAAACTCTTCGGATTCTTCAAGAAATACCAGCAGATTCAGAATCAGTTGCGCGAACTGGTACACAAGCACGACCAGGCTATCATGAACGGTAGCGATATGGTGGCTGTCAACAAGCATCTGAACGAGGAATCCATCCGCCTCTCTGAGCAGGAAGACAAGCTCATCACTTCGTTTGTTACCGACAACTTCAACAATGTGCTGGGACCGGGCGTCTTCTTCCTCGTTACAATGGGCAACCAGTATCCGATGCTCTCTCCTTGGATTGAGGATATCATGAGCAAGGCTACCGACTATTTCAAGAATGATCCTTATGTAAAGGACTATTATAAGAAAGCTCAAGAAAATCAGGAGATTATGAATGGTACCCGAGATGCGCAGAGCGGCATGCAGCCAGAGATGGAAGCGGCTCCACAGGTAAATCCTGATGCGGCTCCGGCACCTACAGCTAACGAACTGGCTGCGCCTACGATTCCTGAAAAACAGGAAGGTCAGGAGTAGAAACAGGGCTCTTTCAAGGTCTTGGGCATTAACATCTTGTAAAACTCTTCATTTTATAAGTTTAGTAATATGAAATTAATCAAGAATGGAACCATTATAAATGAGGGTCGCTCTTTTGTGGGCGACCTCTTGTTGGATGGTGAATTTATCAAGGAGATATATGAAGGCGAGGCACCCCGTGGCAATTACGATGAAGTCATCGATGCCTCGGGGTGTTTTGTTTTGCCGGGTGTGATTGATGATCATGTTCACTTCCGTGAGCCGGGACTTACGCAGAAGGCTGACATCGAGAGCGAAAGCCGCGCTGCTGCCTTTGGTGGTGTGACCAGTTATTTTGAGATGCCTAACACGGTACCTCAGACTACCACTCTGGAGGCCTGGCAGGCAAAGCGGCAGCTGGGCGCTGAGAAGAGTCATGTGAACTACAGTTTCTTCTTTGGTGCTACCAATGATAATGTAAATGATTTTGAGCAGCTCGATACGCATCGTGTGCCGGGAATCAAGCTCTTTATGGGCTCCAGTACGGGCAATATGCTGGTGGATAAATATGAGGCACTGCAGGCTATCTTCAAGAAGGCGAAAGAGCTGGATTTGCCGGTGATGACCCACTGTGAGGATACCGAAATCATTAACCGTAACATGCAGCTGGCTAAGCAGAAATGGGGTGAGGACCCTGCCGTAGAACATCATCCGGAAATACGCAGCGAGGAGGCTTGCTATGAAAGCAGCCGTCTGGCGGTGCAGCTGGCTAAGGAAAGCGGTGCGCATCTACATATCGCTCACGTTACTACGGCTAAGGAACTGGAGTTCTTCGGTAAGGATGAAAATATTACAGGCGAGGCTGTTGTGGCTCATCTCATGTTCTCGGATAAAGATTACGCTGTGAAGGGCGCACGCATCAAATGCAACCCTGCAGTAAAGACCGCTGCTGACCGCGAGGCTTTGCGTAAGGCGCTGAGTAATGGTAAGATAACTGTAGTAGGTACTGATCATGCTCCTCATCAGTTGAAGGATAAGCAGGGCGGTTGTGCCAAGGCTGCATCAGGTATGCCGATGGTACAGTTCTCGCTGGTAAGCATGCTGAAACTTGTTGACGAAAAGGTAATCAGTATCGAGCGTCTGGTTGAACTGATGTGCCATAATCCAGCCCGTCTGTTCCATATCAGTCAGCGCGGCTTCCTGCGTCCGGGTTATAAGGCAGATGTCGTTGTGGTGCGCAAGGGAGAGCCTTGGAAGGTGACCGAAGAGGTGATTCAGAGCAAGTGTAAATGGAGCCCTGTAGAGGGTGACGAGTTTGCATGGAAAGTGGAACAGACTTTCTGTAACGGTCATCTTATCTATAACAAAGGCGTGTTTGATGCCGCTTGCAGAGGAGAGGAACTGGAGTTCAGAAGCAATTCCTGAAAAAGGAAAATCTTACGGGGATTGTAAAATAAAATATCGTATCGGATGCGAAAAATAGTATACAATATAAGCGAAATTGAGCCATATATCAACTGGCTATATTTCTATCATGCCTGGGGATTGAGCGGCAAACCTCGAGAGGAAAAGGAAAAAATGAAGGCTGAGGCGCTCGATATGCTCCATTCATGGGAAGGCGAATATCATACCTATGCCGTCTTCGGACTCTTCGAGGCGAACAGCGAGGGGGATGATATCTGGCTGGAAGGGCAGAAAGTCCGCTTCCCGATGCTCCGACAGCAGCATCCGGCGGCTCAGGGAGAACCCAATCTCTGTCTGGCTGATTTCATCCGTCCTCTGGGCAGCGGAATAACAGACCGGCTGGGTATCTTCTGCACGACGGTAGATGGCGGTCTGGAGAAGAAATATCGCTCGGACGACTACCTCAATATGATGGCACAGACACTCTGCGACCGGTTGGCTGAAGCCACGGCAGAGAAGTTGCACGAAGAGGTGAGACGCAGCATCTGGGGCTATGCTCCCGACGAGCAGCTGAGCATCGAAGACCAGCATCAGGAGCGCTATCAGGGCATCCGTCCGGCTATAGGATATCCTTCGCTGCCCGATACCAGTGCCAACTTCATCATCGACCAGCTCATTGATATGAGTCAGGTGGGCATCCGGCTCACCACAAGCGGAATGATGACGCCTCATGCCAGTGTCTCGGGGCTGATGTTTGCACATCCCAAGTCGCGGTATTTCGAACTGGGACGGATAGGAGACGACCAGCTTCGCGACTATGCACAGCGCAGAGGAGTGCCCGTGCAGGCAATGAAAACGTATCTTCAATCAAGTTTGATCAAGAAATGATAGCAAGAATATTGATACCCGTAGTGGTATTCACCCTGTTGCCGTATCTGTGGATATATAAAAGGTATGGCAAGTTACGGCTGAAGAGTCTCTGGCAGCGGGTGCTCTTCTGGTTGCCGGCTTTCGTGGTTATCGCCTACAGCGCGTATATCACGATACTGCCCAACTTCCTGCCACGCAATCCGGTGCTCATCGACATCTGGTTTGTGATGATGGCAGTATGTGCAGTTCCGCAGTTTGTCTTCAGCCTGTTCAGTCTCTTCGGTTGGTGCTGTATGCGGCTCCTTCACGGACATCGCAACTGGGGCAAGCTCCTCGGACTGGTAGTGGGAGTGGTGGCGTTCTTCTGCTTTATCTACGGATTTACCGAAGGTTTTCCTAAGATGCAGGTCAAGCGAATCACCGTCTATGTACCCAATCTGCCGAAGTCTTTCGAGGGCTATCGCATCGTTCAGTTCAGCGACATCCATCTCGGGTCATACTATGGCTGGCGTGGTCATCTGCCTCAGCGCGATATCGACAGCATCAATGCCGAAAAACCTGATCTGATTTGCTTTACGGGTGATTTACAGAATGTTACGCCCGATGAACTGCCTGAGTATCAGGCGCTGCTCAGCAGTCTGAAAGCCAGAGATGGCGTGATGAGTGTGCTGGGCAATCACGATTACACCTATTATATGGATGTAGATGACGAGCAGGAGATAGCTGCGCTCGAGAAGCGGATGCAGGACTTCCAGCGGAGTTGCGGATGGCGCCTGCTGATGAATGAGCATGTGGCGGTGCATAGAGGCGCTGACAGCATCTATGTAGCTGGTACAGAGAACTATGACAAGCCAAAGCGCACCAACGTAAGGAAGGCGCTGTATGGCATCAGACCGGGCTCTTTCGTGCTGATGCTGCAGCATATTCCGAAGCAGTGGCGCGAGACCTGGCCTTCTACTATTAATAAGGAGAAGGATGGCGATGTGATTGGACCTGACAGGAAGGATTCGCTGGTCGTAGCACCGCAGCTTACGCTGAGCGGTCATACGCATGCGGGGCAGATCAGTATCCTGGGCTTGCGTCCGTCGATGTTTACTCCTTATGATTACGGCCTCTTCGAGGAGGAGGGTTGCCAGCTCTATACCACATCGGGTCTGGGCGGTACCGTTCCAATCCGCATAGGGGCTACGGCAGAAATCGTGGTCATCACACTCAAAAGAAAATGAGGAGTGTTGAGTGTTGAATGTTAAATGTTGAGTGTTAAATTATTCATTCTTAAATAAAAAATGAAGTACTTATATCGTCTGTATCAACTTGTAATATGCTTGCCTATCCTGTTGGTAGCTAGCGTTTTAACCAGTTTAACTACTGTTTTGGGATGTATGCTGGGCAATGGCCATTTCTGGGGCTATTATCCCGGCAAGTATTGGGCTTGGCTTTGGGTCCGCATCCTCCTTCTGCCTGTAAAAGTGGAGGGACGTGAGCATCTCAAGAAGAACCAGAGTTATGTTTTCGTGGCCAATCATCAGGGCGCTTTCGATATCTTCCTGATATACGGTTTTCTGGGCAGAAACTTCAAGTGGATGATGAAGAAGGGCTTGCGCAAAGTGCCTCTCATCGGTATCGCCTGTGAGTATGCGCACCACATCTTTGTAGACAAGAGCGGACCTTCTAAGATCCGTGCTTCTTATGACCGTGCTCGCGAGGTGCTTAAAGAGGGCATGTCGCTGGTGGTATTCCCTGAAGGTGCCCGCACGTTTACGGGTCACATGGGCGTGTTCCGTCGTGGTGCTTTCATGCTTGCCGATGAACTGCAGTTGCCGGTATGTCCGCTTACCATCAATGGCAGTTTTGATGTGAAGCCTCGCATGAAGGACATCTACTGGGCTTTCTGGCATCCTCTGAAGCTCACCATTCATGAGCCTATCGAGCCGATAGGCAAGGGAGCTGACAATATCAAGAACCAGATGAACAAGAGCTATGAGGCGATCATGAACGGACTTGACAAGAAATATCAGGGTTTTGTAGAGAATCCGGACCAATAATTTCGGATTTTCGCTTGTTATTTCAAAAATAAGTTGTAATTTTGCATCTGTATTACATTATATAGAATCAGAATCATTAAAATTATAAGAAGTTATGAGTGATAGCATAGTAATCATTCCTACATATAATGAGAAGGAAAACATCGAGAAAATCATCCGTGCTGTCTTCGGTCTCGAAAAGCAGTTTGATATCCTCGTTATCGATGACGGAAGTCCTGACGGTACTGCTGCCATTGTTAAGGGCTTGATGGCTAATGAGTTTGCCGGTCGTCTGCATATCCTGGAGCGTTCGGGTAAACTCGGTTTGGGTACAGCCTATATCATGGGCTTCAAATGGTCATTGAAGCAGGGCTATGACTTCATCTTTGAGATGGATGCCGACTTCAGTCATGATCCTAATGATTTGCCTCGTCTCTATGCGGCAACTCACGATGAGGGGTATGATGTGGCTGTAGGCTCAAGATATATTTCGGGTGTGAACGTGGTCAACTGGCCTATCGGACGCGTATTGATGAGCTATTTCGCTTCTAAATACGTACGTATCGTAACAGGATTTAAGGTGAATGATACCACAGCTGGTTTCGTCTGCTACCGACGTAAGGTATTGGAAACCATAGATTTGGATGCTATCCGCTTCAAAGGCTATGCTTTCCAGATAGAGATGAAATATACGGCTCATCGAATAGGTTTCAAGATCAAGGAGGTGCCTGTCATCTTTGTTAACCGTCGTGAAGGTGTGAGCAAGATGAGTGGTGGCATCTTTGGTGAGGCTTTCTTTGGCGTGATGCGACTGCGCCTGGATGGCTGGTTCAAGAAATATCCGAAGAAGGATTAATACTCAGTAATCACTACTCAGTAATCAGTAATCACTAATCAGTACTTGGATGGAAATCCAAAAGATAGAAAAAACATACGGGCGTTCGCCACAGGCGGATGCCCTCTTTGATTTGATGGGGAAGAAGTCGGTTCATTCCATTTTTCTCCAGGGTTTGCTGTGCTCTTCGGCTCCGATGTTCTTTGCTTCTCTGCAGGGGAAGATGAGACGTTCGGTACTCTTTGTACTGGATGATGCCGATGAAGCAGGCTATTTTTATCACGATCTCACTCAGATGATGGGGCAGGAGAAGGTCTTCTTCTTTCCTTCCAGCTATCGGCGTGCCGTGAAATACGGGCAGCGTGATGCAGCGAACGAAATCCTACGTACAGAGGTGCTGGCGCGCCTCTCTTCGGGAGGACATTTCCTGGTAGTCACTTATCCCGATGCACTGGCTGAACTCGTTGTGGCTAAGCAGAATCTGGATGAACGGATTCTGAAACTGACTGTAGGCCAGCAGATTGCTCAGACCGATGTGGTTCATACTCTGCGCGATTTCGAACTCAAAGAAACCGATTATGTTTATGAACCGGGTCAGTTTGCCGTGCGTGGAAGCATCCTCGATGTCTATTCCTACAGCTGCGAATATCCGTTCCGTATCGACTTCTTCGGCGATGAAATTGATACCATCCGTACCTTTGATGTTGAGACCCAGCTCTCGCAGGCGAAGCGCACAGAGATAGAAATCGTGCCCGAACTCGCCCATATCGAGAGCAACAAGCAGTGTTTCCTCAATTTCCTCTCCGAAAGTACGCCAGTCGTGGCGAAAGACCTTTCTTTCGTTTGCGACCGCATCGGTCAGATCTATACCGAAGGCTTCTCATCGCAGAGCCTTACCGAGCAGCTGGAGGGAGCCACTGAGGTGGAGGCAGAGCGCATCAGACATGAGATGAAGACCGAGCTCAACCTCGTTTCTCCGCTCGATTTCAAGAAGGCAGTAGCGGCTCATCTCCGTATCGAGTTCGGCAAGGTCGCTCCGCCAGAGAGTTCGGCTGTGATACCTTTCAATATTGCTCCACAGCCTCTTTTCCATAAGAATTTCAATTTGCTTTGCCAGACTCTGGAGGATTTCCTGCTCCAGGGTTACACCTTATATATATTGGCAGATAGCCAGAAGCAGCAACAGCGCCTGAAGGATATCTTTGAAAGCGAAGAGCTGAAGCGCTACGCCATCCGTTTTACACCGGTAGACAAGACGCTTCATGAAGGCTTTACTGACCATGACAAGAAGTGCTGTTTCTTTACCGATCATCAGATTTTTGACCGTTTTCATAAATATAACCTGCGCTCAGATAAAGCGAGAGCCGGCAAGATGGCACTCACCATGAAGGAACTGCAGGAGATGGAAGTGGGAGATTTTATCGTGCATGTAGACTTCGGTATCGGCAAGTTCGGCGGTCTGGTTAGGATTCCTACGGGCAACAGCTATCAGGAAATGATCCGCATCGTCTATACGAACAATGACAAGGTGGATGTTTCTATCCACTCGCTTTATAAAATCAGCAAATATCGCCGCAGCGATACCGGTACTCCGCCTCGCCTGTCTACACTGGGTACAGGTGCCTGGGATAAACTCAAGGACAAAGCTAAGAAGCGAATCAAGGACATTGCGCGCGACCTGATCAAACTCTATGCCCAGCGCCGACGGGAGAAGGGATTCGCCTTCAGTGCCGACAATTATCTGCAGCATACGCTGGAGGCTTCCTTCCTGTATGAAGATACGCCAGACCAGAATAAGGCTACTCAGGAGGTGAAGAAGGATATGGAGAGCGGCAGACCGATGGACCGTCTGGTTTGTGGCGATGTGGGCTTCGGCAAGACTGAGGTTGCCATCCGTGCAGCCTTCAAGGCTGCGTGCGACAGCAAGCAGGTTGCGGTGCTGGTGCCTACTACCGTTCTGGCTTTCCAGCACTATCAGACTTTCAAAAAGCGTCTGGAAGGCATGCCTGTAAGGGTAGACTATCTCAGTAGAGCCCGTACAACGAAGGAAACCAGAGAGGTGCTTGACGCCCTGAAAGAGGGTAAGATTGATATCCTCATAGGTACGCATAAGCTGATATCAAAGACCGTGAAATGGCATGACCTGGGACTGCTCGTCATCGATGAAGAGCAGAAGTTCGGTGTGTCTACCAAAGAGAAACTCCGTCAGCTCAAGGTAAATGTCGATACACTCACGATGAGTGCCACTCCGATTCCGCGAACCCTCCAGTTCTCTCTGATGGGCGCCCGGGATATGAGTATCATGCGCACTCCGCCACCTAACCGTTATCCGATTCATACCGAACTGGTAACGTTTAGTAGTGAAGTTATCTGCGATGCCATCAATTTTGAGATGAGCCGAAACGGACAGGTTTATTTCGTATGCGACAGAATATCCAAGCTTCCGGAGCTCAAGATGCTCATCGAGAAGCATATCCCAGACTGTAGGGTAGCAATCGGTCACGGACAGATGAAGCCTGAGGATTTGGAGAAAATCATCATGGGCTTTATCAATTACGATTATGATGTACTGCTTTCTACCACTATTGTAGAGAACGGTATCGACATTTCCAATGCCAATACGATTATCGTGAGCGATGCTCATCACTTCGGATTGAGTGACCTGCATCAGATGCGTGGACGCGTAGGAAGAAGCAACAAGAAGGCTTTCTGCTACCTGATGGCGCCACCTAAGAGTGCACTTACTCCTGAGGCGCGTCGCCGTCTGGAGGCTCTGGAGACGTTCAGCGAACTGGGTAGCGGCTTCAATCTCGCCATGCAGGATCTGGATATCCGCGGTGCGGGTAATCTGCTGGGCTCTGAGCAGAGCGGTTTTATGGAAGATCTGGGTTATGAAACCTACCAGAAGATTCTCTCTCAGGCTGTCACAGAGTTGAAGAACGAGGAGTTCTGTGATCTTTATCAGGAGAAGATGGATGAAGGTGCCCAGCTTACGGGTGATGATTTCGTTGACGATTGTGGCATTGAGAGCGATCTGGAGATGTATTTTCCTCAGACTTATGTACCGGGTGACAGTGAGCGCATGCTCCTTTATCGTGAACTGGACCGTTTGGAGAGCGATGAGGAAGTAGAGGCTTACCGCAAGCGTATGATAGACCGTTTTGGTCCTGTGCCTCATGAAGCAGACGAACTGATGCATGTGGTAGGTCTGCGTAGGGTAGGCAAGAAGCTAGGTTGCGAGAAGATTATTCTCAAGCAAGGCTATATGCAGATGCAGTTTGTGAGCAATGTAAACAGTCCGTTCTACAGAAGTCAGATGTTTAACCGCATACTCGCTTACGTTACCAGTCATATTCAAGATTGTGTTCTGAAGGAAAAATTCAACAAGCGAATGCTTCGCATCAATGATGTGAAGACTGTAGGACAGGCTGTAAATCTGTTGAATCAGATATCGCAGATAGATTTAGGTAATGAGAAAAAATAATCTGTGTCTGCAGTCTATGGGTAAAATCCTGTATCAATTGTGGAAGTAGACAATAAAACAGACTGTTGATTTATACTGAAAGGTTAGAAATCTGACAACGTTACATGATGATATGTCAACTTTACATGATAATATGTTTCAGTTTAGTGTATAAAAAAACATTGGAATCTCAATATCACTATTGAACTCCAATGTTTTATTTTTTTGTATAAGTAAAAGATGATGATAAGCGTTTCACAACGCATTTTGAATTTTTCTGTTGCAAAGATACTATTTTTTATTATAATATAGGGGGTAATATTTGGTATTTTATGGGGTAATATTTGATTGAATTTATAAAAATGACACTGAAAATACACTTATATAATAAATAATACCTGTAGAATGAACTATTTTATTGGATAAGAATAAAAAAATAGTGGAAAAACACATAAAAAAGTTCTTTATTTCATTTTTTATTTGTACCTTTGTTCTGGCATACAACAATTTTAAACATATATATAAATATGAGACAGAAAAAGTACATCTTAAGCGAGCAGGAACTTCCTACTCAGTGGTACAACATTCAGGCAGATATGCCTAACAAGCCATTGCCACCGTTGAACCCTCAGACACACCAGCCAATGAATGCTGATGATTTGTCACACGTATTTAATAAGGAGTGCTCAAAGCAGGAACTTGATACAGAGCACGCTTGGATTGATATTCCGGAAGATGTGCTGGAGAAGTACACCTTCTACCGTTCAACCCCTCTTGTACGTGCTTACGCCCTTGAGGAGGCACTCGGTACTCCGGCGCATATCTATTTCAAGAATGAGAGTATCAATCCGTTAGGCTCTCATAAAATCAATTCAGCCATTCCTCAGTGCTACTACTGTAAGCAGGAGGGGGATACCAATGTCACTACAGAGACTGGTGCAGGACAGTGGGGTGCAGCCCTCTCTTATGCAGCAAAACTCTACGGCCTGGAGGCAGCAGTTTATCAGGTAAAGATTACCATGCAGCAGAAACCATACCGTTCCAGCATCATGCGTACGTTTGGAGCCACTGTAGAGGGTTCTCCTTCCATGAGTACACGCGCAGGTAAGAACATTATCACACGTGATCCTCATCATCCTGGTTCGCTCGGTACTGCCATCAGTGAGGCTGTTGAGCTGGCTACAACCACACCGGGCTGTAAGTATACGCTGGGTTCTGTGCTCAATCATGTGGCACTTCACCAGACCATCATCGGTCTAGAGGCAGAGAAGCAGATGGCGATGGCAGGTGAGTATCCTGATCAGGTGATTGCTTGTTTCGGTGGTGGTAGTAACTTTGGTGGTATTGCCTTCCCATTCCTCCGTCACAACTTTACAGGCGAGCGCCATACTGAGTTTATTGCTGCAGAGCCAGAGAGCTGTCCTAAACTGACTCGCGGTAAGTTTGAGTATGATTTCGGTGATGAGGCAGGTTATACTCCATTGCTGCCAATGTTTACTCTGGGTCATGATTTCAAGCCTGCCAACATTCATGCCGGTGGTCTCCGTTATCATGGTGCTGGTATGATTATCTCCCAGCTTCTGAAGGATGGTTATCTGCATGGTGTAGATATCCCTCAGCTGGAGTCATTCAAGTCTGGTATGCTCTTCGCTCAGACCGAGGGTATCATTCCTGCTCCAGAGAGCTGTCATGCGATTGCAGCCACTATACGTGAGGCTCTGAAGGCTAAGGAAGAGGGCAAGGAGAAGGTTATCCTGTTCTGTCTCTCAGGTCATGGTCTTATCGATATGCCGTCTTACGATAGCTTTATCAATGGCGATTTGCACGATTATTCTGTGAGTGATGAAGAAATCCAGCAGTTCCTCAAGGATGTGCCAAAGGTTGACTAATTTTCAGTTAACAGTTAATAGTTTATAGTTTATAGCAAACAGTTGACAATTATTCTTTGAGATATATTGAAATAACAATATCACATTATAAAAGAAGCCAGGCTGCGAAAAGCAACCTGGCTTTTTATTTAGAGATTCTATTCTCTTTTATTTAGAGATTCTATTCTCTTTTATTTAGAGATTCTATTCTCTTTTATTTTAGAAATTCTATTCTCAGTTCGAGACTTCTATCTTTCATTAGAAGTTCAACCACTCTTCGATAGCCTTAGCGATGACATCGAAGCTTGTGGTAGGCTCGAAGCGGGCTACAACCTGACCCTTCTTGTTAACGAGGAACTTAGTGAAGTTCCACTTGATATCGGCACTCTCCTTGTAGTTAGGATCAGCCTCGCTCAACATCTTGTCGAGAACAGGGTAGAGAGGGTGGCTCTCGTCCCAACCAGCAAAGCCCTTACATTCTTTCAGAAATTTGAAGAGAGGGGCAGCATCGTCTCCGTTTACCTTGATCTTCTTGTAGCGCTGGAACTCTGTGCCGTATGTAAGCTTGCAGAACTGATGAATGCTTTCATCTGTACCAGGGGCTTGCTGACCAAACTGGTTGCAAGGAAAATCAAGTATTTCGAAACCTTGAGAATGATAGGTCTCATAAAGTTTCTCCAGTTCCTCATACTGAGGGGTGAAACCACACTTTGTGGCGGTGTTAACGATGAGCAGCACTTCGTTGGCATACTCCTTGAGGGAAACATCCTTTCCCTTTCTGTCTTTAACAGAAAATTCGTAAACAGTTCTCATTTTTTTTATCTTTATGTATGTGTTATCTATATTTCCGATCTCAACTTATATGATCTAGAGTGCAAAGATACTACTTTTCTCTTAGAATACTTCAATAGTTTTTTTAAAAATTCTAAAAATCGAACAAAATCATAGATGAAGGAATGAGCGTAATATATATAATGTAGATAGTATCGCAGTTAAGAGTATATAGATTCCGTAGATAATTGGGTTTGTGAATAGAAAGGTATGTAGATTATAAGACTACATAACGGCCTGCATGAAAGTTGTAAAAATAAAAAATGCAGGATTTTCACAAACCCTGCATTCCTTTTTCTTTACCTCTTTTTCCTCAAAAAAACAAAGAAAAAGAGGTTTACGATTAATCTATCATTTAACTTTTCTAAGAACTTGTTGCAAAGATACTACATTTTCTTGTAACACCAAACTTTTTCTCAGTTTTTTTTCAGTAAAAAGGGAAAATTAATCAAATACCCCCCCATTTTTATACTTTTTTGCAATATTCGGTCAAAAAACTAAGCAAAACGGCTCAATTTTATGACTATTCTGCTTTTTTCCTTGCTTGAACGTTTTGCTGTGTACGATAACGAAGAAGGCTGTGCCCGACAACAACTGAAGATATGTCCTGTAATATGTATTACTTTTTGTCAATACAGATGAAAGCAGCCATCAGTAATGATGACTGCTTTCATCTGTAATGATGCGGGCTATCCCTGCGTTCTGTTTCGGTATTCAGTAGGCACGATACCCGTTCCTTTCTTGAATACCTTCGAGAAATACTTAGGGTCGGTGAAACCTACTGCGAAGGCGATGCTGCTCAGTGTATTGTCTGTCTTGCGTAACATCTCGCATGCCTTCTTGATACGTATATGGCGAACGAAGTCTACCGGTGTCATTCCGGTTATTGCTTTCACCTTATTATATAGTACGCTTCGGCTCATACCGATTTCGTTCGAGATGTCATCAATCTTGAGTTCCGGGTTGCCTGCATTTTCAACAATAAACCTGAAGGCACGCATCATGGTTCTGTCCTGCATCTGTGCCGCTATCAATGCCAGCTCGCTGTTTGGATCGTCCGCTTCGTTCTCGGTACTAGTTTCAGCCTGGTTAAGAGCAGGCAGAGGAGCTGCTGCAGGCAGTATTCGCAGGGCTGCTATGGCATCTTTATCGCCAGTTTCCTTCAGTTTTCTGATGACATCCATCTGAATGTTGCGGCGCTGGGTGAGGATAGCCTCTATTCGGCCGAGCAGATAAGGGGTAGAGAATGGCTTGGTGATATAGGCATCAACACCTTCATCAAAACCTCGCTGCTGGTCTTCTACGCTTGCCTTGGCTGAGAGAATCATCACTGGGATGTTGTTGAGGGTGGTATCCTGCTTGATCTCGTGAATCATCGACAAACCATCCATCACAGGCATGGTAACGTCCGTGAGGATAAAGTCTGGTATCTCCTTGCGCGCCATCACTAAACCGGCCTTTCCGTTCTCTGAGAGCAGCACGTTATAGGTAGGCGAGAGGATACTGTAGAGGAACTTGCGCAGGTCGGCATTGTCTTCAACTACCAGTACCGTCTGGTCTTTGAGTTTCGTTTCTTCCTGTGCTTCTTTCTGTTCCTTGCCCATTTCTTCCAGGCGTTCAGTCTCTTCATCCTTTTCTTCTTTCTGTTTATTTACTTCTTCCAGATAGTCGGATGCATTGCGGTCGTCAATCTGTCCGTTCTCTTTCTCCCTTTCTGTCAGGTCGTAATCTTCCTCGCTCAGACCGCTGTTCGTACGGAAGTCTGCCTTGTTGCCGTATCTCTGAGCCTTGTCCAGCATTACCAGCATTTCGTTGGCATTGTCTATTACCATTCTCAGCAGTTCCTTGCCCTTTCGGGTGATACCCGGTTCGGTATCCAAAACGGTTTTTACCGGGGCTCCGATGAGCGTTAGAGGGGTTCTCAGACGGTTGGCAGCATCGTTGTAGAACTCGTTCTTCATCACGCTCATCTCGTGGGTTACGTTCTCGCGCTGGCGCTGGTTGTAGGTATAGAAGATTGCGCCTACGATACCGAAGAGCAGAAGCAGCATCAGAAATTTGCCCCAGATGCTCTCCCAGAAGGTAGGGCGCACTTCGATAGGCAGTTCTGCCACATACTTGCTCCATACACCGTGAGAGTTGGTGGCTCTCACCTTGAGTACGTAATCGCCATGACTGATACGGTTGAAGCCGATGATATTGCTGCTTCCGTTTGATATCCACACGCCTGGAGCTGTAAAACCATCTATGCGATAGAGATATCTGGTCTGATACTTACGCTGATAGTCGAGCGATGCGAAGTTGATGGTCAGATTTCGCTTGTTGGCAGGAATTACCACTTTATCCTTGTGCAGGATAGGTTCCGACTCCTTCTCTCCGCTATAATGGAGGGAACAGAAGATGACTTTAGGCTGGTAGTTGCTCTTCTTCAGCGTAGCCGGATTGAAGGTAATCAGTCCCATCGGGGTACCTACCGAGATGTTGTTGCTTGCCGGATCGTGGTAAGGACGGCTTTGCGAGAACGACATGTTGAAGTCGAAGTCGTTAGGTCCGAACACATTGCACTGGCCCGTTTTCGGGTTTACGCAGTCGATACTCGATTCTCTGATTACCCAGATTCTTCCCTGGTTGTCTTCTACCATGCCCTGTACGATGCCTTCGTTAACATCGATGGCATGGAAGTATTTCATCTTCAGGTTGTCTTGCAGGAGCGATTTGCTCACAATCTCTTCCATCAAACCGCCCTGTTGCGAGATATACATCTTGCCGCTGGTGTGCTCCATGATATTGTTCATATCGTTTGCAGCCAGACTAGTTGTATCGTTCGGTATGTAGTAGGTCTTGTGGTAATTGATCTTTCTTGCGTTTGTAAAGGCATCACTGAAGGTGATGAGACCATCTGTAGTTCCTACGAGAATGGTTCCCGTAGTGGTGCAGCAGATGCGGCGTATGCGGTCGTAGTGCTGTTTCTCCCAAGGCAGTCCGTTTCGTTTACTGATGAAGCTGATACTGCCGTCTGCCGCCTCGTTAACAAGTGCCAGCCCACCTCCGTAGGTACCTATCCAGATGCGTCCGGTGCGGTCGGCTACAATGTCTTGTATCTTGTCGAACGGCAGCGATGACGGGTTGTTGGCATCATAAACAAAGTGTCTTACCTGCATTTTATCTATCAGATAGACACCATTTCCGTTGGTTCCTATCCATGCTCTTCCCTTGATATCGAAGTGGATAGACATGATGCTCTTCTCGGCGAAGTTTACTTGCTGTGGCACAATCTGTCCGCTTGGCGACAGGTATCCGATGCTTTGGTAGGATGCGTTGAGCACCTGGATTATACCATTGTAATAACCAGCCCAGATATGTCCGTCTGGCGATGCATTCACCGAGAACACTTCGTCTTCGCCCACATCCAGCTTGTTGATAATGTAAGGGTGATATTTGAAGACTACCTGTGTCAGGTCGTGAGAGCCTGTCAGCCAGAGGATTCCCTGGTCTGAGAGTACATATTTCGTAATCTTCGGTATGCGGTAGTTGCCCGATGAATTGCTTCTCAGCAGATAAGGCACCAGTTTTCCTGCCTTGCGGTCAAAATAACTGAAGGTTCCTCCTCTTGGTACTACCCAGAGGGTCTTGTGTTCATCTTGTGTGATGAAATTGCTTTCGCAGGTTGTGCGGTCCATCGGGTCGTCCTGGTCGGCAAAGAGCCACTGTGTCTGTCCGGTCTTCGGATTGACAAGGGTTACTCCTATACCGTCTGTAAATGCCCATACCATACCGAAATCATCGATATAAATCTTCTTTACCTCTGCCAGAGGCTGACTCGGGCTCTGTACGTTGATGATATCAAACTTGAAGGTGCGCGGGTTGTAGATTACTACACCCAGGTTGGTTGCCATCAGAAGCTGGTAACCTGTATTTTTCAGTCCGTTGATACGGGTTACGCCTTCTGGCATTGGTATCATGGTGAGTCGGTTCTGCAGGTCATATTTTGCCAGTTTACCGTCTTCAGTTGCCAGGAACTCATCTTCTCCCACCCCTCTGAGCCATTTGAAAGGCAGTTTGCTTGGAATTTTCGAATGATATATGTATGCGCCTTTGTCGGTAAGCACCCATTCTCTTCCGTGTATATCTTGATGGATGTACCATACATTTCCGCTTCTGAGTCCCTTTTCTCCTACTTTGATGAGTTCTATGTTCCGCTCATCAAAGGTTTTTCCTATTGATCGGATGATGTATTTTCCATCTTCTGAAGTAAACCATGTAGCTCCGTTTTTCAATGGGTATACCTGGCTCACGCGCAGGTCGATGTTGAACAGTTCGTTGAATTTCTGTCCTACGGCAAAGAACCGGCAGAAGTGGGTATCGTATACGTAGAGTTTGTGGTCGTATGTGATACACCACACGTTGTTGTTATAGGATGGTTCTATTTTCAGTATACGGTTGGTTGACAGAACGTCAATATCATCCGGGTTGTCTCTGAAAGTATGAAACTTGTAGCCGTCATAGAACGACAGTCCGTTCCATGTACTGAACCACATGAGGTTGTCTTTACCTTGTTTGAGGTCTGAGATGGTATTGGCAGCGAGTCCGTCTGTGATAGAGAATTTTCTCACATCGCAGTAGGGTACAGCTGCCATCATGATGGTAGAGAGCAGTCCTAATAGGGTGATATATAATTTTCTTTTCATCATTTTTATTCGTATACGTTTATTAATCGCAACAAAGGTAGTGAAAATTATTGAGAATACGTATTTATCAGGTGTATTTTTTTATGTTTGCGCCTTAAAATCTTCCACTTTTCATAGAATAGGTGTAATATTTGGTTGTTATCTCCCTGCTTTTCTTTTGTTTAGCGTATGTTGTTTCGCTATTGGTTATTTCTGAATTTTCTTCATGTTTTTCTAAAGAATAGGGATTTCCCCCTCAGTTTGTATCCTTTTCCCCTTTGTGGTAGCCTGAAAAACCATTACCTTTGCATCGTGTTCAAGAAAGAATGCTGTTCTTCGAGAACTCAAAAGTATAGAAGATATAAGAATATAAATAACTTAACTGATAAATTGATATGAAAAAGTTTACTACTCTTCTCACAATGGCTTTCATCGCTTTGATGAGCATCTCATTCACCTCATGTGATGATGATTCTGATATCGCATACACCCTCGATGGTACATGGACGGGTAATATGTTTGTAAAATATGGTAATAACAAAGCTACTTACTCTGTAATCCGTTTCGACCAGAATGATGGCATCTATTCCGGTACAGGCTATTGGATCGATTATTATCGAGAAAATTACTGGCATGGCAACAATTATATCGCAAACCATATTCGTTGGACGGTACGCAACAGAAACATCTATATCACTCTTCTCGATGAGGGTAGCGATGTTGTGATTTACGATTATGCTCTGGGCGACCGCAAGTTCTCTGGATATGTAGATGCTGATAACGGAAATCGTGCTTATTTCGAGCTTAGTCGCGATTCTTACAACTGGCGCGATGATTATGACTGGGGTTACGATGATGGCTGGGGCTACAGCAAGCAGCATTCGGGCTTAGAGAACACTCAGATTGTTTCTCGCGGAGCTAAGGATTCTGTAGAGTATGTTAAGGTGGCAGATGATAATCAGAAGCCTGTTCGCCGCTTTGTAGTGAAGTAAGGCAATAAGGAATTTAGTTTGAAGAAAGGAAACAAGATATGAAAAAGTTTAATCGGATATGGATGTGGATGGCGATAGCTGCAGCATCTTTCTCATTCACCTCGTGTGATGATGACGATTACTGGTATGATGATTATTATTGGTATGATGACTATAATCATGGTGGATGGGGATGGAATCAGGGCGACTGGAACAACGGTTCTAACGGCTCTCAGGATGATGACCTGCTGTTGGAGGCTCAGACTCTTACAGGCGACTGGAGAGGCTCTGTGATGCTCTCAGAACTTGCTGAGGACGGTCAGTCTCGCAATAACTATAGTTTCAATGCCGAGATGACGTTCTATCAGGCGGGTGATAAGGTTAACTCGCTCAGTGGTAATGGTGTAGAAGTGGATTATGCCGATGATGGAAGCAATGAATCCCAGACTCTGAAGTTTACCTGGTATATCGATAATAATGGTGATATTTATATCCGTTATAATGATACGGGTGCTACCTATGTGATGGATGCAGGTGCTAAGCAGTATGGTTTCCATCTGGGGCAGGAAGATGGAAAGATTGTCGATACGTTCTATGGTTATATGATAGGAACAGGTAAGGCTAAGGGTGATGTGATGCAAATCGATCTGGAGCGTTACGATCCGAGTGGAGCCCGTAAGAAGACCCGTTCTGCTTCAACCGATTCCGTAGCTCCTAGCTTCGGTAAGGCTACCGGTAGGGCATTCATGCCACATGCAATCAAGAAGTTGCCAAGAAGATGATGATATAAACAAAAGAAAGAGGGTGTGTCATAAGTTTATGATTCACCCTCTTCTATTTGTTGAAAGAGATAGGATATGTTGCCGAAAGAGATAGGATATGTTGCTGGAAGAGATAGGATATGTTGTTGGAAGAGATAGGATATGTTGTTGAGACAGTCAGTATCTTCGGTCGCACAACAGCTGTTGTGCGCTTGCATAACAGCTGATATGCGCATGCACAACACCTGTTGTGCATGCGGTAGTCAACTGTTATACACCAACTATTATCCAGACTTACGACACACCCTCATTCTTTTTGTTTGTATATAGCCTGATTTATTTAAAGCCCCAGAGTTTCTTGATGACTTCTGCATCTACGTTTTCCACTTCCTTCTCGGTTTCATCAGGGAGATTACAGAAGAAGTCGATGCCGGTTTTGTCTTCCAGCGTCTTGATGTTTACGACATAGTTGCCGAGCATATCGCCCTTTTCAAATGCCTTGTCCTCGTGAGGGAACCAATAGCCGAAGGCATTATAGGTATACTGTTTTTGGCTCTTATTAAACTCCTTTTTCAGTACAGCTACAAAGAAATACTTTGGTATTGGGATATAGCCTGGCTTCTGGTTTTCGCTAGAAGCACCATTCTTCTTCCAACCCAGGAGATTACTCTCGCTGCCCACTGGGTCAATGGTACCGCCCTTCACGATGAAGAGGGTATCTGAGTCAATCTTTGGAGCCAGCTTGCGCAGCTCATTCTCCATGTAAAACCAGGTACCACGCTCGTTGAAATTGGCATATTGAGGCTGCATATTGGTCATGAAAAAAGTCTGTTTCTGCTGTGTCAGATTGAGTTTGCGGTCAGCAGAAGGGCAGATATGACCATGGTCAAAGCCTTGAGTTGTAGGAGTAGGGTCTTCTGTGAAATCTGTGATTCCCCATTGTTCTTTCAGATCCGTATCCCATGGATACTTGCGCTCGCCCTGACCAGGTTTCCATCTGTCAACGTTAGAAGCCGTGTTTCCTGTGTGGAAAGTGTAGCAGCTCCATCTCTGGCTCTTCATGTTGTCATCCCATTCTGTAGAATAGTTCAACATACCTGTTGTATTATCCATGTGAACGATGGCATAGCTGGTACCATTATTCTTGAGCTTTGGAAACTCCAGACCGCCGATAGCGTTTCTTACCACTTGTGGCATGTTGGCAGTAGCCACATTCTTGTTTGTGTTGTTCTTATCGGTTGATTCACCACTGGTATTGCCACCTGTGCTTCCACCACCCGTATTACCGCCATTTTCAGGATAATAGAACTGTAGGGTATCGTCTGTGCCGCAGGCAGAGAACGTCATCGCAGCAACGAGCGCGAAGATAAAAAACTTAGTATGCTTCATAATTCTCGATAATGTTTTGAAGTTAAAGATTAAGTACTTTCTATATAAAAATGTATGTAGAAATCGATTGCATGAGGATTTGTAGTGAGAGAAAAAAAGTGCATTCCTACGTATATGCAACTACGCTGGAATGCACTCAGTATCTTTGCGATAATAAATATATCCTTATAAAAAAGGTATATTATTACTTCTTCAATTTGCCGTAACGGTTCATGAAGCGGTCTACGCGACCCGCTGTATCAACGAGCTTGCTCTTACCTGTGTAGAATGGGTGAGATGTGCTAGAGATTTCAATCTTAACAACTGGATAAGTCTCGCCTTCGAACTCAACAGTGTCATTAGTCTTGCATGTAGACTGAGAGAGGAACATATCGCCGTTAGACATATCCTTGAATACTACAGGACGATAATTCTCTGGATGAATACCTTTTTTCATTTTTCTTTTTTATTTTTATTGGGTTATTAAAATTAGACGTCATGGGGATGCTTGTTGCATCATTTCGTGTCCCTTATCGGGGCATGCCCATTATAGCCTGTTATCAATTTCAGGCTGCAAAGTTACGCTTTTTTCCTGAAACCACCAAATATTTCTTCTTCTTTTTAAGAAATATTTTAGAAATGAGCATAATACGTAGGTTCGCGTTTCCTCCTGCCAACTATGTTTTCGAGGGATAAGAAAAAGAAATATCCCCATCGCCTCTGTTTGTGTAGAGGACGATGGGGATCAGTATTTTTTCTAATACATAATATCTACTAGGGGAATTACTTTGCGTATACGATTTCCATCTTGGCAATACGGAGCTGAACGCCACCGCCTGTACCGCTGAATGTATTTGTATAGGTTGCTGTATTTCCTGAGAATACTACAGTAGCAGTTTCGTTACCTACAGCATTCCAGTTCTTGTTTGTATCGTATGTGCATGTAAAGATAATCTTTGCGATAGGCTTGCTGGCTGTGAAAGTCATCTTGTTGTTTGCATAGATACGCAACTCATTAAACTTTGAGTTGTAAGCAGGAGCGTTTGTACCACTGTTCTTGTCAAATGCGATAACTGTGCCGTCAGACAATTTGATCTCTGTAGGAGTAGCATCAGGTTTCAATGCGCTGACGTCATCAATCTTAAGGCTTTCGCCGGCTGTTACACCGCTATTAGCCAACGTTACGGTCAGGCCGTTGATGGTAATGCCGTCTTTTGTAGCAGGAGTATCAGGCTTTGATGGAGTGTCTGGAGTTCCTCCTGTAGCCTCTTTCACTGAGAGATTCTTTACTTCCCATGTTCCAGATGAAGCTGCGCAGGCATAGTGGAGAGCGATAACAACATTCTTCTTGCCCTTGAAGGCTGAGAGATCGTGCTTGTAGGTTTCCCAGGTCACCCAGTCTGTGCCTTCTTTCATTGTGCCTGTAATGTCTTCCCATTTGGTTGTAGCTGGGTCACCGGTGTAATTGTCTGTGATGAGAACCTGATTCTTTACTCCCTCAACGGCTGCACCATTTTTTGTAACATAGCGGAGAATGTAAGAGAACTCCAATGTCGCGCTTTTGGATGCAGAGAGGTCGATAGCCTTAGAAACAATGTAGCTTTCAGATGGAGTTGTTGTCTTAGAGGTATAATCGTAACCTGTAGCCTTTGCGTAGCCGTAAGA
Organism: Segatella copri; assembly: GCF_026015295.1. NCBI lineage: Bacteria > Pseudomonadati > Bacteroidota > Bacteroidia > Bacteroidales > Prevotellaceae > Segatella > Segatella copri. The sequence goes on along the minus strand of NZ_JAPDUW010000001.1, from coordinate 1,849,525 downwards.
GTCGATGACCCATGCTGTACCCTTGATGGTCTTGGCTGTGAAAGAACCGAAGCTCTTGCTGAAGGTTTCGTTGATGTAACCGTCAGCTGGAGTATCAGGGGTTGTAGACCCACTTGTTGGTTTACCATTGAGAGATACAAGATAGTTACCTGTATCATATTCGTTGGTTCCGTTGTAGTTCTTAGCCTTACCGCAGATAACAACCTCATCGCCTGGCTTCAGAGCATCTTCGCCTGAAAACTTTGTGCGATTTGGACCAGCATAGCCATTGTAAACATAGAATTGGTTAGCCGTAGTACCATCATCAGAAATATAATACTTCAAACTACCAAAACTGGCATCAAAGCTGCCTGCCTTAACTGATACCACCTTACCCTTGGTGTAAACTTCCTGATCTGCGCTACCGCCATCTTCGATATACTTAATGATACCGGCAATGTTGAATGGGTCTGCAGCAGTACCTGTACCCTTAGCCTCTGCTGTGGTTCCTGGACCAGCAGGCTGAGTAGGCTGTGTATAAGGTTCTGGCACATCCTCGCAGCTGCTGAATGTGAAGGCAGCCATAGCCGCCATCAAAACTGAAAATATATACTTTTTCATATTATTGTCTTTTTAAATATTGTTACTATTTTGATAATCAGTAATTACTTGATAGAGATGAGATTGCCACCCTTAATCTCCTTGGTGCCGTTATAATCAAGCAGGGTGCCTGATACAACAACCTTCTTGCCCGGTACAAGGATTTTCTTGGTTTCCTCTGTCCACTTTGCACCATCGATGTTGAAGCAACGGAATACCTCGAGAGTCTTGCCTTCTGTATCCTTACCGTCGTCAGAGATAACGAATGTACCGTTACCATACGTGCCTGTATCTACATCTTTCACCTTTACGATGATACCGGTAGCATAAACCTTAGCATCGCCTGCTGTACCGGCATTGATCTTCTCCAGTGCCTGAGCCACAGTGTAAGGCTTCTCCAATGTACCGCCTGTTTCTGATGCCTTCAGGTCATCCGTGCTGCGAAGCACAATCTGCCAGGTGTTATTGTAACGGGTGAAGATACCGGTGATATCGAATACACCCTTTGGAACCACCTCGTTGGCAAACTTAGAATAACCCGAGTTGCGCACTACCAGATTGCTGCTGCTGATCTTCTTGCCCGTTTCGGCATCAATCAGTTCCAGACTCGTATTGGTATCATCTGGCGCCCATACGTTAGTACCGTTGGCAGAGGCAAACTTCACCTTCTTCAGGGTCATCAGCTTGCCCACGTTAGCATCCATATAGGCTGCATCAGTAAGCTTTGTCAGGTCAAACTCCTCTGGCACTACCGTGGTTGCATCAGCCTCGCCAGGGTTCAGAATCTTGAAGTGCTGGTTCCATACGGCACGCTCTATCTTGCCCATACCCAGACTTCCGTCTGAGAGCTTGGTATTCACACCGCCAATCTGAGGCAACTTCTTGTAACTTCCGATATAGAGACCCTTCAGGTTTACGAGAATCTCCTGACCAACAGGAAGATAACCCGACAGGCCACTTCCGTTGATGGCAATGATGATAGCGCCGGATGCATCCTGTACGCTCACCTGGTTGTAGATATTGCCACTGACATCATTGCCCGTCACTACCGCCTTGATCATCATATCTTTCTCAATCTGCTTGTAGCCATTGTCGCTGTTGATAATCGTAGCAAACTGGGTCTTCAAATCTGCTATGCTGATCACATTCTTCTCCCTCAGGCTGTTGTTGCCCCATGGAGATGCAGGCACCTTCTCGGTCAGGTCTGGGTCAGCATAACCGTCGCCCATACACGACCCCAGAGTCAGTGCCAGGAATGCCAATGCTATGAATTTTATCTTTTTCATTGTTCTTTCTTTTTATTGTTATAGAGAAACGGGATTGCTCCCTGTTCTTTATGTTAAAGAGAAACTGCTCTTTAGAATCTGTAAGATACCTGGAACATGCCGTTGGTACCCCAGGTGTAATACTTCTTAGGATTCTTAGAGAACTGGTAGAGGCGTGGATTCTTCACGTTGCCGTTAGCATCCAGTGTATAGCTTGAACGTGAGTTCTGCTCATATCCGCCTGTTACGATAGTCTGGTTGTTCAGCAGGTTGGTAATCATGAGGTTGAAGTTGAGAGAACCCTTCTTCAGTCTCACGCTCTTGCCTATGCTCAGGTCAACCATCCATCCTCCGTGACCTTTCTCCTGGGCTACAGCATCCTCAGTCCAGCTCATACCGTCGAGTGTAGTAGGAGCAAAGATTTCAGGGAATGCCTTGTAGGCAGCCTGGCGGTTGGTCAGCACCTTCTCATATCTGTAGCTTGGAGAATAAGAGAGGTAGATGCGGTCGTAGTAGTTGGCATTGAGGTTGACGAACCATCCGTTTACGTGGGCATCGAGACCGATGCTTCCCACTGTGAGCGGTGTGCCACTCTCGCGCATATTCATCACGTAAGCCTTGTCCTGGTAAACCTCAGCACTCTTTGAGAGCATGTATACGGCGTTTACATTGTTGATGTTCTTCGCCTCGCTCATAGCGCCCAGAGTCTTCAGGTCGAGCCATGAAGTGAGCTTGAACTTAGCGCCCACCTCTACACCATAGTATTCCTTCTTCAGTCCGGTCATGCTCACGTAGGTGAATGAATTCTCATCATCGTTGTAGAAGTTCTGCCATTCCGTAACGTTCTCCAGTCGGCTGTAGTAACCGCTCACGTTGGCACTCAGCCATGCGTTGCGATACAGGTAGCTGAATTCTGAGCTGAAGATGCGCTCGTTCTTGAGGTTGGTCACGAAGTCGTTGCTGATTTCAGGCGAGATGAAGGCTGTGCTTGCCATCGGCGCACGCAGCTCATATCCGGCTCCGATGCTGAAGGCATGACCTCTGCCCATATCCACGTTCAGACTTCCCTTTACGCCACCGTCCAGGAAGTTGGCTGTGCCGCTCTTGCCCTGACTGTTGTTCGGTGCCATACCGTTGCGCATGTAGCCGCGGCGGTTCATGCCGGTATATCCGATACGTCCGCTCAGCATCGCCTTCATGTTGTAGAATTCGGCTGTATAGGTGCTCCATGCATTTGCCTTGTTTACGTCGATGCGATAGTCGTAACCGAACTTGTCGCCCTCGTAAACCAGCTTGCCTGTGTTGTTAGGGCCGGCTGTGTTCAGGTCGTACTGTACACGTGGGTCGGTCTTAGGATAATCGCCCAGGGCATAGGTGTTGATGTTGTGGAAGATGGCACCGCCCAGCATGTCTTCCAGTGTCTGATAGTGCTGGTTGGTGCTCTTTCCGAGCATGATACCCGTAGCCAGGTTCGATTTCTTGGTCAGCTTGGTGTTCAGAACGGACGAGAGGGTCAGGGTCAGGTTGTCGTTGTGCTTAGCCTGAACATAGTAGAGCAGATCCTGTCCGTTCTTGGCAGCCTGCTGGTTGGCATAGTACAGGCGGTCCCAGTTGATCTGTCGGTTCTGCTTGCTTGCCTGCCAGTAGTTTACGGCGTTGTTCCAGTTTTCCCAGGTATACATGTTGTTGCCGTTCTTGTAGTCGCCCCATACATAGTAGTTGGCTGATGGCATGTTCTTCCAGTAGTCTGGCTGTGGATTCTCTGCGTTGTTGTAGTTGAGCTTGGTGCTCTTGTACATAGAGTATTTTCCGAACACCGATGTGGTGAGCTTCATCTGGTCGTTGATTTCCCAGTCCCATGTAGCGATAGCCGAAGGGGCAAAGTCGTTCACTACGCGTGAGTTTCTCTTGTGTCCGTTCTGGTATCCCCAGTATGGGTTATACTGGTAGTCGTTTGCCAGCCAGTAAGCCTCGTCGGTAGATGCTCCCTGGGTGCTTCTTTCTGTCGGGTTACCCCATGTGGAGAAGCTCAGCGAGTGGCCGTTCATCCACTTCTTCTGTACACCGAAGAAATAGGAGAGGGCGTTGTAGATGGTTCCCTCTACGTATCCCTGGTTAGCCCAACGGTAGGTGAGACCGGCTGTAATGGCCCATCCCTTTTCGTTGAATCCGCTGGAGTAGGAGTAGAGTCCGCGCAGGGTATAGTTGCGGTTGGCAACACCTACGCTTGCATACTGTCCTTCCTGCATGCTTCCGGCACGGAAATCATAGTTGTTGGAGCCTGCCATGCCCGTCATCGAATAGCCGTTGGCTTCGAAAGGCAGGGCGAAGTCTACGTTTCTGGAGAATCGGTTCAAACCGCCGATGTTGGAGAAACGGAACTGTCCGGTCTCCATATCGTTCATGGAAGCACCGTTGATATAGACATCGTTGTACTTCTGGTTGAAGGCACGGTAGCGGAAACGTGCTGGCGAGAACAGGTAACCTGCCTGGCTCGCGTATACGTTGCTGGTAGAATTGAGAATGGTGACATTGGATGACATGTCATCGTCCTCGCCCAACTGTGCCTCGGAGAAGGTGAAAGCATTCTCGTCAAGTCCCTGTGCTACGTTCTGGTCAGTCTTTTCGTTCTGAGCCATAGCCAATGAACACGAGAAGAGCGCTAACATTGCTAAGTTTACTTTCTTCTGCATAGTTTATATGTATTAAGTATTAATAAACCGGCAACAGCAGTCTCTTTGAGCAGTGATGATATATGTCCCGCTAGGTCTTGTTTAGGCGATAAGGGGACTTACCGTGGTCCCTGGTCTTGTGTCTTCTGTTCCGATTCAATGTGTTTAATGCTGCAAAGTAACAAAAAGTTTTTTGAAAAATGAATTTATTTATGTTAAAAATGCATGAAAACTGAAAAAATATTCGTTTTTATGGGGATATTTCCGTTTTTTTTAGGTATCTTTGCTGCCTATTACCTCACCGCGTTAAGGTGAACATATATATTATATATAATAAGGTAAACATTAATAATTACTATTAGTATGAGGAAACATTTGCTCTTGTTGGCTGCCCTCCTCATGATTGGGCTGGGCGCTACGGCACAGAAAAAGAAGTCGCAGACTTCAGGCAACAGGCAGTTTCAAGTGTATGCTGTAGGTTTCTACAATCAGGAGAACCTCTTCGATACCTGCCATGATGCCGGTAAGAATGATTACGAGTATCTCCCTGCTAAGGGATGGAATGGTATGAAATATACCAATAAACTCAAGAATATGTCGCGCGCACTTGCCGATATGGGTACCGATGTGCTGCCTAACGTGGGCTGTGCCTTCATCGGTCTGGCTGAGGTTGAGAATGCCAACGTGCTGAAAGATCTCACCGCGCAGCCGCCTCTCAAGGCACGTAACATGCAGTTCTGCCATATCGAGGGTCCCGATAAGCGAGGCATCGATTGTGCGCTGCTCTATAATCCGGCACTCTTCACGGTGAAGAACACCCGATTGGTGCCTTACGTACAGGAACTCGCCAAGGATTCAGCCTACAAGACCCGTGGTTTCCTCACCGTACGTGGTGAGCTGGCGGGCGAGGATGTGGCGGTTATCGTATGCCACTGGCCAAGCCGTTTCTCCGTTTCGTTCTATCGCGAGAGCGGAGCACGCCAGACTAAGGCTGTAAAAGACAGTTTGCTGAAGTTGAACCCGACGATGAAGGTGTTCGTGATGGGCGATATGAACGATGATCCTACCGACGCCAGCATGCACAAGGTGCTGAAGGCGAAAGCTGAAATCAGCGAGGTAGGTGCCGATGATATGTACAATCCATGGTACAACATCCTGGCTAAGGAGGGCAAGGGAACCCTGTTCTACAGCGGTTCATGGAATCTCTTCGACCAGATTGTCATCACGCCTAATCTCCTGAACAGGGATAGTAAGAACAAGGACTACAGTTCTCTGAAGTTCTGGAAGAACCACATCTTCCGCCGCGATTACCTCATCCAGCAGGAAGGTCAGTACAAGGGTGCTCCTTTGCGTACCAAGGCAGGTGGCAGATGGCTTAACGGCTACAGCGATCACCTGCCGGTAGTGATGTACCTGGTGAAGGAAAAGAAGTAGAAAATGGTAGAGAATCATCCTTTTGAGCCGTGGCTGCCCGATAATGCGCGGCTGCTGATGCTCGGCACGTTTCCGCCTGCAGAAAAGCGGTGGTGCATGCCCTGGTATTATCCTAACTTCCAGAATGATATGTGGAGGATATTCGGGATTATCTACTTCCAGGATAAGTTCCATTTCGTGGATGTAGAGAAGAAGACCTACCGCCTCGATGCTATTAAGGAATTTCTCAGGGAGAAGGGCGTCGCCATCTATGATACCGCACAGCAGGTGATACGCACCAAGAATACGGCATCCGATAAGGACCTGCAGATCGTGCAGCCCGCCGATCTCGACGGCATGCTCCGCCAGCTGCCCCATTGCAGGGCGGTGCTCACAGCCGGCCAGCTTGCCACGAAGGTATTTTCAGAACACTTCGGCATCAAGGAAAAGCCTGAGATGGGAGGTTATGCAGAATTCCAGTTCGAGGGCCGCAGACTCCGTCTGTACCGCATGCCCTCCAGTTCCCGTGCCTATCCTATGGCAGTGGAGAAGAAGGCTGAATTTTACCGCAAGATGTTTGATGAAATCTTATAGAAAAGAAGAAAGAATATGAAAGATAAAGTGACCGTTATTGGCATTGCGGGAGGTACAGGCTCCGGCAAGACTACTGTGGTGAAGAAACTCGTAGAAGTGCTGCCGCCTCATTATGTGGCTGTGGTGCCCCTCGATTCATATTATAACGATACCTCGCAGATGACCGAGGAAGAACGTCATCAGATCAACTTCGACCACCCGTCGGCATTCGATTGGAAGCTTTTGCACCAGCAGCTCGCTGATCTGCGTGCTGGCAAGGCGATAGAGCAACCCACCTATAGTTATATCAAATGCAACCGTGAACCGGAAACGGTTCACGTTGACCCCAAACCGGTTGTGATCATCGAAGGCATCATGACGCTGGTGGACAAGAAGTTGAGAGACCTGATGGACCTGAAGGTGTTCGTGGATACCGATGCTGATGAGCGCCTGATACGCAACATTCAGCGTGATACCATCGACAGGGGTCGCACCGTATCGATGGTGGTAGACCGATACCTCAAGGTCCTGAAGCCGATGCACGAGCAGTTTATCGAACCCACCAAGCGCTATGCTGACATCATCATTCCGCAGGGTGGCGAAAACCTCAAGGGCATCGGTATCCTCTGCAAGTATGTAGAGGGACTGATAGAGAAATAAAAATATTTTTGCTCAAGCATTGCATTTCTATTGCAAAATAAAGATTTTTAGGAATAGAATAGGGCGGGCTTCTTCGTAAGAAGAGGTCCGTCCGAGTGTTTTATGGGGCTGTTATTTCTTAGCACTAAAAAACGTGCACACCATAAAGAATGGCATGCACGTTCCGATTACATATCTAATAAAAAATTATTCCTCTTCCTCCTTCTCAAAGGCCTCTACGAAAGGCTGGTGGAAACCCTGGAAGATGCGGAGATACTCGGCTCGCACCTCATCACTCTCCTCAAAAAGATTCAACTCGCCACGCTTGTGAGCCTTCAGCATACTGCTGTAACGGCGAATCTTACGCTTGTAGTTCCTTGCCATCAACGCATCTGCCTGAACAGGATTCTGACTGACATACGAAAAGGCACAAAGCTGCTTCATGAACATGTCGAACACCGGATTGTCATGACTCCAGTCGTCCTCACTCAGCCAGAACCACTGGAAATGATACTTCTGCTCCAGTGCCATCAGATGCTGCCCCAGCTCGTCAATCTCCATGCCCTTCTGCATCTGCTCCTCAGCAAAAGCTACCAGAGATGCCGCATCTACATTCAACTCAACCTCGTGAGACAGCGTGGTGCCCTCAATCTGAATGCGCCAACGGTGATTCCTGTTCTTGATGAGCGCAGAATTCGTGTTCATCAGCAACTCTGAAAGCTTGCCCTCGGTAGGAATCTGATCTACTACCGAAAGACGGTCGCGCTGGTTGCGAACCACCAGCTGATGGTCCTCATGGCGCAATACACACATGTAAACCAGCCTGTTGCTGTCGAGCTGAAGGGTGAAACGGTCGTTGTTGTCATCGCCCACAAATTCGTAGGTGTAGTCATCTACCTTATCCTGCGGAATGCTCAGCTCGCCATGCACCTTGTTGCCCTCGGCATCGTAGAGCGAGAAACCGATGTAAGGAATCTGAAGACGGAGGACAACCGGATTGCCGCCGTCCTCAGGAATCAGGGTAACAGCCAGTCCGTCATCGCCGAAATCATCCTTGCGGCATACGAATCCGTCATCCGTCTTCTCAGCCTTCTCCACCTTCACCTCGCCGTGGCGCCACCAGAAATCGAAGGTGATGGTCTGGTCGTCCTCAGCGGCTACACGGATGAAATCCTCGATGTCCTGACCCAGGTAAATCACCTTGGCAGGCTCAATCTCCTCATCGTCATCGCCCAGCGCGCGCACCCACATCTCGCCCGGAACAGGATCATCTTCCCATTCGGCATCAGCAGGGGCTGCAGTAGATTTGAAAACGAGGAAAACCATTCTTTCTTCTTCCCTCGTGCCATCTTCGCGGCACGTGAAGCACTTCGCCTCCTTAGGGATGAAGAATGGGGTTAACAGGTACGGGTTTTTGCATAATGCGGTATACTCTACCTCGGTCCATGCCGGGAGAGCGTGTGTATTTGTCTTGTCTGTCATATTCTCTTGTTGCATATAATTCTTGAGTTGGTCCTATTCTTTTCATCATCCGGCGTGTGTGGCAGGACGAGGGGGATGTTGATCCCAAAAAACGGTTGCAAAGGTAATGCAAAATCGAGACACTACAAAATATATCACCTATTTTTTTAATTATTTTACGATTCAATATTTGGTGCTTCCAAAAAATAGTTGTAGTTTTGCATCTGAAATAATGAATAGAAAGATGAAAGTCAAGACAATACTCACACTGGCGCTAGCCGCCACAACCCTCGCAGCATGTCACAGGGGAAAGAAACCACCACGTATGGACAATTCGAAACTCGCCATCAGCCTCTCGAAACCGGCAAAGGGCGACAGGGCTATCTACGGACTTGCCTGCCTGGGCTGCTCGGATACCGCGCTGGTGCTGCTGCCCAACGGAGGCGGCGACCCCGTAAGATACAACATTCTGGATGCCACTCGCAACCATCAGGTGTTTGGAGATATAGAGGTGGGCGACTGGGTTTGCGTGATGCCATGCGAGGAGAAGGATGAGAAGAACCGTGCCGACATGGTGATAGACCTGGATCAACTGAAGGCCACCTGGACCTATCCGGTGATGCCGAAGCTGCGCGATGTATCGCATCTGAGCAAGCGCCAGCAGGCGAGAATCCTTGCCAATATGCCCGACAGCATCGTAGAAACCTATATGGTGCCGCGCCAGTATGGCTTCACCCTGAAGCGCATGAGCGAGGCGATGGCCGTGGGCAGGGTGATGATAAACAAAGATGTGGACGACGATAGCCCGGTAGAATATCCTGCCGTGCCTCAGTATACGGAATGGCATGCCTATAATGGTAAGCTGATTCTGGTGCAGGGCCACCGCGAGCTGGATGGCGTGGTGCTCAATGAGAAGACGAAGCGCGATACCTTCACCTTTGTATATATGAAGGGCGACAGTCTGGCTCTCTCTGATCGTGAGGGCCGCATCCAGGGTTTCCACCGTTCGCTCAATGCGATGAAGGCCAACGCCAAGGCCCATGCTGCAGCCGAGAAGCTGAACAGCAAGATGAAGAAGGAAATATTGAAGTAAATTACATAATAAATATAAAAAAAGAGGCGAATAGGACGATTTCTCAATTTTTTTGTCTAATTTTGCACCTTGGAATTTAATTCATACATCGAATATAAAGAAAAAGAACAAGAATAATGAAGAAGAAAATTCAGTTCAGTCTCGTTTATCGAGACATGTGGCAGAGCTCTGGTAAGTTCCAGCCACGCAAGGATCAGTTGGCTAAAATTGCCCCAGTTATCATCGAAATGGGATGCTTTAGCCGTGTAGAGACTAACGGCGGTGCCTTCGAACAGGTTAACCTCCTGGCAGGTGAAAACCCTAACGATGCCGTACGCGCATTCTGCAAACCTTTCAACGAGGTGGGTATCAAGACTCACATGCTCGACCGCGGATTGAACGCTCTTCGTATGTATCCTGTGCCTGACGACGTGCGCGCCCTTATGTATAAGGTAAAGGCTAAGCAGGGTACCAACATCACACGTATTTTCGACGGACTGAACGATGTGCGCAACATCATTCCTTCTATCAAGTGGGCTAAGGAGGGTGGCATGACTCCACAGTGTGCACTCTGTATCACCAACTCTCCTGTTCATACCCTGGAATATTACATGAACATCGCCGACCAGCTCATCGCTGCCGGTGCAGAGGAAATCTGTTTGAAGGATATGGCAGGTATCGGCCAGCCAGCATTCCTCGGCAAGCTCACCAAGATGATTAAGGACAAGTATCCACAGATCATCATCCAGTATCACGGCCACTCAGGTCCTGGTCTCTCTATGGCTTCTATCCTCGAGGTCTGCAACAATGGTGCCGACATCATCGATACAGCCATCGAGCCATTGTCATGGGGTAAGGTTCACCCAGACGTAATCTCAGTTATCAGCATGCTGAAGAACGAGGGCTTCGAGGTGCCTGAAATCAACATGAGCGCTTATATGAAGGCTCGTGCTATGACTCAGGAGTTCATCGACGAGTGGCTCGGCTACTTCATCAACCCAGGTAACAAGATCATGTCTTCATTGTTGCTCGGTTGCGGTCTCCCTGGCGGTATGATGGGAAGTATGATGGCAGACCTCGGCGGTATGCGCCAGACCATCAACAACATCCGCAAGAAGAAGGGTGAGGAAGAGTTGTCTATGGACGACCTGCTCATCAAGCTCTTCGACGAGGTAGAGTATGTATGGCCACGCGTAGGTTATCCTCCATTGGTAACCCCATTCAGCCAGTATGTAAAGAACATCTCACTGATGAACCTCCTCACCATGGAGCAGGGCAAGGGTCGCTTCGTAATGATGGACGACTCTATGTGGGGTATGATTCTCGGTAAGAGCGGTAAGATTCCTGGAACTATCGACCCAGAACTCGTAGAGCTCGCCAAGAAGCAGGGCCGCGAGTTTACAGATGTTGATGCACACACATTGCTCACCAACGCCCTCGACGACTTCAAGAAGGAGATGGACGAGAACGGTTGGGATTACGGTCAGGACGACGAGGAACTCTTCGAGCTCGCTATGCACCCAGAGCAGTATCGCAACTACAAGAGCGGACAGGCAAAGAAGAACTTCCTGGCCGACCTTCAGAAGGCAAAGGATGCCAAGCTCGGTACAACCCTTACTCCTGCACAGCTTGCAGAGTTCAAGCACGCCAAGGCAGATGCCATCGTAGCACCAGTAGCCGGCCAGCTCTTCTGGGAATTCCAGGGCGAGGGCGAGTGCCAGCCAGCTGTAGAGCCATACATCGGCAAGGAATATAAAGAAGGTGATGCCTTCTGCTATATCCAGGCTCCTTGGGGCGAGTTTGAAACCATCCCAGCTGCATTGGGCGGCAAGCTCGTAGAAATCAATGCCAAGCAGGGCAGCAAGGTGCGCAAGGGCGATGTTATCGCTTACATCGAGCGCGATGCTGAGTAAATATAATAGAAATGAATTATCAAGCTATTATTGATAAGTATTATCCTGAGGATAATGAGCTTCGGCATATCCTCATCACACATAGCCAATCTGTAGCGCGAAAAGCGCTACAGATTGTTTCGTATCATCCCGAATTGCAACTCGATGCCCAGTTTATCGAAGAAGCAGCTATGCTCCACGACCTCGGCATCTTCATGACTGATGCCCCAGGCATACAGTGTTTCGGCTCGCAGCCCTACATCTGCCATGGACGACTGGGAGCAGAAATCCTGCGCAAGGAAGGATATGAGCGACATGCCCGCGTATGTGAGCGCCATACCGGTGCAGGCATCACAGAGGCACAGATCATAGCACAGAACCTGCCCCTGCCACATCAGGATTTCCTGCCGGAAACCATGGAGGAGAAGGTGATTTGCTACGCTGATAAATTCTTCAGCAAAACTCACCTCGACCGGGAAAAAACAATTGAGAAAGCAGAAAAAAGTCTCATGAAGTTCGGAGAGGAAGGAGTAAAACGCTTCCAGCAATGGGAACGCATGTTTGAATAGAATTCTAATTTATTGAATGAGAAAACAATCGACGATAGCTATGCTGCTGCTCGCTGCCATCTCGTGTATGATGGTGGCTAATCCGGGTATGCCCGATTCGAAAAAGAAAAAGAAGAAGGAGAAGACGGAAACCGTGGACAGCGTGGGTGACAGTGTGTTCGTAGACTCGCTGGGCAACGAAATAAAGCCCAAGCTGAAACAGGCTGACGACACCACGCAGATGGACTCGCTGCAGAAAGCTATATGGAAACATAATAAAGTGGTGGATGACAGTATCCGCCTCGACAGTATCGCCAGAAAGAAACAGGGTGGAGTAGACGCACCGGTTAACTATCAGGCGGACGACTCTCTCGTATACGATGCCAAGAACAAGGTGGCATATCTCTACGGAAACTCCAACGTGAAGTATACCAACATGGACCTCAGTTCCGACCGCATCTCCATGGATATGGACAAGAGCAACGTGAAGGCGATGGGTACACCCGACAGTACGGCGGAGGGAGGCATCAAGGGCAAACCTGTCTTCAAGATGGGTAGCGATACCTATGATACCGACACCATCAAATTCAACTTCAAGAGCAAGAAGGCCCTTATTAATAATGTATATACAGAACAGCAAGACGGATTCCTGACCGGTATGAAGTCGAAACGCGACTCATCGGGAGTCATCTATCTGCAGCACGGAAGGTATACCACCTGCGATGATCCGCATCCCGACTTCTACATCTCGCTCTCCCGAGCCAAGGTAAGGCCGGGCAAGGATGTGGTATTCGGACCAGCCTATCTCGTGGTGTGTGATGTGCCTATGCCGCTTGCCATCCCTTACGGCTTCTTCCCGTTCACCAAGAGCTACAGCAGCGGTTTCATCATGCCAACCTACGGTGATGAAACGGCACGAGGATTCTATCTCAGAGATGGCGGATATTATTTCGCCATGAACGATAAATGGGACTTGAAGCTGCTGGGCGAGATTTATACCAAGGGATCGTGGGGACTCTCGGCAGCCAGCAACTACCGAAAGAGATACAAATATTCGGGTTCCTTCTTCTTCAGTTACCAGGATACAAAGAACGGCGACAAGGGAATGCCAGACTTTACCGAGCAGGAGAGCTTCAAACTGCAATGGAGCCACCGCCAGGACAGCAAGGCAAACCCATACAGTTCACTTTCGGCAAGTGTGAACTTCGCCACATCGAGCTACGAACGCAACAACCTCAATTCGCTCTACAATCCGCAGACGATGACGCAGAGTACGCGAACCTCATCTGTTAACTGGAGCACCTCGTTCTCAAGCATCGGTATGACGCTCAGTTCCACCGCCAACCTCTCGCAGAACATGCGCGATTCATCCATCGCCATGACGCTGCCCGACCTCAACATCAGCATCTCCCGCTTCTATCCGTTCAGAAGAAAGAAGATGGTGGGCGATGAGAAATGGTACGAGAAGATAGCCATGAGCTATACGGGACACATCTCTAACAGCATCAATACTAAAGAGGATAAGCTGATGCACAGTTCACTCATCAAGGACTGGCGCAACGGATGGCAGCATCAGATACCGGTGAGCGCTACATTCACGCTCTTCAAATATCTCAACGTGAACCCATCGTTCAATTTCACCGACCGTATGTATACCAACAAGGTGGAGAGATCATGGGATGAAGCCAGCCAAACGGAGAAATGTGATACCATCTACGGTTTCAACAACGTGTATAACTGGAACATGAGCGTAGGTCTCTCTACCAAACTCTATGGTTTCTACATACCAAACCGCAAACTCTTCGGAGATAAGATACAGGCTGTGCGCCACGTGTTTACGCCTACGGTGAGCTTCAGTTATGCCCCAGACTTCGGAGCTTCACGCTACGGCTACTGGGACACCTACCAGAAGACCGATGCCGACGGAAACGTATCGCTGGTGAGCTACTCGAAGTATGCCAATGCCCTCTACGGTGCGCCGGGCAAGGGTAAGAGCGGTAATATCTCGTTTACCCTGGGCAACAACATCGAGATGAAGGTGAAGAGCGATAAGGACTCTACCGGATACAAGAAACTCAGTATCATCGATGCGTTCGACATCAACATGAGTTACAATACCGCAGCCAAGGTTCGCCCTTGGAGCGATATGAATATCAACCTCAGACTGAAGTGGTGGAAGAACTATACCTTCAACATGAACGCTGTGTTTGCCACCTATGCCTACGAGCTGGACGACCAGAACAATGTTTATGTGGGTACCCATACGGAGTGGGGCAAGGGCAGGTTCGGACGATTCCAGGGTATGTCGCAGAACTTCTCGTTCACACTGAACCCGGAGAAGCTGAAGAAACTCTTTGGCGGGGGCGATGATGAGGACGACAAGAAGGACAGCCAGCGCAATGATGATGACGATGAAGGTCTGGATACCGACATCGAGAGCAACGTAGACGACAGCATGGAGAAGGGTAAGACGGCAGCCAAGAAGGGCGGCAAGGCTGAAACGGATTCAGATGGTTATATGGCGTTTAAGATGCCATGGTCGCTGACCTTCGGTTATGGTGTAACGATGCGCGAGGATACGCGAAGAGAGAAGTTCAATGAGAAGACGATGCGCTATGCATACAAGTTTACCCAGACTCTGAACATGAGTGGTAACGTAAGAATCAGTGATGGCTGGAACATCAGTTTCTCATCCGGTTATGATTTTGACAACCACAAGATCAGTATGACCACCGCCAGTCTGGCTCGTGATCTTCACTGTTTTAACATGAGCTGTTCTGTGGTTCTCGCTCCATATACGAGCTACAACTTCACCTTCCGTTGTAACGCAGCCACCCTGACAGATGCGCTGAAATACGACAAGCGCAGCGGTTATTCGAACGCTGTACAATGGTACTAGATGATAGTTTATAGTTAATAGAGCTTTTCAGCTTATAGATAAAACAAAAAAAGCAGGCAAAATCATTTTGCCTGTTTTTTTGTTTTATCTATATTACTTTTTTACCCTTTTACTTTTTTACCTTTAAAAGCCTTTTTTTCGCCTCCGGGTGCTCAGGATAAAGGGTGAGGGCCTTGCGGTAATTCATGATGGCAGCCTCTTTCATGCCCTCTTTTTCGCACTCCTTCCCCATAATCACATACTCCGTGGCAAGGCGCTTGAGGAACTTCTGCTGCTTCTCCTTCTCTTCATCCTTCTTTCTTATTTCTTCACGCAACAGCTCGTTCTCTGCCTGAAGCTCGTTCACCCTGTTCAACTTTTTGCGGATGAAACGCTTGGCAAGCGGCTGCTCGATGTCATAACGACTGTGGATGGCAAGGAAGAAGTTATCGAGAGCCGACTGCATATCGCCCCTGTCAAAGGCCTTGACGGCATCATGATACTGCTTGTCGGCCTTACTCTGGGTAAGCGCTGTATTGATGGTGCTTTGGTCGTTGTAATGACGGGCAAACTGCTTGACATCATTGCGCACGAAAACATCACTCTGACGCAACGGCTCCTGAAGACTAATGCCCTCGAGACTGGTGCAGCGGGACAAGGCAACATACGTCTGTCCGCCCGCAAAGACACCACCCGTGAAATCAATCTTCACCTGGTTGAAGGTGAGGCCCTGGCTCTTATGAACCGTTATCGCCCAAGCCAGACGGATGGGGTACTGCTCGTATCTGCCAATCTCTTCCTCCTCAATCTTTTTCTCAACCTCATTGAAATGGTATCTCATGTTGCTCCATGCCGCAGGCTCCACCATCACATCCTTGCCTTCCTCGGTGCGCACATAAATCTTGGCATCCTCGTCCTCATCAAAACCGATGATGGTGCCCAGCGTGCCATTCACCCACTGATGCTCGATATCATTCTTGATGAAGATAACCTGAGCCCCCGTCTTGAGGTAAAGCTCGATAGGGGTAGGGAGACTGCTCTCCGGAAACTCGCCCTGTATGTGGCCACGGAAGAGGCAAGGCTCTCCCGGAAGACACTGGAGCTGGCTGTCGTTGATGTAATCTACCGTATCGCGGCGTGTAGAGAGGGTGATGGCAAGTTTGGAATCGCTCTCATCGAGCTGGGCTCCCACGCGCTGGTTGAGGCGCTGTAGATCCTGCATGGGCACCTGAGACGTGCGGATATGGTCGAGGATGCTGATGAAAACGGGATCGCTCTGACGGTATACCTTCTTGAGTTCGATGCTCACGAGCTTGAAGTATTCGAACACCTTGGCATCGAAGAAGAAACTGCTGCGGTAGAAGGGACTGAGCAGACGGCGGTCGTCCTCTCTTACCACAGGCTCCAGCTGGAAGATATCGCCCACCAGAAGCAGCTGCTTGCCCCCGAAAGGCTCTCGCATGTTGCGGCAATATACCCGCAATATCTTGTCCAGGAAATCGATGATATCGGCACGAACCATACTGATCTCATCGATGATGATGAGCTCTACCTCGCGTATAATCTTTATCTTCTCTGAATTATACTTCAGGGTGTTGCGGATGTTGCGGACGGAATACATGCTGTCGTTGGGCAGCAGCGGGTGGAAAGGAAGCTTGAAAAAGCTGTGGAGCGTGCTTCCTCCGGCGTTGATGGCCGCAATGCCTGTTGGGGCAAGAATGATATGTTTCTTCTTGGTATTGGCGGCTATATAACGTAAAAAAGTAGATTTACCCGTCCCCGCCTTTCCGGTAAGGAAAAGCGAGCGACGGGTAAACTGTATGATTTGGAGTGCATTCTGCAACTCCGGGTTGTCGAGATCAATCATTGTATTTAATTTATAGTTTATAATTTATAGTTTATAGCATAAGCCATATTAAATCGCCTTCTTGCTAAACGGTGTAGCCGCTATAAACTATAAATTATTAACTAAATTTAAAGATCATCGAAGTTGACAGGCTGCTCCGTTGGCTTGGCCTTCTTCTTCTCTTTCTTTTCTTCTGTGGTGGCTGTACCGTTGGCAGATTCGCTTTCAGCCTTTTTGGCAGGAACTTCGCGGATGATAGGGTTGCCTTCGTCATCGAGAACGATCTCTTCCTGGAAGGCGGTACTGTCTACCTTGGTGGTATCTACCTTTGGCTTTGGTGCATAGCTTGCACAGATGTACATATCGCGGGTGATATCGCTGTCCTGTGGCTTGTCAAACTTGCCGTGATACTGCTGGAAGGCTGGGTCGCCAAAGACACTCTGGAGGAAGTAACCGCACACAGGAAGAGCGGTTCTCGAACCCTGACCCAATGCTCCGGTGCGGAAGTGGAGACAGCGGTATTCGCCTCCTACCCAGGCACCAACTACGAGCTTAGGGCTCACACACATGAACCAGGCATCGGAGTGGTTGTTGGTGGTACCAGTCTTGCCACCGAACTCGGTATCACGGTAGTTGCCTACATAGCCCCAGAGACTCTGGGATGTACCTCCCGGCTCCTTCATACCGCCCTGTAAGAGCTGCTGCATGAGGAAGGCACTCTTGTAAGGTATCACCTGCTCTGAATCGGTAGGGCCCTCGTAAACCACCTTACCGTCGTGGTCTACAATCTTGGTAACCAATACCGGGTCGTGGTGCTTGCCATTGTTGGCAATGGTGCTGTAGGCGCATGCCATCTCCAGGAGGTTGACATCGCTGGAACCGAGGGCGAGAGAAGGGGTGTCATCCAACGGACTGTTGATACCCATCTTCTTGGCTGTCTCGATGATGCGCTTGATGCCCATCTCCTGTCCTAATCTTACAGCCACAGAGTTGATACTCTTGGCAAAGGCACTCTTCAATGGGATGCTGTCGCCCGAGAACGAACCATTGGCATTGGATGGACGCCAGATGGTCATTTCGTGCTTCTTCTTATCGTATACCTCCATAGAGATATATTCGTCGCGACGCTTGTCACAAGGGGTTAAACCCTGATTCATTGCCTCGGTATAAACAAAGAGCTTGAAGGTAGAACCAGGCTGGCGCTCGGCTGTTACCTTGTCATACTTCCAGTGGTCGAAGTCGATATCGCCCACCCATGCCTTTACTGCTCCGGTCTGTGGCTCCATGGCTACAAAGGCGCAGTGCATAAAGGTGGTCATATACTTGATGGAGTCTTCTGATGTCATGTTCATCGTGATGCTGCCCTTGTCATAATCGAATACCTTAACCGGGTGAACCCACTCCTTATAGTAATAGTTTACTGAGTCGGGATTATCAGGGAAGCGGGCTATCAATGCCTTATAGAATGGCTGGCGCTCGGCGGTGCCCTGGATGAAGTTTGGTATCACGTTGTGGTTCTCATCCTGCCAAGGATCCTGACCCATCCAGTTGCCTTTGCCTGCCTGGGTACGGCGGATGCTCCAGTGGTTGTTGAAGTTCTGCTGTACCTGTTTCATCTGCTTGCGGGCTGCATCTTCTGCATACTTCTGCATGCGGGTATCGATGGTGGTATAAATCTTCAAACCGCTGGTATAGAGGTCGTAACCTTCGTCTTTACACCAGTCTTTCAGGTAGTTGGCTACTGCCTCACGGAAGTATTTAGCCTGTCCGTCGTAGTTTTCTTCTACCTTGAAATCGAGCTTGATAGGCTCATCTTTCAGTTCATTGTATCTGTCTTTTGAGAGATCGCCATGTGTCACCATATTATATAATACGGTGTTGCGGCGTGCAAGACTGTTCTCCGGGTTGGTGCGTGGGTTGTAGTAGGTGGTAGCTTTGAGCATGCCCACGAGCACGGCAGCCTGACCGGTGGTCAACTCCTTAGGGGTGGTGTTGAAGTAGGTCTTCGCAGCGGTTTTGATACCATAGGAATTGCTACCGAAATCTACCGTATTAGCATACATGGTGATGATTTCCTTCTTGCTGAACACCGTTTCGAGTTTAACCGCGATGATCCACTCCTTGCTCTTGATGATGAGCAGGCGGAGTACAGGAATCTTGCCCAGCAAACCGGTAGAATATTGCGAACGTACACGGAACATGTTCTTCGCCAGCTGCTGTGTGATGGTAGAAGCACCGCGCCCGTTATGATGGAGGAGTGCATCCTTGGCAGCAGCAAACACACCGATAGGGTCGATACCGATATGCTTGTAGAATCGTTCATCCTCGGTATCTACCAGTGCCTTGAAGAAATCAGGTGTTACCTCATCATATTCTACCGGAGTACGATTTTCGTTGAAATACTTGCCGATGAGCTTTCCATCAGCCGAATAGATTTCAGAGGCCTCTGAGGTCTGTGGGTCCAGGATGCCTGAGAAATAGCCAGGTGACTTGCCGAAGAGCCATAAGAAGTTGATATCTACTGCGCCCAGATACAAGATGAAGGCGACTATACAACTTGCCAAGGCAACGAGGGTCTTGGTATACCACGCTCTGCCCTGATACAATCCTTTGTACCAGGTACAGAATACGCGAAACTTTTGCCATAACCAGGCAAAGAGAGACTTAATTTTATTCATATATGATGATATAATGATTTCGTTGTTTTACTCTTCGTTCTTCACTTCCTCTACATCCACATAAATCTCCTTTGAATCCTGTTTCTGCTGCTGGTTCTTCAGCCAGATTCTCTTGTTGTTGGAGACTTTAAAGGCGTTGAGAAGCTCTACTACTCCATAGATGAGCATACCCCAACCGATGATGAAAAGAGGAGCAGAGGCGATGGCTGAAGGCTTGATGATGGCGAGCAGACCCAGCAGAAGAAGGGCTGAAGGGAAGAGCCAAAAGAGAATGCCTACGCGTCCCATCTTAGCTGCTGAAGCCAGGTTGACAAACTGGGTCAGAGCGCCCAAAATCAGGATGAACGCCAGGATGAACATCAGCCAGGCGATAAACACCTGAGGCATCAGGGCAAGCAGCAATCCCAGGATAAGACTGCCTACGCTCACAAGCGGGAATTTAGGCAGCATGCCCATGATAGGCTTACCATTGGAATCAGACAGAATCTGGCCCTGCATCTTCTCTGCATTGCGCTTGGCTGCCCAATAACTGGCAAGGGAGATGACACCTGAAAGGAAAAACAAAACACCGATGGCGATGGTTATCCAGGTGACAGTCTGCTCACGATATTGGATGAGCAGGACTCCTACGATGATGGCGCATACTGCGCGGAATATTGAACTGTGTATTACCTTCATACTAAAACTGATTTTGTTATTTCGGGGCAAAGTTACGAAAGAAATCCGAAACTAGCAAGAAGTTTTTTATATAAACTTAAATTATTGCTATATTTAACGCTAATTATTGCTATATTTAACGCAAATTATTTGTTGGTCTCGATAGAAAGCCGTAATTTTGTAAGCAAAATCAGAATCATGATGTCTTGGAAAGAGACTTAGTGAAAGTAAAAACTATGTCTGGAGTATAGACTTAGGAAAAGTAAAAACTCATTTTTGATATAGACGGAAAAAGTAAAGACAATGACAAAATTATATTTGGTGCGCCATGGTGAAACGGTGGATAACAAGGCGCAAATTATGCAGGGACAAACACCGGGAAAACTCAATATGAAAGGTATTGAGCAGGCTGAGGAAGTGGCCAGGAAAATGGCGGACACACCTATCGATGTTTTCGTATCGAGCGATCTCTATCGCAGTATACAGACCTGTGAAATTATCGCCGGCTCGCATCCCGTTGTCACCACTCCCTTGCTCAGAGAGCGCGATTGGGGCGATTTTACGGGTAAATTCATCCCTGACCTGCCGAAGGACCCAAAGGATTGGCCGGACAACATAGAGACGCTGGAAAAGATGAAATCAAGAGCCCAGAATTTCCTTACCTGGCTCAAGGTTACTTATCCTGACCAGACCGTTCTTGCTGTGGGGCATGGCATCATCAATAAGGCTATCCAGAGTGTTTATTATAAACGTCCGATGAACCAGATAGAGAAAATGGCGAATGCTGAGGTCAGAGTCCTTATTCTTTAAGTGAAGAATTCAATTGCTTCGCTAATCATAAAGTTCAAAGTATCAAAAGTTCTAAGTATAATTCAAAGTATCAAAGAATATGAATAAAATTGCTCTTATTACAGGCGCAACAAGCGGTATTGGCGAAGGTTGTGCACGTCGTTTTGCCCGTGGCGGCTATAACCTGATTCTTACAGGTAGAAACACGGGAAAGTTGGAAATCCTGAAGAAAGAACTCGAGGCTGAGGGCGTTGAGGTGCTTGCCTTGGCTTTCGATGTGCGTAACCGTGAAGCTGCCAAGAAAGCGGTGGATTACATCCCTGAGGAGTGGCGCAATGTGGATGTGCTTATCAATAATGCGGGACTCGCACGTGGATTGGAACCTGAATATGAGGGCGATTTTGAAGATTGGGACCAGATGATTGATACCAATATTAAGGGCCTCTTAACCATGACTCGCCTGATTGTACCTGGTATGGTGGAGCGTAATCATGGTCATGTAATCAATATAGGTAGTGTGGCGGGTGATGCTGCTTATGCAGGAGGTAATGTATATTGTGCTACCAAAGCGGCTGTAAAGGCTATTACTGACGGCTTGCGCATTGATGTGGCACATACGAAAGTGCGTGTTACCAATGTGAAACCGGGTTTGGTTGAAACAAACTTCTCTAACATCCGTTTCCATGGTGACCAGAACCGCGCAGACAACGTTTACCGCGGCATAGAGCCTCTGAACGGCGATGACGTAGCTGATGTCGCCTTCTATGCTGCAAGTGCCCCAGAACATGTGCAAATAGCTGAGGTGCTGGTTCTTGCTACGCATCAGGCTAATGGAACCGTGATACACAGAAGCTAGTTAATAGTTTACAGTTAATAGTTAATAGTTTATAGAGGCTGCGCCGTTGAGCAAGATAGTCAAAGCGGTTTATGCTATAAACTGTAAACTATTAATTATTAACTATTAATGATGTGGCAAAGCTGATTGATATCTGATTCGAATGTATCTCGATTAATCGCCTTTGCTCGCATTCCAGACTTGTAGTTGTAGATGGTCTGGGTGGAGTAATGCAGCAGGGTGGCAATCTCCTGGCTGTCGGTTACACCTAGTCGCATCAGGGCAAAGATGCGAATCTCAGTGGTCAGGTCGTGCGTAGTAGGAACTTCCATTTGACATTCTGGCAGCAGGAGCTTGTTCAACTCAGTAACGAAACCCGGATACAACTCCATGAATGCCTTATCGAACCGGTTGTAGAACATCTGTGATTCCTCTTCTTCCAATTTATGGGTGTTGAGACTCTTCAGTAAATCGGCGGTCTGGTTTGCCTTGATCTTACGGCTTACCAGTTTGCGGTAATCTGATAACTTGCTGATATAAGCCGCACTGATGTCCATAAAGAGGCGCATGTAGGTCTCTCGCTTGATATTGGTCTCTACCAGCTGCTGGTTCAGTTCGGTGAGCTGTGCATTCATCTCTTTCTGCTTCTCGTTCTGTTCTTCAATCTCAGCCTTGTTTTTCTTCAGCTTGTTCTTCTGTCGGTTGTTGACTAAGGAGAGGATAAGGATGATGACCAGCGCTATGCTTACACCAATGAACCCCCAAAGAAAGCGGGTACGAGAGCGCTCGGCAGCCTGCTGGTTGGCTGAAGCGATGACTGGAAGGATGTTGGAAATCTCCATCATGCGCAGTTGGTTGTTGAAGAACTGTGCATCTTCCATCGTGTGCTGGATATATTTGGCAGCTCTCTTACTGTTGCTCGCATCCTTTTTAAAGATGTAGTAGGCTAGCTTTTGAAGCGCAACAGTTTCTTTGAGTTGGCACAATCCATCGCTCACGGATGCCTCTACGAGAAATTCCTCGTAAAGGTCGAATTTGCCGGTTTTTTTGTAATATCTGGCTATACCATAAGCTGACATGGCATGGATACGGGATTTGGCTGGCGACATCTTCAGTGCCTTCAGATAATAGTTGAGCGATTCCTTGCTGGTAGGGTTGTGGAGATAGGCGTATTCGCCCATGAGATACTGATAGAAGACGTTATGCTTATTGTTTTCGTTGAAACTCTGTATCAGAAGGGTCATATAATGTTTCTTCTGGGCACGGAATTCTTCGGCGTAATCTGAGTTCTTGGAGTATGATTCCCAATAGCTGTAGAGCCAGGCGTATGTGAAGTAATAGTATAGCTTCAACTGGTATGGCATCTCATCAGGATTGAGAGATTTGAGTATGTTTTCTGCTTTGCTATAAAAACCCCTTACCGAAAGTATTGACGCCTGGTTTATCTGGTTGCGTAAGATATAATAGGTGTTATGACATTTTTCTGCCAATTCAAGCCCCTGTTTCATATATGCGTATGCTGAATCGTAGCGGTAAGCGCTATAGGCATGATATATGCTGTCAAGAAACAGTAGTCGGGTTTGGTTGTCTTCAGCTTCATAAGCTTGCCGCTTCAGATGTTTCAATTCCTTTTCCTTGATTCCCTGATAATATTGGTCGTTTTCAATCATCTTGTCAATACGATCCAATAAAGTCTTCTCGTCCGTTTTGCCTTGAGCAGCCAATGGCATAGTAAGCAAAAGAAGTAAATATATAAGTAGTTTCATCTTTAATGCTTCTTTATAATTATAATAAAATTGTCTTTTAAATGTTATTTTCGTCCTTTTGTCCGTTTTGTGGTGCAAAGATACAAATTTCCTTTCATATAATGCCATTTACTTTAGATAAAAATAGTTAATATATTAAAGCGTCTGATTCTTAATGAGTTATCTGTTTCTTTGGTAGGCTGATTTTTTACCAAAATGCTACTTAGGTATACAACTTTGAAAAAAATGATATAACTTTGCAAACGAAATCAGAAAACAGTAGTTTTAATGGTTTAATTACCACTTCAAGTCTTCTAAAAGTATTTAATGATAAAGAAAATTCCTTTTGTTGATTTAGTATGTTGATTTAAATAGGAAAACAGGTTTAGTTTATATTAGGGAAAAAAGGATTGGTAATAGACTAGGCTACTTGATGATTCAAGTTTGCCCTTAAAGGCAAAGCTTATCTATTATGTTTTAGGGAAAACCGCCATGCTTTTGTGAAAAAGTGTGGCGGTCTTTGTTTAATATATGTTAGTTTCTTCTCTTTTCTTTTTCTTTTCTTTGGTCAACTCAAATTATTTTTTTACCTTTGCCACATATTTATATATAGATGAATGGATTTATATATAGGTAGTAGGAAATAGATTTCGAAAGAAAATATCAGTTTTCTTCATGTGTAGAGGGAAATGGTTAGTAGACTTTAAAATATTATATTGAATAAAATATTAAAACAATGAATATATTAGTAACAGGCGCTAATGGTCAATTGGGACATGAAATGCAAATCTGTGCCCAAAAAAGCAATCACAAGTTTGTCTTCACCGATGTGGCTGAAGGCTATGAAAAACTGGATATCACCAATCTTGACTCTATCCGAGAAAAGGTGAGGGAGAATGATATTCAGGTAATTGTTAACTGCGCTGCTTATACCAACGTAGATAAGGCTGAAACAGATTACGATCTGGCTAATCTGCTCAACAATACTGCTGCGGGAAATTTGGCACAGGCTATGAAGGAGGTAGATGGTACTTTGATTCATGTATCTACCGACTATGTTTTTCAGGGCGATAAGAATATACCTTGCCGTGAAGATTGGGAAACGAATCCTTTGGGGGTATATGGTAAAACGAAACTTGCAGGCGAAAAGAGTATTGAAGCTACTGGATGCAAGCATATCATCATCCGTACAGCATGGCTCTACTCGCAGTGGGGTAAGAACTTCGTGAAGACCATGCAGAGTCTCACGGCAAGCCACGACACCCTGAAGGTGGTCTTCGACCAGGTGGGTACTCCAACTTACGCTGGCGACCTGGCTGCTGTCATCTCACATATCATCGAAACTGACCAGTTGGATAAGACGGGCATCTACCACTTCTCTAATGAGGGTGTCTGCTCTTGGTTTGATTTCGCTAAGATTATCTGCGAACTGAGCGGAAATACTTGCGATATACAGCCTTGCTACAGCGAGGAGTTCCCAAGCCCAGTGAAGCGTCCTCACTTCTCTGTACTTGACAAGAGTAAGCTGAAGCAGACTTTCGGATTCAAGGTGCCATACTGGACTGACAGTTTGAAGAAGTGCATCGCTGAATTGGCGGCAGCAAAATAATTATTAATTATAAATTATTAATTGAAATGAAGAATATCATTATCACGGGCGGTGCTGGTTTCATTGGCTCACACGTAGTAAGACTTTTCGTGAACAAATATCCTGAGTATCACATCATCAACCTCGACAAGTTGACATACGCAGGCAACCTGGCTAACCTCAAGGACATCGAGGACAAGCCTAACTATACTTTCGTTAAGGGCGACATCTGCGATTTCGACCTGATGTTGAAACTGATGCAGGACTACAAGGTGGATGGCATCATCCATCTCGCTGCCGAGAGCCACGTAGATAGAAGTATCAAGGATCCATTCACTTTCGCTCATACCAACGTGATGGGTACCCTGTCTCTGCTCCAGGCTGCAAAGATTTACTGGGAGAGTCTTCCTGAGGGTTACGAGGGCAAGCGCTTCTACCACATCTCTACTGATGAGGTTTACGGTGCATTGAAGATGACTCATCCTGAGGGTATTCCTGCTCCTTTCACCACCAAGGCATCAAGCGGTAAGAACCACGAGGCTTACGGCGAGGAGTTCTTCGTAGAGACTACCAAGTACAATCCTCACTCTCCATACTCAGCATCTAAGGCAAGCTCAGACCACTTCGTCCGTGCTTTCCACGATACATACGGTATGCCAACCATCGTGACCAACTGTTCAAACAACTATGGTCCATACCAGTTCCCAGAGAAGTTGATTCCTTTGTTCATCAACAATATCCGTCATCGCAAGCCATTGCCAGTATATGGTAAGGGTGAGAACGTGCGCGACTGGTTGTATGTAGTAGATCATGCCCGTGCCATCGATATGATTTTCCACAAGGGTAAGATTGCCGAGACCTATAACATCGGCGGTTTCAACGAGTGGAAGAATATCGATATCATCAAGGTGGTTATCAAGACTGTTGATAGATTGCTCGGTCGTCCTGAGGGTGCTGACTTGGATTTGATTACTTATGTAACAGACAGAAAGGGTCATGATATGCGTTACGCCATCGACTCTAGAAAGCTGCAGAAGGAATTGGGTTGGGAGCCATCTCTCCAGTTTGAGGAGGGTATCGAGGAAACCGTGAAATGGTATCTCGATAACCAGGAATGGATGGACAATGTAACATCGGGTGATTACCAGAAGTACTACGACAATATGTATTCAAACCGATAATAGCTTTTGGAGTAATCGGAACATGTCTCTATTGTAACCGGTGCAAGAGATTCTGTTTTGTATATTGAATCAGGAGTCCTGTATTTGTTTATAACAGCAAATGCAGGACTTTTTTGTTTTATGGCAATTAAAATGCTGTAAATATATTATTATTTCTTAATTTTTTATGCTTTATGTCGAAGAAAACTGAAAACTAGAAAATATTTTTCTATCTTTGCAGCCTTAATGATATAAAAAAAACAGATATGAAGAAAATAATAATATCAGGCATCGTTATGGCGGTTGCTACCTTGTCGTGCCTTCCCGTTAAGGGACAGGAAAAGGTGGTTCCTTTTAAATATGGTAATATGGACCACTGGGTAATCAGGAATATCAAAGAATCAGGCATTATCGGAGGAAATCAGAAAAAAGTTTATGCCGTTGGACCTAATATGACTATCAATGGTAATATTCCTTATAGCAATAAGGGTGGTTCGCCTTGGGGTTCCTCTAATGTCCTGGCACATGTATCGGGTATCTATAAGACGAATAACTCTGTGTTTCGTGATAAACATGGTAGTGGATATTGTGCCAAACTGGTAACCCATATTGAGAAAGTAAAAGTGCTGGGACTCATCAATATCAAGGTCTTGGCTGCCGGTTCTCTCTTTCTGGGTGATGTTCGTGAACCGATAACAAGTACCAAGGATGGTCCTAAAGCCATCAACTGGGGTATACCATTCACCGCACGTCCTAAGGCTTTGCGCTTTGATTATAAGACTTCTTTTCCTAATGCAGCCAATCGTATCAAG
Source organism: Segatella copri (assembly GCF_026015295.1). Classification (NCBI taxonomy): domain Bacteria; kingdom Pseudomonadati; phylum Bacteroidota; class Bacteroidia; order Bacteroidales; family Prevotellaceae; genus Segatella; species Segatella copri. Next base: position 1,822,423 of record NZ_JAPDUW010000001.1, on the reverse strand, counting down.
CAGAATGGATTTAGCGGAGCCTCTACGGTTGCAGGTCGAGATCATGCTATAGCTGTGCTCTATCTGCAGAAACGTCATGAAGATGCTAAGGGAAATATAACAGCTAAACGTGTGGGTACGATGGTAGTCAGATTCGGAAAGAGTACCGATAGATGGGTGGAAGATGCTACCTATACAATCCATTATGGCGATATCCGCCACATGGCAGGTTATCAGGCTGCTACTATGGGACTGCGATCCACTGACTATGCCCGTAACAGCAAGGGTAAGAGTGTGCCGGTAAAAGAAGTAGGATGGGCGAGTGCTAACGAAAAGCCTACTCATCTGATTCTTCAGTTCTCCTCATCCGATGGTGGAGCCTATATCGGAACTCCAGGCAATACCTTGTGGATTGATAATGTAGCATTGGTGTATTAAAATAATAAAATCGACAAAATGAAGCATATTCTGACAATACTTATTATGATGTTGGCATTGGGCAGCTATGCCTCTGAGCCTTCTGTAACCGATAGTATCTCATCTGCAGAGAAGGTGGATACGATGGCTTTACATGCCGGGAAATCATGGGTGAACCGGATTCTTGACTACTTTAATGATTCCAATAAAAACAAGAAGCATAAGCGTTTCGATTTTAGTGTGATAGGTGGCCCTCATTATGCCTCTGATACCAAGTTTGGATTGGGATTGGTGGCAGCAGGACTATACCGTACTGATCCGAATGACAGTATTCTTCCTCCTTCTAATGTCTCGCTTTATGGTGATGTCAGTTCTGTAGGTTTCTACATGTTGGGTGTCCGTGGTAACCATATTGCTCCTAAAGGAAGATATCGCATCGATTATCACCTTTATTTCTATTCTTTTCCCTCTGATTTTTGGGGAATAGGCTATGAGATGGGCGATAACGATGCCAATAAGAGTGACATGAAGCGTTGGCAGGCTCAGGCTGAAGTTAGCTTCCTGTTTCGTGTAGCAGATAATTTCTATATCGGACCGATGGCGAGTTATGACTATGTAATAGGTAGAAATATTGAACGTCCGGAATTGCTGCAGGGCATGGACCGTCATACATGGAATGTAGGAGCGGGTGTTTCTCTGGTATATGATAACAGAGATAATCTTACGAACCCACATCGTGGTATCTATCTGAATATCAATCAGATGTTCAGACCAAAATTTATGGGGAATGATTATGCCTTCAGTACGACGGCATTTCGTTTTGATGCCTATCAGCGACTGGGTAAGGGAACGGTTCTTGCCGAGGACATTGGGGCTAACCTCAACTTTGGTAATCCTTCGTGGGGAATGATGGCTGAATTGGGTGGTACTCATTCCATGCGTGGCTATTATGAAGGCCGTTATCGCGATAAACATTCTCTGGAAGCTACGGTTGAGTTGCGCCAACATGTATGGAAGCGTAATGGCATCGTAGTGTGGGTTGGAGCAGGAACCATCTTCCCAAAATTCTCGGCATTGCGCTCTAAACAGATTTTGCCGAATGCCGGTGTAGGTTATCGCTGGGAATTTAAGAAGAATGTGAATGTACGTCTGGATTATGGATTCGGTAAGTCGGGGCAGTCTGGTTTTCTCTTCAATATCAATGAAGCGTTTTAGTAATAATGCTCTTTATGTAGTTTGATAATGCTCTTTAAAGTGTTAATGAAAAAGTAGAATGAACAGTTTTACGGATATATATAATAATGTGGTGTTGCCTATATATAATAAGGTGTCATCGGGCGCATTCCTTTACGGGTATGCTGTGGTAGCATTGTTGTTGCCTAATATAGCTCTGTGCTATACCGAATGTCTGGCTCCTTGGGCTTGTGGTGCCAATGTGTTGCTGCCTTTGGCACTCTACATGTGGTTCTTTTCGTTAACCAGATGCCCGGGTAAGATGATCTGGTGGGCTTTTCTTTTTGTTTTTTTCGCTGCCTTCCAACTGGTATTGCTTTATCTCTTCGGGACGGGAGTGATAGCGGTAGATATGTTTCTGAATCTTGTAACTACCAATCCTGGCGAGGTGAAGGAACTGCTTGGTAATCTGTTGCCTGCTGTGGTGGGTGTTTTTGTGGTTTATCTTCCTTTGCTGGTTCTGGCTGTTGTCAATATCAGCAAGAAAGGGATGATAGTGGTTCAACTCCAGCATCGAGTGCGTCGTTGGGCTTTGGAGATAGCTGCTGTCGGCTTATTCTGTCTGCTGGCTTGCTATGTGGCTGTAGATGATTATCGCTTGCGCAACCAGCTTTATCCTGTTAACGTTTGCTATAATCTCTATCTTGCTTTCGAGCGTGATGCGGCTTCAGAGAATTACAGGGAGGCAAGCAGGAATTTCAGGTTTGATGCCAGGAGCGAGCACGATGCTGAGGCTCCCGAGGTGTATGTGATGGTGGTGGGAGAGACGGCGAGAGCCCACAATTTCAGTCTCTATGGCTATCCGCGCGATACCAATCCTTTGCTTTCCAAGACTCCTGGAATCATAGCTTTTCCCGATGCTACAACCCAGAGTAATACTACGCATAAGAGTGTTCCTATGCTCCTGTCGGCTGCATCAGCAGAGGATTTCGAACGTCTCTTTCATGAGAAAGGTATCCTGGCTGCTTTCAGGGAGGCGGGATTTCATACCGTATTTATCAGCAATCAGCTGCCTAATCATTCTTTTATTGATTTCCTTGGCGAACAGGCTGATGAACATTACTTCCTGAAGGAAGGTGCTTCTGCAAAAGATAATCATTATGATAGTGATTTGTTGCAGAAGTTGGATGGGATATTGCCTGCGGCAGATGCTTCTTCATCCAAGCAATACCGTTATCGGAAACTCTTCGTGGTACTTCATACTTATGGTTCTCACTTTAATTACCAGGAGCGCTATCCCCGTAATTTCGCTTTCTTTAAACCTGACAGTAAGAGCGAAGCGAAGCCGGAGAACCGGCGTGACCTGCTGAATGCATACGATAATACCATCCGGTATACCGATTATATCCTGCATGGTATCGTAGAACGTCTGCAGAAATGGGAGAAAACTCAGGCAAAGACGGATGGGGTATATAGCCAACCTACATCGGCGATGCTCTATACCAGCGACCATGGAGAGAATATCTTTGATGATGACCGTCGCCTCTTTCTGCACGCCGCCCCGAAGGCATCTGATTATGAGCTGCATGTTCCTTTCATCATCTGGACATCAGATGGTTATGGAAAACAATATCCGGGAATACTGAAAACTTTGTCTGGTCATCGTACCCAACAGGTACAGACGAGTCTTTCGGCTTTTCATACGATGTTGGGGATAGGAGGCATCCTGACCCGTTATCGCCAGGATGAATATTCTGTGGCAAGTGAGAAGTATCATCCTGTGAAGTTGTTTTATCTGGATGATCATGATAAAGCGATTCCACAGGAAAATGCCAAATATTAGCATCTGATTTTAAGCGTAAACGCGCTCTTTGTGTAAAATACATGAAAAGAGTTTTCGTAAATGTCAATTATTTGCGAAAACTCTTTGTCGTATCTATAATTTGCTGTATCTTTGCACCCGGATTTAGATAATAATAAAAATACAGTTGTTATGGAACCAACTCGAAAAATCGAAAAGGTAGGCATGCGCAACCTTCGCATGGAGGATTATGATCAGCTTGCCAAGTCATTTAGGCGTATTTACGCAGACTCAGATGTATTCTGGACAAAAGAACAGATTAAGAAACTCATTACTATCTTCCCTGAGGGACAGGTGGTTATTATCGTTGATGATAAGATTGTGGGCTGTGCGCTCTCTATTATCGTTAACTATAATATGGTGAAGGGTGATCATACCTATGCTCAGGTTACGGGTAATGAAACCTTCAATACCCACGATCCTAAGGGAAACATTCTTTACGGCATCGAGGTATTTATCCACCCTGATTATCGTGGTTTGCGCCTGGCTCGCCGTATGTATGAGTATCGCAAGGAACTCTGCGAGAAGCTCAACCTGAAGGCTATCATGTTTGGCGGTCGTATACCAAACTATCACAAGTATGCCGATAAGATGCGCCCTAAGGAGTATATCGAGCATGTAAGAAACCGTGAAATCTATGACCCGGTTCTTACCTTCCAGCTTTCCAATGATTTCCACGTGCGCCGCGTAATCCGCAACTATCTTCCTAGCGATGAGGAGAGCGAACACTGCGCCACCCTCTTGCAGTGGGATAATATCTATTATCAGCCACCTACGGATTCTTATGTAGACCGCAAGCCAACCGTAAGAATCGGATTGGTACAGTGGCAGATGCGCCCATACGCTTCGGTGGATGACCTCTTTGAACAGGTTGAATTCTTCGTTGATTCTGTGAGCGATTACAAGAGCGATTTCATTCTCTTCCCTGAGTATTTCAATGCGCCTTTGATGGCTCGTTTCAATGATTTGGGTGAGGCACAGAGCATCCGAAAGATGGCGCAGTATACCGAAGAAATCCGTGACCGTTTCCGCGAGTTGGCCATCAGTTACAACATCAATATCATCACGGGTAGTATGCCTTATCTTAAGGACGATTCCCTCTATAATGTGGGCTTCCTTTGCCGTAGAGATGGTAGCGTGGATATGTATGAAAAGATTCATGTTACACCAGATGAGCAGAAGTGCTGGGGATTGAGTGGTGGTAGCCATATCCAGACCTTCGATACCGATTGCGGTAAGATTGGTATCGTCATCTGCTATGATGTGGAGTTCCCTGAGTTGTCAAGATTAATGGCTGAGGATGGCATGCAGATTCTCTTCGTTCCATTCATGACCGATACCCAGAATGCTTACTCCCGAGTAAGAGTATGTGCCCAGGCGCGTGCCATCGAGAACGAGTGCTATGTAGCCATTGCGGGTAGTGTGGGCAACTTGCCACGTGTTCACAACATGGATATCCAGTATGCCCAGAGCGCCGTGTTCACCCCTTGCGACTTTGCTTTCCCTAACGATGGCAAGCGTTCAGAGGCAACACCTAATACCGAGATGATTCTCGTATCAGATGTTGACCTGAATCTCTTGAATGAGCTTCATACCTACGGTGCTGTAAGAAATCTTCGCGACCGCCGCAAGGATCTGTATGAATTGAAACAGAAGAAGTAAGTGAGGAAGGATAATTCAACACTCAACATTCAACATTCAACATTTAACATTTAAATAAAGTGTATAAGATAGAAATCTCGGAGCGCACGCTCCATTTCAAGCAGCCGGCAGGCACGTCTCGTGGGGTTTATACCACGAGACACAGTTATTATCTCACCCTTACATCGGATGAATTGCCAGGGGTAGAGGGAGTGGGAGAGTGTGCTACGCTCCCAGATCTCAGTTGCGATGCCAAACCGGAATATGCCGTCACCCTTAGACAGGTGTGCCAGATGGTGGAGCAGATGGGACGCATTCCATACGATATGATTCGTGCTTATCCTAGCATCACCTTCGGTTTGGAAACAGCCTTCGCTTCGTTCTTCGATGCAGCGAAGAAGTTTTTGGAGATTGTTCCTGCTGAAGGAGCATCTTCTTCTTCAGAAATGTTGAAGCAGAAAGGGGTTTCTGTTCCAGCCGGAATGGAGAACCTGACAGATCTTTTCGACTCTCCTTTCGGTAGGGGAGAAGAGGGCATCACCATCAACGGACTGGTGTGGATGGGTACTTATGAGGAGATGCTGGCCCGATTGGAGGAGAAACTCCAGGCGGGTTTCCATTGCGTGAAACTGAAGATCGGTGCCATCGATTTCTTCAAGGAACTCGATCTCATCAAGCGCATCCGTGATGTGTATACCAAGGAGCAGGTTGAGTTGCGTGTAGATGCCAATGGTGGCTTTTTGCCGGAGAATGCGATGAGTCAGCTGGAGGCTTTGGCTAAATATGACATTCATTCGATTGAGCAGCCTATCAAGCAGCATCAGTGGCCTAAGATGGCTCAGCTTTGTCGCGAAACACCGCTTCCTATCGCCCTAGACGAGGAGTTGATTGGTGTGAATGTCCGGAGTATGAAGCAGGCCTTGCTCGATACCGTCCGTCCTCAGTATATCATCCTCAAACCTTCACTTCATGGTGGAATCTATGGATGTAACGAGTGGATAGAACTGGCTAACCAGCGCGGTATCGGCAGCTGGATTACTTCTGCTCTTGAGAGTAATATCGGTCTGAATGCTATTGCTCATTATGCAGCTAAAGTATATGGTCCTAATGTCAAGATGCCGCAAGGCTTGGGTACCGGTCAGCTCTTTACTGATAATATACCGATGCCTTTGGAGATTCGTGGTGACAAACTGTTTGTAGTAAAATGACTTTAGAAGATTTCCTTTCAGAATGGAATAACGGTAGCGACCGGGTGCTGGTGCATACCAGTGGCTCCACGGGAAAGCCCAAGCCGATGATGGTAGAGAAGAAGCGAATGCTCAACTCAGCCCGCATCACTTGTGATTTCCTGGGATTGAAACCTGGTGATAGCGCCCTGCTCTGTATGTCGCTCGATTATATTGCAGGTAAGATGGTGGTGGTGCGGAGTATAGAGCGCCATCTCCATCTTATTTCTGTTTGCCCAAGTGGGCATCCTTTGAAAGATGTAAATGAAGAGATTACTTTCGCTGCGATGGTCCCGATGCAGGTTTATAACACCCTGCAGGTTCCTGAAGAGCGGGCTCGTCTCTGCCGTATCAGGCATCTTATTATCGGTGGCGGAGCCATAGATGAGGCTCTCGAACAGAAACTGAAGGCTCTTCCCGGCATAATTGCCATCTGGAGTACCTACGGAATGACCGAAACGCTCTCGCATATTGCCCTGAGAAGAATTAACGGTGATGAGGCTAGCGAATGGTACCAGCCTTTCGATAGTGTGAAAATCAGTCAGACCGAGGAAGGATGTCTGGTAATAGATGCTCCGCAGGTCTGTGCTGAGCTCCTGATAACGAACGATATAGTGGAAATAGAATCCTATATATATAATAAGGTGGAAAAACTCCGTTTTCGCATCAAAGGCAGAAAAGACAATGTGATTTGCAGCGGAGGCATCAAGATACAGATAGAAGAGGTTGAGGCTCTGTTGAAGCCTTATCTTGAAAAACCTTTCATGATAGCCAAGAAAAAAGACGGGAAGTTTGGAGAGATTGCTGTCCTCTTAACGGAAGATGAGGATATGAAAAAAATAGAGGCGACTGTTCGCCGCCTCTTATCTGATCATAAATATTGGATTCCAAGGGAATTCCTTCATGTAAATCAACTCCCGCTTACCGAAACCGGAAAGCCGAAGCGCTCTATCTTTCTTTAAAGAGATTCTCTGAAGAAAGATTCTTTAGCTGAATTATCCTTCTCTGAAGAAATCGAGTGCTTCCTTGATCTCTTCTGTCGTAGCTGTCTGGTTGATACGGATATCTCCTATGCCGCCCAGCATCGTGAAGTTGATGATACCATTCTGGTTCTTCTTGTCATGATGCATCAGTTCGATGAGCTCATCATAATCATCGCAGGTAATATCCAGTGTACCATAGAATTCCTTGATGAAGTTTACGGTCTGGCGCATCTTCTCTGTAGGGAATCCGGTCTTGGCAACACTCAGATAGAGTTCAGGGATGAGACCGAATGCCACAGCGTAACCATGCAGGATAGGCTTGCGCTTCAATGCCCAGCTCTCAAACGCATGACCGAAAGTATGGCCCAGGTTCAGCGCCTTGCGGATGCCCTGCTCGTGAGGATCCTGCTCTACAATGCGCTCCTTTACCTTCACGCTGTCGCCTACCATGCGCTGCAACTGCTTCAGATCAGGCTTGTCGAGGTCAAAGCTGACCAGTTCTTCCCACATTGCTTCTGTAGAAATCAGACCGTGTTTCAGCATCTCTGCATAGCCCGAACAGATGTTTTCTGCATCGAGCGTCTTTAAGAATTCTGTATCGAGAATAACGAACTTAGAATCGTTGAACACACCTACTTCGTTCTTCAGTCCGCCGAAGTTGATGCCTGTCTTTCCACCTACCGATGCATCTACCATAGCCAGCAGGGTGGTAGGGATATTGATAAAGTTGATACCTCTCTTAAAAGTGCTGGCAGCAAAGCCACCCAGGTCGGTTACCATACCGCCGCCCAGATTAATCATACAGGAGTGGCGTGAAGCTCCTCCCTCCTGCAGTCCTTTCCATACCATCATCAGACTTTCGATGTCTTTATGGCTGTCGGTAGCCGGAATAGTGATGATATGGGCTTCCTTCATGCAGTAAAAATTCTGCAATACAGGCATGCATAGTTCCAATGTCGTAGTATCTGTAAGCACAAAAAGCTTGTCGTGCTCACACTCAGAAAGTGCACTTACCAGTTCGCTTTCCAGTTGGGTTGATATGATTACTCTTTGTTCCATAACATTCTAACGTATTAATTTTTGTGCAAAGATACACTAAAATGGAGACAATACAAAAAAAAAGTTGCTAAATTTGCGTTTTTTATCTCAGAATGCATTAAACCTTGGTGTATTTAACGCGTCAAAACAATCGAGTAACAAAAATGATAATAGAATATCATAGCGATTATGTGTGAAAACACTCATAGTTGGAAATAATAACAAATTAAAAATAAGAATGAAAAAATCGATTCTGACGATGCTGCTGCTGTTGATGGCAATAGCATCCTTTGCTCAACAGCGACTGATATCCGGTCAGATTACCGACCGCGATACCAAGGAGGCCATTGAGCAGGTAACTGTTCAATTGCTTAAGAGCGACAGCACGTATGTGGCTGGTGCCATCAGTAATGAGCATGGACTCTTTCATGTCACCGCTCCGGCAAATGGCAAGTATCTCCTCAAGATTTCGAGCGTAGGATACAAGTCTACCGTGAAGCGTATCCAAATTTCTGATAACAAGGATCTGGCTATGGGTAAGATTGTGCTGGGTGCTGAGGCTATCATGCTGAAAGGTGCAGTGGTAACAGCTATGGCTCAGAAGGTAACTCTGAAGGAGGATACTTTCGTGTACAATTCTTCTGCCTATCGCACACCGGAAGGCTCGGTAGTAGAGGAACTCGTAAAGCGTCTGCCGGGTGCAGAGGTGAGCGATGACGGTACTATCAAGATCAATGGTAAGGAAGTAAAGAAGATTCTCGTAGATGGCAAAGAGTTTATGACGGGCGATACCAAGACTGCCCTGAAGAACCTGCCTACCAGCATCATCGAGAAAATCAAGGCATACGATGAGAAGAGTGATCTCTCTAAGGTGACCGGTATTGATGATGGCGAGGAGCAGACCGTGCTCGACTTCGGTGTGAAGAAGGGTATGAACAAGGGTTTGATTTCCAATATCGACCTGGGTGTGGGCAACAAGAGCCGCTACAATATGCGTGGCATGGGAGGTTATTTCAGTGATAACAACCGATTCATGCTCTTTGCCAATGCCAATAACACCAGCGACCGTGGTTTCGGAGGCGGTCCTGGCAGAGGATTCTGGGGCGGTGCCAACGGTTTGAATGCCAGCAAGATGATTGCTGCCAACTATAATTATGAACTGAAAGATAAATTCAAGTTCAATACTTCACTTCGCTGGAATCACAGCGATGGTGATATTTGGAGCCGTCGTTCCAGCGAGAACTTCATGGGTAGCAGCAGCTCTTTCAGCAATAGCCTGAGCCAGAGTTTCTCCCGCAGCAACAGCTGGAATGGTAACATCCGATTGGAGTGGATGCCTGATTCCATGACCAATATCCTCTTCCGTCCTTCCATCTCCTGGAATACCAGCGACGGCAGAAATACCGGATTGTCTGCCCAGTTTAATGACGATCCTTACGAGTATGTAGATGATCCGCTTCAGGATGCTTTCCTGAAAGACCTCTCTACGGGTGAAAGCAAGAGTAAACTGAATGAACTCCAGAAACTGGTCAACAGCCAGGAAAACAGCGGCTTGAGCTATTCAGATAATAACAATATGAAAGGTATGCTGCAGTATAACCGCAAGCTGAACTCCCAGGGCCGTAATATCACGTTCCGTGCCGATGCCAAGTATACAGATAAGGACAGCAAGAGCATCTCGCTCAAGAATACCCGCTATTATCTTGCGGAATTGGAACAGGGCAAAAACGCATCAGATATCAACCGTTATAACCTGACACCTTCCAAGGATTACAGCTATGCGGGTCAGGTTACCTATAGTGAACCGCTCTGGAAGGCTACCTTCCTGCAGTTCAGCTATAAGTTTACTTACAGCTATTCCAAGAGTGATCGCAGCACCTACCGTTTTGATGATTATTCCTTTGATGGCATCACTCCTGTTTACCGCACCTGGGGCAGCTATCTCGACAGGGTAGGAAACAATTGGGAGGATACCAAGGATGATGACCTGAGCAAGTATTCTGAATATAAGAACTATACTCACGATATCCAGGTGATGATGCGATTCATCCGTAATAAGTATAATCTCAACTTCGGTGTGATGATTCAGCCACAGCGCTCCAACTTCATCTACGATTATATGGGCAATCATACGGATACCGTCCGCACAGTCACTAATTTCAGTCCTACGCTCGATTTCCGTTACCGCTTCTCTAAGATGAGCAACCTGCGCATCAACTATCGCGGTACAACCTCGCAGCCAAGCATCTCGCAGTTGCTGAATGTAGTGGATGACAGCGACCCGCTGAACATCTCGAAGGGTAACCCTGGCTTGAAGCCTTCGTTTACGCAGAACTTCCGATTGTTCTACAACAACTTCGTGCAGAATCATAACAAGGGTGTCATGACGTTTGTCAACTTCTCTACCACCCGAAACAGTATCAGCAATAAGGTAGAATATGACGAGAAGACGGGTGGACGCACCACAACCCCAGAGAATATCAATGGCAACTGGAATGTGATGGGAGCCTTCATGTTCAACTGTTCTATCGATAGTGCGGGCGTCTGGAATATCAATACCGGAGCCCATGCCAACTATAACAATTATGTGAGCTATCTGAGTGTTGACCAGAATTCAAGTTCACTGAAGAATACCACCCGAAGCCTTACATGGCGCCAGAATCTCTCTCTGAGCTATCGTAACGACTGGGCTGAATTCTCGCTCGACGGAACGCTGACTTATAACAAGGCAAAGAACAAGCTCCAGCCAACCAGCAACCTCAATACCTGGCAGTTCTCTTATGGACCAAGCATGACGCTTACAGCGCCTTGGGGAACCAGTCTGAACTCAAGCCTCTCTATCAGCAGCCGCCGCGGTTATAGCGACAGCAGCATGAATACGGATGAGTTTGTATGGAATGCGCAGCTCTCTCAGGGTTTCCTGAAGGGCAAGCCTCTTACCATCATGCTACAGTTCTACGATATTCTCCGCCAGCAGAGCACTTTCTCTCGTGCCATTTCTGCTACATCCCGCACGGATACGGAGTATAATGCCATCAACAGCTATGCGATGCTGCACGTGATTTACCGCCTGAATCTCTTCGGAGGCAAGGATGCCCGTAGGGGTGGACCTGAAGGTCCTGGTGGTCCTGGTGGCCGTCCAAACTTCCATGGCCGTCCTTTCAATGGCGGTTTTGGCGGTGGTCGTCCAGGCGGCAGAATGTTCTAGAAAGGCTTCATTTTAAACGATAGTAAGCCTCACTCCATGTTTATGTGAGGCTTATTTCAAACAGATATGACGAGAAAAAAAGAAATCCCCGCTCTTCGTAATGAAGAACGGGGATTGTTATTTTTGTCTTATCAAGAGTTCTTGATTAGAGAGCGAACTTGTAACCCAATGTAATCTGGAATACAGAGTTGCAACCTGCATCGTCAAAGTCTGCAATCTTTGTTACACCAATATTGTAACGAGCATCTAAGCAAACGTTCATATACTCGTAAGAGATGCCTACAGGAACAGAGAAATCAAAAGACTTTACTTCTGCTCCCTCTGGTGCATATTTATCGTAATCTACAGTAACGCCATCAACACTAACCTTGTTGCTAAGATTAAATGCTGGCTGGATACCTGCCTTTAAAGCAAGACCTGGAGCTACATAAACGTTGGCAAGAATAGGGATATTAAGATAATCCATCTTTACCTTTACATCTGTGTCTTTTATCTTTGCACCCTGCATAGAGTAGAGAAGACCACCGCTGATACCAAACATTGGTGATACATGATACTCCAACTCTGCACCTCCAACGAAGCCTGCTTTGTATTCTGCATCATCCTCTGTAAGAGATGAAACGTTCAAACCTACCTTAGGCTGAATTGTAACATCACCTGCATTGTACTGTGCGAAAGCACCTACTGAAGACAGCACCATAGCTGCCATAACGAATAATTTTTTCATAATCTCTAATATTTTAAATTAATAGTTTATAATGCTCATATAGAGTATGATTAGTTATCAGTGTGTATGCTGATTCCATCATTTTTACTAGGTGCAAAGGTATGTTTTTTCTCTATTCGCTCCAAATATTTTAAGCTTTATTTTAAAATAAGCAGCAAAATATCACATATAAGTTTCTATTTCGTATATTTTTAGCAATAATTATCCCAATTTTCTTGCATCGTATCTTAAAATGTTGTATATTTGCAAAGTAAGAAAGAAAGGAAGATAATTATGACTACACAAGAAAACTCCCCCTATACTCTTTGAAGTGTAGGGGGAGTTTTATTTTATTCTTCATCCTCGTCCCAGTCTTCTTCGTCAAATCCAAACATGGCGGGATCTACGAAGGCGTCCAGGGCTCGGCGTTCCTTCTTTGTTGGGCGACCAGTGCCTCTTGCTCTGTCTACGAATCCGCTGATGCGGCTCATCTCCAGGAGCTCGTATTGCTTAGGGTCGGTTACGTTTTTATAGACACCATACAGCATCTTGGCGCCTACGCGCTGCTCTATGCAGTCGAGAACCTCGAAAGAGTAGGTGATAGGGGCTTTCTTTACGCTCACCACATCGCCACGCTTGATGATGAAGGAAGGCTTTCTCGTTACGCCTCCCACCATGACGCGGCCATTCTTACAGGCATCGGCAGCAATGCTGCGGGTCTTGTAAATGCGGGCAGCCCAGAGCCACTTGTCTATTCTTGCTGATTCTTTCATGATTACTTCTTTCCTAGCTTATTGTATTGGTTCATGGTGATGTCGATACCAGCCAATACGAAGCTCTTGATAATCTCTACACCCAGGTCGATGGCCGGCTGCAGCTGCTTCATGTCTTCCTCAGTATATTTGCCCAGCACCCAGTCTATCTGGCCGCCACGCGGATAATCGTTGCCGATGCCCATGCGCAGGCGGGCATAGTTCTGACCGATAAGCTGCTGGATATGTCCCAATCCGTTATGGCCACCGTTGCTGCCGTTCGCCTTCAGTCGGAAAGCACCCAGAGGCAGGGCTAGCTCATCGCTGATAACGAGCAGTCGGCTCTGGTCAATCTTTTCCTGATTCAGCCAATATCTTACCGCATTACCGCTGAGGTTCATGAATGTGGTAGGTTTGAGCAGGAAAATCTTTCTTCCCTTGAGCGTAGTCTCGGCTACGAAGCCATATCGCTTATCCTCAAAATGAATATTGGACGCTTTAGCAAAAGCGTCCAATACCATAAATCCTGTGTTGTGCCTGGTGCCGGCGTATTCATCGCCAGGGTTACCAAGCCCACAAATCAAATATTTATCCAATGTTTGATAATGCTTTACTCAGGTTCGTAAAATCTCTAGATGACTCAGTGATTAAGCCTCTTCTTCCTCAGCAGTCTGAGCTGCGAGCTGAGCGTTACGTGTCATCTTGATAGAGCAAACTACAACAGCCTTGCTTGTAGCCAACTCGAGACCCTCGAATGAGAGGTCACCTACCTTGATGCTCTTACCGATCTTCAACTCTGTAACGTCGATATCGAGGTGCTCAGGGATAACCTGGTAAGGAGCTGTAACGTTGATCTTACGGATAGAGAGGTTCATACGACCACCATCACGTACACCCTGTGCAAGACCTGTCAACTTAACTGGAATACCGATAGTGATAGGCTTCTTGTCGTTAACCTCGTAGAAGTCAACGTGCAGAGGAGCGTCTGTTGTTGGGTGGAACTGGATCTCCTTCATGATAGCTGTGTGGCTCTCACCGTCGATGATGAGGTTGATAACGTATACATGAGGAGTGTAGATGATTTTACGCAACTCAGCGAATGGAACTGCGAATGACAAAGCCTCAGGAGCACCGTTCTCGCCCTTCTTCTCACCATAAAGGTTACATGGAATCAAACCTTCCTTACGCAATGTCTTAGAAGCTTTCTTGCCAAGGTCTGTACGCTTCTGACCTGTTACATTAATCTCTTTCATTTTGTGTTACTCTAAATTAAGTTATTAATAAAAAATGTGCCTTAACTCGCCATCACACGGATTAGCTTTGCTTAAAGCGGGTGCAAAATTACGAAAATTATTTGGAATGAGCAAACTTTTTGCCGAAAAACATGTTCTACATGCAGAAAAAATATTGAAAATACAATTTTTTGCTTAAATAAACTGAAATTTTTGCCCGTTTTCTTGTCTATTACCTATTTAATGTGTATTTTTGCAAGCGTATTAGGTAATTTAATAAATGAATCTTTTAAAAACATTAGAGAATGATTAATAGGGATTTGATAAGACGTAAGATTGTGCAGTTAACCTACGCATACTATCAAAACAGCGATCATAACATGGAGAACGCTGAGAAGGAGCTGATGTTTAGTCTCTCCAAGTCATACGATTTGTACAACTACATGTTGCAGCTCATCGTTGCCATCACCCAGGAGGCACGCAAGCGCTACGATGTAGATGTAGCTCGTGCCAAGAGAGAGGGGGAGCAGGAACCTTCACCACGTTTCGCATTCAATAAGTTCGCTCTGCAGCTCGAAGAGAACAAGATGCTGCTCGAATGGATAGATGTTAAGCATTCCAACTGGGATGAGGATATCGAAATGGTGCGCAAAGTGTATACTGCTATTACGTCTAGTGATCTCTATGCTGATTATATCAGCGGTGCTATTGATGAGGAACTCGCCGATCTCGACGAGTACAGCCGCGACCGTGAGGTATGGCGCCGTATCTACAAGCAGTTCATTCAGAACAATGAAGATCTTGATGCATTCCTCGAGGAGAAGAGCCTCTACTGGAACGATGACAAGGATATCATAGATACTTTCGTATTGAAGACTATCAAGCGTTTCGACCCGGAAGCTAAGGCCAAGCAGGAATTGCTGCCGGAATATAAGGATGCTGAAGACAGAGAGTTTGCACGCAAGCTCTTCCGTGCTACCATCCTCAACTGCGATACCTACCAGCGCTATATGAGCGAGGCTTTGCGCAACTGGGATTTCTCACGTCTTGCCTATATGGATGTGATTATCATGCAGATTGCCATCGCCGAGGTGATGAACTTCCCTGGCATCCCGGCTACCGTCACTATCAACGAGTATGTAGAACTTGCCAAGGCATACAGCACTCCTCGAAGCGGCGGTTATGTTAACGGTATGCTCGACAGCATCTGCCGCGAGCTCATCAGCCGCAACCTCATCCAGAAGGAGATGCCTGAGCGCAAGCAGCATCAGCATGCACAGCACGGCGAACATGCCGGCAAACAGCGCCCAGACAACCAGCACCCAGCCGGCCGTCGTCCGCGCATTCACCGCGCTCCGGGCGAGGGTGAGTAAATAACGGAGGCCTTTCTTACAGGCCACACCTTATTTATATAATAGAACATAAAATAATAATAGATAATACTTTAACGACATGACAAATTTAGTATTGCAAGCAGCTGCCGGTGGTAGCAGCATGACTTTTCTCATCATGATGGTAGCTATTTTCGCTATCATGTGGTTCTTTATGATCCGTCCTCAGCAGAAGAAGCAGAAGGAAATCCGCAAGTTCCAGAATGCTTTGGCAGAGGGTACCAAGGTGGTTACAGGCGGCGGTGTTTATGGCACTGTTAAGCGTGTTGACCTCGAGGCTAATACCGTTGATGTTGAGATAGCTCGTGGCGTGGTAATCACTGTAGCTAAGGGCTACGTGTTTGCTGATGCAGCTAGTCAGACACCTAATGCATAGTATCAAGAGCATATTAAAAGCTGTCAGAAACTTCCTGTTCAGTGGTCTGAATAAGGAGTTTCTGATTTTTTTGTTCTTTCTCGCTCTCAGCGGCATCTTCTGGCTGATGATGACGCTCAATGAGACTACCGAGAGAGAATTCAATATTCCTGTGCAGTTAACGGGCGTGCCCCGCAATGCGGTGATAACCGGCGAACTCCCTGATACCGTGCATATTACGGTGCGCGATAAGGGATTCACACTCGTTACCTATGCTTACGGAGGCAAGATTCATCCGCTCACATTCCGGTTTGCCAATTATGCCGACGAGGAAACGGGAACGGGACAGATTCCGATGGCTGATGTGCAGAAACAGGTGGCATCCCAGCTCTATGGCTCTACCAAACTGATCTCCATCAAGCCGGCAAAATACGATTTCTTCTTCACCTACGGCTCTTCCAAGCGAGTGCCTGTGGTGTTCAGAGGTAAGATTACAACCAGCAAGAGCTATTATCTGGCACATACCGAATTCCTGCCGTCTACGGTTACGGTTTATGCCAACAAGAAGCAGCTCGATGAGTTGGAATCGGTAGAAATCGAGCCGTTCAACATGCGCAACCTGCAGGATACCATTCATCGCAACGTACCTATCAAGAAGATACGTGGCATGAAGATTGTGCCTCAGATGGTGCGTCTGGCGGTATATCCTGATGTGCTTACCGAAGAGTCGGTCGATGTGCCTGTTACGGCCATCAACATGCCTGATAACATGGTGCTCCGTACCTTCCCTTCTAAAGTGGCGGTAAGATTCACCATCGGAGCCAGCCTCTTCAGAACCATCAAGCCGAGCCAGTTTAAGGTGGTAGTAGATTATAACGATCTGGCTAACAACCCTTCTGACAAGTGCAAACTCCAGTTGCGCAGCGTGCCGCGCTCGGTGAGCAAGGCGCATCTCGACCTGGAAACGGTAGATTATCTGCTGGAACAGCAATGATAGTTGATAATTGATAGTTTATAGTTGATAGTTTTCTACTATGATGAAGATAGCGATAACGGGCGGTATAGGTAGCGGAAAGAGCTATGTGTGCCGGATATTGGAGAAACAGGGCATCCGGGTTTACGACTGCGATGCTGAGGCTAAGCGGCTCATGCGTACCGATGCCCGCTTGCAGGCTAGCTTGAAGAAGTTGGTGGGCGAGCAGGTTTACAGCGCAGAGGGCGTTTTGCAGAAGCCCGTGCTGGCTCAGTTTCTGCTGGCTGGCGAGGCTAACAAGCAGGCTGTCAACGATGTGGTTCATCCGGCTGTGGCGCGCGATTTCGAGCAGAGCAGCTATGAGTGGATGGAGAGTGCCATCCTCTTCGATAGCGGTTTCTACCGCCGTATCCACCTCGATTTCGTGGTCTGCGTAACGGCTCCCGTACCGGTCCGCATCCAGCGCATCATGCAGCGCGACCATATCCCGGCAGAGAAGGCGCAGCAGTGGATAGATGCCGTCATGCCGCAGGAAGAACTTGCAGCCCGCTCCGATTTCGAAATCGTGAACGATGGCGAGCAGGATATCGAAGCACAGGTAAGGAAATTATTGGATATCATTAATAATAAAGAATAATAGAAAAGACAATGGAAACAATCCTTTCAATTGCAGGCAAACCAGGCCTTTATAAATTGGTATCAAGAGGTAACAGAAACCTCATCGTAGAAACACTCGATGAGACTCACAAGCGTATCCCAGCTTTCGCTACCGACCGCGTAACAAGCCTTGGTGACATCGCTATGTATACAGACGCTGATGAGGTGCCACTCTGGGAAGTGCTCGACAGCGTAAGCAAGAAGGAAGAGGGCAAGCCTAGCACTTTCAACTACAAGAAGGCGCCTGTTGCTGAGCTCCACGCTTATTTTGCTGAGGTTCTTCCTAACTACGATCGCGACCGTGTTCACGACAGCGATATCAAGAAGCTCCTCCAGTGGTACAACATTCTCGCTAAGTACGGCATCACCGATTTCAAGGCTACCCTCGCTCCTACAGAGGGTGAGAACGTAGATGATCGTGCTGAGCAAACTGCTGAATAAGAATCATTTATCAGAGTTAGCATATAACAATAAAAAAGGCTCCTGCAACACTTGCAGGAGCCTTTTTCGTACATTTATTTCTTTTTCAATCTTCTTTCTCTCTTTTCTTTCTTTTTATACTTTTCTTTTTTTACTTTTCTTTTTCAATCTTTTTCAATTCCTTCTCAAATCTTCTGCGATACATTTCTCCCGCTATGGTCAGACCGAAGGGGAAGGCTAACCAGATGCCCAGAATGCCCAAGCCGCAAGGGAAACCTAGGGTGTAGCCCAGCGGCAGGGAGATGACGAAATAGGCGATGAAGGCATAGAGCACCATCGGCTTCACACAGGCGATGCCACGCAGCGCATTGGCAAAGGTATACTGCAGTCCGTCGCCAAACTGATATACCATCAACAGGATAATCAGCGTAGCCACATACGCCTGCACCTCCACATTATCATTAAACCAGCCACCTATCTGATGGCGAAGCAGGAACACCGGCAAACCCATACACAGCGAGAACAGCAGGTTCAGCCGGAACCCGTCGTAGGCATTGCGGCGAACTGCCCCGTAGTCCTTCTGACCCATAAAATGGCTCACGCGGATAGCCAGCGCTGCCGCCATGCCCGAAAGCACGAGATAGAAGAGCTGCGAGAGGGTAATCATCACCTGATGAGCCGCCAGCGGAATGGTTCCCAGCCAGCCCACCATCACACAACTCAGCGTGAAGGCAGCCGACTCCATGCCCAGCTGCAGCGCCACAGGCCAGCCCAACCGGTTCATCTCCCTGAAGTCTGCCTTGGTCAGAGAACTGTGCAGAATATCGCGTCTGTATTCCCCGAAATTCTTGCCCGTCATCAGCATGCCCACCATTGCCAGCGCCATCAGAATACGGCTCACCAGCGTCGAAATACCGGCTCCCAGCAAACCCAGTTCCGGGAAGCCCGCCACACCGTAAATCAGTACCCAGTTGCCCAGAATATTGATTACGTTGCCGCCAATCATCGCCCACATCGCCACCTTGGTCTGTCCGAGTCCGTCAAGAAATTGCTTCATCGTGAAGAAGATGCCCATGAAGAGCACCGAGGCGAGGTTTACCAGAAAGTAAGGACGGATGAGCGAGAGCAGCTCTTCAGGCTGTCCGATGCGCCCCAGATTCAGGTAGAGCACAACGAGTGCGAGGGTGAAGATGATGCCCGTCAGCATGTTGGCACAGAAGGCATTGCGCACTTTCTGTCCGATGCAGTCGGTCCGTTCCTCGCCGTAGAGCCGTCCGATGATAGGAGTGAGTCCGTAGGTGAATCCCATATAGGATACGAAAACGAGACCGAAGATATTGTTCACCAGTCCGGCAGCCGCCAGTTCGGGTGTACTGTGATGGCCAATCATCAGCGTATCAGCAAATCCCAGGATGATGGTACCCAGCTGTCCTATGATGATAGGAATGCCGATAGCCAGCAGTTCCCGGTAGTGATGTTTCTTGTTCGTCGTTATTGATGTCGTATGATTATTCATATTTGCTTTTAATTACTAATCTATTTCCTTTATTCTGCTTAAGAGCATGCAAAGTTACGGCTTTATTCACTAATTACCAAATTTTTCTCCCCTTTTTTTTAGAGGACCAGCGATGGAATCGCTGGTCCCCAGCCTTTTTACCTTTTTACTTTTTTACCCTTTTACCTTTAAATGTATGAACTTCCTTCCTCTTTCTGTCCATACGAGGTAGGTGTGGGTGTAGGCGGTGCCCAGCTTCTCCTGTGCCCCATCGCAGTGAGGGTCGGGGAGGGTAGAGTAGCGGGTGCGGCTCTTCGCCAGGCCCATGTGGGCATAATCAGCATAGAGCAGATACTGGCCGCTCTGGTAGTACTGGATATGAAGGGCACAGAGCTGGCGGTTCAACTCCTGTGCCGTGATACCCAGCTCCTTCGCTATCTGCGTGGTGGTATAGCAGGAAACAGAGTTGAGCACATTGTCGGTGTAGAGCGCCTTCGGCAGAAGATGATCCACCTGATTCTCCAACTGGATGATGTTCTCACCGTTCTTGGCGATGCAAACCACCTGTTTGTCTACCACACCGTTCAGCCGGCGAATCTCCGTATCCTGTTCTCCGATGAGTTTCTTCTGCTGATCAATCTGCACCTGCTGGTTTTTCAGCAGATTCTCCTTCTCCTTGAGTGTAGCTCTGAGAATCTCTTCAGCATGCCGAATCGTCTCCTCATCACTCTCGCCCTGCTTTACCGGAATATAACCGCCCGTCTTGCGAATCTGTGGCAGCACCTCGGAAGTAACCCAGTTTTTGAACTTCACCGCCGTTGGAAGCTTGGAGCCGAGAACCAAAGCATAGAATCCGCTCTCGTTGACGAAAGTCATCTGCTGTAGTCGTTTTGCAGCAACTCCATCCTTCTTTTTGCCAGTCACTACCCATACATCGCGTTTCGCGATGTATGGGTCATCAACATGTCGCTGAATGGCAGCCCACAGGTTCTTATACCCCAGCGCATTGCAGACATCTTTCGCGCAGAACAAAGGCTCCCCGTTTTCATCGGTCTGAGTAAGAATCTTACCGAATTCAGGGTTTTCAAACACGACAGCATTCCCCGCTGTCTTTTCATTCTTCATTTCTTCCTTTTTTGTTTTATAATTTTTTTTCATGATATAAAAATGTTAAATTGAATGTTGAGTGTTGAATGTTGAATGTTGAATTATTAGTGTTGAGTGTTGAATGTTGAATTATTAGTGTTGAGTGTTGAATGTTGAATGTTGATTTTTTGCCTAACGGACTCAAGGGCGCTAGCCTAATTCAACATTCAACACTCAACATTCAACATTACAAAATCGTTCCCCAAATGCTCTCATCCCTGTCTCTCGCAGCGGTGATGGCATTGATGAGGCGGTGGAGCCAGATGCGGGAGTTCACAACCATGCCTTTTACACGGTTCTCACCCACCAGAATGCAGCCCTGCGTATCATCGGGATAATTGCCGGCATGGATGCGGATGCCCTCAAAATTGGGGACACCCAGCAGCAGCGGCAACCACATCTTAAAACTCGGCGACTTGCTGATCACCACCGGATAAGTGCCCTCAGGTATCGCCGTCTTGCCCTTCATCTTCTGCGCCTTCTTGCCCGATACACGCCCCAACCGCACATTCTCCTCGGCAGGACTTAGCTCCACACCCAGAAGGTTGCGCCAGCATGGCTCCAGCGTATCACAGAAATACGAGTCCGCATTCAGCTTCTCCGCAGGCACCTCACACACCGTCTTCAGCCCCCTGCACTTGTTCACACTCTCAATCGTGCGCTTCTTCACATCCTCATCCTTCAGGATGTAAAGGCGACCTATCGTGTAGGTCTTCTTCTTCGCTATACGTTTTAAAACTATCTGCATAAGTAAAAATAAATTTAAGATTCAATAATCATACCGTCGTGGCGGTACTTCAGCTTCTCAAAACTGTCACAACTGTCACAACTGTCACGCTTGCCCGTATACTGATACGCCCGCCTGATGTAATTCCGGTGCAGCCACTGCCTGATCATCATATCGGTACCCTTCGCATCCAGTCCATGCTCCAGCCGGATGGCAAGCAACTGCGCAGCCGTAAAGCTATCGGGCAGAATCTGTAAAAGATTCTGAGGCCCACGCTTCGAACTCCTCTGCGCCGTATAGTTCTCCTTCGCAATCATGTCGCCGAAGAACCGCATCTTGCAGTACAGGTCATACTGCTCGCTCCAGCGGATAAACTCGTCAATCTCCGGCTCCCACTTGCAACCATTGGCTACATACAGCACACACGCCTTCAGGTAAGCGATGACGTTGGCACGGAACGAGAGATTCTCAAACGTCCTGTCCTGCGACAGCCGGGCAAACTCAGCATTCTCATCCTTCAGTTTGAGGGCAAGCTGAAACGCCTCCTTACACTCAATCAGACCCGTTACTTTGTTCAGATTTTCGATGTAAGGCCGCAGCGCCTCACGGTACGATTCATCATAAGTTCCGTAAACAGGCATATCTTCGCCGATTTCCCTTTCGGGGATGGTACAGAAGTTGATACGGCTGATAGGACCATCGGTAAGAACCTTAGAGAAGTAACGCTGACCCTTCTGGATGGTGGTAGATGCATTCCAGTTGAACCGGATGGTAACACGCTCCGTGACACTCATTGTTCCTACGCGAGTTTGTCCATATTTATTACCCGGGTCTGCTGCCAGACACATGATACGGAACTGCTGGCTTCCGCTACCCTTGAGCGCATCAAACTGGTCTAGCTCATTGAGCGAAGTATAGAGGAAATGTTCCTGCGCTTCAGCCGTTCTCATCACGAAAGCCGGGTTTGTCATATCCGCATCAATCTCCTGGATAATCAGGTTTTCAGGTCTCTTGCGCTTATCCTTGTTGGCACCCTTGCGCAGCATCTCATCCTTCCACGCCTTTTCGCGCTTCAGGTTTTCAGCATCCCTCAGCCTGATATCCTCCATAATGAAATCGATAGGCCTGTTCACGCTGCTCTTACCCGCTCCGGTACCCGCAAGCAGCAGCGTCATCAGTCTCGCCTCGTGCTCCACGTTGTCAATATACCGGAACCTCGTCTTCCAGAGATGCGTAGCCAGCGGCGGGAAGATAGCGTGCGCCACAGCCGGCTTATAAATTTCCGGCGTCCTCGATATCAGCAGCTCCACCAGCTTCGGCAGTTTCTTCGGCATCTCCGGCGGATCAGGATAATCCTCCCCGGTACTTTGAACTTTGAGATTTGAACTTTGAACAGTATAATTAGTCACAGCATTCGAATTATTCACTCTTCGTTCTTCACTCTTCACTTCATTCGCCTTCTGCTCCGCCAGCGCATTCACCCTCATCACTTCCCTCGACATCGGCTTCGTATTGTCAGCATATTTCGCATAGAAGTCGTGAATCAGCTGATGGCAGTCGTTCTCCTGATAGTAGCTCGGCATTTTCACCCTCACCACCTTCATCAGTTCCTCTTCCTCCATCACCCTCGAAGCACCGGCGCTCATGATAGCCAGCAGCGAAGAGTGTCTCGACCCCACGGTATCAATCTCCATACCCCCGAGTCCGGCAGCCTGCGTAAAGAGGTCAAACGCAATCAGGTTCTTCTCCCTGGCTCCCAGTCTGCCAGCATCCTGATTGCCTCCAGAATCCCCGATATGAGGAGCATCAGCACCATGGCTATCACCAGGTTGGGCAGGCTGAACAGCAGAGCCAGCAGAAACAGCAGTATTGCCGTCGTTGCCCGATAGTCTATTATTTTCATTATTCTTACCATTGCTATTAACTTTAAACTGTAAACTATTAACTTGATGAGGACTATTAACTTTCCCTCTTCCGTCCACGGTCAGTCCGCGGTCCAGATACGCCTGCCTTCGCATCAGAATCTCCTTCTCGCTCAGTACGGCGCACCACATCTTCGACCTGTAGATTTCCGAGTCCTTATCGGTGAGATAAATCATTCTCTCGGGTGTGATGCAGCTCTCGTCATACGGCACCCCCAGCGCCTCGCAATACGCCTTCTGCGTCTCCTCGATGGTCATTCCCACCGGCAGTCTGATACCGATGTGCAGCTTCTTCCGGGCACTGTAGCAGAGGTGCAGCAGCGAGCCGTTCCAGATGCTGTCAGAGCAGTTCAGTT
This sequence comes from Segatella copri, assembly GCF_026015295.1. NCBI lineage: Bacteria > Pseudomonadati > Bacteroidota > Bacteroidia > Bacteroidales > Prevotellaceae > Segatella > Segatella copri. The sequence goes on along the minus strand of NZ_JAPDUW010000001.1, from coordinate 1,798,765 downwards.
CCCTTGCCTTCTCGATAGCCTTGTCTACATACTCCCTGTCATCCACGTCGATGATAGTCTGGAACATGAAGCTCTCGGGCTGGGCATTCTCCTGTCTGCGCACATTGTTCTTGAAGATGCCGTAGTGGGGACAGAAGAAAGGCAGTTCGCTCTTCAGCCTGTCCTGCGCCTTCTTCACCGCCTTCTCGTCGTTGGCATTCACCTTCGGGATAGGCAGTTCGCCCCTAATCTGCTGAATCATCTTCCTGATTTCCGGCGATGCAATCACCTTGTCATACACCGCCATACTGTTGGAAAATACCTTCCCCTTATTGCCCTTGCGATAAGGGTTCAGTGCAATTACATGTTGTGTTTCTGTCATGTTATTTCGTTAATAAAAGATTGGTTTGTGGGGTAATCCCCTCTTCCGTTTTCACCACTCTCAGCCGTCTGTAAGGAGGAGGACTGAACACATACGCTTTCACTTCCATCATTTTAAATAATTTAGAAGATTGGAGGCTCCCACCACGGTTGATGTGCAGATACACAAAAGCCCCCGAAACTCAGACCGCATTGGTTCTGAATTCCGGGGGCAAAGGTAAGGCAAATTTCTCGCTTCTACCTAGTACGTACTATGTACGCGTACTAGTACTACCTGCCAGATTAGCCTCTGATAGCAGGCATCACTTTTTCGAGGAAGGGAATCGTTTTCTTCTGATCCATTCCTCGGTTGTAGGCGGCTCTCATCGAGTTCGGATTAGGACCCCAATAATTGCCGAATACGCTCCATATATTATCGATTTTCAACTCTGTACCTATCTGATTGGCAAGGACGGCAGCTTCGGATGAAGACAGTCCTGAGGGCATGAAATTTTCGGTTACCAAGCCTATCTCTATCAGGTTGTTCTTTATCCTCTGAGCCTTTTCCGTTTTCAGCTCTTCCGGCATCACAGCATTTCTGCATGAGTTTTGCTCACAGGCATTGCTGCCATAATAATTCTCCACATGCTCGAAGTACGAGCTACCAGCGTTCATGATGATCATTCTTTGTCCAGACATTTCTCATCCTCCTTTCCCTGATAGTTGTTCATGTGTTCGATATACTGACCGCCATTCATCTGTATGGTATTGTTGATAACGATGGTGAAGTGCTTGATTATGAGGCGAAGAAACTTCCCCCAAAATAAAATTTTCATTTTGCTTTTTGTTTAGATTGTTTTTAACTGTTTCCGCCTCATTTTAGTAGAGGACGTGTGTTTGCGCTAACGTTTTTAGCGTAAGCCGCTGGAGACTGCCGAGCGCCTACTATCGTAAGGTGTGGGGGCGGGTAAGGTTATGTTTGCATTCTTTTTGTTGATTATTTAATGTTAATACTTGGCTTCAGATGTTAGCATCTTAACCATTATCTGCTAGTTGTTTATTGTCGTTATGACTTGAATTTATCATCTTCTCTGACTCTTTTAAAACAATATTCTGCTTTTGAACCGAAAACCTTTTTAAAATTTTCTATGGATTCTGAGCATTTCACTTTCTTGTTTTTCAGGTCCTCAATCTTCTTTTTTTTCAGGGTCTTATCCATCTCATCATCTTTTTCAAGAGCTTCCAGATTATCTTCATAATTTTCTTCAAATTTATTGAGATAATAAGCAATATACAACCCCAACTTATCCTTCGTATCAGCAGTTATGGACGTTTCTTTGTCGCATAACCGATTAAATGTATTATGCCCCATTCCGAACTTCTTTTCAATGTGGGTAGAGCTAATCAATTTGGAACGCTTCAGCTCGCTTAAGAAATCTCCTAAGCTTACTGTCTCCCCTGTCCTTATATAGGCAAGGTCTTCTGTGGTGATGTATATTTTACCTTTCATCTGAAACGAATTTCCTACAAAGGTAAAATGAATAAATCATACCACCAAATGGCTATGGACGTACTTATGACTTCCGGTTTTTAACTAAAAACGGGGAATTATTTATAATCTTTAACAGACTAAAGGCTAAATAATGCGAATAAAACGCATAATAGTCCATTTTATGCTATTCTGACCCCTTCCTTTTCTACGTTCCTGACGAAGGGGGTATTCCTATACTTTTCCCATTCCTGGGCGGTATACATCACGGGGTTGATTTCCTCGCCCAGTTCCCATCCGAGTTCGGTCAGTGGATAGGTGATGTTGTCATAATCGGCAGCCATGAGTTTCTTCTTATCCAATATGATAAGGATATCCCAGTCACTATCCTCCCTGGCGGTACCTCTGGCTTGCGAGCCAAAAAGTATCGCCTTCCCGCTAGCCGGCAAGTTCTTCGCCAGGCATTCACGGATAGCAGCCAAAATATGTTCCTTAACATTCATAACTTATAAATGTATCCTCCGTTATTTGAATATTTTTCGGGCATCAGGAAGTTCGGCTCCTGAAGCTTCTGCCGCACGGAGTTCTTTAAAAGCCTGTGTCAGGCTTTCCTTCATCACCAATCTCTGTCTCATTGCTTCTGTATCTACATCTGTTAATGTTGCCATAATCTTCTCCTTTAATTAAATATCTCCCACAAAATTACACTTTTTCTCTGAAAACGCCAAATTATATCTGGAAAATATACGCAAAAAGAGCTTTTTTAAAAGGTAAGGCCATTTTCCTCACGCCTCCCTGCCATTCCCTTCACGCATCCCTGCCATTCCCCTCACGCCCCCTGCTATTCCCCTCACGCCCTGTTTTACTCTAATTGAGCAAGCTTTGAGCGTATTTTTTAACGTTAATTATATTTAACGACCCTTGGGTCTTGCCTGATGAAGTTTGCGTCATAGTATTCACCTTTTTCCACGAGGGTGAATATGATCCTTAGCAACTTGTTTGCTATGGCATTTAGTACATAATGACGCGGCTTTTTATCTATTAAAGTACGTCTCTCGTAATACAGTTTAATCTCCTTGTTGTGCAATCTGGCGCTTTCTGCGCAGATGTACAACAAGGTCTTTGACCATCTATTACCAATCTTGGATATATGTGCTCCCTTGTCCATTTTCCCCGATGATTTTTCGTATGGCGCAGTTCCTGCATAAGCAGCATATTGGCGCGCTGTAGTTATTTTTGTGAAATTCTCTGTTTTTACCAATAGTTCTACTGCGGTAATCAGCCCAACTCCATCGACACTTTTAACAAGCTCATAGTTGTGGCGAATGCTCTCATGTCCATTTATGACTTTCAACATTTCTTTTTCCGTCTCTGCAATTTCCGTGTCCAACATCTCTTTGATACGGTCCATGCTTCGCTTGACGGCAAGACTTCTGATAGGACGACAATCCTCGCTCCTGTCGGCTGTTATTAGCTGCTTACGCTGTTCTACAAGCATTTCTCGGTGGCGTGCCAATTGACGAAGCTCATATAGAGCCTCTTCTGGAAACGTCTTGTATTTCAGCTTATCAGGATATCTCTCTCCAAAATCTCTGAGCAGTGCACAATCCAGGACATCCGTCTTGGCACGGTCAGGGGTAGCTCTATATCTATGGATGACATATCCACCCACAAAGGCAATCTTTACATTGCTATCCATGCAGCACTTCAAGAGGGTATCACCATAAACTCCGGTATGCTCAGCAACCAATACAGCATCGCTAGGAAGGCCTTTAAAAAACTTTCCAATACCCTTTAAATTGTTCGTTACAACCTTATGTGAAGGTTGGTTTGATACTTTTTTTGATGTCAAGTCGAAAAAACTTACGTCAAATTTCTCTTTTGCCAAATCTATTCCGTATATTTGCATTTTGAATAAAGTTTTTAATAAGAAGGGTGCTCCGTTCTGAGCGGCTACAACTATACTACGAGTCCTGTCTTGTTCTACACAAGCAGGCTAATTTACTCTCAAGCTTCTGCTCAGAAAATATCCAGTTCCCCAAACAGGGCTAAGCCTTTACTATGCTAGAAGGGGCACAGGGTTAACGCTGGATATGGAGTATTCTTCTTTTTTTATTGTACTTATCTAATTTTCTGCAAAGTTAACAAAAGTTTGCAGATATAAAGATTTTCACCTCTTTATTTTTCCAAGTGCAAATATAATAGAAGGGGCAGAAGCTCCTAGCCCAGGGCATCCGCCCTGGGTATTCATGTCCGCACGCCTGGCGCCCTGTTTTACTCTAATTGAGCAAGCTTTGAGCGTATTTTTTAACGTTAATTATATTTAACGACCCTTGGGTCTTGCCTGATGAAGTTTGCGTCATAGTATTCACCTTTTTCCACGAGGGTGAATATGATCCTTAGCAACTTGTTTGCTATGGCATTTAGTACATAATGACGCGGCTTTTTATCTATTAAAGTACGTCTCTCGTAATACAGTTTAATCTCCTTGTTGTGCAATCTGGCGCTTTCTGCGCAGATGTACAACAAGGTCTTTGACCATCTATTACCAATCTTGGATATATGTGCTCCCTTGTCCATTTTCCCCGATGATTTTTCGTATGGCGCAGTTCCTGCATAAGCAGCATATTGGCGCGCTGTAGTTATTTTTGTGAAATTCTCTGTTTTTACCAATAGTTCTACTGCGGTAATCAGCCCAACTCCATCGACACTTTTAACAAGCTCATAGTTGTGGCGAATGCTCTCATGTCCATTTATGACTTTCAACATTTCTTTTTCCGTCTCTGCAATTTCCGTGTCCAACATCTCTTTGATACGGTCCATGCTTCGCTTGACGGCAAGACTTCTGATAGGACGACAATCCTCGCTCCTGTCGGCTGTTATTAGCTGCTTACGCTGTTCTACAAGCATTTCTCGGTGGCGTGCCAATTGACGAAGCTCATATAGAGCCTCTTCTGGAAACGTCTTGTATTTCAGCTTATCAGGATATCTCTCTCCAAAATCTCTGAGCAGTGCACAATCCAGGACATCCGTCTTGGCACGGTCAGGGGTAGCTCTATATCTATGGATGACATATCCACCCACAAAGGCAATCTTTACATTGCTATCCATGCAGCACTTCAAGAGGGTATCACCATAAACTCCGGTATGCTCAGCAACCAATACAGCATCGCTAGGAAGGCCTTTAAAAAACTTTCCAATACCCTTTAAATTGTTCGTTACAACCTTATGTGAAGGTTGGTTTGATACTTTTTTTGATGTCAAGTCGAAAAAACTTACGTCAAATTTCTCTTTTGCCAAATCTATTCCGTATATTTGCATTTTGAATAAAGTTTTTAATAAGAAGGGTGCTCCGTTCTGAGCGGCTACAACTATACTACGAGTCCTGTCTTGTTCTACACAAGCAGGCTAATTTACTCTCAAGCTTCTGCTCAGAAAATATCCAGTTCCCCAAACAGGGCTAAGCCTTTACTATGCTAGAAGGGGCACAGGGTTAACGCTGGATATGGAGTATTCTTCTTTTTTTATTGTACTTATCTAATTTTCTGCAAAGTTAACAAAAGTTTGCAGATATAAAGATTTTCACCTCTTTATTTTTCCAAGTGCAAATATAATAGTAGGGGCAAAAGCTTTGTATGGCGACCGAACCTCAGGCTTTGCTCCTCACTCCATCCTCGAACTGGCTATGGGGTTCTGTCGCATGTGCCAAAAATATACCATTTTGGTATATCCGATAAAAGAATATATATTTGTGCGTCAAATTAAAACGAATATGGACAAGAGTATACATTCACATTTATATCATCAGGTTATCGGACGCTTGCGAAGTAAGCGTGAAGGTAAAGGTGTAACACAAGCGCAACTTGCTGATAAATTGGGGGTTAACCAAAACTTTATCAGCAAGATTGAGACTTGCGACCGCCGCTTGGATCTTATAGAGCTTCGACAGATTTGCCAAGTTCTGGGTATCTCATTCGTAGACTTTGTTGCCGAAGTCGAAAGGGATATACTGAGCAAGGAAGAAAAGTGAATGATTAAAATAAGCTAAAAAGTTGATAGAGGCTAGATACTCGTAGAAACTGATAAAAACAAAGAACTAAGATGGCTGGAAGAGAAAAGAATTGTAAATGGTATTTTGCGGACCAACCTAACGTACAGGAAGTGGGCCCAAATAATGCCATGGAACAAAGTTTTAAAAATCATCCTTATGCTGCGCTTGTAAGAGAAAGCATCCAGAACTCTTTGGATGCCGTCGACGACAAGTCGGAACCTGTACAGGTAGTTTTCTCTTTCAGGGAGATGAATGGATGCGATTATCCTGAATTCTTTAGCCTGAAGGAACATATAATGGGGTGTTTGGATTATTATTCGAATAACTATAATGCAAAGGCGATTTATGAACCTATGATGAAGTTTTTTGCCGATAACACTCATCATGATCATTTGGGATACATTCGGGTAAGTGATTATAACACGAAGGGAATGTCTTACGAAAAAGACAAAACTGACAGTCCTTTCTATGCTTTTGTCCGGTCCGCAGGAGTAAGTGCTAAAGACGATACTTCAGCAGGTGGTTCTTTCGGCTTTGGTAAGGCTGCTTATTACCTGTTGTCTCCTATCAGTACAATAATGGTAAGTACCTGTACCAAAAATGGTGATAGGTTCTTTGAAGGAGCCAGTTCCCTTTGTACTCATACCTATCGGGGCAAGAAGAAAGTAGCTTTTGGCTATTATGACGACCAGGATGGAAAGCCGATATCTATTGAAGCCGATATTCCTGCACATTTCCGTAGGGCAGAACCAGGTACTGATATCAATATTCTTGGTTTTAAAATGGAATATAAAGACGAGGCAGTCAAAGAGATGATTGAGGCTGTTCTTCGTAACTTTTGGTTTGCAATATATGAAGGCAAATTAGAGGTCAACGTGAATGATGTTGTCAATATAACCAAAAATACGATTGCTGACTTGATGGAAGAGTATTTTGAGGGAATAGAAGACAACACTCGTAAGGCTGGTTATTATAATCCTCGACCATATTTTGATGCAGTGCGATTTGCCAATACATCTTCCAAATATCGGTTAATAGAAGATAAACTTCCTTTGCTTGGGCATGTATGCTTTTATGTTTTCAAGTGCAAAGGTGCAGTAGACAAAATCGCATATATGAGAGCACCGCAAATGCTAGTCTATTCACAAAAGAATAAGACGAATTATGGCATGTATGGCGTATTCTATTGTGATAGTGAAGAAGGAAATGACCTGCTGCGTAATATGGAGAATCCTGCACATACAGAGTGGAAAGCCACCAATTGGAGAAGTAGAGGCCGCCAAAATGGAATGGGACGCCAGGTCTTGAGAGAATTAGATGAATTTATCAATGAATGTCTGAATAAGGTTTTCTCATTGAAGGATAAAATCGCTCTTGATATCAAGGGGTTAGAAGATTTCCTGTATATACCAACTTCGTTTGACGATGACGAATTGGAGATGGAAGATATGCCTGAGAGTGTAGAAGGAAAACCTACAGGATTTCTTCAGGATGATGGGTCTTCATACACAACTGATATTCCAAAGAGTGAGGATAATCCAACTGTTATGCCAAAGCCGAATCCGCCTTCGACAGGACATGTACTTATCAATAAGAGTACCAATGCAACAAACGAAACAGGTGGTAAGCTTCTGGCCGGACATGGTGAAGCCGAGAAAAAGCCGGACAGCCAAGGTATCCAGAAACCGGGTAATGCTTCAGAAACCAGAACAGAGGATGAAAAGGGCGAGAAAGGCTTGTTTGCCACACCGATAAATATTCCTTATCGTACGTTCTCGCAAGTGGAAGGTGGCAAGATTTATCACTATGTTGTTCTCCACCCAAGAGAAGAGGTTGGCAATGTACGCCTTCATTTCTATGCGGTTGGAGAGGAAAGTGATGAAGAATTACAAGTTGAAGAATCTAACATTGGTAACGTGAGTGGCAATATAGTTCGTGATGTACATCTGCCAGAGGGTCGATTACGCCTGAGAGTACGTTTTACGGACAATATGAAACATTCTATAAAATTAGCAGCGGAGGAATTATATGAAGTATAAAAACGTATCATTGCCTTATCCGGTACTCGGCATATATGACGATGTATATCCGCTTTTGACTGACGATTGCATACAGATGGCTGATCCTGTAAAAACGGCCACAGACTATATGTTTTGCATCGATTTGCATCAGCAGAATAAGGATATAACACAGTTGGTTTCTGAAGGTAAGGCAGAGTATGCCTGTGAGGTAACTTGCAGGAGTACTTTCCTTCGCAGATGTTATAAATCTTCAACTCCCCATTTTGAAATCAGTTTGGGTAGAACAGAGGTGAACGGACGTATAGAGTTTCAGTGCTTCATCGCTGTTAGCGAGCCTATTCCTAATTATAACAACAGTGATTTTAATGAGGATTATCATGGGTTCACTTTTGATCTGGAGGTAGGTGACATGCTTGCTGTATTTCCTTTGGCGTGGTGGAATACTAACGTGAAGTTTGATAAACTGTATGCAGCCGGTTCCTTCATGCAAATTACTGAAGCGGCTGACGGAGCAGAAAGGACAACCTTCAATCTTTCTGATGACAGAATTCTGATAGAACTCCCTCATGACCTGTTTGTTCAGTATCAGCGAATTGGTAACAGCTTTCCTGAAGTAATTCATTCATCTTTAGTCCATAATGCATTGGTCTATGCTTTGACTAATCTGTATGAGAATCAGGATTCAGGGAAATTGTGGGCAGACAGTCTTATCATAAGACTACAGGAACTGCATATTTTACCGGAAGAGTTGAAGAGTGATATGTCTCTAGCTTATAAAGCAGCCGACTTACTTTTACAGGATCCATACAAACGAATGTTGGATAGCTTGGAAAGAATAGCAAATTCTCAAAACGAAGATCAGGAGGATTAATGATGGAACTACAGAAAGTATTTAAAAAGTCATATATGGAGGATCTGAGACGTAATATACAAATCTCAGATTACCAGGGAGAAACATTCCCGTTTGACCCTTCTAAAGTGAAGGCTTTAGCGAACGTGTATAAGCCAGAAGGACTGCTTGACAGATTAGACCCTGATGACGATTTTACGACAGCAGTGGAACTGTATAAGGCATACGATACAGTTACGCCTCTATTGGCATCTCTACCTGATTTGTGGGTGTATTTGGCGCATGTGGATTTGTTTCCATATGTTCAGCAACGACATTCGGATGTACTGAAAGACGATGTAACCGAAAAGTATATCGTTAATCACTGGTTCGAAAATGATGTTAGCGTTTTCCGTATGGCATTGCCGAGTGCATGGTGGAGTGTTTATCTTTCCGTAGATAATGAGCGTGAAAATCCTTTTGAATTGACTGAGATTCTTTTCAAAAACCAAGAGTTGAGAACAAATAGTTTTGGTCCTTTATCTTTGATAAGGCATCGGGAGGCTATGAAAGGTATTCTGGAATTTCTGGAAGAGCATCCTTATCTCTTGGAAGATGGTATGAATATGCGAGCTCAATACATACGCAAACTGTTCAGCTTTATAGGCGGAACAAAGCGACTGGAGTTTATGGATAAAGACTTCTTTAAAAATGAGCTGAATAAGCGCATAGATGTTATCTCACAGAAGTTTACTCGTGAAGAAATACAAAATAATAACGAACTTTTCAATGAGTGATAATTATGGCAGGAAGAAACAATTGGACGGAAGAGCAGATAACGTTAGTACTTTATGAATATTGCCGCAAACCATTTGGGCAATTTTCTGCCAAAAAAGATTTTGTGAAAGAACTCGGTGCCTTAATAGGAAGAACTGCTGATGCAGTAGTAAGAAAAGTCGGTAATTTGGCCAGTTTTGACCCTAAAATGAAAAGTAGAGGCGTGGGAGGCCTAGCTCATACGGCTAAGTTAGATGAGGTTGTATGGAAGAAGTATTATGGCAATTGGGAAAAATTGGCCTATGATGCTGAACTTATTTTAGCTTCCCTTAGGAATAAAGGACTAGAGGAATCTCTTTCAATAGATTTGCATGACTTGCCTGCTGGTGAGGAACGAATACAAGAAATTAAAAGACGCATAAATCAGGATTTCTTTAGAGAAACTGTTCTGGCGTCATATAATCAAAGTTGCTGCATAACAGGCTTGAAAAATCCCCTGTTGTTGCAGGCTAGTCATATCGTAGGATGGAAACAAGATGAAGCAAATCGTACAAATCCGGAAAACGGACTTTGTCTGAATTCTTTATTCCATAAAGCCTATGATGAAAATCTGATAGGGATTTCACCTGATTACGAGATATTGATATCCGATAAGTTTTTCGGAGAAAGACCTGGAGGGGTTCCTGAGGAAACTAGGGAATACATCTTAGGGTTTAATCATAAAAAGATAGTTTTGCCAAGAAGATTCTTGCCTAATCGAGACTTGTTGGCTCAACATTACGAACATTTTTGCCACGATGTGGTTTAATATATTATAGACATGAAGATTAGAGTATTTGAAGGCTTTGCCGGATATGGTGGTGCATCATATGGTTTGAAACGTTTGAAAGAAAACATCCCGAATATAGACTATGAAGTAGTCGGATACTCGGAGTTTGACAAATATGCTGCTGCTTTATTTGATGCAAACCATAAAGACAAAAATGGGAACCCATTAAAAAATTGGGGAGATATAACGAAGATAAATCCTGAAGATTTACCTGACTTCGATATGTTTATGGGTGGTTTCCCATGCCAGCCTTTCTCTTCTGCTGGTATGCAGATGGGAACTGAAGATCCATATGGGCGTGGCGCTATGCTAGGACATATTATCCGCATCTGTAAGGTGAAGAAGCCGAAATATCTGTTTCTCGAAAACGTTAAAGGTTTTACACATGGTAAGTTCCAGCCTATACATGACCAGTTGGTCAAGGATTTGAGAGAAATGGGATATGGTGAAAATCCTTTGTCAAAAGCGGTTCTGAATTCTAAAGATTATGGTATTCCGCAGAATAGAGAAAGACTTTGGATGTTTGCCCGATTGGGTGGTTTGCCAGAGAATTTCAGTATGGAACCTGAAAAGGTGGAGTCTGACAAAAAAATGGCTGATTTCCTGGATATCCATCCAGAGAAAAAACTATACCTGAGTGACGCTCAGATTGCCCATCTTAAGGTTAAACATAACATTGATTCCTTTAAAGTTCAAGCGCCTTTATGCTTTGATGTATATAATAAGAAAATCAAGCTGGATGGTTACTGTATAACGATTACCCAGCCAGAGCACAACAGCTTACGAGTTGTTGAGGTTCCTAAAGATGGCAAGGAGATAGTACGCAAGATGTCTGTACATGAACAGTTCAGGCTTATGGGATTCCGGATTTCCCGCGACCTGAAAGAGTGTGAGATTAATTTTGACGGACAGTCGTACACCCAATTGTCAAAACGTGCTGGCAATGGTTGGGACGTGAATTTGGTTGGTAGATTGTTAACGCATATATTCAAACAGTTATGAAGTTAAATTTAAGTACTTTATCCTTTGGTTCCTATATAGATAAAGGTGGTGGAACACCATCTTGGGGAACCGAACTAGGCCAGTCTAAGCCTGACTACAAATTTACTGTTGAAGGATGTGAGGAAATATTGGTTGGTATGCTATATAATTCAGTCAATCTTCATCACGTATGCCTGCCTTTAGGTAAAGGTGGACATATAGATATTGCTTCAAACTTTGAAGAGTGTCATCTTGCTGGCGTGTTTAGGAAGGTTTATATTAACGGAATAAGCATTGATTATCCTTTTATCATGGTACTTATAAAGGAGTTAAGCGCAAGTCATTCTGGAAGGCGCTCAATAAAGTATTCTGATAAGATAACGTATAATTTTGATGGCGAGAAGCTGTCAAATGCCGAGTTCTTCCGCATTGCCAGAAAGAAATTAGGATTGAATTGGGAATCATGCTGGTTCATATATGAAATGAATGTATGTAATCTCGACGAACTTCACTTTAAAGCTGTAATAGTGAATAAAGAGTATAGTGAATCTTATCATGATTCTGCCGAGAGAAAAGAGAAATGGTTATCTTTAATTGATAAATAGTCTGGATTATGAGAATAGATGATTTTTCTTTAGCTTTTAATTGTTCTGGCTGCCCATCTTGGGGTACTGCTATTGTTAATCAGGACACAAAGAAGTTACATCTCATTAAAAAAGATGTGGCTTCTAACATTGTTATCGGTATGATGCATAAGTGTGTTACCATAAATACTCATGATTTTTCCTTGCCTATTGGTAAAGGATCAAAGATTTACTATGGTAACACCGGTTTTGATGGCGCAACATCTGAACCGATGTTGGTCTCTGTGTTCGACAAAGTGTTCATAAACAAGATTCAGATTCCTGCATCTTTTGTGTTGGCAATCATACGTGATAGGGCCGAGGCTCATAGCGGCAGATTGCAGATTAAGTATACACCAAAGTTGAAATATGGAAATATATCGAACGAAGATTTCTTTAAGGAAGCAGAGAAAAAGTTAGGAATCTCATCTTCTACACCTTGGGTTATCTATGACATTGATATAGCAGGACAGGAGGAATTGCACTTTACGGCTTTAATTGGTAAGGATGTACAGGACCTGCAAAATCAAATGAGAAACCTGCCGCAGATAGAAGATTCGAATGTGGCATCTGGACCATCTAAGAGTGCATCTTCTGTAGAGCCATCATTTGACGACGTTGAGCTTGATGCCCGAGATTACGCCTACATGGCTGCCATTAAGACCAAGCCATTCCTTATCTTGGGCGGTTTCTCAGGAACGGGAAAGAGTTTGCTTGTCAAGAGCCTGGCCTTTGCAACATGTCCGTGTGACGGCGTTTTGAACACCTCTGAAACTTCGCCTGGTAATTATCTCCTTGTCAGCGTAAAGCCTAATTGGCATGATGCAACTGATATTACCGGATTCCGTTCGTCTGTGAACAGAAACTATTATGTAACAGATTTCATGCGTTTTCTGGTAAAGGCAAAACACCATCCGAAAGTTCCTTTCTTTGTCTGTCTTGATGAGATGAATCTTGCGCCTGTAGAGGAGTATTTTGCTGATTTCCTCAGCGTCATAGAATCAAGAAAACGCAAGAAGGATGGCTCAGTTGTTACAGACGCGATTGTGCCTGCCAGTGTGTTCAATGACAGCAGCTATGGGGATGATTTCAATATATTCCTGGAACTTGGTCTGAAACCTACCATCGAGGTTAAGGATGTAACGGAATTTACGGCGAAGATAAAGAAAGCTGAAGAGGATGAATCCGATTTCTTCGAGCAGAGCTGGCTGGTAGATGAACTGAAGCGTGATGGTTTGACTATTCCGCAGAACGTAATCATCATAGGTACCGTCAACATGGATGATACTACCAATTCCTTCTCAAGAAAGGTAATCGACAGAGCCATGACTTTTGAGACGATTGTTGAAGATTTTGACCAGTCTTACTTTGAGTACGATGTCACGCTTGACTATGTAAAGAAATATCGGAAGGGTGAACTATTTATCAGCGATGAAGTACGTGCTACCGAAATGCTGGTGGATGGCCGTTTTGAACTGTCAGAAGAAGATAAGAGCAAAATCATCGACTTTATCAATAGTATAAACTCTGATTTGAAAGGCACTCCTTTCAAGATTAGTTACCGAATACTGAATGAGACAATCCTGCTCTATCGTGCTAAAAAGAAAATAGCTGAACTGATGGGAGAAGAAGAGAAAAAAGATGGTGTGCAGATCAATACTGATTTGAACTCAATATTTGATAATATCTTAATGCAGAAGGTCTTACCTCGTATAGAAGGTGATTATGAAAAGTGTGACGCATGCTTGGTAAAGTTGGCTGCCAGAGCTGATAAGAACAACTGGAACCAAAGTTTAGAAAAAATAGAATTTATGATAGACCGCTTTGGTAAAGACCATAGTGGTTTTACCAGTTTCTGGAATTAAGATAAGGATATGGATGTATTGAAGTTTGAGTGTCCTGACTACCTGATTACGATCAGTACGGCATCTGTTAATTATGCATGGGATAGGTTTGTGCGACGTGTAAGAAGTGCCGCACAGACTTATTGCGCCTATTCTTCGAGCCGTAAGGGCACGTTGAAATTACGGGATTTACCGGCAGGAAAGAATGAGCTTGTTGCGCAGAATGATGAGATTGTGCCTTGTGAAGAATGGCCGCAGTTGTGGCCTGTCCTGTTCGAAACATGTAAGTATCAGTTTGCTGTGGAGTTCAAGCAAGGACTGGATATATCCATAGAGAAACAGTATCCTCATGTTCGTCATCAGTTGAAGAGTATTGGTGAAAACTTTAAGTTTTATTCCTCGTCTTCCGACTCAGGTATTCTGGTGGGTGACATCGACTTTCTGAACTCCCCGGGAAAGTTTTCTTTTGCTTTTGACTATTGGGATACAGACGGACTCCTGCATCATGAGAAGATGGAGCTGTATGTGGCATCACCTAAGTTGGATACCAAAAACGACTTGCAGCAGATTATGGCTCTCATCAACCAGGAGTATGAGAACTATATATATGATTATCTGACATTGACTTTCAGCAGTTTTGCTCTTCAGCGCAGTGTCAAGAATAATCATATCATTTGGCTCAGTATCTTCAGGTGCGTAGTGGACGAGTATTTCAGAAACGTGAGGTTTGTAATGTCACGTCCTAACAACAAGCCTGTGCGCAAAACGTATCATGCACGTCCTGAAAGAATACGCAGATGGAGCCAGCGTGAAGAGGAACGCTACAGGAATATGGGGCAAGATGCTGAAATGCATTATTTCAGATACGAACAGACAGAGAATACCATAAACACTCGGGAAAACCGGTTTGTGAAGTATACTCTTCATGTCCTGGGAAAGAAATTCCGAGAGGTATTCAGCGAGCTGGGTGCTCTTCCTAATGTCATGGATGCAGAGGAACGCCAATTACTTGAGGACTATCAGAGGCAGTTCAAACGGCTGGAAACTTCCCCTTTCTTCCAGAAGGTTGGAGAATTCGAAGGCTTCCGTCAGGAGAGTGCAATCTTGCAGCAGCGTATGGGCTACAGCAAGATATACAAGGCGTGGTTAATGCTCAAAAATTCACTCGAACTTATTGATGGTAAGACAGATATTGGCATGAAGCAAATCTGGGAACTCTATGAAATATGGTGTTTCCTGGTAATGAAACGTCTTATTGCTAAGGTGCTTGGACTGGATTTGCAGAAACCGAATAATCATGTGCGCGAGGATAAAAGTAAAATGCTCAACACAATCGTAAAGAGCGAGATGACGCATGTTATTGAGTTCGATAACGTAAAGAATGGAGATAAGGTCTGCCTGGAATACCAGCACACTTATAACCGACGAACCAAGGAATTCTCGACAACGACAACTGAGCAGCGTCCTGATATCGTTGTGACAATAAAAAAGAAAGATGGATTTGTTCTTACCTATCTTTATGATGCAAAATACAGGGTGCAGGATGATGCCAGGGATGGTGAATTGGATGAGGGCGTCAGCATAGATGTTGCCGATTATCCACTGCCTGATGCCATCAATCAGATGCATCGTTATCGTGACGCCATCTACTATTCGATGAAAACAGAAGTCCGTCCTTCTGCCAAGGAAATTATAGGTGGTTATATTCTTTTCCCTGGTAGAGTGGTTGGAGATGAAATCTACGGACGCTATTTCTATCAGAGCATCAGAAAAGTGAATATCGGTGCCTTCCCTCTATTGCCAGCTGCCAAAGAAAATGAGGATGATATCATTCAGTGCGACCTGTTGGAAAGGCATCTCAGAGAAATCTTGTTAGAAGATAGTGTTTATGAGCATGTAAAAGATTCTATCCCTCAAAAAGGCCTGGTATATGATACCGAAAACGTATTTGTATTAGCGGTCGATAGGGATGCTTATGACGATTATGAGCATAATAGGCTTTCTATGGAAATCCCTCTGGACATCGATAAAGGTATGTTCAAGATAGATTCTATCGACTATTTTATGTTTATAGTTGAGAATGCATCTGAAGGATATTATCGGGTGACAAATTCAAGACTGAGAATAAAGGATGATAAACTGATTTTAGTCCTGTCGCTAACAGATTACCAGAGCTTTGAATTCGGTTTCAAGGAAGTTGCTGAGTGTGAGACGAAAACTATCGTCTCATTGCGTGATTTGATGAATATAGGATAAGGTAGTTTATCGCATCTATCGCTCTGCTATCACTTCAATCCCATCTCTCTCAACTTCCTTGAGCAGGAAGGGGTTGAGGTGCTGGTGCTTTCGGATAATATCGACAGGGCAGCCCAGAAGGGCTTCAAGGTATGCTTTCAGACGGACTATCAGGAAAAACTTAGGGGGCATTTCTACATAGATATCTACATCGCTGCCTTCGTGGTGCTGTTTTCTTGCCTTCTCTTGTTTTCATTCTTAATATCCTTTTTTTTAAGGCTTTTGCCCTTACAGGGCGCAAGGTGGATTGCGCTTATACCCAGGGTGTTACCCTGGGCTAGGAGCTTCTGGGCCTTCAGCCCGTGCCTGAACCACATGCGGAAGTTCAGTTCCTAACATAATTATATAATTTAAAATGTTTGTAATGCAAACGAGCACAATGAAAGCTGCTTTCAAATTGCCGAGTGCAGCTTTTCTTCTGCAAAGAAAATGCAAACGAGCGCAATGAAAGCTTGCTTTCAAATTGCCGAGTGCAGCTTTTCTTCTGTAAATATATGAAATATTTCTCTTTTCTGCAAGTTTTTGGGCTTTTTCTTTGCGTTTTCAAAGGAAAAATGTAAATTTGCAGAAAAATGTAGAACGTTTTAATGTAAAGGTTATGGCAGCAACGGTATTAAACAGTACACAAGTACACCTCTTGCAAATGTTTCAAGTAGATGATTCTCAGCAAGGTTTGGAAGAATTGAAGGAATTGTTGTATTCTTATTATTCAAAGAAAATGGATGAATCTCTGAATGAACTTTGGGATTCGGGCGTGCTTGACCAGAAAAGACTTGACGAAATCAATAATATGGATTTGCATAAACTGGAAAGGATTTCGAAAGAACAATATGAGTTTGCTCTCAACCGGATAGATGAACTGCTGCCATTGATAACGGATGAAACGCCTGCTAACGACAGGAATGCCATAGAGCTGACATTAATGTCGGACATTGTAGAGTCATACGAAAAGAAACATTTTCCTATCGGAAAGCCTTCTGTTTTATGAACATATCGCATTCTTATAAATGAGAAAAAGCATATTGTTGATTTATGACACACCCTCTTTGTTTTTGATCTCCAACTCGCAGAATATCTTTACTATATGCGCCTACTACGAAATCTTCGCAAGTTGCGGAAGAATTATGCCGCAGACACTATCAATTAGCTATTATCATTTTAATCAAGAAAGAATTTTTTCTAGTTAATTTCTTGGAAGTTACGAAAGAAAAGCGTATCTTTGCAACGAGAACATAAAATCGCAAAGATATGGCAAGATACATCAACCCATTCTCAGACTGGTCGTTCAAAAGAATCTTCGGCCAGGAATACAGCAAAGACTTGCTGATTGAGTTCTTGAACCAGCTGCTCCTGGGAGAACAGCACATCACGGATGTGAAGTTTAAGGACAAGGAGATGTTGCCAGAAACAAAAGACCAGAGAGGTATCATCTACGACGTCTTTTGCGAAACTGACACAGGTGAGCACATTATCGTTGAAATGCAAAACAGGAGCCAGACCTATTTCATCGACCGGTCTCTCTACTATGCATCGAAAACGATAGTAGACCAAGGCGTAAAAGGACAATGGGATTATCATCTCACACCCGTTTATGTTATCTGTTTCATGAACTTTGATGTAGATGAAAATACGCCAAAGAAGTTCAGAACAGACGTTGTGCTGGCAGACAAGGATAGCGGAGAGGTTTACTCTAACAAGATCCGCTTCATCTACTTGGTAATGCCTCTTTTCAAGAAGAAAGAGGAAGAGTGTACTACGTTTTTAGATTGTTGGATTTATAATTTGAAGCATATGGAGACTTTAGAAAAAATGCCTTTTGAGGCTCAGCATAAGATATTCAAGAGACTGGCAGAAATCGCCGACTCCAAGACTCTGACCAAAGAGGAACAGGAGAAATACGACAACAGCATGATGGTCATGTGGGACAATTATGCGGTATTTAAGCATGCTGTGGAAAAAGAAGCCAAAAAGAAAAGCAAAGAGATTGCTTTGAAGTTGTTAGCGCGCAATACTCCATTAGATGATATTGCCGATCTCACCGACTTATCTATCGAAGAGATTAAGAAATTGGAACAATAAAATTAACAAAGTTGAGTTAGGAACCAATAATTTGAAATCGTCAGCAACCTGCTGACGATTTTTGGTTTTACAATGAATCCGAGAAAAGTTCCGCAAACTGCGGAATTTTTTCATATAGAGGAGCATATAGCTTGCAAAAACTTATTAGATAAGAAGAAAGAAGTCTTTGTAAATAAAGAGTATGTCGGACCGTTTGACCATAGAACAGCGCCACAACAATATGGCGGCAATAAGGGGCAGGGATACCAAACCGGAGATTCTTGTCAGGAAATTTCTGTGGAGTAGGGGATTCAGGTATCGGCTCAATCATCCGCGGTTGCCGGGCAAGCCGGACATCGTGCTGAGGAAATATCGCACCTGTATTCTGGTGAACGGGTGCTTCTGGCACGGACATGAGGGGTGCAAGTATTATGTGGTGCCGAAATCGAACACCGGGTTCTGGATGGAGAAGATCAGGAGGAACCGGGAGAGGGATCATGAGGTGCTGCACCGGCTGGCTGAAATGGGATGGCATACCATCGTGATATGGGAATGTGAACTGAAGCCGGCGGTAAGGGAGAAGACGCTGGAGTCGCTCGCCTTTACGCTGAACCATATCTATCTGGAAGATCATCATATCAGAAGATATGAATTGCCGGAAGAAGTGCCGGAAATGGTGGCGGAGCCGGAGGCGGAAAGACGAGAGGAATAGGCAGGGAATCTGCGGTATTTGAAGGCTTTTGCCCTTACAGGGCGCAAGGCGGATTGCGCTTATACCCAGGGTGTTACCCTGGGCTAGGGGCTTCTGGGCCTTCAGCCCGTGCCTGAACCACATGCGGAACTAGAGTTAGGAACCAATAATTTGAAATCGTCAACAGGCTGTTGACGATTTTGCTTGTTGACTGCAACTTGTTGAATATCAATGACTATTGTGCTATCTGTGAATTCGTCCGCAAGTTGCGGACGATTTGTCAACAATCGGAAAAAGTGATTACAGTACTGCTGCACAGACCTTGCGGAACCAGTCGAGTTTCTTGCCGCTCATTTCTGCTATGGATAAGTTCTCTTTGTTCACATCATCCTTGCATTTGTCGATGATACGTTGATGATGAAACCATGGAATAAAGAATAGAATTTTGAAATCGTCTACACCGTGTAGACGATTTTGTTTTTTATCTCCAACTCGCTGAATATCTGTTTTATACAAGTCCTCTTCAAAATCGTCAGCAGCTTGCTGACGATTTGCAGCCAATGGAGCATAGAGCTTATAAAAGTAGCTCATGTACTTCAAATTGGTTGGCGAGAATCCCTTCACCCCCGGCATTTCATTCTTCAAGTCCTGACTGAGATTCTTGTAAAAGCCAGAACCATAATTGTTGGTATATTGCTTAGCTTCAATGTCTCGTCCCAGCTTATATTTTCCTTTGCCATCGTTCTTTCTTTTTATTTGCTGCAAAAATAAGAAATTTTTCTCTTTTCTGCAAGTTTTTGGGGGATTTCTTTTGTGTTTTCGTGAGAAAGATTAATTTTGTATCGAATAAAATTCGAGACCATTTACCGCATAGAGCGGTACGTTAGTAACCCAATCTTCCTGCAGATAATCATTCATGGAGATGCGATAGGCCTTCTTTGACTGGTTGTCTGCAACAAACTGGCGCAGGCTCTTTGCCTTGACATTCGTCTCGGCTTTCACCTCCAGCGGAACAATCTCGTCCTCCTCATCCTGGAGCAGAAAATCAATCTCCTGAGTACTGTTGGTCTTGGCATAATAATACGGTTCATACCTGAGAATGAGCTGCTGCAAAACATACTGTTCCGTCAATGCCCCTTTAAACTCGGTAAAAATAGTGTTGCCAGCCACTATTGTCGCAGCCTTGAGATTAGACATCGCACCTAGAAGCCCGACATCCAGGACAAAGATCTTGAAGGCCGCCCGGTCTTCATAACTGGCAAGCGGCAGTCGGGGAGCCTTCACATTATATACCTTATATATCAGTCCGGCATCCAGCAGCCACTGCAAGGCCAACTCATACTCCCGGGCTCTTGCCCCCTCGCGCACCACTCCATAGATAAACTTCCTGTTTTCCTTGCTCAACTGGGCGGGCAAGGATTTCCACAAATCAGTAATACGGGGAATAATCTCCGATGGAGCATGCTTCGACATATCTCTCTGATAACTGTTCAGAATGTCCTTCTGTATGGTTCTCACCTCTTTCCAGTCACGATTCTGGCTAAAGCTCAATACGGCTTCAGGCATGCCTCCCACGTAGTAATAATACTTCAAGAGTTCCTGAAACTTGGGAGCAAACATCGTTATCATATTCCAATCCTTCGTCTGAAGCAGCTGCGCCAGATTCTTCTCCCCCATAGCCATCACGAACTCGATAAAGTTCATTGGATACAGAGAGAGAAAATCCACCTTACCCACAGGAAAAGATTCCCCCTGATGCAGTTCGATACCCAGAAGAGAACCTGCAGCTATGACATGATAGCCCGGCGCATTCTCTGCAAAATATTTGAGAGAAGTAACAGCATGAGGGGCAGCCTGAATCTCATCCAGGAATATCAGCGTTTCGCCCTCTGTGCAGGTTACATTCGTTGCAGCCCCAATAGCTGTAAGAATTCTAGGAATACTGAAATCCTGTTCAAATAGATTCTGCAGGATCTTCATCTCTTCAAAGTTCACATATGCCAGCTGCTTGTAATTCTGGCGGGCAAACTCCTTCACCAGCCAAGTCTTTCCCACCTGTCTGGTGCCCTCTATAATAAGAGGTTTACGATATTGTTTATTCTTCCATTTCAGAAGTTCATTGATAGCTAATCTTTCCATAATCCGTAGCTTAAAATCACATTTTATGAGGGAATAATCACCTATTATCCCACATTTTATGAGGGAATAACGCTGCAAATATACACATTTTATGAGGGAATCCTATCATGTTTTTGCACATTTTATGGGGAGTACCCATTTTTTAACTGATTTTAAAGGCTGAAAAATGAAGTAACTACTCAGCAGCACCCCCTATGGGCATGAGCGTATTTCCCTAATAACCTCCAGGGGGGTAGGGTGATTCCTTTTTTCTTTACAAAACAGGATGGAGGGAGAAGGAGAGGAGAAGGATTGATGGAGCGTTACTGTTGTGACAGTTGTGACAGTTGTGACAGTTTTCAGGGGAGGGGTATATGAACTCGGGCTGCTTTCAAATTGTTATTATTATATTTAACTTATTATATATATAATTATATATATTATAAGTTACCTCTAAAGAGAGGGAGGTGGGGGTAGGCGCTGAAAACTGTCACAACTGTCACAACTGTCACACTTTGGTGGTGGAAATGGGTTCGGTGGATGATGATGGATTTCTTGCTTCCTGCTGTTTTCGGGATGAGAAAGCATAGAGAAACTTTTTACATCACATAGTTTTCTCGCACGATAAATTATGAGTTGGCAAGATTAACCGGATAAGCCCGAAGCGTTAAATCTGTTTAACATAACTCTGCAGGGTGAAATTTGGTAGTATTAGAAAATTGCCGTACCTTTGCATCGTGATTCAAGAAAGGCTGCACTCGACAAAGCGCACCCCCACCAAGTCAACATTCAACACTCAACATTCAACATTTATATTAACCCTTTAATATTTTAAGATCATGGAACAGAAAGGAACATTGAAGTATCGTAAGTTGCAGCGTACCCCACAGAGTGGCGAGAACGCAGGTAAGAAAAAGTGGTATGCCACTGCGGTAACCGACCGCGAGGTGGATTTCGAGGGATTCGTATCCCACATCTCTGACCACGGTTCGCCTTACTCCCGAGGTACTATCCACGGTGTGCTGATGGATGCTCTCGACCATCTGCAGGAGTTGATTCTCGACGGTAAGAGTGTGCGTCTCTCTGACCTCGGTCTGTTCTCCATCGGTATGACTTCGAAGGCGGAGGATACCAAGGAGAAGGTAACGGCTGCCAGCGTAGAGGGTGTACACCTGATTGTGAGAAACACAAAAAGCTGGAGCAACTCCGAGCTGCGCAAGAAGTGCAAGATTCAGGAGTACGGCGGCTATACTGGCACCGACGAGGGTGGCACCTCTGGTGGTACCTCAGGCGGCACTGAACAAGGCGGCGGCACCAGCCAGGGCGGCTCCGGAACTACCGGCAGCGGTACGCAGGAAGGCGGCGGCTCTCAGGAAGGCGGCGACGGGCTTGAATAAAGCCCTCGCCTGAGGCCACCCCCCCACCAAGTCAACATTCAACATTCAACACTCAACATTCAACATTAAACATTAAACATTATGAAAGCAAGTACCTGGAAAACAATTTTGCAGATTGCAATCTCCTTCCTTACAGCCATCGCTACCACCCTCGGTGTAACAAGCTGCAGCAGCTTTTAAAGGTAAAAAGGTAAAAAGGTAAAAAAGTAAAAAAGTAAAAAGGTAAAAAAAGCCCCGATGTATCACGCATCGGGGCTTTGCTTTTATCTGCTTTTTCTTTGTTTATCGGATATCTCTTCCTTCCTGGCTATATCCTTCGAGCATCTTCGGGCTGCTGATAGGCTTGCGCGAACAGTAGTCGAAATCTACCTTCTTGTAGCCATGGCTGGAACGCCAGCGGATGGTAAGCTTCACCGTCTTGCCTTCGGTATCAGGCACGGCATCGTTCAGATTGAACGCTACGAGGGCATCGCGCCAGTAGTTCTGAGGGTCGCCATTGGCATTGTGGCGCAGCTCTACCTCGTAAGGATTCTCAGGATTCACACCTGTAACGAGGTTGATGTAATGCACCTTCTGACCGCCCCAGAGAGCCCGGAAACGGAGGGTGAGATAGCCATCTTCTGCCACCGTTACCCAGTCGCGAACGATGTCGACCATGTCGTCGCCATACTTCTCGCGGTTCTCGGTATCAGAACCGAGCGATGGAACTGGCTTCTTGGTCAGGATGCTGTCTATCCAGTTGACGTGAATCACCTGGTTATACTTCTCGCTCTTCTCCGAGGTCTGCGTGTAGTTGACCAGGGCGCGAACCTCCTTACCGTCAAAGATGGTAGGTTTCAGGTTCTTGGCGAGCAGCGTGGTGTTGTCGTCGAGCTGCAGATAGCAGGCATCGCCACTCTTCTTCACGGTTACCAGTGCGTTAGGGAAAACGCGGTCCCAGTCTGTATCGTTATCGTTATCGCACGACTGGAATGTGAGGGCCGACAGGAGCATCATCGCTGCCAGCCCGATCTTCTTGAAATCAATTTTTCTCATATATAATGTTCCTTTCTTTTTATTGTTTCACTTTCTGATAATAAAATAAGAAAGGAACAGAAATCTTGCTTCTGATTTAGAAAAAGATTGTTAAAAGCTCAATTAAAAGTAATATGTGCAGCCGATGGTGGCAGCGCGGTTGCCGAAGTGCTGGTTCGCCATATCGTGGAAGCGGCCTTCGAGCGTCCAGTGCTTGCCCAGATTCTTGTATACCCCTACCTCGGCATAGAGATTAGCCGGGGTGTAGGCATCGCTGCGACGACGGGTACACCAGATGAGATTGCCCGTAAAGCGCCAGCCATCGGCCATTGTGAGCTGCGGTGCCAACTTGAATACGGCAAAATGATTGTATTCTGCATTGCGCTGCTGAGCCTCCTCTGAAGGGGTTTCGCTGCGCTGCCAGAAGTAGTTGACACCGGCTGTGAGGCGAAGGATGCCCTTGTGCCAGAAGGCGGTGGAGCCGATGCCGAGCGTATTGTCATGAGTGGCACTGAACAGGTGCTGGTGGATGTTCTTTACCGAGGTGCTGAGCACGAAGGCAGGACGGCTGTAGGTATGCTTGAGCTCTACCACATTCGCCATGCTGTTGACGATATCGGCACTGTATACCGGCTGCCAGGCGCCCTCCATATCGCCCGCGGTAACGAAATCTCCAAACTCGGGATTGAAGATGCGGCGGCAGTAGGTGGCCTGCAGGGTATGACCCGGCGTGAAGCTGTAATAGGCGCTCGCCGAGTAGATATGGTTGCGCGTGGTATGCTTCCAGTGCTCTTCCGGCGCAATCTGCTTAGGACGGAAGTTGATGATGCGGAAGCGGTCGCCTGCCATGAAGCCCCACTTGCCGATGTTGTAATCTATCTGGGCGTAGAAATCCTGGTAGTTGGAATGGTTGGTATAACCGGCGATGCAGTTCTTCTCGATGGAGAGACCGCCCTCGAAACCAGCCGTAATCCAGAGATTGGAGGTGATGACCGGAGTGGCGTATTCTACCACCATGAAGGGGTAGGTAGAGTGGTTCTGATAAGGCGCAGTCTGGGTTTCTTCCTGCGTGCGGCCGTTGTCGCTGATATGCTCGGCACCGAGGGTAAAGAGGATGCTGGAGCCGTTGTCGGCGAGCGTGCGGGTATAGTCGGCCTGCAGATGATAGGCGCGCACGTAATCGGCCGGGGTGTGAGTGAAATGGTTGCGGGTATAGGTCTGCATCGCATCTATTTCGAGCACATCCTTCGCGGTAGGTGTCCAGAGCAGATTGAGTTTGGCGCCCTCGTGGGAGTAGTGGTTTACGGTGGTGCCTGAAATGCCCTGGTAGGCATCCTTATCGCTGCTGGAGGTGCGCTGGAAGTTGCCTTCCACATGACTGAGCACACGGAGTTTATCCTGCTGGCTGATGACGCTGACGATTCCTTTTGCGCCGCCGTAGGTATCACCGAAGAGTCCCCATCTGCCGGTGGTTCCGTTCTCCTTCTTGCGCAGTGTGATATCGATGACTTTCTTCAGACTGCTGCATCCCTTCATCACTTCGGCGTTCTGGCACACCTTGATGGTTTCAATCTCGCGCGCCTTGAAATGGTGGAGGAAGGTGGCGTAATCGAGTCCGTATTCCTGGTTGTCGATACGGATGACGAACTTGCCGTAGAGGTTGGCGAATGGATCTCCGCCGATGATGTTGTTGCCGTCGAGCGAGATGACTTCCGGGCACATCATGAGCACATCGAGGAGTGATTCTTCGCCTGTGAGTTCCATTTCAGGAATATGCATGATGTATCTGTCGCCGATATGTTCTATCGGAGCGGCCTGTGTCTGGTAAGTAGTGCTGGCCATCGCGAGTGCGATGATGAGCAGGCTTTTCTTCGTACTGTTGTTTATCTTCATTTTTTTCTAATTTATATTATTGGTAAAAAGGATTGCTTCGTGCCAAATTTACTTGCAAAGATAAGGCAAAAATCGGGGAATAACGAAAAAATGGATGAGTTTTTTTCCGTTCAATGCGTAAAAAGGGGTGTCATTGCGTAAAAAAGTGGAGAACGGGGCAAAAAAAGAGGGCGTAAAACTTGCGTGGTATTATTTTTTTTACTATCTTTGCATAGGATAATCAAAAAAGTTGTATCAGTCTAATAATCAGCATAGTTGTTTCGACTGTTTTATTTATGGTAACGATTTAGCGAAAGTCAGACTACTTCTGCCTGCTTTACTTTGCATAATGGTTCAAACAACTCTTGCGGTTGCAAAGATATGGTATTTATTTGATAACGCCAAATATTTTAGTAGCCATGTTCGCTACAACCATAAAATATCTTGTATATCAGAAGAAATAGAGAATGTTCAGAAGTGGACATTCTCCATTGCTATTTCTCTTTCACCAAACTCAATCATTGCATTAAAAAGACTTACCTTGTTGGCATTTCGCAAATCTTCCAATGTAATATCTGCTTCTTGTATCATTCCCTTGTCCAATAGTGCGGCTCTTTTTGTGCCTGGCAATAAGGGATGTCTGGGAGTCACCCAATGTTTGCCGTCAAATATGGCAAGATTCGTGAATGAGGTATCCGTTAAAAGTCCATGTTTGACGATGATGATGTCGTCACGGTTCCCTTTCTGTGCGACCAAGGCATTGAGGCGACTGCGGTCGGTACTTTTGTAGCCATACGTTATCGTGTCGTCTGCGACCACTTGAAGGGAGTTTATGTTTCGAATAAAATACGGAGCATATTCTACTGCTTCAACACCTTGTTCGCCATACACCACTCTCGCCTTGTAAAAATCCATGCTTTCCGTTGGATTTATCAGTTTTTCCAATGAAGGCATAGACGCATTGCATAATGAAGGAAAGAACTTACAGATCGTTCTTTCCATTCTTTCCTGATGGTATGCAAGAGCTTGTGTCTTTCCATTCACAATCTTTATTGTCTCTACGAATTGCTGTGCCATATTAAAATCAGTTCTATTCAAAAGGAAGATACACTTTTTGTAACACTTCCTCGTATTCTTTTCTGCAATCACTCTTCGAAGTAATGCCTCCTCCTGCCTTGAAATACGTTCCTATACCGTCATTTTCAAGAAAGCGTATCATTACAGCCGAGTTGAGTTCACCATTATTATATATACCCATGACTCCTGTATAGAATCCACGGTCATAGCCTTCCGCCTCATGGATTATTTCCATAGTCTTGTCCTTTGGCGCACCTGTTATGGAACCTGCGGGCAACATTGCATCCAATATGTTTCCGATGTGCTTTTGATAACCAGTTGGCAACTTGCCGCTTATTTCGGAACTGGTCTGGAGAATATTCCCCTTATTGGTATGGAGCACATCAATATAACGGTATTTATCCACCCTTACATGCTCCGCCACACGGCTAAGGTCATTTCGAATCAGATCCACAATGGTAGCATGTTCGGCTGCTTCTTTTTTATCTCCCATCAACACTTGCTCTGCTTCGGGTAAGGACGCGTCAATCGTGCCCTTCATCGGATAAGAATATATCATTCCGTTCTTTATCTTCACGAATGTTTCCGGCGAGAAGCACACGAACCGTCTATTGCTATTATTGTCTATTAGTAGAATCTTATACTTGCCTTTAGCACGTAGGAAGATGTCCTCCAACGTAAGGTTGCAGTCCAAAGCAACCTTACAAGTAAGGTTGGCAAGATAACTGTTTCCACGCAAGATGTTGCTTTTGACGGTTTCAAAACTTTTCGTGTAATCTTCAAAATTTGGCTCAAACACTTTCCACGTCGGATGTTTGGTAGCCGAAGAGAGTGACTGCCGTTTTACATTGGTTATACCCTCAAAGTCATAAAGGCATTCATCGATAGCTATTTCAGACAGCTTCCGTATGTATGCTTCCGAACCTGCATAGTTGATGACAAAAAGGAAAGGCTCCTTTTCGTTAGCCAAATGATTGATACGGTCTATAATATTTTGTTTCATTGTCTTACATTTTAATGTTACTGAAACATCTGTCCATTATCTTATATCTTAGTTGAGCATTCTTGTTTGTTGGCATACTTATGCGATTTTATTATAAAATTGCAAAGATAGCTATTCCTTCGCAATATCATACTTTTTTTGCGATAAAAAAAGTAAAAAATGGAGAGATGTTGTTGAAAATCCAACTTCATCACTCCTTTGTTATTTATTGGTGTTCACTTTATATATAACACTAATGTTGTTGTAACCTTTAGGACTAACCTCCATGTATATAATCTTATGCGCCACAAAAAAGCATGGCACAAATCACTGCGCCATGCCACAATAAAAGAAAACCTTATAGTCAAAATAGAAATTAGCGATTCTAATTCTTATTCTGGTACTAATCTTTTTCTAGTACTTCGCATTCTGAGGATCAAAGTTGGTCCAACCATTCATCCAGTTGTTGCTGCCATCGAAGGCTCCGATGTAGGTTACAGTGTCGAAACCTGTCCAGCCAGCGAAACTTGCGGCACCAAGCAATGGGCTTCCTGCGATAGGAGTATAGCCATCTGCACCAACCAATGAAGTCCATGAATCAAAATACTTGTTGCTCTGCTCTGAGAAGAAGAAGGTGTTGCTGTATGACTTCTGATTCTTGTCGATATCCTGCTTCTTTGCAGCATCGTAGAGATAATCCTCATACTTTTTGTTGGCATCAGTACCAACGGCATCCATACCTGCGAAATATACATTCTGAAGCTTGAACTTGCCATCCTTGGCATCCTTCACGGTTTCACCCTTCTCACCATCAACAATCAAACCGATAGGCCAGCCTAAGGCTACAGAGTTGATGCAGTTGAGGTTAGAAGAACGACGAATCTGCATGGCTGACTGGAACTTGCCGAGAGCTGACCCGTTGTTTGGATTGTATGCTCCGGCAGTGATATAATCTGTGGTGTTCTGGAACTTGTCATCCAATACCTTAGGACCTACGAAGGTGATGTTAGAGAAGGTAGCCTTGGTACGAGGGTCCACGGTAGCACCATCAGCGCAGTTGTCGCTCTCGAAACCGTTGCTCTGAGAGGTATCGGCTATCTTGCTGTCGCGCAGAGAAAGACCATACTGCACCTTTCCTGAGAAACCGTTATCGGTATCGAAATCATCATCCCAGCCCTTGTAGGATACGAGATACTTGCAGTTTACTGTACCGCCAAACCACTCGAAGGAATCATCATTGGAATAAGATACCTGAACGTGGTCAATCTCTGTGCCTGAACCTACAGAACCTAAGGTTAAACCATTAATCTCCTTATCCTTCTGGAATGGATAACCAGCAAACTCAATGCGTACATAACTCAAGGCTCCTGAGTTGTCAGCATCATCTGCGCCACCATGCTTGGTACGAGGACCACCCTCTATCTGCTGCTCATGCTGGTTGTTCTTAGCCTTGCCGCAGAGGATGATGCCACCCCAGTCGCCAGGCTTTCTGCTGCCGGCAGCCTCTTCAGATGTAAAGACGATAGGCTCTGTGGCTGTACCTTTGGCGATGAGTTTGCCGCCACGCTCAGCGATGAGTGCCGCCTTGGTCTGCTTGTCGCCCTTGATGATAGTTCCCGGTTCGATGGTAAGCTCAGCACCATCTGCAATATATACCCATCCCTTGAGGAGATAAGTGCCTTTCTTCAAAGTCTGCTTGCCTGTGAAGACGAATTCCTGATCGCCGTTGCCAATCTGTGTTCCGTTGGCGTTTTCCTTGTCATCTGTTCCGAAGAGGATGTGGTCGCAAGCCTTCAAGCCACCATTGGTTGTCCACTTGTAAACTACTCCTGATCCAGGATTTGGAGAAGGAGTTGGATCGTCATTGTCACTGCTGCAGCTGCTCAACATGGCAGATGCTGCGAGGATGCCCATGCATCCTAAAAAATACATCTTGTTCATCATTGTTTTCTGTTTTATTAAACAAATATCTAATATTATCTTTCTTGAAATTCTACGGATAGTCTCTAAAATTTATAGATTGCCTGCAAACCGATGTTTCTGCCCGGCTTGTAGCATCTTGCTATTTCTTCTACTTCCTTCTTGCTTCCGTCGCTATACGTTACATCGGCAAACTGCTTGTAATATATCTTTTCTGCAAGAAGATCCCTTACGTTGAGCTTCAGCTCCAGATGGTTGCCGAATTTCTTAGCCAGCGAGAAGTCGATGGTGTTGCGAGGCATCTCGTAGCTGTGAGGCACTCTGGCGTTTGAGTCATCGCCTGTGCTTCCCTCGCTTCTGCCCACACCGATGATTCGCTTGCCTATGCGGTTGTAAAGCAGGGCGATATCCATCTTTAATGGCTCGTTCTTATAGAAGATGCCGGTGTTGATAAGGTATGGCGACTGACCCTGCATCGGTCTGTCTTCTTCCTTCGCTCCCTTCTCAAACTGCACCTTGCTCTTGATGAGAGCACCGTTAAACGACCAACTGAAATCCTTCAATCCTATGAATCCGAGATTCTTTCTGATATCCAGCTCCACACCATAGTTGTTAGCACTCTTCGCATTCTTGTAAGAGTAAATCAAGTCAGTGCCACCTGCCACCGTATAGGTCCACTCGATAGGAGAATCGAAGTGCTTGTAGAAGACTGCCAGCGAAATGAGCTCTCCACGGGATGGATACCACTCATATCGCAGGTCGAGGTTATCGACATAACAGTTCTTCAACTCAGTGTTTCCCTGCACATTGCTGGCAAGGTCGAAGTCGTAATACACCGACGACGATACTTCACGGAATTCCGGGCGGTTAATACTGCGGCCATACGACAGTCGCACCTGGTGCTGGTCGTTGATCTTATATGTTGTATTGAGAGATGGAAAAACATCATCGGTCTTGTAATGACGGCTCGATTCACTCTTCTCGTAGTCACGGGAATTGGAGATGAGTTCCATATCATTATGCTCGAAGCGGACACCGGCGTGGATGCCGAGTTTGCCAAAGGGGAGAGACAACGTCAGGTATCCTGCGCCTAAGGTGTTGTGTCCGCGGTAGTTGTTGCGCATCTGCTTTTCCTCCAGAAGATACAGCTTGTCGTAACCCATGTTTGCCTCGCTGGAGAGCAGGGTTGGGATGTCGCTGTGGCGGAAGTCGGATGGCAGGTTGTTATCTGAAACATTCCAGTTGTAGATGAAGTTGCGGGTCTGGTATTCTCGGCTGCGATACTCCCCGTAGGCACCCACTTGCAAGTCTGGCTCAAAGTTGCCAAACTTGAAGTGGTGCTTGTCATTTACACCAAGAGAGAGAATGTGTTCGTCGAGTTGAGTCCACTCGCGGGATATGTCGTTGCCGGTGCTCAGGGCATAAACGCCCGATTCTAGAGCATCGTCGATGAGGTATCTACGACGGTCAGGCAAATGGCGGTTGGCATACGCATACCCGATACTCCAGTCAAGGGCATCGCTAGTGAAGGTGTGCTTACCGGTAAGCTGACCGTTATATGTAGTTCTACTGCGGTAGTAATACTCTGCGCTTCGCTCCAGGTTCGACTGGGCGCTCACGCCATCACGCCAGGTATATCGGCTGGTAGCCAACTGGTTGAAGATGTTCTTGAGCTGATACTTGTGATTGCCGTCCTTGGAAAGGAAGGTGAAGTTGAGCATTGCTCCGAGTCTCACGTTATTATTATACTGATCGTCAATAGAGTGACGAAGATAGTTTGGCTTGTCGTTTGCCGCATCATAGATTCCATAGAGATTGTTCTCCATATTCTCGTAGGTGCGGTATTCGTTGGTATAGTTCAGGGCGGCGAGCATGCCGAGTGTTCTTCCGCCGAGCATCCAGCGCTGGTTCAGGCTGGCTGCCAGTTTCAAGTCGCCCAAAGGCTTCTTGTTCTTGATGAGCCAATCATTATTGAATCCGTTGCCCAGGAGCGAAGTAGCATAATCGCCCACTGGTTTTCCGTTGGCATCGAGCTGTGGATTCAAGTCAGCATGGATGCCCCCATTCAGGTTTCTCAAGCCATTATCGAACCCAAGGAAATCGGTTCCGGAACCTTTTGAGTAAGAAAAGTCCTTGAAGGCAGAAGATGTATTCCAGTTTCCGCCCACGGCGATGTTGAAACTGTTTTCTGCCGGAATCTCCTTGGTGTTGACGATGATGAAACCGCCTGAGTAATCAGCGGGATATTCAGCCGTTGGCGACTTCACGATGGTAAGGTTGTCAATCTGCGAACTTGGGATGATGTCGAAGGAGAATGCCCTGGAATCAGCCTCAGAACTAGGCACTGCTCCTCCGTTCACCCACACATTGTTGTAGCGCTGTGACAATCCGCGAACCATCACGAATTTATCGTCGATGAGGCTCACGCCTGGCACTCGGCGTATCACCTCACCCGCATTCGTATCCTGAGTTCTGGATATTTCCTGTGCCGAAACATTACTCACGATGACGGGACTGCTTTTGGCCACCTGTATCATTGCCGCATCCGTATTACGCCTTTCCACTGCGGTAATGGTCACCTCTTTCAGCTGCTGTTCATCAGGTTGCAGCGCGATCACCTGGTCTGCGTCCTTCGCCTGAACCCCGTCAATTTTTTGAGTCTTATATCCTACATAGTTAATATATAGTGTATATTTCTTTTCTTTATCCAATCCATCGATCTGGAAGTTTCCGTCGATGTTGGTGATAGCCTTCACGTTGGTTCCATCCACAGTGACGACTGCACCGATGAGTGTCTCTTTCGATTTCTGGTCGATAACCACACCCTTAATCTGTTGCGCCCACGTTGGCATGCTAGCCGCCGAGAGCAATCCTAATACAATAATTCCCCTTTTAGCATTCATAACCTATATCGTTTGATTACGGTTGCAAAGGTACGGCAGTATTATTACATTGCGATTGCGATGAGATTGAAAGGCATTGACGAAGCTGAGACAATGGTGTTACGGTTGCAATAACTAAAGATATTTAAATATTTAACCCGATATTTGGAGATAAATAAAGGAGTCCACTTTAAAAAGTAGTTTTTGGTTCTTTTTCCTACAAAATACCATTTGATTATCAGGTGGTTACGTACATATAAAGATATACTATTTATGAGAGAACGCCAAAAAATCCGTAGCCACATTGACTACATTCGAAGAATTTCATGACTTTTACCATTATTCTTTAATACGATAACATTAAGCTACAAATACATAATAATGGTTGCTGACCTGTGATGTAATAATGGAAACACACAAATATTTTACATCCTCAAAAACTCCGTGAATCGTTATATTCTCGGGCAGGTGCAGCTGTGATAGAGATTTACTCGACGTGTTTCGATTTTTATCGTTAAAAATACCCGAGTCATAACAAAATCTTTTATTAATTGAATATCAGTGGATTAAGCACTTTTAAAAGTGTAACTACTAACGATTTAGAAACGAGCTATATTCTTTTTCTTTCACAACTTTGCAATATACAAAGAACGCTTTGATTACAAGTGCAGAGATAAATTGAAATTTTGAAATACAATTATTTTTGCTCATTTTTTCACTTTCTTTAATGGATTCCCTTGGCAAGCCCTTTGGCACTTTACCTACTTCAAGGTATTGCAAATATATACCGATTTTCGTACCTTTGCAGCCGATTTTGAATATTCAAACCAAGAATGAAGGTACGATATGCTTATGTGTCTGTGCTTTTGCTCATGTCCTTCTCAACAATAGCAAATGTATGGGCATCGTCTTCCCTTTCTCCTGACGGAAGGGCTTTCTCTTATGCTGTGTCGAGTGATACAGTAAGGGAGAGTCGTGCCTTGTCAGAGGGCGATGGCGACTCTGTGGAAACGCAAAAAGAAGATTCCATCTTTAAGACGCTCAACCTCGGCGAAGTGGTGGTTACTGCTGCCATGAAGGAGGTGGAAATGAAGGGCGATACCACGGTTATCAATGCCAATGCTTTCCAGACTCCTGAAGGAGCATACCTCGAAGAACTCTTGAAGCGAGTGCCTGGATTGGAATACGAAAAGCAGAACAAGACGATAACATATAATGGTCTTCCCATCCACGAAATCAATGTCAATGGCGAGAGTTTCTTTGGCGGCAACAGCACCCTCGCCCTCGAAAACCTGCCAGCCAAGTTGGTGAGCAAAATCAAGGTGTATGACAAGCGGAGCGAACTGGAGAAAATCACCAAGGTGCGCAAGGGCGGCGAAAACTATGTGCTCGACTTGCAGACCAAGCGAGAGTTCAACGGCACGCTGATTACTTCGGCTGGCATAGGCAGGGGCAACAACGAAAAGAAGGAAGCCGAGTTAATATCCAACCTCTTCCGCCAGACTGGCGACAACATCTCCGTGATAGCTCGAAGTGGCAACCGATACATGACTTCTCGCTATCCCGACAACCGACAGGACAACGTGGCGATGAACTTTGCCAAGAAGTTCTCCAAGCGATTCACCCTCTATGGCAACATGATGTACAACCATTATGCCAGTGGCAACGAGAGCACCCTATATAGCGAGCAATATCTCACCACAGGCAACCGTTACCAGAACTCGGCATCCACCAGCACCAATCGCAACACGATGGGCAATGGTTCGTTGGGCATGAGGTGGAGCTTGGATGACAAGACCTATTTTAATATAGGTGGAAACTTCAGCAAGTCGAAGAGCGACAACACCAGCGACAGCCAGCAATCCACCTCTTCAGAAGGCGATGAGCGTATCAACAGCATCACGAGAAACTCGGATTCGAAGAGCGACAGCCATTCGTTCTCCGTCAATGCCGACATCACCCGAGTGTTCAACGACAAGGGTACGAGCATCAGCCTCACGGGTAGTTACTCCGACAGCAAGAGTACCAACGAGTCACATTCCCTTTCCGAGACCACTTACTATCAGTTGGAGAGCAGTCTGGGTGGCGATTCCGTGCTTTATCGCAACCAATACCAGCACTCCCCCTCCACCAATCGTGCCTATTCCGTAGGCATCAACTTGACGCAACCCTTGGCTGAGAACTTGCGCCTGCAACTCGGTTATCGCTATGCTGCCACACGACAGATGAGCGACCGAAGTACTTACGAGAGCGAGGTGTATATGGATAGCCTAAGCAACCACACTCTGAGCAAGACCATTACCCACGACCTCAGCCTCTACCTCAATTATGATGGCAAGCAATGGGAGGCAAATGCAGGAGTGTTGATGCAGCCCGAGCGCAGGAGTCTTGACCAAAAGACCGGCTTGCTCCACGCCGACACGGTAAGGACGAGTGTGAACTGGAACCCACAGTTGAATGTGTCATGGCATCGGGGCAAGACTCGCTTCGAGCTGAATTATGACGGTAGTAGCCGACAGCCCGACCTCGGTAGCTTGATGTCGCTCACCGATAATAGCGACCCGCTGCACATCACCCATGGCAATCCTTCGCTCAAAGCATCCTATAATCAGAATTTCCGATTGACAGGTAGGAACACGCGCCTCGGGCTTTCGGGCGATGTTAATTTCAGCAACACCTATAACAGTCAGACGCAAGCCGTCTTTTACAACCTTGCCACTGGTGGCACGGAGACTTATCCTGTGAATGTGAATGGCAACTGGAATATGCGTGCCAGTCTTCGTTATCAGAAGCGATGGAAGAAGCGGTTCAATCTCTCCGCTCGCACAGGTGCCAACTTTAGCCAAAGTGTAGCCTTGGTGAACGAGGGGAAGAGCGAGGAGCCAGACCGCAGCGTCACCCACAATACGTCGTATAATGCCAACCTTCGCTTGGGTTATCAGCCGAAATGGGGAGGCTTCGACTTGCAGGGCGATTGGCGTTATCGCCATGCCACCAACCAACTCCGGGGTACATCCAACTATACCCGAAGCTATAACTTTTCGCTGAATACCTATGCAGAGCTTCCTCTTGGTTTCATGGTCAAGAGTGATGCTGCATACTCTTTCCGTAACGGCACGAACATCAAGAAAGGCGAGGACGACCAAGTGGTTTGGAACTTGGGGGCATCTTGGCGATTCCTCAAAAAGAAGCAAGCCGAGCTTTCGCTCTATTGGTCAGATATTCTCAGCGACAAGAAAAACTATTATCGCAATGTTACGGCGACAGGATTGACGGAAAGCCGTACCTCACAAATTGGCAGCTACTTCATCATCAGTTTTAGGTATCGGCTGAATAAGCAACTGTGAAAAACATATTGAAAATCTTAGATATGTTATGATATCTCAACAAGACAGATGAGAAACCCTATAAATCATAATAAATTAGTATTGCACATTATTTAATAAATATGTACCTTTGCAGCCACAAATTAAAGGTAATATTTTGATTAATTATAAACATTTAAAAGAATAATAAAACAATGAAAATTTTAAAGAATTTTATCGGTCTCGCTGCAATAGCTCTCTGCCTCGGCTTCGCTTCTTGCAGCAGCGATGATGATGCGCCTTCTTATAGTGAGGTGGCAGTTGACAATTCTCAGCTCAAAACCCTTCTCGAAAGCAAAGGATATACATTCGACGAGAACGGCAAGTTGCTCCTTGACGACAAAGCAAACAGCACCACATCTCTCGACCTTTCAGGCACAAAGGTTGATACCGCTGCCTTGAAGGAACTTTCTGTTTTTCCTAATTTGAAAGAGTTGAACCTTAGCAGCAATGGCTATGGTCCAGTTTTCCATATCGCTTCACTTCCTTCACAGATTACAGGTCTTGACTTGCAAGGCAATGACATCTATGACTTCGACGGCTTGGTAACAGCCAAGGTTGAGAATGATGAGGTGAAAGCTACTATCCTTCATGAGTTTACAAAACTTTATCTCCCAGCTTCCTGCAAGTATAATGTAGAGGATTTGATGCCTTTCTATACAGAGAATGAGGCAGAGAATAAGACTGTTGACATGCAAATGGTTAATGATAAGGGTTCTTTGGAGAAGTATAATACTTTGAGAGAGATTCCAGATACTTACTTTGCAGCTTATTTGAAGATGAACTTTAGTTCGGTTTTCACTTCTGACGGAAAGTTGGACATCAGCAAACCTCTCGGTCTTGAAGACAGAGGACGCAATATTTTCTTGCAGTATGACACACAATATGCAGATATTGAAAAAATTGCTTCTATCGAAGGAATAGAATATTTTGTGAACAATCCTTTTTATGAGTCTTTTTATGTGTACATTGATGTTCAGGCAAGTACAGAAGAAACTAAGCAATTTGAATGTCACAGATTATCTCCAAGACAAAATGTCAAAGGCTTGGTCGTAAAAAAGACAAATTTTATTGGAGGACTAGATTTGAGCGACGCAACTGCTCTTTCTTCTTTAGGAATCAGTAACAATCCGTCTGTAACATCTTTGGATTTGACAAATACGGCTTTTCTTAATCAGGAAATAAAGGATTTTGATGCAACCATGTCAAACTTGTTAGATTGCAGAGATTGTAAGAATCTTGAGGAAATAAAAATCAACCTCAATAATAAAAAGGTTACATCTCAAATTATTTTGGCAAACTTGCCTAAATTAAAGGCTATTAATTTACAAAGTATTGAAGCAATAGGCGATTTGGCTCTTTGTCAATTACCAAACTGTGAAATTATTTATCCAATTAATTTGATTGCATATTATCGTAGTTCTAACAACAAGTTGTACGATTTTGAATCCAATCCACGCAGAAAGGTTTATTTCACTGTGTCACAAGATGTTTTAGACAAAGAAAGTACAAAGAACTTTGTCCAGACCTACTCTGCTCACTTGCAGAATGACAATAGTACATATTCAGAATATAATCCAGTAAACTGGAATTAATTTTAATAACAATTTAATTTTTTATTTATTATGTTTAAAAAAACACTTTTAATGGCGATTGCCTTCATCAGCATGATGGTTTTCGCAAGTACTGCATCAGCTCAGACAACTATCTATGGTTGCTTGGACAAAGTTTACATAAACAAGGACAAGAATCCTGTACATCAGAATGATGTTTCTCCTGCTCTTAACACAACCTTGACTCCTAATGGTGATGGTTCATACAAGTTGGAGTTGTCAGAGTTCAAAGTTGGCAAAATGCCTGCAAAGTTGAAGGTTGTTGCTAACAAAGTTGTTCTTGATGGTTCTACAGTTAACGAGTGTGACAATGCTATTATTTTGAGCTTTGGTGCAGGCTTGAAGTTTGACGCAACTATTGAGGGGTCTTATGATGCCTCTACAGGGAAGTTGGAATACACTGTAAAAAGTGTAGATGCGTCCTTCCTCGGTGTGGACTTCGATACTGAGGTTCATTTCACAACAGAATGTACAATAAAATAAATTAACTTAGGTCTTTCCCTTAAAATATAAGGGAAGACCTTTGTTTGTTACATGATGAAAGCAAACTTCAAGAAAAACATCGCCTTCCTATCTTTGCTTTTTTTCGCTGTTTTTGCATTTTGTTCTTGTTCTTCTGATGAAGAAATCACTAACTCTGATGCAAATT
This sequence comes from Segatella copri, assembly GCF_026015295.1. NCBI lineage: Bacteria > Pseudomonadati > Bacteroidota > Bacteroidia > Bacteroidales > Prevotellaceae > Segatella > Segatella copri. The sequence goes on along the minus strand of NZ_JAPDUW010000001.1, from coordinate 1,761,049 downwards.
CTGAACTTGTGAAAGAGGCAACAAACTATCTCAATGGCGAGATTGTACTTAGTACAAATGCAACGATGAATGGAGTGAACAAAACCCTTTTACCAGAGGGATGTCCTACAAAGTTTAAGTTTGAGTGGAGTAAGACTGACGCACAAACATTCACCATTTCTTTGCTTGACTTCACGGTCGGAAACATGGGAATGATTATCAATTTTAAGTGTGATGTCAAGACCATGGTTCTCAACTCTTGGGAGCAGAAAGAATATACAGGTGATGGTTGGATAAAGTTTAAGGGTGAAGATGGCTCTGTATGGGGTACAGATACAGATGGCTCTGCATCAAGTGCAAAAGGCAGTAGCGTGCAAGGCTATTACAATGCCAAAACACACGAAATTCAGTTCATCGTAAACTATAACATGATGAATGTACGTTCAGAATGTTTCTTGCAAACAATAGACAAGAATCGCATCAACAATTATGCAGCTGAATTTGAACAGTACGAAAAAGACTTGGCTGCGTATAAAAAGGAGCACGGAATCAAATAAGAGACTGTAGCTTATATATAAAAGGAAAGAGGGATATGCCCAGACATGTCTCTCTTTCTTTTTGCAAGTAAAAATGAAGGGAAGAGAAACAAGCCATAGCGAGGCTGAAATCGTGTAAGAAATTGGAAAAAATAGAATAGCAATATAAATGAAGACAATTAGAAATGTAATGCTCATCGGCTTACTGCTGATACTCGCACTCCCTGTCGCTGCACAGCGAAAGGTGAAGTTCGGTATCTTCGACAAAGCCACTGAGCAGCCAATCATCGGCGCAGTCATCACCTACGCCGACAACGAGAAATTGAAGTCGCCACAGCGTGTTGTTACCAACATGGATGGTGAGGCTACCATCTCGGTGCCTCAGAGTGACAAGTGTTATTACCAGGTGGTATCCGTGGGTTACAACCCGCTGAAGGGAACCATCGGAAACGACAGCTCCCTCAAGCTCTTCATGACCGAAGACGTGATGAAGGTGAACGAGGTGGTGGTTACAGGTTCCCGCACCGCGCGACCAATCAAGCTCTCGCCAGTGAGCACGCAGGTGATCGGCGGTAAGGAACTGGTAGATGCAGGCTATGCCGACCTGACCAAGGCTCTGCAACAGGAGACACCGGGTATGAACATCCAGAAGGTGGGTTTCGGCAACGAAATCTCCATGCAGGGCTTGGATGCCCGCCACGTGCTCTTCCTGCAGGATGGTGAGCGATTGACGGGCGACATGGCGGGTAACCTCGACTACGAGCGATTCAACCTCCATGCCATCGACCGCATCGAAATCGTGAAGGGTGCCAGCAGTACCCTCTATGGAAGCCGTGCGTCGGGTGCCGTCATCAACCTCATCACCAAGAAAACTACCAAACCTATCGACATTCAGGCTGGTGTACGCTGGGGACAGATGAACGAGACCAACTACAAGAATCCTTCCAAGAAGGACTTCCTGTATATGTTTGAGAAGAATGCCGACCGCCCGAACATGCAGAGCTGGGTATCGGCAGGATTCAATGCAGGCAAGGTGACCTCGCAGACGGATGTGTGGTATTCTTCGAGCGATGCCTTCTACATGTACCAGGCGGAGAACGACAAGAAGGTCTATACCCAAGAGGCGAATCCTTGGCTCGACCACGACGTGACCATAACCAGCGTGGCTTCCCGTCCGCCAATGAGCATCGAGGGTACAGAGCATATCTCGGTATCGCAGAAGGTATTCTACGACCCTTTCAAGAATCTGGAGATTCTTGCCTACGGTAGTGCGTTCTATATGAATACCTACGACCTCATTCAGGATATGACCTTCAGTCAGGCGCGTGACTGGACGGCTGGAACCAAGATAAAGTACTCCTTCAAGGATTGGTTCAAGATTACCGCCTCCCTTCATGGCGACTTCTACGACCGCTTCAAGCGACATGAGCGTATCGACGAGCGTACCAAAGTGTATAAGAGCCGTATCTTCCAGCCTCGCCTCTCCATCACCTCGCAGAAGTTCGAGGGCCACGACCTCATCCTCGGTATCGAGCACCTGAGCGATGACCTGACGAGCGACCGGTTCAACGGCGATGCCTCCCACATCATGCGCACCCGTTCATTAAAAGAGACGGAGGCTTTCCTGCAGGACGAGTGGACGATGAACGACCACTGGATGGTTTCGGCAGGTGTGAGAACCAACTTCAGCCGTGCCTTCGGACTGATGGCGATGCCTAAGATTGCCTTTAAGTGGAGTCCTTCGGAGCACTGGGCATGGAGAGCCAACTACTCAATGGGCTACCGTTCGCCAAGCATCAAGGAGCTGTTCTTCAACTGGGACCACCTCGGCATGTTCATGATTAAGGGTAACGAGGACCTGAAGCCTGAGAAGAACAACTACGTGAGCCTGGGCACAGAGTACTCGAACGACAACTTCTTCATCTCGGGCAATGTGTATGGCAACTTCTTCCGCAAGAAGATAGAGGGCGTATGGCGCATCTACGACATGCAGTACAATTTCGAATATACTAATCTGTCGAAGCAGAACCTCATCGGTTTGGAGGCCATCATGCGCTGGCACTTCCTCAACCATTTCACGATGAATGCCACTTACAGCTACGTGAACGTGAGCAAGACGGATGGCATCCAGGTGAACACCACTTCGCCTCATGCTGCTACGGCGAGCCTCGACTATAAGTACAACAAGAAGAACTACCGACTGGGTGCCACCTTCTCGGCAAGCTACATGGGTGAGAAGAAGTTTGATGTGCAGGACCGACTCTCTGTAAACGGTGAGAGCCACGATGCCTACTTCCGCTGCCAGTTGCCACAGTATGTATTGTGCAATCTGTCGGTGATTCAGACCTTTTATAATAAGGTAAAGGTGACGGTGGGTGTGGATAACATCTTTAATTACGTGCCAAAGACCTTAGGTTCGGGCATCACCATGTTTAACGTGCCAGCCACGGCAGGAGCCAAGGCGCATGTGCAGGTGGAAGTGTTGGTAGATGAATTGGTAAAAGCATTTAGAAAGAAAAAATAATGAAGAAAGCATTACTATATATAATAGGTATGGCAGCCGCAATGACGAGCTGCGTATCTTATGAGGCTGAGGACTTCACTGGTCATACCTTGCCCCGAAAAACAGGTTATAGCACGGGTGTTACGAACGACTGGCTCTATTTTGACCTGAAGACAGGACATCGCTATAATGTGCTGAATCCTAACCAGAGTGTCATCGCCTATATTGACGGCAAGCCGATAGAGGAATATTTCCATTATAAAGGTACTGCCAAACTCGTAAAGTATTGGAGCGAAGGTGTGCAGAAGAACATCTTCGAGGATGCAGAGCGTGATGCAAACGGCGATACCATCTTTACCAAGAATCAAGCCACTGGCAAGTTAACCTATAAGACGGTGAAGCGCCAGGCAAGCAGCATTATGGTGATGGAGAACATGGAGGATGACCCCAATACGATGGCTTATCCTGCTACGGAGTGGGACCTCGCCTTCGATGGTTACCAGCTCCGCACCAACAGTGGAACGAGCGGCATAGGCAAGGGCGGTGCTGCCGACCTGGGCTATGGCGAATATGACAAGTGGACGAGCAAGGCGCAGGTGGATGCTTATCTGGCTGAACACAACATGACTTTCGCCGTGGATGATTCAGCAAGCGTCTATGTCACCATGTCGCGGGAAGACTGGAACAAGTATTGCATCGCCAACAAACTGGATATGAACGAGAACCCTTGGTTCGACCCGAACAATGGTCCTGCCAAGCAGTTGGTAAGCGGCAATCCGGTGCTCGAAAAGGCAATGACCTTCTCTGGTCCACCTCCAGTATATACTCCTTCTTTCCATACCTACGTAATCCGTTCGTGGGATGGCGAGAGATATTACAAGCTCCAGATTATCTCCTGGTATGATGCCAATGTGCAGATAGGTGATGAAGGAGGAAGAATCAGTTATTACTTAGATGAATTAAAATAAATATTAAACATTATGAAACAATTGAATTGGTGGAAATCCATCGCTTCGTTCCTCGTGGTACTCTTTACCATGCCGTTGGGACATGCGCTGATGATGATAATGGATAAGACGATGACTCCTGAAGCTGTGCATTACTCAGCCTTCTTCATGGGGTTGGCAGGTCTTATCATGGTAGTAATCGGTGTCTTCGTAAAGGGAGACACCAAACAGACTCTTTGGGGACTTTTCGGAGGTCTGCTTTTCTGGACCGGTTGGATAGAATTTCTGTTCCAGTACTATGCTACCCGCTGGGGTACACAGCCGGAGATGGAGAATGGCGAAGTTGTGACTCGCCCTGAATACCTCATCCTCCCTGCCACCTTCGGCATGTGGATGATGGTGATGGTACTCTACATCTTCTCAACCAAAAACGGATGTAACTTCATCAACTGGTGGCAGCGTGTTCTTTTCCGTTCCAGCAAGAATAAGATTGCCGCCCGTCCGATGACACATCATACAAGTATCGTCACCTTCATGGAACTGAACATGATTCTCTGGACTAGCTATCTCCTGTTGATGTTCTGCTACGACAAGAATTTCCTCGGCGACCATCATCCTGTCACCTCCATCGTGGCAGCGGCTTGCCTCATTGGCAGTTTCTTCATCTTCAGGAAACAGTTGCGTTTGAGCACATGGGGAGCCAATATCCGTATGGCTATCGCAACGGTTGTCGTGTTCTGGGTACCTGTGGAAGTGCTTGGTCGCTTGGACTTTTTCAAGGAGATTTGGATTGAGCCGGAGAAGTATATCACCCAGATGATTTGCATCCTCGTGGCATTCGTGGCATTGCTCGTCTATATCATGTTTGCAGCTCACAAGAAGAAAAGCCATGAGTAACAAGAAACTATATTGGTGGAAATCCATCGTGTCGATGGGTGTGATATTGGGAAGCATGCCCGTGGTTCACTTGGTGGCACGAGTATTGAAGGACAACTACGACGGCACGCAACTGTTGGGTGCTGGCATGGCTGTGGGATTCGTGGGCTTGGTGATGGTGGTGGTCGGTGTTTTCGTCAAGGGACAGACTCGCCAAACCTTGCTCGGACTTATCGGTGGCATGTTCTACTGGACAGGTTGGGTGGATTTCCTCTTCATGTATTATGCCCATCGTTGGGGCACACATGCTGAGATTGACCCAGTGACAGGAGAAGTGTTGAGCCGCCCTGAATATCTTCTGCTCCCTGCCACCTTTGGCTTGTGGGCAATGGTGATGTTGCTCTACATCTTCTGTTCCCGAAATGCCTGCAACTTCCTCAACTGGTGGCAGACGCTCTTCTTGGGGAAGAACAAGCGACTCATCGCCGCTCGCCCGATGACACGCCATACCAGCATTGTTACCTTCATGGAAATCAACGCAATGCTCTGGACTTGCTATCTCCTGCTGATGAACCTCTACGATCCTCAATTGTTTGGTCGTGAGAATCCAGTCACCTTCGGTGTAGCCTTCGGTGCCTTGCTTTCCGCCCCATACGTATTTCGCAAGCAACTCCACTTGCCATCGTGGGGAGCAAACATCAGAATGGGTACGGCAACGGTCATCGTGTTCTGGATAGCGGTAGAGGCATTTAATCGCACGGGCATCATCGGGAAGCTCATTGCACATCCGAGCGAATATCCTTGGCATTGGGTGGTAATGGTGATAGAACTTTGTTTCTTGGCAGGAAAGATTGTCAAGGATGCAAGGGCGAAGAAAGAAAAGAAATAAGATAGATAATCAGATAAGGAAATCAATGAAGAAAGGAACTTGGAGAAAACAACATAAATGGCTTGGTATCGGCTTGAGCTTCTTCATGCTGATGTTCTGCGTGTCAGGCATCCTGCTCAATCATCGTTCACTCATCAAGGATGTGAACGTGAGCAGGAAGTACCTGCCAAGTCGTTATGAGTTTCGGAATTGGAACGGTGGATTGCTACGAGGCACGCTTGACATTGGCAAGGATTTAATGGTAGATTCAATGAGGAATGTGGATTCTTGTCGCCAACTGTTGCTTTATGGCAATGGTGGCATCTGGCTCACCGACTCCAAGGCTTCCTACTTCAAGGATTTCAATGAGGGGTTGCCAGAAGGTGCCGACTATAGGCAAATCAAAAATGTCATAAGGCTTGATAATGGAAGGATATTTGCTGTCTCACCTTTCGGGCTTTATCGCTATGGAGTGCATAACAAATGGCATGAGGTGAATATGTCACTGGAGGATGAGGAGAAATTTACGGACATCGCTTCGCATGGCGACACCCTTGTAGTGCTCAGTCGTTCCTTTGTCTATACCTCGCTTCCTCCTTATAAGACTTTTAAGCGCATTCAACTTCATGCGCCAAAGGATTATGACGGCAAAGTAACTGCCTTTCGTACCGTTTGGCTACTCCATAGTGGAGAACTTTTCGGAATAACAGGAAAGATTGTGGTTGATGCCATAGCCATTATTCTTGTGGTTCTCTGTATTACGGGTATCGTCTTTTGGCTGAGACCGAAGCGAAAGGCATTACTGCAAACCTCGCTTCATCTGCATGACAGAATCGGGCGATATACTATCATACTTGCGCTCTTGATTGCACTGACGGGTTGGTGTCTCCGCCCTCCTGTGATGATAGCATTAGTGTTAAGCAAGATTCCGTCTATCCCAGGCACAACACTCAGAAGCAAGAATCCTTGGAACGACAAGCTCCGCATAATTCGTTATGATGAGAGCTGCCATGATTGGCTATTATCCTCATCGGAAGGATTTTATTCATTGAACATCAAAAATGCTACAGTGAAAGTTATTACTTCTGTTCCACCTGTCAGCATGATGGGATTGAATGTATTACAGAAAGATGCAAATGGTAGATGGCTTTGCGGTTCATTTAGCGGCTTGTTTGTTTGGGACAGACAACAAGGAACTGCTACCGATTACTTTACGAACAAACCTGCACCGAATGAAGCAGGAGCACCATTCGGAAAGAAAGCTGTCGCAGGTATGAGCCAAGACTTTTCCACCCCTGTCGTAGCGGAATATTACGAGGGAACAAACTTTGCCCCTCAACCTTCGAGCATGAACCAACTTCCGATGTCGCTTTGGAATGTGGCATTAGAGGTGCATAGTGGCAGAATTTTCATTGGAACGATAGCCACATACATATTCATCTTTGTTATGGGCATTCTTGCGTTTTGGTGCTTGTGGTCGGGCTATAAAATTAGGTTAAAAAAGAAATAACATTGCACAAAATCCAATTCTCATTAAATGCGAAAACAAACTGATGGTGGCGAGGTAAAAATACATAAATATTGGAGTTTATATACGTTTTTTAATGTATTGCACCTTATCTTTGCGTATCGGAAATCATCCATAACCAAAGTAAGAGAAATTGAAAATGGCAAAGAGAAAAAACTTTACATTACTTCTCATTGCACTCTTTTGCAGTTCTTTGGCTCATGCACAAAAGCAAGTTCCTGCAGAACGGAAAGACTCCATTGACAATGGAAGTAATATTATAAAAATAGTTGGAAATCATTCCAACAAGGGTGCGGCCAACAATGCCCTTTACGTGTTGAGTGGTCAGGCTGCTGGTGTCAATGTGACATCCAACGGTCTGGATCGTATGAGCTATGCTCAATAGTGTGCGAGTACGTGGTACAACCTCCATACTGCAAAGATGTCTGGATCTGAACAAAAAGCTGAAGCAGAACAAGGGCTACGAGTAAGAGCTGACATAAGCATTACATAAACAAGGACATTTAATGTGTCATCTATTCAGGAACAAAGGGCAGACAAATCCGACTTTTCATAATTCTGTATGCAATGCCAAGGGTAAGCGTTGCCTTTGTGCTGTCTTGGTTATGCGAGAACTAACTTTTAAAGTTTGCACGGGCAAGTTCCGTGCAATGTTATCAATGATAGTGCAAATCGAGAGCAATGAAGCTTGCTTCAATTGCCTAGGTGAAGCCTATCTTATGAAACTATCAATAAAACACAGTAGAACTCAGAACTGTATTATTATATACATGTTCTACACTGCGATTAGGATTCCAGCCCAAAGTGAGGATTTTCTAATCGCAGTTTTTGTTTTAATAACGTTTGTGTTCAACCATGATAGTTTAATTTTATTCTCATGTGCAAAATGTAAATATGAATTTGAAAGATAACACTAAAGACCAATAGACAAAAGTCACGTTAGAACCGTATTTTTGTAATAAAAGACACAGTTTTGTTTAAGTAAGTATAATTTTGCTGTTTATAAGTTTAATTCAGTTTAAAATATCAACATAAAAGTTCTTCGTATCTGCATTTTTAGTACTTTTGCAAATGGAAAGAAAGAGGCTGTATACCTCCGCAATATGTATAACATTTAAAAAAGGAGAAAACTTGAGTTTTTCTTTCCTATGGCTAAGGCTTTAAAAACTATAGTTACCAAGTCATGCAAGGATAGCAGAAAATTTTCTCAAGCGGACTCGTTGCATTATTATGAAACTAAGGTTTATAATTATTATAGCATTATCCATATCGAATAATATGGCATTTGCTCAAGAATGGAATTTAACAGGAAGACTATTTGATAAAGCAGAAGGCTCTTTACCGTTGGAAGCCACGGAAATAATAGTAAGTCATCTTGATGGAGAAACTATCTCCAGTGGTTTTTCTGATAATCAAGGAAAGTTTACATTCTCTTTACCGTCAGGAAAGTTTGTCGTCAGATACAGACAATTAGGTGATATATTAAAAGCTGACACCATTGACGTACACAACAATGTTGATTTGGGCGATATCATGTTGACTGTGAAGGAGCACACACTGAATGAGGTGATGATTACCTCTCAGCGCAGACTATTTAGCCAGAAAGCTGGCAAACTTGTTTATCTTGTTCAAAACAGTCCCTTTGCCAGTGGTTTCAATATGCGAGATATGCTCCATAATATTCCTCGTATAGATCCGACAAGTGATGAAATAAAGATTATTGGCAAAAACGGTGTAGTTGTTTTGGTTAATGGCCATCGCATTAACTTAGATGGTAAAGATTTGGATATGTACCTACGCACCTTACCATCTGAAAATGTAAGCAAAATAGAACTTGTAACCAATCCTTCTGCCGAATTTGATGCAGAAGGCAATTGCGGAGTAATCAATATTATTCTAAAGAGTAAGCCTGTGGGGTTTGATGGGAATGTCCACACGGTGTTAACACAACGCTCTCACTTTAGCGCAGAAGAAGGATTTGGACTGTCTTTTTCTTCAGGCAATTTTTCTGTTGAATACAAAATAAATAATTCCAATGAAAAGCGCCGCCAAATAGTACAGAATACTTATTCTTATCCTGACTATATGCGCTTTACGACCGACAATACTTTAAATAGGTATGACATACTAGGCCAGAATCTAAATAGCAATTACCAATTAGGCGATTTGAATTTGGGATTTTTTGCAACATTAAATAATTCTCGCAGTAAAGCCCACCAAATAGGGCAGATGACTTTCAATGCAGACGCATATCCATCGAATTCTTATTCCGAGTCGAATCACGATAAATACCGTTTGGAGACAATCTCCCCCTATGTGGACTGGAAACTTGATAGCTTAGGAAAAAAAATAACGATAAATTACAACTATATCCATGTCATTGACAAAATTAATCAGAATTTTGATTCGAGTACAGCACACAGCTTCTCGAACAGCAATAATGATTATAGCTATATCGTCAATACCCTGAGCGCAGATTTAAACCTTCCATTTACTTGGCTAAATTTTGAGTTAGGTGGAAAATATTCCCATTTCAGGACCAATAATGTCTCTGAGTTTGGAATTAGAAATGGTTTTTTATATAAAGAAACGGTAACAGCCTTCTATGCAGATGTCAACCGAATGTTTGGTTCTTTTTACGCCAAAGCTGGTTTACGGTATGAACACACCAATGATGATGGAATAACCTTGGAAGGACTGTCCGTTTCTAATAAATATGATCACTGGTTTCCATTTGCAGAAATCTCATACAATCCTTCAGATAATCATTCCTTTGCCTTAAGCTACAGCAAACGTATTGACAGACCTTCTATGAATGATATGAATCCTACACGTGTTTTTCGTAACACCTACACATACACCGAAGGTAATGATAGACTTACACCATCGGTCATGGACAATTTGGAGTTTAACTATGTGTTTAAAGGGAATTTCTCTTTTAACCTGTATTATTATCACACATCTGATGCCATACAGAATCTGACTCAGGTAGTGAATGACTTGTTCACCAAGTATTCTCCAAAGAATTGTCTTACCATTAATACTTTTGGTACGGATGCTAGTTATAATTTCTCATTTGGAAAATTCAATTTGTATTCAAGTGTATCTATGTTCTACGTTAAAGCAAAATCTTACATTGACGAGCTGGATGACAAAGATTTGCGAAGTCTGAACACATCTTTTTCTGCCAATTTAAATTACCGTTACAAAGTCTTGAACTTTTATGCGAACTATTATCATGTGCTTCCAGGAATAGAAGAATCCTTTCACACTGGAAACATCGATTGTGTCGGCTTAGGATGCAAGATTGATATTATTAAGAACAAACTTCTTTTGAATATACAAGCCCAAGACATCTTTAGTGGTACTAAGAGCAATAACAGAACTGAATATAAAGATTATGTCTTTAGAAACAGAATAAACAATGACAACACCTCATTCCGTGTGGGATTGACTTATAATTTCGGCAAGCAAAAAGCTAAAAAGGCAGATATAAACATCAGCAACAATGAGACTAATCGCTTGCCTGATATAAAGAAATAAGAAAATGAAAATTATACAAAGTTTTTGGACCGGTAACAAGAACAGCCTGACCGATAGTTATGGATGGCTTTTACCTATATTCAACTATCTGAGTTGGATTATTAGTTGTAATCAGTTACGACGTTATTATGATGATGTTACTTTGGTAACCGACAGTCAAGGATATGATGTTCTTATCAACAAATTGCACTTGCCATATACGGATGTAATCGTATCTCTTGACTGCCTGAATCATTATAATCCGAACTTGTGGGCATTGGCAAAAATTAAGGCCTACCAGTCTATAAAGGAACCATTTATCCATGTTGATGGCGATGTTTTCATTTGGACAAAAATTGATGAAAGCCTAAAGAATCATGATCTCATTGTCCAGAATGAAGAAACCACAACTGACTATTATGGAAAGATGTGGCGTGATATCCGTCATGCTATCAGCTATATGCCAGAGGAAATGAAACGATATGACCTTCATATTGATAATAAAGCTTATAATATGGGCATTTTTGGAGGTACAGATATTGATTTTATTCAGCGATATACCTATAAGGCATTTGATTTTGTAGATAAAAATATCAAAATGGTAAATAAGCTGCAGGGAACTAATTTCAATATATTCTTTGAACAAGTTTTACTATATGAGATGGTGCTTTCCGAAGGCAAAACTACAGGCTGCTTTATACATGAAAACATTGGTGATAATCAATATCATGATTTTGCCAATTTCGATGAAGTACCTGACAAAAGAAAATACTTACATCTTCTTGGTTTCTATAAAAAGCAATTGCAGGTATGTAAGAAAATGGAGTCTTTCGTTATAAGATATTATCCGGAATATTATCAAAGACTAGAGCGGTTGTTTGCTTTGCCTGAGATATTTACAGCCTCAGACTATGAGTATACCACAGAATGTACATCTTTATTAGAGCAAGACTACATGAGAAAACTTGTGTTAGGTAAAGTACAATTACCCAAAAATACTTCTGTACTCATGCGAGAAGTGACTTCACTGGGTAAAAGTTGGGAACTTCAGCAACTGCTGTCTACTAATACGATTTTTTACATAATGCGAACTACTGATTTTCATCTTGAAGATGATAGAATCATCGTAAAAGGTTTGCGGAATAGCGAGTTGTCATTTCCTGCCTTGAGAATAGATAAGATTATTTTTGAGGCAGTCGGAAGAGCTTGCGAGCGTAAGGTGTTTGAAATTAAAGCTTTGACGTATCTTGACGAGTCTTTTCCTGACTCCGAAAAGCAGAATTACATCAAAGTTCTTTGGAAACGAATTTTCTTGCTCGTGGATATAGGAGTGATGCTTCCTGTAACGAAACAGGAATATGATAGGATATTGCTTAAGCAATAGAATAGATATAGGAAGAAGTGGATGCCTTAAAAGAACACATATTGTCTAACAATAAAAAAAAGTATCAATGGAAAAAATTAATCTTTCCGAGTTTAAAGAGAACAGTCTTGCTATCAATGAGATGCTTCACACGTCAGGTGGCTCAAGTGATTCGTCAGGAACGGTCCATTGCCAGACCAGATGCAATGGCAGTGATGCAGATCACAAAACATGTGATGTAGATTGGTAATTAGTCCAATGGGAAGAAGTGGATGCCTTAAAAGAACACATATTGTCTAACTATAAAAAAAGTATCAATGGAAAAGATTAATCTCTCTGAGTTTAAAGAGAACAGTCTTGCTATCAATGAGATGCTTCACACGTCAGGTGGTTCAAGTGATTCGTCAGGAACGGTCCAATGCCAGACCAGATGCAATGGCAGTGATGCAGATCACAAAACATGTGATGTAGATTGGTAATTAGTCCAATGGGAAGAAGTGGATGCCTTAAAAGAACACATATTGTCTAACTATAAAAAGGGTTATCAATGAAAAAAATTAATCTCTCCGAGTTTAAAGAGAACAGTCTTGCTATCAATGAGATGCTTCACACGTCAGGTGGTTCAAGTGATTCGTCAGGAACGGTCCATTGCCAGACCCAATGCAATGGCAGTGATGCAGATCACAAAACATGTGATGTAGATTGGTAATTAGTCCAATGGGAAAGTGAAAGTCTCTCAGAGGACCATATATAAATTCATTAGATAAAAACTCCCAGAATCATAGAAAAAACTCCCTATTGGAGCAGGAATACCGTTAGCGACAGTTAAGTGGCTACCCTTTTCTTGGTCAGAACGGTCTAAGGCATAATAGGAAAATGATTCATGTTTGGCTTTTATCTAAGTTAATCATAATTGATATGGAAAAATTTAAATTAGCTGATTTTAAGGTATCTAGTATCAGAATTGATGATATGTTGAATGTCATGGGTGGAAGTGGTGGTCATACCCATAATGATACTGGTACTTGTGGTTGTTTAACATGTACGACAGGTGCAGATGGTGACAATAAAACTTGTGATATGGACACAGATTAATCTTGCATTCAATGGATAAAAAAATAGACTTATCAATTTTTCAGCATGATAGTCTGGAAGTTGAATCCATGTTAGCCATTTGTGGTGGTAGCACTGGTGATTATTCTGGAACTGTTAACTGTAGTACAACAAGCAACAACAGAGATGCAGACCAGAAATCTTGTGATGTAGATATTTAAATTTAGAAGAACGAAGAGGAGCCAATCCTCCCCTCCGCTCTTTGCTTAATTCAGAAGAAGATGATAGTAATTTTTTCTAATGAAAATGATCTCTCAACTATAGATGTAGCTAAGCGATTAAAACAGATGAAACAGGATGTGATTATCATAGAGCCTGATACGGCAGAAAATATGCTAATAGGTATAGATAATGAAAAAATTCTGTTTAAAAATATTCGTACAGGTAGAGTTTTTAATATTCTCAATGCTTCGGCTACCTGGTGGAGAAGAAGTGGGTTAGGAATGAAAAATTTCACAAAAAGTTTACCTGATAAGTTTATCGTGGACGAGCATGATCTTTCTGCGTTAATTCATGGCAGTAAGAGTATAGCTTTCATGGAAATGAACGACCTTCGCGATTATATCTTTACAACACTGTACAAACATTGTAAAATTAAAATAGGTAATCCTCACGCTATGAGCTTGAATCGTTTGGAAGTATTGGATACAGCACGAGAATTAGGATTAGAAACTCCTAATTTTGCAGTGATTACAAACTACAATCAACTTCAAAACCTTTACAATATCAGTGATCCATTCGTTACAAAAGCGATATATAATGGCATCTACAATGTGTTTGACAAGATATCATACTACACATACACAGAGGCTCACAATAAGGCGGATTTCTATGATAAAGATATACCACTATTTCCATCTTTGGTCACAAGTATCATTGACAAATCCTATGAAATTCGCTCTTTTTATCTTGAAGGGAAATTCTATTCTATGGCTATTTTCTCTCAAAGTAATGAGCAAACAAAAGTGGATTTCAGAAAATACAGTAATACCAAACCAAACAGAACCGAACCTTATCAACTACCTATAGATATAGAGACAAAACTGAATGCAATTTATAAGAAGTATGATTTAAATTGTGGTTCTGCAGACTTTATAGTTGATAAGAAAGGGCATTATGTCTTTTTGGAAATAAATCCTGTAGGTCAGTTTGGAATGACTAGTCAGCCATGCAATTATGATTTAGAACAGAAAATAGCAAACTATTTAGCTTATGGACATCAATAAAAAGATATTAACAGATGAGCAAATTAAAAATTTGCCACTCTTCTTCAAAGTCATTTATTATAATGAAATGGTAAGTATAGAGGCTGAAAACCGTCTGATGAAATACAACAATAATATACATGCGGTCGAAATGCGTCATTACAATCCTAATCGAAAAATATGTCTTCCATATGAACTTACTCAATTTGTAAAAAAATGAAATACAATAAAAATTTATATTTTATAGTATCTTCTTCTTGCCAGATGACTAAAGGATATAGCAAGACTCTTCTACAGGATTTCTCACGTAAATCGTTGGAATATATTCCTAACGATTATTACATGATTACTAAATTGTTAGATAGACATCAGATTGGCGAAATTGCAGAAAAAATAAGTGACTCATCGATGGGAAACTTTGAGAAGTATATAAATTTCATGATTGATAAGGAATATGCTTTCCTCACTAAGGATATTAGTCTCTTCCCTCCCAAGTGCCATGTGGTTCATGATTCACTTTTTCCTATAAATGATGCCATTGTTGAGTTTAATCCAATAGTATCGAACATGGAAGAAATGTACTCATATCTTAAGGAGTTGAATTCTATGCAATGCCCATATTTGCAAATCCGATTTAGCCCATCAAGCAACTATCCCTATATTGTGGATGTCGTAAATAGAATCTGCACAATGGATTTTGAATGCGTTGATATACATATTGCAGATAGTCATAAAACTCCAATGCAAGCGTGGAATAAACTTATTTTAAAAAATGCGGCAGTAAGCAGAGTGTATCTGTATAATCAGCCACAATCAAAGGTTTTTCCATTTAACGTTAAACCATCAGGAAACGAGAATCTGCTTATGGGAGAAATCATAGCAATAAAGCATCCACTAGATGCAAAACATTGCGGAAAAATTAGCAAATACACAATGCAATTTTTTAATGAAGAACTCTATGAAGTAAGCAAGTGCTATAATTCTTGCTTATATAAGAAGATTGCAATCAACGAATCTGGTTCTGTAAAAAATTGTCTTGCTTTAGATAAGGAATATGATGTTTCAAACGGCCTTGCTGAAATTGTATATTCTAAGGAATTTCGCCAATGTTGGAGTATAAAAAAAGACAATATCAAAGTTTGCAAGGATTGTGAACTTCGTTATAATTGTATAGATTGTAGAGCTGGTCATCAAGTTGATAATGGCAGCAAACCTGTTGGATGTAATTATGACCCTTATAAATTAATTTGGAATGATGAGCATAAATAAACTTGTAGACAAGGTAAATGGCTTATTAGGAAAGTTTCCATGCTATTTTCAATATGACCAAATGGATTGTGGTCCAGCTGCACTATCTGCAGTCTCGTCTTATTATGGCAAGAAATACTCCATCCAAGAATTAAGGGAATATTGTCATTTGTCTAAGGATGGAGTTAGTCTACTTGGTATTGAAGATGCAGCCAATGAAATAGGTTTTGATACATTAGCTGTTAGGGTTACAGCTGAAGAAATGATTAAAAAACATCCTTTTCCATGCATTTTGCATTGGGATAATTGTCATTTTGTTGTGCTCTATAAAATCCAGAAGAAATTTTTTAGTAAAAAATATTTATTCTATATCTCAGATCCAACTTTCGGCTTAATAAAACTAACCGAGAATCAGTTTCAAGAACATTGGTGTGGAATCGACAAAAAAGGTATAGGATTACTCTTAACTCCTGGCAAGATTTTTGTGAACCATCAGCCTCATAAGCAGCCGAATAAACTGAAAAAAAATGTAATAAATATCTTCAAAAAATTCCAAAAGGAATATCAGATTCTCTTCTGGGGAATGTTTTTTAGCAGTCTCTTTGCTATGTTTTTCCCTTTCTTAACCCAATCACTTATTGATGTAGGGATTGCAAATAAGAACATCAACTTCATTTTCATTTTTCTTCTGGCTCAATTATTTATTTTTTTAGGTTCTACAATTATAGAGATTGTCAGAAATTGGGTGTTGTTATATTGTAATTCTTTGATTGATATAGAGATTATTTCAAATTTCTTGTCTAAAATTGTAAAATTACCTTTCAAATTCTTTGACACTAAGCAGTTGGGTGATTTCACTTCGCGCATTCATGACCATAACAGAATACAAAATTTCCTTACATCGGAGAGCATAACTGTGATATTTTCTTTTCTAACATTCGTTGTGTACTTTGTATTATTGACATACTACAATACGGACATTTTGCTTATATACATCGGTATGACTGTGGTATCGATTCTTTGGTCTATATATTTTGTTGGAAAGGAAAAGAGACTTGATTACAATAGATTCCGCGTCCAACGTGACAACCAACAGGACATATTTGAACTTGTCAATGGTATTGCTGATATTAAACTTAATGGTACAGAACAATATAAGCTCGATCGTTGGAAGAATAGCCAGATTAAATTATTTAATATAGACTTCAAAACGTTGAAAGTTAATCAGCTACAGAGTATCGGTTTTTCTTCATTTAATAAACTTAAAGATATTATAGTAATCTTTATAGCAGCAAAGGAGGTTATATTGGGGAATATGACCATAGGAACACTATTGGCAATTTCTTACATCATTGGAACTTTGAATGAACCGATTCAACAGATTATTGAGTTTATTAGAAGTTTACAATATGCTAAACTTAGTTATGACAGACTCACTGAGGTGCAAGCAATGAAAAATGAGGATTTCGATGCCAACATTTCGTTGAAAAGAATGCCGACCGAGGACGGCAAGGCTATCCATTTAAATCATATTGATTTTCATTACTATGGACCGCGTTCTCCGAAAGTCCTTGACGACATAAGCTGTACTATTCCTTTTGGTAAGACAACAGCTATTGTGGGGGAAAGTGGTAGTGGTAAGACTACGCTAATGAAAGTGCTACTCAAATTTTACAATAATTATACAGGCGACATATATTACGACCGTATCAATTTAAAAGATATTTCAGCAAAAAGTCTGCGATTCTGTTGCGGAGTAGTGATGCAGGATGGATATATATTTTCAGATACGTTAGAGCGTAACATTGCAACAGGTGCAGAAACTATTGATAAAAAAATGCTTTGGCGAGCTGTGCAAATAGCCGAATTAGAGGATTTCGTCAAAAGTCTGCCTCAAGGTCTTTATACAATGCTGGGGGCTGGAGGTAATGGAATCTCTGGAGGTCAGCGTCAACGTATTTTGATAGCTAGAGCAGTTTACAAGAACCCTAATTTCATTCTATTTGATGAAGCTACCTCTTCATTAGATGCGGAGAATGAACGCAAAATATATGATAATCTTGACACTTTCCTTAAAGGTAAAACGGTCATAAAAATAGCTCACCGACTCAGCACTGTAAAAAATGCGAATCAGATTATTGTTCTTAAAAGAGGACGCATCATAGAATGTGGTACGCATATAGAACTCATCAAGATGAAAGGAGCATATTATAATTTAGTGAAAAACCAATTAGAATTAGGAAATTAGAATTATGGTAACGAACAACTTAAAGAAAAATTATTCATTTGTCAAATATGGGTTAGGTATCATTTTTGTCACTGCTGGTATAGTTTTCCTATCGTTGGCACTTCTCAAAACAGGTAACACCTCTATCCTCCAAAGAATTATAAACTATTTTATAAATAAAACTGCATGATGATAAATTCTCGAAACAACGTCTATTCTCTTTTATCTTCTCTGTTAGAAGAGTATCATTATAATATCTTTCGTAGTGACTGGGACAAGGAAGTTAAACGCATGAATTTCTCTCCAACATTGCCTATGATATCACAAATGTTGATGACTTTTGGCGTAGATAATTTCATAGCAAAAGTACCATCTGATAAAATTTCTTTATTACCAGATCATTTTCTTGCTTTGTTCAAGAATCAAGGTGTCTTTATGACCGTTCTTGTTTTAAAGTCTCCATCATTTGTTGAAATCACAGATATTCAGACGGGTAATGTCCAGAAGATAACCTATCAAGATGCTCTGGGAAAATGGACAGGCTATATAATTTCTATCAAAGAAAAGTCTGTCGTGACACAAGCACCTAATGTGTGTATTAAAGGAGAATACAGCAAGAAATTTTTGGTTGGAGTGATATCCATGTTCTTAATCTCATCCTTTTATTTATTTTATTCCTATCGCATACCAGTATCGGTCATTGCACTACTATTGATAGGCATAACTGGAAGTTTTATATCATGGCTATCGTTACAGACTTCTTTGGGATATTATAACCAAAAAGTTCAATCTGTCTGCCATTTAATAAAGGGAGGAGACTGTTTTTCTGTCATTCACTCTGTAGGCTCAAAATTACTGAGAAATATATCTCTATCTGATCTCTCTTTTCTGTTTATGGTCTATTCTACCATCACAGCTTATTGCGCAGTTTTTGATTATAACATATTATTTATCAATAAGTTACTAATCATTCCTTCTGTAGCAATAGTTGTGTATTCAATCATATATCAAGTTTACTTAAGGAATTATTGTGTCATCTGCCTTCTAACATCTGTGTGTGTGAGTCTTCAGGTTTGTGTGTTAGAAAATTGTTTTCCACTGGCTTTTGATTGTAATGCGTGTTCAATTAATATTTTAATAGGATTGATTTCCATTTGTATTGCCTTCTTTGTGAAAATGACTTTAAGAAAAATGATAATGTCACATATAGAAATAGATTATAAAGATCAAATATATTATAACCCCCAAGTATTAAAATATTTTTTTTCAAATCTTCGTCAAATTGATGCAGATGCTTGTACAAAATTACCCCTAATACCTTTAGGGGGAAATGGTGAGAAAAACATAATTATGGTTCTCTCATTATCCTGTAACTATTGTAAAGATACATATAAAAATGTACGTTTACTAAAGTTCTATCATCCTTCAGAATATGTGATAAAATTATTAATTGATACGAAGACTCTTGATGGTATTTCTAAATATGTTTTTCTGAAATTGATAGAGATGCAAGAAACTACAGATTTAGAGAAAGCATGTGATGACATCTTTATCTATGATATACCTATTAAAAGATGGTTAAAGAAATGGGGAATGCCTCAAGATTTGTCCATTGAATTATTGAATAAGAAGATACAAATAGTACAAAAATTTGAAGAGAAATATTGTTTAGATGATGTACCAGCGCTCATTATAGGGAATCAAGTATGGCCGACGACTTTTTACAGATTTGATGATTTATTACACAACATACAATTTATAAAATCTGAGTGAATGTATGGAGTTGCAAAAAGTAAGTCCATTCTAAGGGAGGACAAAAATGCAAAATGTTCTTATCTTATATGCTCTAGTATTTAGCATATACAATATAAAACTCAGTCGTCGTCGCTGAAAGACAGTCCTCGTACTCAGACTAACTTTCTCCGACTATGGCACGGCAAGGAAAAAACCTTGGCAGTATGCCTTGAAATTCTTCAAGACTATACAGCCAAGGTCTTTTCATTTTCTTGCCATGCTGACAACGGCTGACTTTTATAGCCACAACTCGCAGTTTCATTTTTATCGCACAATCCAAACGACATGAAACAGTGGCACGCCACCCTTTCATGTCTCAGTAGTACGGCATGAGGAAAAGTGCTTCTTTTTGTCGGTTGCAGGCTAACCGATCAAAAGAAACACCATTCCTTGATTTGCCGTACCATTTTGTTTGCATACTCCACCGCAAGAAAGAAGTCATTGATGTAAACCTCAACGACCACTTTCATGCTTGGCAGCACAGCCTTGGAGAAAACCCGATGCAAGAAGCATGGACAAGCCATACTCTTCTTTCACCGGAATTTCTCTGAAGGCTGTGCCATTCTTGTATGCGATTTCCATTTTCCTAAAAACATTTGCAAGACAGTAATTGTATCCATTTCTCAGAAATGGGTATGCGATAATCGTACAGTCCAAAAACTTCCGTGAAGTTTCTATTTTCATTTGCCGCTCTGATTTTCTTTCCTCCACAAGGTCTTTCCTTTTGGCATCAACCGTTATCGTGCAGGTGCAAAGGTATGGCAGTGGGCTTTGGAAATAAAAGGTCGAGCCTTCGGTTTTCGAAAAAATCTCCACACCGTTGGGTAGTATTTTTCCGAAAAACCTTGTATTTCCAGCCTCGCCGCCCTTGAAAGGCACCTGAAACGAAACGACCGATGCGACAGGAAGACGCAAAAAAAAATGTCGGAAAAGGGAGCGACAAAAAGGTGAAGAAACGAGAACTTCCCTTCAGTTCCTGGAACCGCAAATAAATTTAATTCAAGGCTATATGACAACAAACATCAATATAACACAGACTTGGTGGAGATTACTCTCCGCAGTCGGCTCAACCCTCATCACTTTGGTGGCTTGGTTGGGATATATGGCTCTCTGCATGGTCGGTGAAGTCATATTGGGAATTGTGAAGTTCATCTTCGGCATCATCATTTCCATTCTTTCTATGGTGGTACTGATTGGAACATTCATTTGGTTATTAACACTTTAAAGAACAAGCGATATGAACAGAAGCATTGAAGCGATACCTACATGGGCACTCTGCTACATCATCAACGGCGATGCAAGCGGACTGACAGACGAGGAAATCCGTATGGTGGACGAAACCATGCGCAAGAACAATATTGAGATAGTAAGTCCGAGATACAACGAGGACATGTGCACAGAACCTTACTTCAGCCATTATCCGTTCTTCGGACTGCCTACAGAAGTTGAGGACTGCGACATCATTTATCACGAGTAACAACCCCTTTAACAACATCAGACATGAACACTACAGAATATTTCAAGAGAACCATACAAGCCTATTTGGAGGAGCGTGCAATGGAGGACGAACTCTTTGCAGCCAAGTATGACAACCCCGACAAGAACATAGACGATTGCGTCACCTATATCCTTAATTGGGTACAGAAGAGCGGTTGCAACGGCTTTTGCGATGACGAGATATATGGGCAAGCCATCCACTACTACGAGGAGAAGGACATCGAGGTAGGAAAACCATTGAACTGCCAAGTGTCTGTTAACCACCACATCGAACTCACAGAGGAGGAGAAGGCACAGGCAAGACAGGAAGCCATCCGCCAATATCAGCAAGAGCAGATGAACAAGATGCGTAACAGAGATACCGCCAAGCGCACCTCACAGAGAACGGAAGCAGAAGTACACCAACCATCATTATTCGACACGTTATGAAACCAAGAACGAAATATCAGAAGCAAGTCGTAACCTCAAACAAGGGGTTACGACCTATCAAGGGAGCGCAAATGCAATGGGCATTCCGTGAATGTCTTGACCACTATGCCTTTCAGTTGAAGCACGGACAGACCACCTGCATGGACTGCGGACACACTTGGACTACGGACGATGATGCGGACAAATGTGTCTGCCCGAAGTGTAAGGCAAAGTTGGAAGTGCAGCGCACCAAGCGACAGAAGGCAATGTCTTCTACCTATTTCAGCGTACTCACCGAGCGTAAGGGACTGCAACTTATGCGAGCATATCAGATGAAAGCCTACTACCGCAAGGGACAAAAGGCAGACATCTTTTGTTGGGAGGTGGCACGCTATTGGATGAACGAGAAAGGCAAGGTGGAGGTTATGGCACGCAAGCGCACAATGGGTATCTATATGGACACGTTCTGCTACGACTCCGACATTGAACTGCGCAAGGACAACACCACCTATCAGCATATTGCTTCATTTCCGGTCTGCCCCGATATGAAAGTCATTTCTCAGATATGGCGCAATGGCTTTGACGGAGCTTTTCACGGCATCGAACCGCTTACATTGTTCAAGGCAATGCTGACAGACCACCGCATCGAAACGATGATGAAACAATGTCGTTACGGACACGTCCGCCACTTCATAGACCACCCACGGCACTTGGAAACTTGTTGGAATGCCTACAAGATTGCCAACCGCAACCATTACCATATTACAGACATCGGCAAATGGGCGGACTACATCTGTATGTTGGTAGAAATGGGCAAGGACATCAGAAGTCCACATTACATTTGTCCCGACAACCTTGAAGCCGAGCACGACAGAATATCCGAGAAAATCAGAGCAAAGAAAGAAAAGGAGCGCACCGAGGAGGAGATACGCAAGGCATTGAAGAACGAGGACAAGTTCAAGGAAATGAAGAGCCGTTTCTTCGGTTTGATGTTCACGGACGGCAATATCGTGGTGAGAATGCTTGAAAGCGTCAGGGAGCACGTTCTTGAGGGTAAGGCGATGCACCATTGCGTAGGCAGCGGTACAAACTACTCACTCAATCCCGACTGCATCATCTTCTCTGCAAGAATAGCCGAACAAAGGGTTGAGACCGTGGAGTTTTCACTCGAACAGATGAAAGTCGTACAATGCCACGGACTACAGAACAAGGACACCGAGCACCATGCCGACATCATCAACTTGGTGAACAGCAATGCAAGACTTATAGAGCAACGAATGGTTGCAACAACATAAAATCCATATCGGCGGAGCGATGAAAATTCGTTCCGCCACTTTCTTTCTTGAGCCGAGGAGCGGAAAAGAAAGTGGCAAAGAAACCGTCTTGCCCTTATCTGCGATGCTTGCAAAAAAACAAAGGACAGCCCCCAATCAAAAGGACTGTCCTATTTTTATAAAACCTTATTACTATGGAGTAAACAAGAGCAGATACTCCATTTTTCTTCTTCGCTCGATGGAAGGCACTGTCTTTCCGTTCCACCTTTTGAAGTCCACATAATCACGATAGATGTTTCTGTTGCCACTTCGCATCTTGGCATACATCCGGCTTTTCATCACCTTTCCACACCCCACATTGTAGGCAAGTGCAGCCAAGAGCAGCGAGTCACGACCGAAACCACGGAACATGGCGCAAAGCTTTCTGAGGTCAGAGCGCAGCAAGGCATCGGCTTGCCGTTCCGTCATTCTTGGAGAAAACTTCTCGCCAGGCAACAGCTTGTGCCCATATCCGACATAAGGATGATGCTTCGGTCCGTGAAGCCCCTCGTACTTCTTGATGCAGGCGACAGCCAACTCAAAACGTGACACATGCCAAACTCGCTTTATCGCCCCTTGCGTCTGGGCAGACAAGCTGCCCGACACAAGAAGCAAGGCTAACAATATCATCAACCTCATACGCTACCGAGTTTGTTGGCACTTCTCGCAAACTCTTCCTCATTGTCAGTATCGTTGAAACTGAACTCCATTTCGTATGACTTGCCGAAATTGTCCTCTACCACCACGGTCAGCGTCTGTGTCTCCGTACTTGCCGAAGTGTAGTAAAGACGGAACTTCTCGTTCTCCAACAGATAGCGGTCGTTTGGCTGGAACACCGTTCCGTTCTCCATTCTCAACGAGCCTTTTCCGTCATGCTGAAAATAGCGGATAGTATAGATGGTGCCGTCAAACTTACCCTCCGCCTTCAACTCGCAGCGGATTTCAACGGTCTGTCCACGCACAATGTCCTTTGGTACAGGCATCGTCTCCACCTTGAAAGGATACGACTGCTGAATGTCCAGCTCATCGCTGCACGATGAAAGGATTAACGACACGGCACACACGAAAAGGAATGCCAATACGCTCACTGATTTCTTGATTTTATTGTTCTTCTTCATTGTCTTGATGTTTTTGAATGATTGTTACTTTCTTGTCTTATGGCTCATCAGGTACTCGTTCAAGTCCTTGTAACCTGTGTATAGATGCGAATGGTCAATGACCTTATCGCCATATCGCTTTTGCAGTTCGACACAGGCATTCTCGCCAGCTTCGTCATTGTCCAAGTGACAATACACTTGTGCATAGCCATCCAAAAGATGATGCACCTTTTGCATATTTGCCACCGAATTGAGGACAATATGATCCTCACCACGACCTATGCCGAGAATTACGGCAGAGAGGAAATCCATAAAACCCTCGTACAGATGGCAGACGTTGCTGTTCCTGCCAATGAGAGTGATGTCCTTTGGCGACACGCAACCTTTGAAGAAGCGGTTGCGTATCTCGTAGCCATCGCTGTTGTTCTTGAAACCGACAGCAAAGAACTGTTTGCCATTATATCGGTATTCCACCTGACAGCAGAAACGGCTCGCCACGTCAGCCGATATGCCACGCTCACGCAAGTACTGCCTGAGAGCAGGATGGCTCAAAGGCTTTTCCACAATATCACTAAAAGGATTGCCTTTTACCTTCACAGCCTTTTCTGCTATCCTTTGATAATGCGGAAACGATGTCGGGAAACTACCACCAAGCGTTTCAGATATGAACTTGGCTTGTGCCACAAACTCATTGCTGTTGATGAACTCCCCTGCGAGGTTGAAGATGTCACCACCTCTGGCGATGCCATAATCATACCAGACATTCTTGTCCGTTGATACCCGAAGCGAAGGATTGCGGTCATTGCGGTATGGCGCATGATACCAAAGTCCCGAAGCCTTGTGCTTGACAGGCTCAATGCCGAGAATATAGAGAAAGTCCACGATAGGCGCTTGTTTGATTTCATTGATGTCCATAGGCTCACTGTTTTAGTTGATGATGAACTTCATGCCAATGCCAAACTGCGTGTGGAAATGTCCCGTGCTGTTGCCCCAAACAAGCCTTTCCTTAACGGAAGCGGTCAAAGCTATTGCATCCGACAGGTATATTTCCGTTTCCAATGCCACGGCACCGCCATAGATAAACGCTCCCTTGTTCTGCAAGGTCGCTCCGTCTGACATGGTTCTCTTGCCCCAGTTTACGGACTCATAGCCAGCCAGTGCCGTACCTCCGATATAGAACAGCACCGTCTTACTGTTGTCGGAAAGGAAGTTGTAGGAATAACCGAACTCGCCCGTCATTTGTGCTATTGGAACGGAAGTTTCACGGTAAGGCTGATGTACTTGCAGATATTCCGCCCCATACGTCCACTTGTCACCACCCTTGGTATAGCTCGAAAGTCCGAGACCTGCATAATAGCCAGCCTTGCAGGACTTCTTGCCGTTATACACTCTGTCAGCCATGCCGACCTTCACCTCGATGCCTTTCATCTGAGGAAGACATCTTTGGGCGAATGCCTGCCCTGCGGTGAGGGCAAGCATCGCCATGATTGCAATGTTTCTTCTTTTCATCCGTTACTTCACGCTAAGTTCGTTGATTGTCAAAGCTCGCACCAAGTCGCTGTTCTCCACGACAAACGACTGATGGCGACCGCCTTCCTTCTCGTTCATCTCCACGACAAGCTCCTTGTCGTCGGGAATGGTAAATTTCGGCAAGCAGAACACCGTCTGCTCCGTTTTCTTGCCAGCCACACGCACCACATAGTTGTAGGCACGGACAGGAAGAAGCACCTGCTCCTGAATGGCGGTTCGTTTCGCCACCTTCTTGTCCACCACCTTGAACGTGATATAGTCCACGTCAAACGGCACGTTGCTCTGGTTCTTGATTTCTGTGTGGAAATACAGCAAGTCACTGTGTACATAGATGCCCTTCAAAAGATACTGGATTCCGAAACGCTTGCTGCCGATGTGCTTCACCTTGCGTTTGTTCTCCTTGTGGATGGACTTCATGATGAGGTGTACCAGCATGGGACTTTCCTTGCCCAACTCCTTGAGATAAATCTCCTGCGCATTGTTCGGACGGTTCACCGCCTCACCGTCATGGATGAAGTCCGCCATCTCGATATTGAGCATGAGTGGTTCCTTGGCATACTTCACATTGAAGGTGTAGAATGAGCCATCCTCCGTGATGACGCTCATATTGGTCTCTTTCTTGAAGTTCTTCACGGCTGCTTTTACACGGATAACATTCTCTGCACCGTCCGCCTTGCCAGCAATAAGGTCCTCTGAACCCAAGTCAACGTACTTGACAGAGGCAGGAAAGAGAATATGAACAGTCTTGTCATAAGTCACTTCCAAACCATGAGGTGGAATCATGCGGTCGAAGGTCAGCTTCTTGGTCAAGCCGTGATAGAAGTTGCTGTTCTCTTCCTTCTGCGGATACACCTCCTTGGTCAAGGTCAGTTTCTCTTCCTGGTCGGAAGAAACATTGCTTACTTGCTCAGTCTTTACAGACTTCTGCGCTTTTTTCTTGCCTGTCTTCTGCGCTGATGCAGTGCTGGCTACGCCCAACATAAGGGCGAACATGATTGTTGTCTTTTTCATTTTAGTTTGCTTTTAATTAAACTTTTGGATTAAGTGGTATAAATGTTGTTGCCTTTCGGCTAATTTTCCTCTTGGTAGAGCATGACCCTGTAGCCAGCCTTCAGGTGTATCTTGACGGTACGCATCTTCTTGGAAATATACTGCGACACGCCTTGTATGACACCTTTTCCCAAGTCGGAGGCAAGTTGTGCCCCGGCATTGGAGGAAATGTTGATGCTGCTGTTCAGCGAGCTTCCCATGTTGGCACCCACTTCCTTGGCTGCGTCAACCTCCATCGACTTCGGGATGAAGATACCCTCCTGACCGTCATTGTCATAGACTGCAAGCTCAATCGGGATAATCATGCCGTTGTGCTCAATGGACTTCAAGGCTATGGAAAGCCTTTCGCCTTGCAATCGTGCCACTCCGACAATGACAGAATTTCGTGGTATATCCCTATTGCCGACACGCATAGATTCCAACAATCTCAACCTTACTGCCTGTCCGTCCGTTATGGTCTGGTTGCCGTGGATGCAGGCAGAAATCGTGTTTTTGTCGGAAACACCACCTCTTCCGATGGCGGTATTGAACCTTGCCGAAGCCTTTTCCGAGTAAGAGGCTACAAACTCCCCGTTACTCATGGGGCGGTTCAAGGACGAGACTACACGCCTTTGAACTTGCCTTACAGGTGTAATCTTGGCTTTCTTGCCCTTGGTGACAACTTCCTTGTTTTCCTCTGTTGCAGTTTCTGCCGATGAAGGACTTGCCGCATTGGCATTTCCACCAGGCATGTACTTTGCCGCAAGTTGATAGGACTTCTCCATAAGGGCAACTTGCTCGTCCATATTGGAACGCTTGTTTTCCTGTTGCATCATGCTTGCCTCCAGCTCGTCAAGACGTTTTCTCAACTCAGCATCTTCGCTGCTTCCCCCTTGCTGTGGCTGTTCATAGAAACCGCCCAAGGTCGTGTTCAAGGTTTGGTATGCCTCGGCAGACGAGCGGATGGCATCCGCCTCCTGTCTTTCCGCTTTTGTTGGCTGCTGCCCAGACTGCATCAGGTCAAAGTCCTTTTCTTGCCGTGTAGCAGTCGAATCAATGCCTGGCATGTACTCACCAAGAGAGTTCATTGCTCTGCTTTTTTCCTTTTGCTTGTTGGCAAGATCCTCCTTGGAGTATGCCTTGCGCTTGTCCGCCTCCACATCTGTCTTCTCCGCATCGGGCATTTCCATGTTGAATCCCTTGCTGCCTTTCTCACCCTCTGATGCAGACGGCTTGAAGATAAGCCATAGCACCAGACCGCAGACAAGACACATGCACGGTATGGCTATCATCTTGTTGCGCTTGATACGCTGTTCCTCTGTCAAAGACTTCTTTTCCTTTGGAGCCTTATCCGTCTCCACCTTGTCATTCTTCTCCTTCTCCATGTATCAATTCATTGTGGTTGGTCACTTGCTGCCCCTTGTCGGTAGGCAACTTTACACTCTCAATGTGCTCAACCTCTATATTAGAGGTCTTGCCGTTTCCAAAGTTGATGATGGCTGAACCTATCATGTAAAGGCTACAGAGGGTAAACAAGCCGAACATGACAAGCACGACTTTCAGTCTCACCCTTGGCGGAAGGGAATCCAGCCTGTCACGCAGTCTTCCCTTCATACCATTCACCTTTTCTTGGATTGTCTTAATTGGATTTTCCATTCTTGCTATTTTTATCGTTCTACTGTACTGATGTCCCTGTTCTCCACAATGGTGAAACCTTCAATGGTAAAACCATTCGGGTTATCATCGGAGCGTGTGGCGTTCACCAACCTGCATACGGTGACAAGACTTCTCTCCGTCACGTTGCTCTCTCGGAGTATCACCTGCCGTGCGTAGGTCTTGGCTTGATAAGGGTAGTTATCAAAGTTACAGACCACGCTGTCAACTTGCAGCGACTGGTTGATGTTTCCCGCAATAAGTCGGTTATAAAAACCTTTCTCCGCAAAGTCCTGGTAATAGTTGTATGCGCTCTTGTCTGCCAGCAGCAAGGCTCGTTTCACGTTGTGCTCGATGGCGCTCTTTTCGGGAGATAGCGTAAAGAACAGCTCATGAAAGCGTCTCACGTGTTCCCTTGCCTCGGCAGGTCTGTTCTGTGACAGGTCTTGCGAGAGGGCGAGCATCAGCGACTTGCCTCCGTCAAGGACGTATATCTTCTCGCGCTGCTTCTCCGCAAATCGGAATGCGAACACCACCGAGCATATTGCAACAACAGCGCAACCGATGACGAGGACGATGCAGAACAGGCGTATCTGTCTGAACGAGGTCTCGATATTCTTCAATGACTTGAATTCCATTTTTCTTTTCGTTGTATTGTTCATGAATGACTATATTTTCTTAAATCCGCTCTTGATGAGCCTTCCGGCACGTCCTGCCACATTTCCAGCCGTTGCTCCTGCGATGCTTCCGCCCAGTGAGCCTGCCGTGTTCACGTTCCGGTTGTAGTTGCCGATGCCGCCACCTGCCTGTATGATCCATCCCGCCACGGTCGGTATGGTGAAGTAACCGATGATTCCGATGATGAGGAAAACGATGTAAACACCGTTGCTTGCCTCAATGGAAAAGTTCGGGTCGTTCTGCAATGCCTCGATGTCGTTTTGCAGCATCAGCACCTGTATCTTGGCAAGGATGGTACTGAACAAGTCCGAAACGGGTAGCCAGAGATAAATCTGTATGTACCTGCAGAACCATTGCGTCAGCGTGGACTGGAATCCGTCCCATACCGATATGGCGAAACAAAGCGGTCCGAGGATGGACAGGACGATGAGGAAGAATGTCCTTAGCACGTCTATGACCAGTGCAGCGGCTTGGAACAGCAGCTCCAGCAGTTCACGGAAGAAATCACGGATGCTCTTCTTCATGCTGTACATGCCACGCTCCACATACATTCCCGCCATTGTCACCACGTCGCCGGGTGACCAGCCGAGTTCGTCAAGCTGCTTGTCAAACTCCTCGTTGCTCACAAGGTATGCAGTTTCCGGATTGCGTTTCATCGCCTCATACTCCAACTTGTCTTTCTGCGCCCGGTATTCATTCATGTCGAAGGTCTGTGTCTCCAGCATGGAATGTGTACCTTGCACAATGGGACTCATCACGCTGTTGAGCGTACCGAGCACGATGGTCGGGAAGAACATGATGGCAAGTCCGATGGCAAACGGACGGAGCAGCGGAAATACATCTATCGGCTCTGCCCTTGACAGTGACTGCCAAACCCTCAGGGCGACATAGAACAGCGCCCCAAGTCCTGCAAGTCCCTTGGCAATGTCCGTCATGTCGGAACACAGCGGCATCATCTCGTCATACAGGGAACGCAGTATCTGGTGAAGATTCTCGAAATCCATAGGCTACCAGTATTTCTCGTTTGACTTGCCGTAGAGTCCCATGATGCGGTCGAGGTCGTTTTTCTTCTTGGCACGCAGATAACTCACGGAAATGTTCTTGTTGGTGTAGTAGCTCACGAGATTGCGGTAACGCTTCATCTTCGAGTAGCAGCGTTCCACCACGTCCATTCGCTCCTTGTCCGTCATGGAAAGGGTCGTGATGTTCACCACGTTCTTCAGTTCTGTCAGCACATCGTTGCTTTCCTCCAGCAGTTTGGTGTAGCCGAAGCCGATGGCGGAGAGTTCCTCCACGGAAAAATTGTCATCGTGCATCATCTTCTGGTAGTTGTTGATGTAGATGTCCGTGATGTCACCCACCATGAGGATGGTCTGCTGCACCTTGCGTGCGTCCTTGACGAGGTTGTTCACCGACTTCAGCGCATCGTAGTACTTCTTGCCCTGCTCGTAAATTTTCACGGTCTCCTTGAAGTTGTTGATCATGTTCTGAGCCGTCGAAGACGTGTGGACGATGTTGTTGGACGAGTTGATGATACTCTGCGCAATGTTGGTAGGATCTATGACAGACCACTGTGCGCTTGCCTTTCCTACCATCAGCAGGAACAGGCAGATTGTCATGATTACTTTTGTTCTCATTTTTACTTTTGGATTAAGTGGATAATGAATTTACTTGTTCTCTTGTTTGTCCTCTGCAAGCTGTCGGATGGCAGCTTCCATGTCGTCACCGAGTTTCTCCGCCAATGCCCTTACCTCCAGTTTCTCACTTTCTTCAGTCGTATAGGCGAGATATTCCTGCGTGGACACCTCTGTGGCATATACTGCCGACTGCGTTCCGCCAAGTCCTATCCATACTTCCTTGTAGAGACGTGACGGGTCGTTGGACTGGTTGATGGAGAGAATCTGCGACTTCTCCTTTTCCGTCAATCCGAGCAATGACTGTATCTGCTCGAACTTGTTCATGAACTTCCTCTGGTCAAGGAGTATCTTGCAGTCTGAGTTGTTGATGATACTGTCCTTCACGATAGCGGAGGATATGATGTCCTCGACTTCCTGCGTCACCACAACCGCCTCACCGAAGAACTTTCTGACCGTCTTATAGAGATACTTGATATAGGAAGCCATGTTTGCCGAAGCTATCGCTTTCCATGCCTCCTCTATCACTATCATCTTACGGATGCCTTTCAGGCGGCGCATCTTGTTGATGAACAACTCCATGATGATGATGGTCGTGACCGGGAACAGGATTGGATGGTGTAGGCTAAGCATCCAGCGCCTTGCCATATTACTATGGTAGGTTTCCAAATGCTCGCCCCCGAACCGGACTTACACATTTCGGCGTATCCGGCTCTCCATTAATTCTATCAGTCTATACTACCGTAATGGACTTTCTTATGGCAGCTACGACATAAAGCTATCGTCTTACGCTTGCGTGCAATCATGTGGCGTTCCCAATCTTCCTTTCCTTGAAGGTCTTTGAGTTTTCTCACATGGTGCATATCAAGTTTTACGTTTTCCTTTCCACACAATTCACAACGGTTTGCCTTTAATCTGTCGATAAGACTTGTTCCGTGGTAAAAGTATTGAACAGGTAATCTGTCATAGCAATCTCCATATTCTTGTTTCTTACGCTTGAACCCATCGTGGTAAAACTGCCTCTTTAAGGTTTGTCCTTTTCTGTTCTTATAGCTTACTGTGAACACTCCGTCTTTCTTGTATTTCTTGCAGATTTGCACTACAGAACTTCTATACTTGGACGCATAGGTTTTGTACATGCTATACTCCATGATATACTTGAATGTATGAAGCGAATGACAATTGTTTGCTATTGAATAGAAGTTATAGATACCTCTTATTTCAGCATTGTATCTTTCCAAGATTTCCAAGTCATCACTGTTGATGAGATATGGTCGGTGCTTAGGCTTGTAAAACTCCTTTCCATTGTGCATCTTTATCTCCAATGCACCATAGTCAAGGAGTTTCTTTCTAATCACTTGCGTCGGCATCTTCAAGTACACCTTATTATTAAAGGGTCTTGTCAATCTGCCAGCCTTGTTTCTCTTGGTCAATACAGATTTGCGGATATAGATTTCATAGCCGAGGAACTTTGCAGACTTTCTTCCATGTGTAATGAGTGTCTTCTCATCTGAAAGTTCAAGCGAAAGCTTCTCGGCAAGGAACTTTTTGATGTCCTGCTTGATGGCTTCCGCCTCTTTCTTTGTTCCAATGACAGCACACAGAAAATCATCTGCATACCGTACATATTTTAGGCGTCTGAAATTTGCATCCATATCCACACCACAAGGAATTTTTGCTCTTTCCTTATCAAAGTGTTTTATTTCTTTGACTATGGATTTGCGCTCTTCCCTGTCTGTTACCGCTTTGAGTTTCAACACTGCACGACTTTTGCCGTACTCAAATTTCACCCTTTCGGGATTGTCTGATCTTTCCTTGCCCTTGTTGAATTTTTGGATGTATTCACGCATATAAGTGTCAAGTTGGTCAAGGTAGATGTTTGCCAATATCGGGCTGATTATTCCACCTTGTGGCGTGCCACTATATGTTTTGTTGAATACCCAATTTTCAATAAATCCCGCATTGAGGAACTTGCGTATCAATCGAAGAAAACGCTCATCGTCAATTCGCTTCCTTAAAATGTCTATCAATGTGTTATGATTGATATTGTCAAAGAAGCCTTTGATGTCCCCTTCTATGAACCAACGTGTCCCATTGAATGACTTTTGAATTTGTTGCAAGGCTGTATGACAACTTCGCTTGGGTCTAAAACCATGGGAATTGTTGTCAAAGCTACCTTCATATATCGCTTCCAAAATCATTCTGACAACTTCTTGCAGAAGTTTGTCGTTGAATGTGGGTATGCCAAGAGGTCGTTTCTTCCCATTCTTCTTGGGAATATAAACTCTCCTTGACGGTATGGGCTGATATGACTCGTCTTTCAACGAAATTATCAGTTTTTCAATGCGTGATATACTCATGTGGTCAATGGTGGCGTTGTCTGCCCCCTTGGTCATGTTACCCTCCTTTGCATAAATGCGCTGATAGGCAGCATAGTACATCTGTTCATTGAAGAGCAGGCGGTAAAGCCGCTCAAATTTATAGTTCGGTTGTCGGCTGTGTATAGCCAGACTGTTTAATACTCTTTCTGAATTTCTCATAATGTCTCACACATTTTTCATTAATTGTATTAAAAGAATTAACTGCCTCCCTTTGCCATGTGCAGGTCATTATCCTGCTCGGACTACTACGGAGGCTCCGTTGCCTTGTCAGATATTCAGAGGTCTGCACCTCATAGCCTTACAAGTGGCTTTCCGATTTAGGCAATCCCCGTTTGCTTGCATAATAACTCTTGCCTGATAGACAGGAGGATATGACTTTCGTCCTTTTCTGCTTATTGCAGATGCGTCGTGACAAGTACATGCTCTATTCTCCTCAAAGACTGGAAAATGAGTGTCACGATACAACGAGTTTAGCTATCTTACGTTGCAGGTACGCGCAGATACCGCTTGGACTATCATTCAATCAGTATAGATTTTATCCTTTGTCTATCTTTTCATCCCACCATTCAGTCGCAATCTGATAGCTGATTGACTTATGGATTTCCTACATGCTACACTCCCCATCGTCTTTCGTTGAATGGATAAGTAGGCGGATGATAGGTCTTTTCAATGTACACTTGCCTAATTCCTTGCTAATGGAATAGTTATTTATGCAGC
The DNA here is from genome assembly GCF_026015295.1 of Segatella copri. Lineage (NCBI taxonomy): Bacteria > Pseudomonadati > Bacteroidota > Bacteroidia > Bacteroidales > Prevotellaceae > Segatella > Segatella copri. Next base: position 1,727,403 of record NZ_JAPDUW010000001.1, on the reverse strand, counting down.
CTTGACGGGCGCACCCTTGATGGAATCTATCTCGAAAACGATGAACCGCTTGTGCAGCAGGTCAAGCTCCTTGTCTGAGTTAAGCAGATAGTCATATTCGCCACCTTTGTAGTAAGGTTCCAGCACGTTGAGGAATCCGTCTATATCAAAATCTTTCTCACGGACTTTCTTTTCTTCCAGCACCTTGCGGTATTCCGTTCCCACAAACTCATAGAAGGTATTGAAGCATGGAACGATGTCGTTTTCCTCTTTCAGTTTACCGATGTAGAGCGACACGGCATTCGACAAGGCGACCTCTTCCGCTCGTGTGGCAGGCTCGTTGTCCTTCTTCCAAAGTGTCAGGAGCAATGTCTTGATGCTTTCTCGCTTCTCGATGTCAAAGACCTTATCCTCGGTGAAAAAGGGATTGAATGAGATGGGACTCTCATCCGTATAGGTATAGTAGATACCATCCTTTCCGCCTGTCTTTCTGTTGATCATCTCGCAGAGTCCCTGGTAGGAGTTTCCCGTATCCACCAAGACCACATGCGTGCCTTGCTCGTAATACTGTCTGACGAGGTGGTTCATGAAGAAGGACTTCCCGCTTCCCGATGGTCCGAGCACGAACTTGTTGCGGTTGGTTGTCACGCCTTTTCTCATCGGCAAGTCCGAGATGTCAATGTGCAGCGGCTTGCCACTGATGCGGTCTGCCATCTTGATGCCGAACGGTGAGGGAGAATCCATATAGTTGGTTTCCTCCGTGAAGAGGCACACTGACTGCTCAATGAAGGTATGGAAACTCTCCTCTGACGGGAAATCCCCCTCGTTGCCGGGTATCGCTGCCCAGAATAATGTCGGACAATCCACCGTATTGTGGCGTGGCACACATTCCATGCTTGCCAACTGACTGCCCACATCATTGCGAAGATGCTTCAACTCTTCCATATCCTCGCCCCATGCCAGGACATTGAAATGGGCACGGACAGACTGCAAGCCTTGTGAGTGAGCCTCGTTCAGATACTCGTCAATCCATTCCTTGTTGATGGCGTTCTGTCGGCTGTACCTTGACAGCGAGTGCATGTTACGGGCGGTTTTCTCGAACTTCTGCAAGGTCTCGTCACTGTTGTCTATGAATACATACTGGTTATAGATATGGTTGCAGGACAACAGCAAGCCAACTGGAGCGGCAAAGGACAGACGGCAGTCACTTCGGTCAGTTGACAATCGCTCAAAGCGGTTGTCCGTAGATACTTCCGTTGGCAGGTCTTCCGTTTGCGACAAGGTATGAAGGCATAGGTGTTTGTTTCCGATACGCATACCACTTGCAGACAATTCCATGTCCTCCAAACATTGCACGTTCTCCGTGGAGAGCGAGAGGTACTTGCCAACAAGTCCGGTTGTCCGTTCCGTGCCTGTGATTTCATCATCCGTCAGTCTGCGTAAGGAGATATAGCCGGAGTCGTTGATGATTCTTGCGAACTGCTCCACGGCATCGAGGAATCTTGCGACCGTTTCCTTGTCCTTGATTTCCTTGGGGATGATATGCCCACGGCACAAGGTGGAAAAATTGCTCTGGTGTGCCATGCGCTCCTTGGAGGTCTTGGTAAGGAACAGGTAACACTGGTGATGCAGGTAAGGACGCTCATTGAAGTGTCGCTCATAGCTTCTTGACAGAAAGCTCATGTCGCTATTCTGCAAGTCCGGCGCATAGTTCTCTTTCACGAACCAGTCCTGCTTGTGGACAATGCTGTAGTCGGGCAGCACCTTGATAGCCTTGCACCATGCGGCATGTACCGACTCATACTCCTGCGATGTAACCGTGAAGATTTCGGGGAGTGTCACCTCGTAGGCGACCGTGATGTCGCCATCCTTGGAGATAATGCAGCCTTGCTCCACGGCAAGCAACGGGAATTTGCTTTCAAGGGTGCTTGATTTTCTGATATTTCTCATTCTTCTTTCTTTTTATGTTTGAACATTCGGTTTGTTTTCCTTCGGTTGAGGATATAGCGTGGGTGGCTCTTGGAGGCAAGGAGCTTCATCAGTCCATGCTCTCCGTACTTGTTGTTCAGGTGGAATGTTCCCCATACAAGCAATGATCCGAGCGTGAGACCCAAGCCGATGCAGACCAGTTGGTCCGCACCTGCCATATAGAGGACTACCACAAGGAAGAAGACGGCAAGCAGTCCACCTGCGAAGATGAAGAGGTACTGTGCCTTCAGTCCCTTGAACTCAACCGAATGACCGATGCCCTTGTTGATTGGGTAGTCAGCCATAAGTCTTATACCTTATTATATTATAAGAAGAACGAGCGGAGAATGGTTGCGCTCACGATGAGGAAGATGCAGGCTCCGAACCAGCTTGCGGCAGTCTTGCTCGTGTCGGGGTCGCCAGATGAGAACTTGCCATACACCTTGATGCCTCCGATGAGACCCACCACGGCACCGATGGCGTAGATGAGCTTCGTGCCTGGGTCGAAGTAGGAGGTCACCATACTTGTTGCTTCGTTGATACCTGCAAGTCCGTTGCCTTGCGCGAATGTCTGGGATACGGCTGCGAAAATCATCGCAGCGAGAAGAATGATTCTGTTTTTCTTGTTCATAAATCTTTTTTGTCTGTGCCTTGGGGATTGGATAGTCCCGGCTGGCGGTTGATACTTTTGTTTACTTATGCGGCATGATGCCGACTTGTGGATTCAGTGGCGAGCTGAGATTTTAGCCGTAGTCTTTCTTTTTCATTGTCTTGTACTTTTTTATGTTACACAAAATCGAGGATATTGAAGTCCTCATAATTGTCAGGCAACCGGGAACTGATGTTTTCCTCCACCGTATCTTTTTCATTCATCGCTTGGACGGCAATGTTTATGGATGCCTCTATCTGCATAAACAGTTTCTCGTCATTGATCATCCGTGCGAACAGTTCCGTTCCATCCAAATCTTTGAACACTTCTCCAGCCTGTACCATTTCTGCCTTGGATGCCTTTGGCTTTTTCACCGTGCGGACAGCAAGGTCTATGTCCTCAAAGGATTTACCCTTGGCTCGTGGAACATCACCCTCGTCCTCGTCAGAATATTCTGTCGGTACATCCTCTATTCGACAATCCTTGAAAGTTTCATCCAAGTCTTCGTCAGGAATCTGAGCAGAGGATTTTGTCTCTTGTTGTGTTTCCTCAAAAGTTACATCTTCCTCTTTCACTGGCTCGGACATATTGCTTTCTGTCTTATCCTCGTCCTTATTTTCTTTCAAGGGAGGCTTATACTGATACTGGCTCTTGGGAACAAACTCATAAGGGTCTATCGGTGGTTTTGTTTCTTCACCTTTTCCCTCTTTCGGCAGACATCGCTCCTTTTCCTCTCTCATAAAGAACCATATTGTCCAAAAGTTGAACAATACCAGCAATATGATAAAAACATTCTCCATAGGCTTACACTTCGATAGGTTATTTGCCCACAAAAGCACTAACGCTCGTAGATGTTCGCTGCTTTTCCAAATACATCTCGTCTATCACTGTGCCATATTGCTTGAAGTGTTCCGTCAGAACATGGTCAATGTAGCTTGCTATGGACACGGTTCCATCACTGATGAGAGGTATCATATTCGCAATAATATGATGATAGTCCTTGCGAATATAGGTCATTCTTCCAGAACGAGCAGGAAACTCGGTAGGACGTATGAACTTCTCCGTGTATCTGTTACGGAGTGCATTTCCCTTGTTTCCATTAGTGGACTGCTTGCTTACTGTTGTCGTTGGCTTTTTACCATAATTCTTCTTTGTCTGTTTCATGTCTCTTATTTTTATATGTTAGTGAATGTCTTGATATGCTTGCCGAAAGACTCGGCAATATCCTCTTGATAGTCCTCGAAATGAGATGCCAACACATTGTCGATGTAGCTGGCTATCGTCACCTCGTTCTTGCCGATGACTTGTATCAACTTCATGATGCGGTCATGGAAGTTACTGCGGATGCAGACTTGCTTTCCTTTGCGTGCCGTCATTCCCGACTCTCGCATAAAGGATTCCTCATAGTCACGTTTCACAATGCATTCCTTGTTTACTGCAATATCCTTCGTCTTGTTCTTTCTATTTTGTGGAACTTGTGGAGTTGCTATCGCCACATTCTTTTCTGTAGAGGTAGATTTTTTATCCACTTTTGCGCCATCTGCTTCTTGTGCATCACCTTTGTCTTCCATGTCTTGCGACTCATTGGATGTAGCAGCACTTTTAACAGGCTTTGAAACGCTGTAGTCTTCTTGAACCAAGGACTGTATGACAAGGTCGGCATACTCTTCCTCTGCTTTTGTCTTTTTTGCCATGTTACTTATGTTTTGATGATTGTTAATACTTCGTCCACCAACTTGTCAAGATTACTTCCTCTTACAAGGCTCTTGTCTGCGGGAAACACTGTAGAGCGAAATACCGCTTTTCTCTCATTGCCAGTCTCCTTGCGGAAACGCTTGCTGTCTGGCAAAAATGTCTTCAATACAGAAAGTGCATGCTCTGCGAATACCTTTTCGTAGGTATCATACAGTTCCGTCTTTTCACGACCATCCACCATGTTCCAGACAAGATGAATGCTCTTGACGTTGCCCCTTCCGATGGTGATGAACGCCTCATTGATAGTCTTGGCATATCCGATGGAACTTGTCAATACCACACGGTCTGCTATAATCGGCGTGAAGATATGATTCATCTTGGAAACCAAGCAAATCACATCGTTGTTGTTTGCGGTTCCTGGCAAATCAAAGAAGATGAAGTCCAATGTAGGGTGCTTTGCCTTCATCTTCTCGGCAACCTCCAAGGCATCCTCTGCCTTGCTTTTTGTTACAGGATACGGCTTTTTGTTCAACTTCTTGATTTGCTCATAAGCCATCTTCTTGTAATGTGCGTCCTTGACGGTTGCTTCCGTATCACGGCTACGGATACCGCTGATACTGTACTGAGGGTGGTCGCAATCAATAATTGCCACATTGTAGCCCTTCACATAATGCAGGTAACTTGCCACGAGTACCGTGAGTGTCGTCTTTCCTGCGCCTCCTTTTTGGGTGGAGAATGCCACATACTTTGTCTTTTCCATTTTTTTGCCTATTTGGATTATTATACATTGTTTTGTTGGGTTGGTTGCCGTTCTGAACGTCCACCTCTCCGTTTAAGCGTTTGAACGTATTGTTGTTCACATAAGTGTTCAAATGAATATTCAAATACTTGTTCATCCTATGAATTATTCAAGTGGTTCTGTGCGGTTGTTATTGCGTGTCTCTCCGAACATCCAAATGTTCCTCCGCATAGTCTTCCATACAGTAAATTAAGCATCCCAATGAACACCGATTCATCTGAATCACGCTGCAAAATAACAACGAAAAATCCGAAAAACAATGGTTTTCAAATCAAGTGGCAGTCCGTGGCACTGAAGTGTCGTCCGTGGCACTCGAAAACGTTCATTTCCAACACTTTATTGCTGTAATTTTGCACTCGAAAGGCAAAGCGATGGATAGCGAATCCATATCGTTCCGAGAAGAACTAAGGCTTGATGCTCCGCAAAGGACAGAATTTCCCGAACCGTTTCCATTCGGGATGGGGACAGCTTCTTACGAAGGCTAACTTCAATCCATCCTAAGCGGATTTTTATGTCCTCAAAGACATAGCAAGGTATGTTTTGAGTTACTCAAAACCTTTGGAGTTACTCTCCAAAGACCTTGCCCTTCCGGGTTGGTAGCCTCTCCGAAGTCGGGCTCCCCATGTTCCAATCTGACGATAGTTTGTGCAATTCCATTATTGCCGCATGTACCACTTAATCCATTTTAATATGAACACAGAAAGAAAACGAGGGGGACGAATCCCCAAGCTGAACCCGAAGTCGCACCATGTGATGCTTCGGTTCGACGATGACGAGTGGATGAAATTCCTCGTCATGTATGAGCAGACTGACGTGAAGGCGAAAGCCGTCTTTGCCAAGGCACGCATTTTCGGCGAGCCGTTCAAGGTGTTGCGAGAGGACAAGACACTGGTGGAATACTACACCAAGCTTTCCTCTTTTCACTCGCAGTACCGAATGATTGGCAACAACTACAACCAGGTTGTCAAGGAACTCCGTTGTCATTTCTCAGAGAAAAAGGCGATGGCTTTGCTCTATAAGCTGGAGAATTGCACCAGGGAACTGGTCTCTCTTACCCGTGAGATTGTTGAACTAACCCGTAAGTTTGAGGAAAGATGGTCGCAAAGATAAGTTTCGGAAGTTCATTGTATGGCGCACTGGCATACAATGGTGAGAAGATTAACAAGGAAGAAGGAAAACTCTTGGCTACAAACAAGATCTTCGATGATTGTTCTGGAAAGACAAGCATCACCAACGCACTGCGTGATTTCCAGCGATACCTTTCTCCGCACATCAGAACAGAGAAGCCTGTCGTGCATATCTCCCTGAATCCGCATCCTGATGATGTGCTGACGGATATGGAGATGGAGAATATTGCCCGTGAATACTTGGAGCGCATGGGATATGGCAACCAGCCATATATGGTTTACAAGCATGAGGACATTGACCGTCACCACATGCACATCGTGACCATCCGGGTGGATGAGAACGGCAAGTGTTTGGATAGCCGATACAACTACCACAGGAGCAAGGCTATCACCAGTGACTTGGAGGAGAAGTACAATCTCAACAAGGCAGACCGCAAGCAATGCCAGGCAGACAATCCACTCCGTAAGGTGGATGTAAGCCAAGGCTATGTGAAGAAGCAGGTTGCCAATACTGTGAAATCACTCTGCGTCACCTACATGTTCCAGTCCTTAGGCGAATACCGTGCACTTCTTTCCTTATATAATATATCCTTGGAGGAGGTCAGAGGCGAAGTTGGCGATCGTGAGTATCATGGTTTCGTCTATTCTGCCACGGACGGGCAGGGCAACAAAGTTGGAAATCCTTTCAAGGCTTCCAAGATTGATAAGTCTGTCGGTGTGGAGGCAATAGAAAAACGGTTCGCTTATTCTACCAAGAAGTTCAAGGAGGAAAAGAAACTCTCCGAGATGACCCGTCATAGCGTGGAAGCTGTCTTGAAGCAGACGTACCATAAGGATAAGTTCATAGAACTGCTGAAAGCAAAGGGCATTGATGTTGTTTTCCGCCATACAGCTGACGGCCGTATCTACGGAGCAACATTCATTGACCACCGCACCCAAAGCGTGTTCAATGGTTCAAGGCTTGGAACGAATCTTTCTGCCAATGCCATGCAGGAGCACTTCACCTTGCCTTACGAGAACGAGCAGCCAATACCGCTTACCATTCCAAAAGAAAAAGACTCTGGCTTGGAGCAGGAACTTCAAGGTTCTGGCTTGTTCGATGAGTACGGCAGCGGTCTTGGACTTATGGCAGGGAATGGTTCTTCCAACGAGGCACAGGAAACAGCATTCGATAGAGAGTTACGCAGAAAGAAAAAGAAACGAAAAGGGAGAAACCTTTAATCGTATTATCAAGGTATAACTTCAAAACAGAAAAACAATGGCACAAGAAGACGATTTGAGAGCATTGGGAAAAATAATGGATTTTCTCCGTGCTGTGAGTATCATACTCGCAATTATGAATGTATATTGGTATTGCTACGAGGCAATGCACATTTGGGGAGTGACAATCGGGGTGGTTGACAGAATCCTGATCAACTTCAACCGTACAGGTGGTTTGTTTCATTCTATCCTCTACACAAAGTTGTTCTCGCTTTTACTCTTGGCACTCTCATGTCTTGGAACCAAGGGCGTAAAGGCAGAGAAGATGAGTTGGAGCAAGATTTGGACGGTTCTTGCCGTAGGCTTCTGTCTGTTCTTCCTCAACTGGTGGATATTATTGTTGCCTATATCTAATTTGGGCAATGCCACGCTGTACATATTTACAATGACAGCGGGTTATATCTGCCTGTTGATGGGAGGACTTTGGATGAGCAGACTTTTGAAACACAACCTCATGGAGGATGTCTTCAATAATGAGAACGAGAGCTTCATGCAGGAGACCAAACTCATGGAGAACGAGTATTCCGTCAATCTGCCAACACGATTCTATTACAAGAAAAAATGGCAGAGAGGATGGATCAACGTGGTCAATCCGTTCCGAGCCACCATCGTGTTAGGTACACCGGGTAGTGGCAAGTCTTTTGCTGTAGTGAACAACTACATCAAACAGCAGATAGAGAAGGGGTATTCAATGTATATCTATGATTTCAAGTTTCCCGACCTTTCTACGATTGCCTACAACCACATGATGAACCATCAGAATGGATATAAGGTCAAGCCCCAGTTCTATGTCATCAACTTTGATGATCCTCGCAGAAGTCATCGCTGCAATCCGATTCACCCGGATTTCATGAGTGACATTTCCGATGCCTATGAGAGTGCATACACCATCATGCTCAATCTCAACAAGACGTGGGTTCAGAAGCAGGGCGACTTCTTCGTGGAGAGTCCGATTATCCTCTTTGCAGCCATCATCTGGTACTTACGCATCTACAAGAACGGAAAGTATTGCACCTTTCCCCATGCCATCGAACTACTCAATCGCAGATACGAGGATGTCTTTCCGATACTGACGAGCTATCCCGAACTGGAGAACTACCTATCTCCGTTCATGGATGCCTGGCAAGGTGGAGCGATGGAGCAGTTGGCGGGTCAGATTGCCAGCGCAAAGATTCCGTTGTCACGAATGATCTCACCACAACTCTACTGGGTAATGTCCGCAAGCGAGTTTACACTCGACATCAACAATCCCGAAGAACCGAAGATTCTATGTGTCGGCAACAATCCCGACCGTCAGAACATTTATGGTGCTGCACTCGGTTTGTACAACAGCCGCATCGTGAAACTCATCAACAAGAAGGGACAACTCAAATCATCCGTTATCATTGACGAGTTGCCGACTATCTATTTCAAAGGCTTGGATAATCTGATTGCTACGGCACGAAGCAACAAGGTTGCCGTCTGCCTGGGTTTTCAGGACTTCTCGCAGTTGTTTCGCGATTATGGAGACAAGGAGGCTAAGGTGGTTATCAATACCGTTGGTAATATCTTCAGCGGACAAGTCGTTGGCGAAACCGCCAAGACTTTATCCGAGCGTTTCGGCAAGGTGCTCCAAAAGCGCCAGTCTATTTCCATCAACCGTCAGGATGTCTCTACATCCATCAATACCCAGATGGACAGTCTCATTCCGCCAAGCAAGATTAGCGGACTCACCCAAGGTATGTTTGTCGGCTCTGTTTCCGACAACTTCACCGAACGCATAGAGCAGAAGATCTTCCATGCCGAGATTGTCGTTGACACCGACAAGGTAAAGCGAGAGGAAAGCCATTATCAGCCTATCCCTATCATCAACGACTTCAAGGATGCCAATGGCAATGACTGCATGAAGCAAGCTATTCAAGACAACTACAATCAGATAAAGGAGGATGTCAAGCAGATTGTCAAGGACGAACTGGAGCGCATCGCTGCTGACGAGAATTTGAAACACTTGATACAGAAATAAAAACGGCAAAGGCAGTGGAACAAATCTTCACTGCCTTTGTCGTCTTTCTATTTTAATAATGCCTTGCCTTTTTCTGTAAGCATATATTTTTGTCCCGGATGCTTTGGATTTTTAGGGTATTTCATTGAAATTAGACCTTCTTCTAAAGCAGGGGTAAGATAAATTCTCAGGAAATTAACCCTATCCTTCAATTTTAAGAGAGACATGATTTCTTTTACTGAATATTCATTGGTATTTACAACAGAAATCAGCTCCTGAACAAATTTTGTAGCTTGTTGGGTAGCTTGTTGGGTAGCTTGTTGGGTAGCTTGTTGGGTGTTTACCACACTGCTCCTATTATACTTAAACACGACCCACACAAAATTACCATCAGTATTTAATTCTGGAGCAGGCAAGCCTACACGTTTGCATTCATCAACCATTGTACCTATTCCACGTCCCCAACTCTCCAATATCTTGCTCTTATAGAGTACGTTGGCGATAATTGGATTCTGTGGCTTGGAGTCATGTTCCTGCATAAGACGTTCTATAGGCAAGTCGGCAGGAAAAGTTCCTGTATTTCTTATTTCAACACGATCATCGTAGATAGCGATGCTTACAGAACTACCCGGTTGATGATACGAGCGATGGCAAAGTGAGTTGATGCAGCTCTCTCTTAAAGCCTTGTACGGAATGCTCAACTCTTCATCACGATAAAGACCATTTATCTTACCAGACAGTGAGAGATGCTTAAAGAAAAATGCCATTGCGGCATCAATCAATTCATAAATGTTACCTTCCGCACGTTGGTTGTCTATAAACTCTTCTTTTGTTGTTCCTCTGAAACGAGCCATACGCACAAGGCATTGTGGATAGCCATACAAATTCTTGCCAAACAATACTGCGGCAGCATTGTTTAGTTTCCCAACATGGAGCAGACCGAATTTTTTCAAGATTACAGGTATCTCCTCGCGAATGGTTGTTTCTGGAAGTCTTCCGTTTCGTATTCCCTCACGGACAGCACCGAGAATGGCATTCTCATCCAAGTCGCTTATTTCCAAATCAGAGTTGATCATTGCCTCCCAACCATATTTGCCGCCTCTTTCCATTAAGAGATGGTTATATCGTTCTTGCGGCATGAAGGTAGTGGTACTTTCAATACGCATATACGCTCTTCCTTTGTAGGTGAATGGACGCATATATCGTGTACATTCAGCATGAATGCATATCACATACTTATTGGTTTCAGGAATAGGCACATACGCTATCTCCAACTCCACGAAAGGCTCAATTCTATTGACTGCCTCTGCAATGGAACGTTTGGTACTGTCGGAGACCTCCTGACCTATAATTTTGCCATTGTCTTTGACACCATAAAGTATATTGCCACCATCACCATTGAGAAAAGCACACAACGTTTCCATCGAGCGATCTAACTGTCCCGTCGATTCCTTGAACTCCAAGTTGCTGCCTTCCTCTAATTCTGCTATTCTTTCTATATCTTGATAATTCATTGTGTCTGCAATTTTTTACGAACCCAGATGGGAGCCAACAAGATGTCCTTCTGGAAATCGTTTGCTGGAACTTTTTTCAAATGACATTTGATGATATTCATCTGTTGTTCTGTTACGTTTCTTTCACCAATTTCTCTCAGCGCCATTACGATAAGTAACATAAGTCTTGAACGATAGGCAAATGTCCGCATTTCAGAGGTATGCTTGAACATAATGCTTTTGCCCTTACCCAATGATACCTTGCGGGAGGAACCATCGGTAACAAAGACAATATCTGATGGCATCTGTGAGGATAATCCTAATAGAATCATGGCATAAGCACCAGTCGAGGCTATTCTTACCTTGTCACGATTTGCAATACCTTCTGCTATTTCTTCCACAGATGGCGTGATAAATCCACTTTCACATTTTTCGTCAATTATTGGATAGCAATAGATTCCTTGGGCTACCCGTATGATGTCTCTGCCTTTGCATAGACGAACCAAGGCAGACCTTACAGCGTCAGATGAAGCTGTATGGGCAAATAAGTCTGGAAAGAACAACGTTCCCCGTTTGGAAGATTTTACTTTCCTTTTTATTTCATTGTAAGCACTCTTCTCTGCCATATCCATTCATTGTTTTGCCACAAAAATACAGTAAATTTGTGGCAAAACCAAATCTTTTTATTCTTTTTCACTATATAATTTGCTTATATGTACAGAGTCGGCATAAATAAGCAGTTTATCCCCAATAAATCTATAAATTAACTCCGAAAGTTGTTCCTACGGCAAGTGTATTCATCCATTCACCGTTTTTTGCTGTGAGAAGGCTGGAGATTGTAATCAAGGAAGAAACGGATGCAATAGTTTTCCTTAGCTTTGTAGGAGAAAGATATTCCACTTCCAAAACAGACGCCACAATTCTTGGGAACGACATTGTCTCCTGAGAGAGAAAGTTTTGGTTAGACGATATATCCGGTCAATAGCTTGCTTCCAATATTCCATCTTGATGTAATGGGGTAAGAAAAGTAAGGTCCAGCCATTGCCATGACGGCATCGAAGGTTTCACATTCCGCGACTTCGCCATTCGACGTTTTATAGTCCAGTGCTGACTACAGAGAAATAGAGCCGTTCTTCTGAGTCGTCGTAAACAGAATTTCATCTCCTCATCCTCTCTCTTTCTTCATCTTGCTCCATTCTTCGGTTTACTCTTTCCTGCATTCTGTCAAGGAAGTAAGTCCTACTTTCGTTCTTGCGCATCTTCATATCCGCATAGATGTGGTAGCACTCCTTTGCATTTACTCCAAGCATCTTGTAGAAATATGCGGCTACTTCCTTCAAAGGTATCTCGCCATCGTTGACACAGCCCAGTTCGTCTATACCATAAATGAGTTCAACAAGGTCGGAAGCTTTGCCAGTCCAACGGATTGGGGTGACTTCATTTGACTTTTCCTTGCCTATGGCATTCGTAGCTACTGGGGCGGAAAGCATATTGGATATCCCCGACTTGGCATGCTGCACCATCTTTCGGATAAACGACAAGGCTTTCTTCACATACATGCAGGGAATATGCTCAGTACCCAAATGCAACAGTGGATGATACTGCAATTCGGTTTCGGCAAATACGAGAGAGTGCATAGCCTCGTGCTGCTCATGAGCCTGGCGGCTAAGGTCTATCACACGACCGATAAAGATGTGGTATTCTACCTGCAATTGGGTTGGGTCTATATTGTCCATACCATCCAAGAGTTTGAAGAACTTTGTTTCTGTCAATATCTGATGCTTCATATCGATAAATATTAAAGGGTTCAACACTAAATGATGCGTGTACACACTTAGTTTTGTACTAAATCCATGCCAGAGAATGGTTTCAAATAATAACGAATTTAAGTAACCATATGATTATCAGTATATAACATCGCGATTAGAAGCTTATTACGTAGCGAAGCTTACAGAAAAAGTGTTTCAAAAATGAAACAACAGTATCATCTCTGAAACACTTATCCGTCACTACTTTAACTTTCTTATATGCTTTATGCCATGATTCTTCATCTTCCGGTACATCGTAGAACGGCTTATCCCCATTGACTTTGCTGTAGATGTGACATTGCCTCCGAACACCTCCAATACCTTTTCATAGTGCTCCTTCTCAATACCGTCTTTTTTCTCCTTCAAATTAGTTGCAGGATGGCTGCATCCTTTGCTCAACATCAAAGTGTCTTCTGTGATTGTATCATTTGCAGATAACAGTACGGCTTGCTGGACCACATGTTTCAATTCTCTAACATTACCAGGCCATGAATATGTCAGCATGGCTTTCTGGGCTTCATCTGTTATAGCCGTAACATGCTTGTTCATCCGCTCATTGGCTTCTTCCATGAATGCAGAAGCCAATGGGAGAATGTCATCTTTACATGATTCGAGTTCTGGCAATTGAATAGTAAACTCACAAAGACGATAATACAGATCTTGGCGGAAACGTTTCTCCTTGATTGCATCCTCCAAATTCTCGTTGGTAGCGGCTATTACTCTTACATCGGCTGTCTTTTCTTCCGTACTTCCCACAGGAGAATATGTTTTCGTCGTCAGGACACGCAGAAGCATCTGCTGTACCTCGATTGGCAAGTTGCCAACTTCGTCAAGAAAGAGTGTACCGCCGCTTGCCGCACCGAAATATCCGTCCTTGTCACATTCAGCACCCGTGAATGCTCCTTTTCTGTATCCGAACAATTCAGACGCGGCAAGTTCCTTGCTCAATATGCCACAGTCCACACGGATATATGGCTTGTTTGATCGGTTGCTCTTTGCCCAGATGCTGTGTGCAACATGTTCCTTCCCGGTTCCATTGGCACCAAGAATAAGCACAGAAATGTCTATTGGAGCACACAGAAATACACGGTGATAAACCTCCTGAAAAGCCTTGCTCTTCCTTTCCTGTATGTTTCCTGTTTTCTTTTTCCGTAGCTCTCGGTGACGGATTATTTCCTCTATCTGTGGATACAGTTTGTCGAACAGCAACTCCTTCGGGATATAATTCACCGCCCCGAGTTTCATTGCCTCTACTGCTGTGACAGCCTGGTCGTACTGGGTCATAATGATAAACGGATTGCGGATGTCATTGTCATTCATCCACTTGAGCAAGTCATTACCCGTCTTATTGTCTCCAAGCTGCAAATCACACAAGACAACATCTTCTACATGCGCATTTCGAACAAGTTCAACGGCATTCTTGAAGCTGTAAGCATTCCTGGTATGGAAGCCTTTTGATTCAAGGATGCTGCACAGATAGTTGCAGAATGTTCTGTTGTCATCAATCACTAATATCGTATCTTTTGCCATATCAAACGTTATTTTCAAGTTGTGTTGTTGCCTCATTGATGATGGTCTCTGCCTGTCTGATTACAACATAAACTGCCATGTTTATTTCTTCATCCGTAGCAGAGGTATTCTTCAAGAGTCTGCTGAGTTCCCGCAGTGGTCCGTCTGCACTGATAATGCTCCACGAGCTGTACAGGTGATGTACTATATTCTGCATTTTCACCCTGTCTTCTATGGAAGCCGTCGCCTTTATGCTTACAAGCTCTTCCTTCGTCTCACCGACAATTGTCTCGAGCAGCTTGTTCGTATTTCCGTATGCCATCAACCTTGAAAAATCCATCTTATGCTCTTTTGTTACGGTTTCTATATATCCTTCAACCTTCTCACGGAGTTCCTTAAAGGATACAGGCTTGAAGACGCAGCCGCAGAATCCTGCCGATATGAATTCCTCTTCGGTGATGTTGTCGGACGCCGTCAGTATCAATACGGGGATGGATCGTGAATTTCTGATATTGGAGGCTCTCAAAAGTTCCAAAACTGCATATCCGTCGTATTCCGGCATCTTCAGGTCTGTAATCAACAAGTCGTATTCATTCTCACGCATTTTCAGCATCAGATCGTTCACATTCCGGCAGGTATCGCAAGACATTCCGGCAACAGAAAAAGCCTCATGTATGATTTCAAGCTGTGCCTCGCTGTCATCAATGGCTATGATCCTGTAATTGGATGCAGTGTCAATACCTTGATAGCAGTCTGTCACATTCTGCGGAGAGTCTGCTCTTTCCATTGGCAGCTTCACTGTAAAAATGCTGCCTTTTCCTTTTTCACTCTCTACGGATACGGTACCTTTCATCAGTTTCACAATGCTGTCAACGATAGACAGACCAAGCCCGAACCCGTCCTTAGTTGCAGCATTGCCAAGACGGTGAAATGCCTTGAAGATTTCAGCTGTCTGTTCTATACTCATGCCTGTACCGTTATCATGTACAGACATGGTGTATATTCCATTGATATACTCGGTTATCAGTATGACATCTCCTGACGATGAGTATTTGATGGCATTCGACAGCAGGTTTCGTCCGATTCTCAATAATTTCAACTTGTCAGCTATCACTACTCCTTCCGCATGGGCATGCACCGTAAGAGTCAGACCCGCCTGCGTAGCTTGTGCAGAATACTCCAACCGCAGCATTTCTGAAATGCTTTTCAAATTTACAGGCTTCTTGAAAAGCGTTTCCTTTCCGCTGTCCAAGCGATAAAATGTCAACAGACCATCTATCATTTCAGACATCATCTTGGAGGACTGATATATGCCAGTCATTCTTTCGCAAGAAACATGGTCTCTCTCGCGAAGCATTTGTGCAGACTCGCTTGATATAGCAGACAATGGACTTCTTAATTCATGAACAATGGTCAGAAGCGTCTTTCTACGGCTTCTCAGCAGTTCCTGATTCTGTCGGTTTGCTTCTTGAAGTTCCGCAATAAGCTGCTCCATGTCAGCTTGGCTTTTACGCATTCTTGCTGCAAATTTCTTTACAAGAATGAACATAATGAGAAACACTGGTATAAGTGAGCTGAGCATACATATATAATAATAAGGATTTCTATTTTCAATAGCCTTAATCTGCTGCTCACGCTTGGCAATACCATTATTCACTTTTGCGTCAACAACGGTTATCACATTCTGCAAATGCTTATTGATGACCTCATTTCTGATTCTGAGGCTGTCGAGTATGCCACTTACCTTACGGCTCTGCTGCTGGTGTCTTGTCAACAAGTCGTTGTGCAGCGTAGTCAGCATCCTTGCCGTTTCGCTATGTCTCAACGTGACTTTGGAGGAGTCTGTCTTCTCGGACTTCTTACCGAACAGACGTCTGAAAAAGCCTTTTTTCTTTTTCTTCTGCGCTTCCTGCGCTGATGAAACGACTCTTCTGCTTTCAGACTTGCTCTTTTCTACAATCTTAGGGACTTCTGTGGTAAACCTTGAATGAATATCGTTGCACTCGTGTATCGCATTTCTCATGGCAAGCAAAAGTCTTTCTTTTTCTTTCAACAATTCCTGAACCGAACGTATATCTTCATTGGTACAAAGACCGGCTATATTCTGAAGGCGGCTACTAACATCCGCACTAAGCCTGTGGTATTCGTTCGCTGCTGTTGAATCCCAGTCGGCAGCCGTTTCACCGAGCAGGGCCAGTTTGGTGACATGTATGTTCAAATCATACATGCTTTTTCGCCAAAGATGCAGTTCTGCATTTCTATTCTCCATACTACTTCTGTCGCGCCATTCAAATAGGCCGATTCCAATGGTACATCCTACAACAATGGTGGCTATCATTATGCCTAAAGCCATCCATCGGCAGATATGCCCGGTCTGTTTTTTGCGTTCCATATTGCTATTATCTTTTGATATTACTATTACATATTGCCAATTTATATTGTCTTTAGTTGACAAAGATACACTCATAGCTTCACAATTACGAATTTCTGCTCATTTTATAACAACTTTTATTACTTTAAAAACGATCTGTACGTCGTACATATAAGCTAATTTGCGTATCTTTTACGTTGTTTTTTTTTATTTAATTATACATTTTCATTCTTTTTATTTACTTTTGCACCGTCTTAGCGGATAGTTCCGCCAATAGGTAATTGATTATTATAACTTAAAAGGAAAGTATGAAAACGAAACTGATTGTTTTGGCGATAAGTTCTCTGGCAATTCTGGCTTCCTGCACAGGAAAGAAGACTACGCCAAATGCTGCAGACAATGATTCTGCAAATGTAGTTGACACCACCGCTTCTAATAAGGACAATGTGGATTTGGCGTCTGTTGCAGGAACGTATGAGGGAACTCTCCCGGCAGCAGATTGCCCGGGTATAAAGACAGTGCTCACCATCAAGGCTGACAGTACATATCAGATTGAGCAGGATTACATTGACCAAAAGGATGGGCATAACGAGGCAAGCGGAGTATTCAAAGTACTCGATGACAATGTACTGATGCTTGTACGTCCCTCAAGCGGTGAGCATACCTTCTATAAAGTGAAGGCTGACAATATCATTGTTATGACAGACTCGGTTGGCAATGAACCAGAAGGTGAAATCGCCAGGTTCTATGTGTTGAAAAAGAGAAAGTAAAAAACAACGTTACAAATAAAAATCCGTGGATAGGTTAATTCCTTATCCACGGATTTCTATTAGTAGGAAGTAAAAATTTGAACACAGCTAATCTCAACTATCTAATAATAGTGGGAGTCAATAAACTGCTTTTTTGAGAAAAATCTCTCTCTTTGTATTTTTTTATTTCACATCCTTCTTTTATTAAAATACTATCACCACTAAACAAAATAGCTTCATTAAATGAGCTCATATTTAAATTAGAACGCATACAATGAAGCACATGTTTTTTTAAATCATACCAATAGTAGTATCCTTCTTTGAAAAAAATAGCTCCATCGATATCCGATGACACATCTCTGCTTGTTGTATATTTATGAGTTATAATTTTATTAAATCGCTTATCTAAATATGACAATGTTATATACCTGTAGCTTGAAGAACCCGTAAGGAAAAATACATAATCAGTGCCAAATAAAATTTTTGGTACAGACTGTTGCTTTGTCTTGCTATTTAAATAGTAATCAAGAGTATCAATATAATTTGTAATACTTACCTGAAGTGAATAGGAGTTATCTTCTGCAGGTACAAGTTTAACAAATATGCCATTTTTTGCAAATACACTCTTAAATCCTACCTTATTAATGACATCAATGCTTACATTTGTTTCTTTGGCTACCTTATTAGAATCAGAACACCCTAATATCAGTAACAGCAATATTATCATAACACCTCGGTAAAAAAATACCGAAGCGTTATGATAATAAAGAGCATTATAAAGGTTTGTTTTTACTTCCATTTACTTTTCTAAAGTTTCTATTTAAATTTACACCTTTAATTATAAAGTTAGAAACAGGTCTCCAGAAAATAGTTCCGCCATATGCAGCCGAAGAATTATATAAGACCATTCCTTTCCAATACCCTTGAATTGCTGGACTATAAGTAAGTTTTTTACCTAACATTTGAAATTCAGGATTAAATATGGCATTTTGGTTTCCAGATGCATTTTTTAGCCTATTCCCGCCAGCCCAATAACTATAGAAAGTTTGGTAATGGGAACGGGAAATTCCTAATCCTTGATTTTTCGATTTTACATGCTCCCAGCCTTTTATTGCCAAGTCAAAGCCATCCCATCTTATAGCACCATTTGAAAAATCTTTTCCTCCAGTTATAGCATTAAGGACAGCAGCCATACTATATTCAGCATTATTGTTGTATTGAGTATTGTTTCCTCCATCTCTATAACCAAAGATACCTTCCGTTTGTATTGTTTGCATTATACTTTTTCCCTTATAGTCTGCAAGGTTCTTTATAGCACTTGCTAATGCAAAAGATTCGATTTTATTACCAGATGACTCTTGGGCAACGGTATTAGCGAATATATTTAATTCACTGTTTTTCAGACTTAAGACATTTGCATTTTGAAAATGATTTCTTCCAGCTTTGTCTTTAGACACAGCGTCTGCGAGATAGGCAATATTATCTTTTCTTCCATCATTACCTAACCATCTTCCAGCCTTATTATAATAATCCCCCATGCCATCAGGGTCAACTAAAACAACGGGGTTATTATGACAAAATCCATATGTTGTAATGTTTGGATATTCTTCTTCCAAAGGGTCTGTAGTCGTCCACAAACTCACCCTTGGGTCATAGTATCTTGCCCCATAGTAATACAATCCCGTTTCCTCATCGAATTCCTTCGCATTGAAAAGATAAGGCGTATTCCAGATGTTATTGCGCTCCTCAACGAACACTTCACCGAAAGGAACATATTCAATATGCTGCACCACCTCGCCGTCAAGGTTGGTGATGTAACTACTGCTACCCAAGTGGTCTGGGTGGTAGTAGAACTGCATCTTCTCGTATGCGTCACCTTCTTGGAAATTGTTCTTCATTGCTCTTGCCATAACACGTGCCTGCGCAGCCTCCAAGCTGCCGTCATTGCAGCAGAAGCCCTTACCATCGACATAATCGTTGTTGTCCTCGCCATTGTACGGCACTGCAAAGGTTGCATAATTATCCTTGATAACCTGCAACTGCTGAGTATATTTAACCTTATAATCAACAGACAAGCCATCAGTCTCACTACCTGCATACTGGATGCGGCGTGGGTCTGATCCGTAAGAATCGAAGTCACCAATCTTGGAAACGACACGCTGACTACCTATATAGATATGCTTTGTATAGCGTCCGCCTTGGTTGGCAACGAGGTAAGGAGATACATACAATGAGAACTTGGCGGTGTTCGTGCGGCCTCCTGCAAACTCAGAGTTCACATAGACTTGGTCACTCTCGCCCGATGTCTTCACCGTGCGTTCTCCGTCTGCGTCATACCAATAGTTGGTCACAAAGCCGTTATCATCAGAAGCAAGGAGACGGTTCTCCTCATCCCATTTGAGTTTGCGCTCTGCGGTCTTCTCGTCAGCCATGCCATCCTTCTTTGTACGGCTTGTATTGACATAGACCAGGTTACCATTGGCATCGTAAGTGTAAGTATGGTTGTTGTCCACCTTGGCCACGGAATTCGGATTCTCTTCCGTGCGGTAGTTCGCATCCTTCACTTCTGCGAGCAGGAACTTTTTGCCCTCAGTCTTGCCGTAGGTATAGGCCAGGTCATAGCCCACATGGAGCGTTCCGTCGAACTGCACGCCCTGCTGCGTGAAATGCTGCTTCTTCGACACAATGCGGTGCATGTTGTCGTAGCCCATCTCCAGCCGATAGGAAGCGGTCTTGCTGTCCGCTCCAGCATAAGTTCCCGTGGCACTTGCCAGGCGGTAGAGTGCGTCATACGTATAGGCATGCGCCATCTGTCCGCCCGCCTTTCCGCTTTCGGGAAGTGCGGCCTTGTTGGCAACGCTGAGCACGTTGCTTACGGCATCGTAGGCATAGGCATTGTCCATGATGGACTTGCCGCCTGCGTTGACCGTCAGGTTCTGCAGCCTGCGGCGTGCGGGTTCGTAGGTGTAGAAAGTCTCCGCACCGTTGCAGTACTTCAGGTTGGTGCGCTGCTCGAATTTGTCATAGCCGATACTGTTCACGTAGTCATAGCCGTAAGACTTTCAATATTTCATAATCAGGTTTGCTATCTTATAACAACTCAAACGATTCCTTTTTATAGCATTATGCTAAAAAACATCAGATTTTTGAATCGTATTTATGTGATAAACGAGTCTTTTATTTATAGAGCAGAAGGAAGATACCTGTAATTTCTGTATCCCCTTCTGCTCAACTGTTTACTTTAAAACATGCATTATATCATGTAATATAATATCACCATTATCCCATAGAACATAAAACCAATACCGCCATAGTATCCCTTAAGAACTGAAGGATGAGGAATTGTTATTTTGAAATAAGTCCTATTAACAGGATTCTTTTTCTGTTCCATATATGTATCAATAAATATTTCTATACCAAATAATATTGCACAAAATGCATGACAGATGTAATAAAAAAAACTTATCACACCTAAGAACAGTCCTATCAATGAAGCTATTCCATATATATATGTGGAAAAACTTTTTTTACTTCTATTTCTGTATAAATATATAAGTATCCATACACTACTCAAGAGCGTTATGCAATTAATAAATATTATGCACCATAGAGGTATCGTATCCATTATTTATTATCTTTTGTATTATTATCTTTTGTATTATTATTATTTTCTGAGTCCTTTTCTTCTATTACCTTATCGGTGATTTTTTCAGCTCCAGAGATTTTAAGTTGGCGACTTTGATCTAATATTTCAGTTCCTAAGTCAAAACCTTCTTCACCGATTTTTTTGTCATGACTAGGCAAATATTTATGAAATAATTTTCCTGTTGCTTTGTCAATAAGTACAAAAAGACCACTCTTAAGCACATCAGCCCAATCATCATTTACTGCATCAATGAGCATTCCTGTAATACCTGCAGCACCAGAAATTGTGTTTCCAATACCAGCCAAAGGTACACCAACTTCAGCACCAGCAACAGACAGTGTTAATGCATAGCCAGCTATAGCAGCAGCATCTCCGACATTCTGGGCTGCATTGACAAATTCTTTACCGACTTTGTAATGAAGAGTTACAACAAATTCACCATTTTCATAAGAACATACCTGATAAGAATATCTAAGAATAGGATTCTTTGTATCTCTGTTCTCAATTACTTCAGAAGCTTTGTTCTTGTGCCATAGATTGTACCATTTACGCGAGGCTTCAGCTAAAGCTTTCCATCTGAAATTTCCATCAGGATCTATATATATGATGGGATTGTTATCTGTATAAATATACGGTGATACATTTGGAGTTTTTTCCTTTAATGCATCCGTAGAAATCCACAAACTCAACCTCGGGTCATAATACCTCGCTCCATAGTAATACAACCCCGTCTCTTCATCGAATTCCTTCGCATTGAAAAGATAAGGCGTATTCCAGATGTTGTTGCGCTCCTCAATGAACACTTCACCGAAAGGAACATACTCGATATGCTGTACCACCTCGCCATCAAGGTTGGTGATGTAACTACTGCTGCCCAAATGGTCTGGGTGGTAGTAGAACTGCATCTTCTCGTATGAGTCGCCTTCTTGGAAGTTGTTCTTCATTGCTCTTGCCATTACACGTGACTGCGCTGCCTCCAAGCTGCCGTCATTGCAGCAGAAGCCCTTGCCATCGACATAGTCGTTGTTGTCCTCACCATTGTACGGCACAGCAAAGGTTGCATAATTATCCTTGATAACCTGCAACTGTTCGGTATATTTAGCTTTATAATCAACAGAAAGGCCATCAGTCTCACTACCTGCATACTGGATGCGGCGTGGGTCTGAACCGTAAGAGTCGAAGTCACCAATCTTGGAAACGACTCGCTGACTACCGATATAGATGTGCTTGGTATAGCGTCCGCCTTGGTTGGCAACGAGATAAGGTGATACATAGAGTGAGAACTTGGCGGTGTTCGTGCGACCTCCAGCAAACTCTGAGTTCACATAAACTTGGTCACTCTCGCCAGAAGTCTTCACCGTGCGCTCGCCGTCAGCGTCATACCAATAGTTAGTAACAAATCCATTGTCGTCAGAAGCAAGAAGACGGTTCTCCTCATCCCATTTGAGTTTACGCTCTGCGGTCTTCTCGTCAGCCATGCCATCCTTCTTGGTACGGCTTGTGTTAACATAAACGAGGTTGCCGTTGGCATCATACTCGTAGGCATGATTGTTGTTCACATTCTCGCTTTCTGAAGGTGTCTCCTCCGTGCGGTAGTTCACATCCTTCACGTTAGCAAGCTGGAATTTCTTACCAGTGTCTGTGCCGTATGTATAAGTAAGGTCATAACCAGCGTTGAGCGTACCATCAAACTGCACATTGTTCTGCGTGAGAATCTGACGCTTCGAAGTGATACGGTGCATGTTATCATAGCCCATTGCAAGCGTGTAGTTTGCAGTCTTGTTGTCCGCACCTGTATAAGTACCAGTTGCACTGACAAGACGATAGAGGGCATCGTATGTATAGGTATGCGCCATCTGCCCGCCAGCCTTGCCACTCTGTGGCACTGATGCACCATTTATCACGCTGAGCACATTGCTCACCGCATCGTAAGTGTAGGCATTGTCCATGATGGTATTGCCACCACTGTTCACGGTGAGGTTCTGCAATCTGCGACGCTGAGGATCATAGGTGTAGAAAGTCTCCGCACCGTTGCAATACTTCAAATATGTGCGCTGCTCAAACTTGTCATAGCCGATCTTGCTCACATAATCGTAGCCGTATGACTTGTAGCCATGAACCTTCTCAAGCTGACCTCCGAGGTTGTAAGAATAGGTAATCTTCTCCTCATCAGGATAGATCATCTCCAACAGACGGTTGTGGCTGTCATAAGTCCATTGCGTCACGTAGGTTGCTATCGCCTGGTTAGGCACAATCAGCGTGCGGCGGGTCTTTGTTACTTCACCCATCTTGCCATAGAAGTATTCAATGGCACCCGTTCCGTCCTCACGGAGCATCAATCTGCCAATACGGTTCTGAGAAGCGTTGCGACCACCATAGTAATACTTCACGTTATTCTCCGGGTGGTCAGGATAGTTGATACCCGTCAGACGCTGATAGTCGTAATCGTAGGTGATGAACTTGCCTTCCTTTGCAAGGTTGGCAGTCTGCTTGGTCAGCACATTGCCGAGCGCATCATAAGTGAAACTTGTGATGCCGCTTGCAGGATGGTTCACCTCAGTACGGCGGTCACCCATGTCGTAAGTAGAGGTCGTTACATTGCCCTCCGTGTCGGTGACACGGACAAGGCGCTGTATGCCGTCATACTCAAACGAGGTGGTAATCTCACCGTCAGGACCGCTCTTCTGGATGGTCTTCAAGGTCTTGCCACTGCCATTGGTATGGGTAGCCTGCACATTATGGAGTGCGTCTGTTACGGTTGTAACAAGTGCATGGCTGCCGTTGTCAACAGTATAGGCCGTAGTTGTCGTAGAGTTGTCCGGCAATGTCACTGAGGTAGCACGGTCGAGCACGTCATAAACAGTAACCGTTGGAGATACATTGTCAAATGACTTGTTGAATGTGGACTTCGATCCAGTTCCTTCCGTTGTAGGATAGAAGGCCTTTGCCACACGTCCGAAAGCATCATACATGTTTCTTCCGCTGACTATCATCACGTTCTCATCCTTGGCAGAGTTTCCCTTGGATGCACTTGTCACAACACCGTCCTTCTTCACCTGCACGGCTCTTCCGAAACCGTCAACGAATGTAACGGTCTCCAAATCATCGTTAGGGTGCTGGATGTCGTAGTGCTTGGTCACTGCGTATGCAGGAGCGGTAATGCCACTCTCACCAAAGGTAGCCAAAGGCTGATATTCAAAGGCGATGGCATAAGGCACGCCCGTAGCCAACTCATTTGGACCACGCACGCCAGTAATGCGACCGAGGTCGTCAACATCAGTCTCATAGTAGAAGTTGTTGAGGTCACGATGCTCCTTGGCTATACCATAGCGATAGTCAAAATTGCCTTGCTCGCTGCGGTAGCCCCACGCATCGTCAATACGCTCCACATACATGTTCATTTCCGGCTCATAGCGGTACTTGTACCACATGCGCTGTCCCTTGCCGTTGGCAGGGAGGGTCTTCTGGATGATGTTGCCGTAAGAGTCGTACTTGTAATCAGTAACTGCCGCACCGTCATTCAACTGTTGCGTAATCTGGGTGATGTGGTTGGCATAGTTGGTGTTGTACTTTGCCGTCACATGGTGGTAAATCGAGCCGTCACCGCCAGTCACCGTAACATCTATTGGAAGTCCGAAGATATGCTTCGCTGCATTGTCCGTGTATTTAATGGCGGTTGCATAGTCAAACTTTCCGTTTCCGTCCTCGCCAAGGCTTCCCTTGTCGCTGTACTTGTAGGACTTCAACTCACCATGATAGCCATTGAGGTAGTACTCGTTCCATGCCTCAGATGTAACCACACCGTTTGCCGCTCCCTCATACTGCAAATTTGCCGTATAGCGGAGAGGTACGAATGCAGATGCACGGTCACTCCAAAGATTCACGTCACGCTTTGCGAACATGTACTTGTCACCGTCGGCAGTCAGATAGTAACTGTCGTAGCGATTCTTTGTCTCCGTGTATTTGTTGCCGTTGGCATCCTCCACGGAAGTAGCAGTAACATTGCCCTGCGTGTAGTAGTTGGCAACATCGTAGTTCTCAACAGCCTGTCTGTAAACAGAATTGCCTTTCTCCGTGTCAAGGTTTTTGGTGATGACCTCACCGAAACCGAGGAACTCACGTTCATGGCGGTCACGCTTGCCGTCCTTGTACTCAAAGGCGGTAGTCATTACAGGTCCATCGTCATGGATACCATCATCAACGGTAAGGGCAGACATTACCCACTTGCCACCAGGAAGTCCGTAGGTAGGAGTGGTATGCGCATAGTCGAGTGTGAAAGTGCCGCCCAAGGAGTTGGTGACAGACTTTAACATGTTTGTCCTGCCAATGGCAGAGCGTGTAACCTTTAACTCGCTTTCCTTCTCAGACTCAACGATGTCAAGATAGCCGTCACCGTCCACATCCTGCAAAGAATATGTAGGGCGGTTGATGCTATGTGAGGTGGAAGCACCAGGGTTGGTTGAAATCTTGATGCTTATGACAGGAATGTTGATGGTCAAAGTGAACGCTGCATTTGCAGACTCTGATGTAGAGGCTGATTCACTAAGCGCACTTGCACCCTTCCAACTGATAGGCTCGTCAAAGCCATTGCCTGTATTAAGGGCAACAGTGATACCGTCACCATTCTTCCAGACCTTATCTGGGAGACCGTCAGAGTTGATGTCGATAAGATTGTATTCCTCCTCACTTTCAGAGGTTACGATGCCAAAGCCTGCTGAGAAACTGCCGGAGGCCTTGTTTATCGACTGCTTTGTGCTCTTATTTTGGGTAGTTCCCCAACCAAAATCTTCCCCTGCACCTGCACCAAAATTATAGGAAAGAGACTTACCGCCTTGGATGCGGTCCAGCACCCAGTCAACAGGCTCAGTGAAGGCATAGCCAAGGTTCAGTTTTACTTTCTTGTCTGAAAGAATCTTGTCGGGAAGTCCATCGCCATTGATGTCAATGAAAGATTCAACTGCCTCATCCGTATTCTTTGGCGCACTGCCAGAAATGGAGAATTGAGCCAGCCATGCAGTCTGCTGGTTCAGTATGGTTGCTTTGCCCTTGGAGATTAGATTTGTGATGCTTGACGCTGAAGCCACAGGGTTACCGCCATATCCCCATGCCTGTGAAGCGTTGTCGGAGTTGCTGGAGCCGATGCCCTTATAGATTTCGCCGCTCAGTCCACCAAGAGAGTTGGTGTATTGAATCGTACCACCAGCGATGATGTCCGGGAAACCATCACCATTCATGTCCATCATGGTGACCTCTGTCTTGGCACTACCGCTCGCATCGTTGTGTGTGATACCAAGCGCACCGCCTTGCACTACCGTGCTCTTGCTGGACATCACTTGGCTTACTGCCGCAGCACCAGTACCCTGCAAATATTCACCTGCAAGTCCTGCTACCTCGGTATCGTTCTCCAACGGATTGGAGAGAAGAACATCCTGCTCGGTCAGTCGTGCTGTGCTTGCCTCGGTTGCAGTAAGATAGATGTCCTGTCGCTGACCGACCCACTTGTCCATAGAAGTCTGGTCTGTACCCAATGGAGTGAATGCCATCGTGAGAGGGTCAACCTTGTCGTTCTCGTTTTCAGGCAATTTCAGCAAGGACTCGTCAATAGGCTTTGCATATCTGCCCTCTGCCGAGTTATAGACAAAACCTCCCCAGCCACGGTAAAGCATACCGAAGCCAAGATTGTCATTCTCTGCATAGAATCCTGCAAGCACATTCTCTGTTACGAGACCTGCCGCATCTTTCAGAATGGAAACAGAGGCTGAAGTAACAGTTTCATTAGAGATTGCTGCCGGATAGCTGTATTCAAACCATATCTTCTTTCCTACGGTCGCTGCAAATCGCAGAGTATCGGCTTTCAAGATGCCATTCTCGATATTGAAAGACTTCTTGCCGATGAGTGCATCCTCTGTCTTGGCGGTCAAAGTAACCTGGCCATTGATGGAATTGTCAGAAAGGGTAAGCACTGGCGACACAACCAGAACGGTATCAGTCGCAGTGGTCAAGTATGGCTTGCCCTCTGCCAAGGCTTTTGCGAAAGTCTTGTAATGTGCAGGAACTGCCATGGTATGCTCAACATTGGCAGAATCCTTGTAAGTTACGGACGCTTGCCAACCTATATTCTTCCAATCAACATTTGAGGTGGATGAAATCTCAAAGCTGAAATTGGTCAGTTTTTCTGTATTCTCCAGACTGATGTTGAGTGAATCGCCATTGAAAGTCTCATTAGCCTTCAGTGTACGAGCAAAGACAGTCTTCTCGATATAGTTCGGGTTGTCGTTCCCGTCACTATCTTTCTTTTCATTGCTGCCGATGATGCTGAGAACAACATCGTCGGTTGTTACAGGCTTGTGGAAGGCACTGCGAACTTCCACGCTTGAACCATTCTCCACATTAGCGGAGGTGTTCACATCATAGATGGCACCATCCTCAGGCTTGTACTCTGTTGAAGAAAGCCCGTTAGGCAAGATATTTGACTCGCCAGCGTAAGTAATGGTAGGTGACCAATTCACCTTATCAAATGAGCCGTTGCTTGTTTCCTCAGAGCCAGACTGGACACGGAAATAGATTCTGTCACCACGCTTGACGGCAACAGATGATACGGCTGCGCTGTATGGACTGTTGTCACCCTTGGCTATCGTCTTGTTCCAAAGTTCATTGCCTCCCTTTTGGATGGCAATTCTTACGCCGTCTGCCTTCTGATACTCGTCAGCATCATAGTCATCTGTTGGTGCAATGAGGCTAACTTGACCAGTTACGCTGACAGTTCCGTCCTTTGGAGCCTGCCAAACACGCACTATGTCCTCCATCGGTGAGTTCTTGATGGCTTCCGCCTGCTCATCCTTACTGACCTCCATGACGGAAGTGTCAACCTTGCCACCATAGATGATTGGGCTTGGCGTGTCGGCACTGCTCAATGTAAATGTAGGCACGGCATTGCCAGATCCGTCAAACTCCAAGTGGTTGAAATAGACCTTGCCATTGGAAACGAGGTCAACAAGTCCGTCACCATTGATGTCGCTGAAATACTGAGTGGTCTTTGTCTTAGTGGTTGACTTGTCCGTTCCGACAACGGCAGTCAGGACATCCCAACCGACAACGGCATTCGCACCGAAAGTGTTGGTAGAACTTTTGGTTGTCGAGAAGTTACTGATGCCCTTTACCTTGATAGGCTCACCATATACGACTTCTCCGTTGTCTGTCTTAATCTGTGGACGATAATAAACAGAACCACCGGACTTGTACACCTTGTCAGGAAGTCCGTCACCGTTCAAGTCAACGAGTGCGGAAAGTCCCTTGCTCGTGTCGCTTGAATAGCTGTAAGAGCCACCCACGGTATTGCTTTTCCAAGGACTTCCGTCCACGACACCCACACCTGCATAGAACGAACCGCTCACGGAAGAGCTTGTCGTTCCGCCAAGTGCAGTTGGCTTGTCGCTGAAACGCTTGCTGACAGCCTTTAACGGATTGATGAACCCTGCGTCAAGTCCATCATCATGGGTGTTCCATTTTTCGGAATCATCCTTGAAAGGAACATAGCCCTTGTCTGCCTGTACGTCATCATAGTAGTCGAAGTTTTGGAAGGAGACCTCCTTGCCGTTGTTGTCATACTGTCTGACACCAGTGAGCATTTCCTTGTGGAAAGCCCCTTCCTTATAGTCGAAGGCATAGCTGCGCAGGGTCTCGCCCTGGAAATTCACAGTCACTTTCTCCAACAGCTTGTTGGAGGAGGCGAGGAATCCATAGCGGGCATTGTTGGTCTTTACCTGCTTTACCTTGTTGCCATCAAAGAGTACAACGGTGTGCGGTTCCTGTCCTGCATTACCTGCGTGAACCTCCTTCAGATATGCAGCCTTGGCCTTCAAGCCGCCACGCACATCCTCATCCACGATGTCATACACATATTCTATATAGTCACCGTGGAGTTCCTCGACACGTTTCAGCTTCCATTCGGCAATCACCTCACGGGTATTGCCCGAAGCATCGGTGACATTGCCCTTTACAACAGCTCCGTCACCACCATAGATGTACTTGACACCCTGCTTGTCTGTAACCTCCCAATAATAGTTGGCAGGACTGTCACCCTTGCGGATGATACGGCTGAAATCACCGCCTTGGCGGGTGTAGAACTGGCGGTCAGCCTTTCTGTTCATCTTCTCGCCACGGTGTGCAACTCCCATCTGTCCGTTGTCATCCATAGTGGAGAGCATTGAACCGGACAAGAGATAAGTCTCCGTCTCTTTTGACATGTCATAACGAGGCACGCCCCACCGGGTGTCAAGCGTAATGCTTGGCACGCTGACGTTCCAACCCTCGCCAAGCCAACCGCTACCGCCCTCGCTGCTGTACTGCAAGCCAAGGCTTGGCTGCATACCGTTTCGTGCTGGCGGCATCTCGAACGGATACTGCAGGTTGGCAGAGCCACGGTTGTTTGCGCTTGGAGGCGCAATGACATTGAGCTTCGCCGTCGGGTCAGCCGCCTTGATGTCGTTCATCATCGTCGGGGCAAAGCCTTCGGTCTGCGGTGACTCCGGGGCCTGTATCACACCGTTAATCATGTCGGTGAAGTGGGTCGTCTTTGAAACGACACACTCTTCCTTCTTGTCCACACGCACACGTTCCAACGCAACCCAATGCTTCTCGGCCGGGTCGTAGTAATAGGTACGGATGTCGTCCTCGGTATAGCCGCTTGGTATTCTCGTGCGGTCATACTTTATCTTGACTGTCGCACCCTCGCCTGTGAAATGGGTTCCGTGAGGGAGAAAACGGTAGCCATGTCCTCCTGCCGTGACGTTGGTCATGGCAAAGTCAAGCTCAGGAACATTCTCCTCTCCGATAGAGTTCACGGAAAGGCTTCTGTTCCGAATGAGGTCTTTCTGAAGAACGACCAGTTTGCTACCTCCTACGGAGATACTGTCAGAGACACCCTTCTTGAAGAGTTTTCTCACGGCTGTCCCGTCCTTTGCCGAAAGGGACAGTGTGGCGGCAAGCAGTAAAACCAATGCCCACGCCACCTTCTGTATATAATTCTTCATGCGTATCTTCCTTTAAGTTACTTTACTGAGATTTTCCTTGTATGCTCCCCATTCTCGGAGATTGCCTTCACGACATACACACCCGATGCGGGAACCTTGAAGTCGGCCTGCTTGACGCTTTCGCCTGTCATTTGGCGTGACACTACCAGTTTGCCTGATACGTCAAACACCATCAATGTGGCTGCAGCAGGCTTGTCCTGTGTGAGTTTAGCCTCGTAGATGCCTGTCGTAGAACCGTTGCCATTGACAGTGAAATCCTCGTCTTCTCCAGAAATGAAGGAGTTGTCAGCCTGTCTGTCCGAGCTGCCCACATGGTTCTCCCTTGCCTGTGTTCCGTTAGGCATACTTGCATCACACTCGCTGCCGACATAGACGGTCATCGTTGTCGTACACTTCTTGGGTGTTTCTATCTGCACGTTGCCCCTTGTGGTGAATGAGGTTACAGGCGTACCGTTTACGGTAAGGTCTGTGATATGTGTCTCGCCCTTTCCGTACTTGATGCAGAACCGCCATGCACGAAGTGACCAGACATATTCATGATGCACGGTCTGTCCGTTCAACTTGTATGTGACCTGCATATTGCGGACTGTAACACTGAGCACATCGCCAGGCTTGATGGTGACATATTTGGTTAGGCTTGTATATCCACCGGTTATGATATGCGCCTTGTCGCCCCGCACGTCGAAGCCATATTGGGTGATCTCGTCCGTGAGGCTTGGCTCCAATCCCACACGGTAGTTTGATTTTGTATCGTTCACCGTCCATGAGATGTCGCCAGACAGATAGGTCCTGGTGTCATGTGAGTATGAGGTGTAGAGTGCGTTGCCAGTGGCATAAATCTCGTTGCCTCCACCTTGTGATACGGACAGCGCATAGGCGCCGGGGGCAAGATTCGTGATTCTATGCGTGTCACCGAAGAATGTTCCTCTGGCAATGGTTTCTCCTTTTACTTTTCCTGCAACGGTGTCAACGCTGAGCACATAGGAATAGACTGGTGTACCGATGTTGATGCCGATGTCGATATACCCGTCATTGCGTGGAACTCCATTCTCGCAACTTGACGGCGTAGGAGTGGCATCATAGGAAATGCCGTCATAATAGGCGAATGTGAACACATCGCTTCCGCTTCCGTCTGCATCCCATAGGATATTGCGGAATATGGTCTTGCCCCTCGTCATATCAGGCTTGGAGCATCTTATGTTGCTATTGCTGTTGATGTCGAAATCACCTTCACCGCTTGGGTCTATGAGCATGACGGTACGCTTGCGGCAATAGTCTGAGAACTCCCTGTCCGGTGTGAGGTCATAGCTCAGCTCTGCCATATAACCGACATCATCTATTCCTCCTGTCCTCAAGCCTGCCATGTTCAAGGCGGACTCTGCTCCTTCCGTTCGGATAATGCCCACATTTGTGTCTGTGTCAGTTGCATCCGAAAGGGATATGGCTCTTGTCGCACTTCCTGTTCCGTCAACACGCAGATAGATGTTTTTGCCTTCCTTGCGGATGGAGATGTCCGTTCCGTCAACATCCGTGGCGATGTATGAATTTGAGACCGCTCCGTTGATGATCGGATAAACAACTCCAACATTGGTGAACCGGAATCCATACTTGCATGTGCTGCCACCGATGCTTCCGAAGCCAACGTCAAAAGTCGGGTGACTTGTCGGACAGGTGAACTCAAAGGCACCGCCACCTCCAACAAGGGCTGGGGTCGTGGCATAAGCTCCGGAAGCGGCTTTCTCTTGGATGATATTGTCAGTAAAGCCATTCCTTGACACTTCAAATCCTTGCGCAGTCCATCTTGCCACTGTACTGTCAGGCTTTGACGGCACGTTGGTCTTGACCATCCATGTACGTTTCATGACATGCCACAGGGAATCTGTAGGTGAGGTATATGTTGCAAGTGCCACATCATCGTCGCCCCAGAAAGTGAAGCCTCTGTCCGGCATCGGATTGCCGTTTTCACGTCCCATGACAAGCAGACGGGAGGCGGATGAAGGGTTGTATGGATTTGCGTCATGATAAGTTCCGTTCTCCTTCAAGGCCGCATACACCGGACTTTCCTCATATGATGTTGCGGAAAGCGGTTGGGAGAGACTTCCTGCCATGTCGGTTCCAACAGCTGTGACCCTATGGTGGTAGGCTTGGTTCTCCGCCATATCCCAAGTCAGGTTTCCGTCGCTGTCAAGATACGAGCCTTTGAGGGTGATGCCGTACTTTACCGCCAGATAGCTCTCCACTTTTCTGCGCTCATCGGGTGTAATCATCCTGCTGAAAACAATAAGCTCAGGGGCATATCCCCGGATGGAAGCATTACCGAAGAGCGAGGTCGGGAAATCCGTACCGAAGCTGCCAGAGGTGGAAGGGGTTCCGATGAATAATGTGGTGTTGGAGTTGTCTCCCCACAATGTTGTTGAAGGATTGCTTACCTTGAAGTAGGACACAACTCGCAGAGCGCTTTCCTTAAAACCGTTCTCGGACAAAGAATCACTTGATTGATAAAGCAGGTCTTCACCCGATGCTGAACCATAGTCCAGCGGTTCAACACCTCTACCCCTTACGGCTTTGTCCTTGCTCAGAATGGCTCCGTCGCCCTTGCGGCCGTCAAGGGCATAGACAACCATATCCTTGCCGATGGTTGCCAGTTCCGGTGAAAAGACACCGATGACGGTAGCCTGTGAGAGGTTGCCGTGTTTGAGTTTGGCACTCAGACTACGGAATCCGTCTGCGAGCCAGAGACTCGGATTGAAGTTGAAGTAATGGACTGAACTGTTCGGAAGAGTAAGTTCAGACTTGACGCCACGGCTGTCCAATAGCATCAGCCGTATGGAATCCCCAGAGAAATCCTGCCAACGGTAATAACCTTGCAGGTCTGAGTTCAAAGGCGCAGTCTTGAACCACAGTTCGCTTCCGCTGACTCCTCCGGGCGTTTGCGCGAAACTGCCGATAGCGAAGCCTAACAGTAACAAAGAAGTAAACTTTCTCATGCGCTGTCAATTTGGAGTGTTTGAAAAATATAAAAACGTATGCCTCTGCCGCGCAGGGAGAGACCAGTGAGAGAGAACGGACTGTTACTACGGAGAAGAATTGTGATATAGGCTTGCTCCGTAAAGTCCTATTGTCACGTGGCAGGCCAATAGGCTTTACCACCAAACTAATGCTGCAAATATACAAAAATAATCTTAATAAACGGATATAATCTTTAAGAAATTTGCTGGTTTGGCGTTTTTTTCTTATGATTTCTGTCAATTTTGCAGAAATCTTTTACATCTGTTGTATGTACTGGAGTTAGTTTGGCAAAAATACACAAATGGTCACGGCTTCAGTTTCTTATGTTAGAATGTAAATCATGGTTTGAAACTGTACACACTCGGAGTACAAATGAAAACACCATATGCTTGTGTCGGAAAGGTATATATGAGCTGATGGTAGAGTCGTCATCAACAACAATGGCCCTGATTTGATAAACACAGCAGGAATACTTGCGATTCATTTTTTATGATGGGGTTATGTTTACAAATTTGAGATTTATTCTAAAAAACAGGGGTATCTTATTATGATAAAAACATCAAGATACCCCTATATATAATAAGGTGTCATAACCGACAGACGGAGCGTGCTTGTTTTCCAACTATGCTTTGTTCTGTTTCTATATTCTTTGTTTCGTGTTTTTCAGCAGTATCTTGCTCCTGTGGTGGTGCCAATTCTAACTGTATTTTTCTATCCAACGCCGCCAGTTCCGCTTTAAGACCTTTCAGTTCTTCCTCTTTCTTCCAAGTCTTGCCAGCTATCTCTTCCAGTTGCGGTATTTCCTTTTCCAAAGCCTTGCATCTTGAATCATACTGCTCAATGTAGCTTGGTATCTTCTGTAAGGCATTCAGAAAGTTGTTTGCCGCTGCTATCGGGTCCGACTTGGCAATGTGACCGTAGTTGTACTGGTACTTGTAATTGCCCTCGACAAAAAAGCGGTTGTCAACAAATGAAAGACCATTCTCGAAACTTGTCTCGCTGACAATCTTGACAGGGAATCCGTAGATTTCTCCAATCCGCTTGTATTGTCCGCCAGTTGTCTCTTTCTCCGCCAACATTTGCAGATGCTTTCCTATAACCTCTAAGTTCGTGGACTCCACACCATCAAGAGTGATGAGGTTGAGGATGTTGCCGTTCTTGTCTTTCTTGGCTTTGCCCATAAACTTGCCGTAGTCCTCGGTCATTCCCTTGAGAGAGGCTTTGTTGTTGCCCAGCTCTGCCGTCTTTGACTGCAATTTTGTTTCTGAGTCACGCTTGCCCTTGTTAAACGATTTGCGCTCACCCTCCAGAGAAGCAATCTTCTTCTCCAGCTTCGCCTTGTCAAGCAAGTCGGTATTTCCAGAGAGAATAGCCATATACTCTGAAAAATTCATGCCAGATTTCTCGTCCATCGCTCCCTCGTCAATGGTTCTCGCTCCCAAGGCACCGCTTTTCAACTGCGAGATAAAAGTCTGCTTGCAGTGCAGGAGGTTGAACTTGTACGAGTCAAGCGACTTTTCCACCGCATAGATGATGACATCAACCTTGTTGTCGGCATACAGCTTGGCAATCTCGTTACCAGCGCGCACACCTCGACCGTCACGCTGTGCCAAGTCTGACGGTCGATCGGGTAGGTCAAGGGCATTGCTGCCCTCTTCCCCCCTAAGAACCGTACATGAGAGTTTCCCCTCATACGGCTCAAGCTTTTCTAAGCCTCTGTTTGTATGCAGAGACCGGCTCAAACTACTTCTTGTTTCCATTTGATTTGCGGGATAATTTAAAACATTCATCATGAACCAACAGATTGCATTTCTTTCCGTTTTGAACGGTTGGCATGACATTCCATGCCTTGTGCGTATCAATAGGCTCACCGCATATAGGACATTTGCGTCCTTGCTTTTCCCATAGGTACAGCAGTGACTTGCGTCCTTTTAGCGTAACAAGCATTTTCGACTTCTTTCTTTTATAGAAGTACAGACGACAGTCTGCATCAAACGGGTTCATGTCTCCTTTAATCTGCGTGTATTGCAGGAATGGAAACGATGAAGTCAGAGACAATAATGTCAATTGGTCTTCCTTTCCGTTTGGTTTCTTGAATTTTGAAGCGAAAGTCCATTTGTTCCCTCGAATGTCATGCCAATATCGGTCTTTTATCCACCGTTTCCCTTTCTTGGAATGACGACGTTTTGCCCATTGCCATAGTGAGAGGAATATCTGATGGTCGATTCTGTGAAATGAATCACGTGTCGCTCCATGCTGATAATAACCTCCCCATCCTCGGATTTTAGAGTTCAACATTCTGATTAACGACTCCTGTCTGCAACCCTTGTTCTCCTTAATTACCTTACGGATATTCTCCATAAAGCGTTTCTCGGATTTCTTTGTCGGCTTGGTCAATATGTCCTTGCCGTATTTGCGGATATTAAAGCCAAGAAAATCAAAACCGTCATGCACGTTGGTTATCACCGTCTTTTCCTCTGATAAGGTCAGACCTCTTTCAGACATAAATTCAGCAACCAATGGCTTGATTTCATTTTCAAGAGTTTCCTTGTTCTCGCAAGTGATGATAAAATCATCCGCATAACGTACAAGGTTCACCATTGGTGAATACAACTTACCATTAACATGATGGCGCTTATATCTATCTGCAAGAGCTTTCTGCAATCCGTCCAAAGTCATATTGGCAAGTGTCGGAGAAATTATACCACCTTGCGGTGTTCCTTCCTCGGTCGGGAACATTTGCTTGTTGAAAACATAGCCACATTTCAACCATTTTCGGAGTATTGCCTTATCCATTGGGATATTGGCAAGTAACCACTCATGGCTGATATGGTCAAAACACCCTTTTATGTCACCCTCCAAAATCCATTCGGGAGAATATCCCTTTCGGAGAATGTTATGACATTGCTGTATTGCATCCATACAGCAGCGTTCCTTGCGGAAACCGTATGAACGAGTATCAGCTGTAGTTTCTGATACAGGCTCCAATGCCATAAGATAGAGTGCTTGCATGGCTCTGTCTTTCATTGTCGGTATTCCCAACGGTCGCAGTTTGCCGTTGCTCTTCTTGATATGAACTCTTCTCAGCGGCATTGGCTGGTAGCCTCTGCGTTTGAGTTGGGTTATTGCTTGCATTTTAGCTTTAGGGGTATCCCATATTTCTTTGTCAACCCCAGGAGTACAACCACCCCCGTTAGAAGTAACCCTCTTTACGGCTAAGGCTTTTGCGTAAAAAGAGTGGGTAAGCGTCCATTGCAAGGCTTTCACCTTGTTATGTCTGCCTTCCTTCTGAGCCTTTACAATACGAGCTTGAAGCTTCTTAACAGCTTGCTCCGCCTTAGTCCAGTCTATTCTGTCCCAATTTGATTGCAGGTTGTCAGTCGGCGCACACGATTGGTCGAGGAGATTTTCTTTGATTTTATCGTTCATTTGCATTCCTACTTTAAAAAGTTCTAAAAGTTTATTGTAAAGAATTACCATTTGGCTAATGTTGGGTATTTGCCTCCCAAACATTACCACAGAAGTCTGCCCACTTTCGTGGTAGGTTGATGTTGTCCCTTGTCAACTCGTGATAAGTGGCTCAAACCCTATCCGTCCCATTACAGAACGGCATTCGCTTTCTCTGTTATCTTATACCTGCACATCATTCAGCATCCATTACTTTCAGCTTACCTGTCTTTTGTCTGACAGGAGATGTACAGGCTTACCATGTTCCACATAGATAACTAACGGATAGGTTAGGTTCTGTCTCATCCTCCGACGGTCTTTACATCCGTGTAATCCTACCATGGAGAGGATTATCTGACCGCATCCCATTTTGGGTAGAGTGTATCAGTATCTTGCACTCTTTTACGACATTACGAAGTTTACTAACAGTTCGCTTACGCTAACCATACTATCCAGCCTCGCCACTCTACGGTATGATACTAACCATACTTGACTTCCCCTCACGGTTCTGTCTTGTCTTGTGAAAGTGTACTTTGTCCCGACCGCTTAATACAACATTAAGGTGCATCGGTCGGTAGGCTACCGCTGACGGAACAGCGGGTTAAAACTGATACTTAAAGTATCATTCCAACAATTATCTATGCGACTTCATGTCGCACCCACGGTGTGTCCAAATGATGAATAGCAACACACCTTTTTTGTGCATTTACGCCTGTACCCAACATGGATGTGGAGCCGAACAATACTCGTACCGAACCCTCGTTCATGGCTGCTATCACCGCCTTTCTTGCCCTTTCGTTCTTGCACTCCTGAATGAAGCGGATTTCAGATGAAGGTATGCCGTAGTCCTCTATCAGCTTGCGCTTGATTTCAGAATACACGTTGAATTCCCCAGGTCTGTATGTTCCCAGATCTGAGAATACGAACTGCGTGCCCTTGTGATTGTCATAGCGTTTGTAATAGTCCGCTATCATCTTGGCACAATGGCTTGCCTTGTTGTCGGGATGATCCTCACAAGTCGGGGCTATCATGCGCATATCGAGAGCCATCTTTCGGGCATAGTCCGTGGCAATGAGCATCTTTGCCTTCTCTTCCGTTTCCGACAGAGGCAGTCTTCCGAGGATGGTGGCATCACCCGTCTTGGCAAACTCCATCAGCTTTTGGATGAAGTCCTCCTGCTCGGGTGTCGGTGGTATGTTATGAAGGATCTCGTTCTTCTGTGGTCTGTCCACACCAACCGCCTCTGCCGTGCGATAGTCGGTTATCTCGTTGTAGAAAGCAGCAAGCTCCGGTACCTTGATGAAGTATCGGAAACGCTCCTTCTGTACGATGTTGTTGGTGACGTTAAACTCGAAGTCGGTAGTCTTCTTGGCGAAGATTGCCGCCCACGCATCGAAACAGCGGATGTCCTGACGCTCCAGTTCCTTGGGGCGCAGATACTTGAAGAGCAGATACAGCTCAGTCAGTGAGTTACTGATAGTTGTTCCCGACAGGAATGTCGCTCCCAGATCTCTGCCTGTCCGCTCCTGTATGGTTCGGATAGCAAAGAGCATGTTGAGCGCCTTCTGGCTTCCCTCGCTGTTGCCGAGTCCTGCCACACGGTCGTGACGGGTGTTGAACATGAGGTTCTTGAACTGGTGGCTCTCGTCCACAAACAAGTGGTCAATGCCCATCATGCGGAAGTCCACCACATCATCGGTGCGCTGCTCGATGCTGTAGGCTATCTTCTGCAACTTTGCCTCCAGGTTCTGCTTTCGCTTTTCCAAGCCTTTGAGCATTCCCCTCGACACGTCTTTGCCCTGCGTGCGTATCACTTCCAGATTCTCCTCCACGGTATCAAGCTCAGCCTGCAATATCTGCCGTTGGAGTTCTGGCGATTGCGGTATCTTCCCGAACTGGTCGTGCGACATGATTACACAGTCATAGTCGTTGTTCTTGATGTTGTTGAAGAAGCTGACACGGTTCTTGGTGGAAAAGTCCTTCTCCGAGGCATAGAGTATCCTCGCATGGGGATAAGCTGTCTGATAGGTGGCAGCTATCTCCGCGACATTGGCTTTTAGTCCGATAATCATCGGCTTGTGAGCCATACCGAGGCGTTTCATCTCATGCGCAGCCATGCACATGATGAGGGTTTTGCCAGTTCCCACCTCATGGTCACATATCCCGCCGCCGTTCAGCAAAAGCATCCATACACAGTCCTTCTGACTTGGGTACACACTCTTGATTCCATACTTTCCGCCAAGGGCTTTCAAGTCCAAGCCGGGGAAGGTCTGGTGAGAACCGTCATATTTCGGACGCACGAAGCAGTTGAACTTCCGGTTGTACATCGTGGTCAGCCGATCCTTGAAGGAGTCAGACTGCTCTTCCAGCCATTCAGTGAACCCGTTGCGGATTTCGTCAATCTTGGCATTGGCAAGCTGTATGCCCTCGCTGTCACGCACCTTGATGTCGTTGCCGTTCTCGTCCTCACCGATGCTCTTCATCATGTCGGGACAAGTGTTGTGCAGGGCATGTTTCAGAAGACTCATGCCGTCATAGTGGCGGTAATAGCCCTTCACCATATACTCATCCGTGATGGCCATGGTCTTCATACTGCATTTTGCCGAATATTCGTCCATGCTGTCGGAATAGACGATGCTGACCTGTGTATTGAAGAGGTGGCTCATGTAAGCGGAATACACACCTGTAGGTATCCAACGCTCACCGAAGTTGAAGTCCAGGTCCTCAAAGGCTATCGGTTCGGGAATGCTTGCCTTCAAGGCTTCCAACGACTCTCTCACGATTGCATGGTCTGGATTTTCCTTCAGCCATTCTTCTATACGCTCCGCTTTCTCTATGACATTGCCAGCAATGAAGCGGTCGGCTATCTCGTAGCCGTCTATGAGCGGATTGTAATAGATGCGCCCTTTAAGCGCTTCCGTCAGTTCCTGTTCCGGCATATCCGATAATTCAGTCATATACGGCAAGTCGATACGGCCGAACTTGTTGAGCGAGGCGGTGAGCGCTTCCTCTGGAGAATCGACATGGCTGACCTCGTCAAGAGAAAAAGAGACCGGGTGGTCGAAGATGTCTGACTTTGTGAACTGTCCGTTTTCAACCCGTTCCAACGACAGCATGTCGCGCCCTGAGGCATCCATAAGGATGAACTTCACGTTCTGCTTGGCATTGAGGTTGCCGAAGCGGATGAAGAAAGCATCATAATAGACATTCAGGCTCTCACGCATCTGCTTGTTTTCCGTCTGTTCTTCCGCTTCATAGGTGTAAAGTTTCTGATAGGCATCACGGAGGGCGATATACAGGACAGCCTTTTCTTTCTGCTCCATATTCAGATCCAACGGCATGAAGGTAGCACCATACTTGGTAAGGTCTTTCAATACACCGATGTTTCCGGCAGAGTCGAGCACCATAGAACCCTCACGATGAAAACTTTCCCGTTTCTCATCAAATGGACGGTGCTTCATAGCATCCTCTTTCTTCTTTGCCAGCTCTTCCCGCTTTCTTTCTTGCTCTTTTTGTTGTTCCCGCTCATGATTTGTTTCTTCCAATGTGTTCTGAGTCTTGGAATCTTCTTTTGCCTCATTCCCTTTCGACTGTCCATGCCCGATTTGAACTTTGAGAACTTCAATCGGTTCCATCGGCGGCTTGAACTTCGGATCAAGCGTATCTTCAACGCCCAGAGCCTTGAGTTGTTCCTGACGGTGCAGTTCCGCCTTTTGGCGCAGCAGCACCCTGTCTTCGGGAGCCATGGTCATCATCATCTCGTAAAAGCCGTTGATTGGCGGATTCTCTTCCCAAGAGATGCTTGCGTATGGTTCATCACCAGGCAGGATCTTCTTTGCCTCCACATCTGGAGTGTTGGCATTGACATTTGCTTCATCAAAGGACTTTTCCTTATTTTCCAAAGGCTTTGTCTCAAACTTTGCCGTAGGATTGACAGCCTTCACTAGCGGACTTGCTTTCTTCTTTGCTGTTTTTTTGGCTGATGGTTTTGTGGTTGTCGTAGCCTTGCCAGTCTGCTTGCTTACCTGTTTCTTTGTTTCCTTTATTGTCAAGCGGTCTTCCTCTTCCATGCCCCAAAGGTCGAACAAGGTCATTTGGACATGTGGCTGCTGATGAACAGTCCGTTCATGATGCGAACCTGGTTCATCGGCATTGTTGCTTTCCACATTATTATATAAGTGTGGTTGCTCTGTTTGCCCTATGTCCAATGTTTCCTTTCCGTTTTCTTGTTTTACCTCAACTTCTGCCTGTTGGGCGA
The DNA here is from genome assembly GCF_026015295.1 of Segatella copri. Taxonomy (NCBI): domain Bacteria; kingdom Pseudomonadati; phylum Bacteroidota; class Bacteroidia; order Bacteroidales; family Prevotellaceae; genus Segatella; species Segatella copri. The sequence continues at coordinate 1,686,623 of NZ_JAPDUW010000001.1, read as the reverse complement.
CCTTAGTTTCTTCTTGCTGCTCCTCTATCCCCAAGTATCGGTTCAAATTGAGGTTCTTCTTAAAGTCTTCATGGAGCATCTTTCGCAAATCCTCTGCAATGCCTTCCACACCATCCTCATGCGTGTATATCATTGCAGGTTTGCCGAACGGGTCAGTATCCAACTTTGCCGTTGTATGGATAATGCGTTCCGGATGCTCCAGAAAGTAGTTGTTAGTCGGAATGCGGTTCTCGTCATTATAGACAGTGTCAAGCAGGTTGTCGTCTCCTCGCAGCGACTCCTTTTGGCTGTTTTTCTGCAGGATGATGAGGTCACTGCCCACTTCCGTATTGGCATTTTCCGTGAACAGGTTGTTGGGAAGACGAATCGCTGACACGAGATCTGCATGATAGAGCATCATAAAACGCGCGGCACTGTTGTTTTTGGCATTCAATACGCCTTGTGAGGTGATGAAGGCAACCAACCCGCCGTCCCTTACCGTATCAAGAGCCTTGACAAAGAAGTAGTTGTGTATGCGTCTGGTGACAAGAGCCCTCATGCCTTTCATGGCTGTATAGGACGGATCAAACACGGCAACATCGCCAAAGGGAATATTTGAGATGGCGAGGTCGAAGTAGTCATTGAAAGGCTTTTCTATCTTCTCGAATCCCTCTATGCGCACTTTCTGCTCCGGGTGCAGATGGCGGAGTATCTTTCCCGTAAGCAGGTCTTTTTCAAACGCCATAATGTCTGCCTTGGGATTGTTATCCAAGACCGAATCGACAAAGGCACCGATGCCTGCCGATGGTTCAAGCACCTTTTCGGGGATAATCTGATGCTCTTTCAACACATCCGTCAGAGCCTCCGTAACGGCTGACGGCGTGTAGAATGCCGTGAGGACAGACTGTTTCAGACTGTCCATCAACTGTTTGTACTCGCTTTCATTCTTGCTGTTTTCACGGATAAGTCTATGCAGCTCCACTGTTGGAGCAAACAATTCAAGGTCTGATTTTGCCCAATGGACGGCGTCCGCCAGTTCCCTGGCAGGGTTCAGGATGCACTTCAATCCGCCGAATCCGCAGTAACGCTCCAGAAGGAGACGCTCACGGGCGGTCGGCGTGCGCTGTTCCCTGTCAAGGATGAATGCCGTCTCTATCGCCTTGATGTTGTCGTTCAGCCGTTGTTTTCTATTGTATGCCATTTGACTCTATGAAAAGAGCTACGGCTCCCGTCAACTCTGTGTAGAGCTGCTCGTAGTCCGGTGACTGGGCAAAATCGTCATCGGTGAGGTCGTAAATGGAATACACGTTGTCAACCAAAGGCAGGAGGTTCTTGACAAACGCTTCCTGGTCTTCTACTGCTACCTCCAGGGGAAACTCACTGTCAACAACATCATACAGGATGCTGTACTTGGAAAAGCGGAGACCTTTCAGCAATGCTGCCATGGCAAGTTCTTGTGCCGCATCGGCAAAGAGGGCATCACGCCGTGCCTGCTCATATACCTCTGCGGCATGGTCTGCACGTTCGCGGATAAAGTCCGCATCGCTGGCTTGTGGAAAACGGTTCTCTCTGAGGTGGTTCAAGAGGTACAGTCCGTAATAGGACAGCTCTGTCTGTGCCTGTTTCTTTCTGTTCATTTGTCTGTTGAATGGATTAAGTGGTGAATAATAAACCGTGGATGGCGGTTGGTGTTTGTGTGAAAGCAAGAAAAGGCACTCGGTATCCCTCCGAGTGCCGCCACTTAATCCACAGTAAATAAAAGCATCCAATAAAGATAGTGCAAGGCGAACGCAATAAAGCTTGCTTTAATTGCTGAGCCGAAGCCTATCTTCGCAGTGAAACTGCAAAGACACCATTTATGAACCATGTTTCGGTGGCAAAGGTACAAACTATTTCTTGTATCTCTTCACATTTCCTCGCTTTTCTGCTGTTTTGCGCTCTGCAAAGACGTATTTCGTGTTGAAATTCTCGTCAAAGGCTATGGCTGCGGAGAATGATTTGCCTTGCTTGCTGGTGAAACCATTGAGCATTCTGGTCTTGCCCTTGGTAAGCAAGTCGGTGATGTCGGAATCAGTGAGCAACTTTCCTGCTACCTGCTTGAATACTGGCATACCGCACTCCTTGTTGCTGCATCTTACTACCTTTCCGAAGAACTGCATGGTACCTTGCTTGCATTTAGGACACTGGCAGCCGGAATCCTTGTGGCTGAAAAGTCTGTCACAACCTAACAATTCCGCAGTGATTTCACGGGTATAGCCTTCGATACTATGGGTGAACCCGTCTGCACTTGCTTCACCTCGTTCTATCTTGGCAAGTTCCGCCTCCCATTTGCCCGTCATCTCCACATTGGCAATCGCCATGTTCTTCACCACGGAATGCAGGGCGAGTCCTTTTTCCGTCGGCACAAGTTTCTTCTGCTGGCGCACCATATACTCTCGTCTGAGCAGGGTTTCGATGATGGCGGCACGTGTGGCAGGTGTGCCAATACCGCTGTCCTTCATTGCCTGGCGCATCGTATCATCTTCTATCTCTTTGCCTGCGGTCTCCATTGCTGCAAGCAATGTGGATTCCGTATGCAATGGCTTTGGTTTGGTCTTGCCCTCCGTGATGGTGCAGCCAGAAAGAGTGATATGCTGTCCTTCTTGCCAGTTGGGAATGACTTGCTCCTTGACCTCATTGTCGGTTGCGTCTGCATCCTTGTCCAGCCTGTTGTTCTTTTCCTTGAGCGACAACGCTCGCCAGCCAGTCTGTCGGATGATGGAGCCACTGATGCCAAATTCGACGTCATGATCCACTTGCGCCGATACTGATGTGATGTCCTTGATGCAGTCTGCCGAGAACGCTTCAATCATCCGGCACAATATCATGTCATAAACGATCTTCTCGTCCTTGAAAAGACCAACGGCTGCATTTTCTGTGATGAGCAGGGCATGGTGGTCGGTCACTTTGGCTGCATTCACGCTGTTCTTGCTGTAGTCCTCACTGCCAGGCAAGAGTTTCACTTTTTCTCCATATTCCGAATGATTCTCCAAATTCTTGAAGAGTTTGGGAAGGGTGGCAAATACATCATCCGAGATATATCGGCTTGATGTTCTTGGATAGGTGATGAACTTTGCCTCGTAGAGTTTCTGGGCGATGGAGAGTGTATGCTCTACCGTGAAGCCATGCTGGGAGTTGGCTTCTTTCTGCAAGGTGGTGAGGTCGTAAAGGAGCGGTGCCTTCTCCACCTTTCGCTTGGTTGCGACCTTTGTGATGATGGCAGAACCGGTATCTTTCACCTTATTATATATGTCGGTTGCGGTGGCTTTGTCTGTCCATCGGTTGGCAGATGTGAATTTTAGTATATTGCCACTGTCTGCATCAACCACACCGAAGTGTACCTGCCAGAACGGTTTCGACTCGAAACGTTTGTTTTCCCAATAGCGTTCGCACACCATACCAAGGGTCGGAGTTTGCACACGACCTACGGAATAGGTGCCACGTCCTGCGGCTATAGTAAGGGCTTGTGTGCCATTGATGCCGACGAGCCAGTCTGCCTCACTTCGTGCCTTGGCTGCATGATAGAGATTGTCATACTCCTTGCCATCCCTGAGGTTCTGAAGTCCCTCACGGATGGCGGTGTCCGTAAGCGAACTGATCCAGAGACGGTCGAAATGTTTCTGGCAACCGAGATACGCATAGAGGTATCGGAAAATCAACTCTCCCTCACGTCCGGCATCGGTTGCTACGATGATGCGCTCACTGCTGTCAAACAGCTTGCCGATAATTTTAATCTGGGCAAGCACACCTGCATCTGGTTTGTAGCCGTTCTCCGTCTTGACTTGTCGGGGAACAAGAACGAACGGGTCGGGAATCACAGGCAGATTCTCTGCATGGAATCCCTTCATGCCGTAGGTTTCCGGCATGGCTGGCTGCACTAAATGTCCGAATGCCCATGTCACAAAATAGCCGTTACCCTGCATATAGCCTTCCTCACGCTTGTCAGCTCCCACAATGCGGGCGATTTCCTTGGCTACGCTTGGTTTCTCTGCGATGATTGTCTTCATTGTCTGTTGTTTTTGTGACATCCGCAACCGTGGGATAGACGGTCGCAGATGTCGGTTGTTATGATGGATGATTAACTCTGTGGATCAAGTGGCGGCAACTACATCTTCACGCTTCTTGCCTTTCTCTTTGGCTTCTGTTCCTCGGCGTTCTGTTCCTTCTGCTGCTTTTCGTTCTTTGGCGCAGACTGTCCCGGACTCAGCGGCTCCTTGGTGTGCTTGGTCGCCTCATGGGTCTTGCCCTGCTCGTTGACGGCGACCTGTACCTTGTTCTCATTGGTCGGAATCTGTTCCTTCGCCTGTTTGAGGTCTGGATTGTTGCGGTAGGAACGTGGCTGCATCTTGTCGAAGTCGAACTTCACATAGGCGGTATAGGTACCGCTGCCGTTCTTGTTGGGCACTTCCTTGATCTCGATGGTCTTGCCTGCCACATAGTCGTCCTTCTGCTGCTCGGTCAGTTCCTTCTTGAAATAGGTGTTGAGTCGGCGGATGGTTCCGTCCTCATTGAGCCAGTGGTTGGGATCTTGCTGCTTCTTCTGACCGCCCGCATCACCTTCTGCCTTCTGCTCCTGCTTGTCGGCGGTTTGCTTCTTGTCTCCATTCTGTTTCTGACCTTGCGCCTGTCTTGTACTGCCAGGCACGAACTCCACGCCACGCTGTTCCACATTCACCTGCAACAGCGGTGTAAACTTGCGCCCGTTGGCAAGCTCAATCTCCTTGCGAAGCGGAATACCTGAGTAGAGCACTCTCTTGTCGTCCTTGGTAATAGGTGTCTTGCCGATGGTATCGGGTATGCGCACCTTGTTGGTAGGGATGTCAACAATCTCATTGGTGAGACGGTCGATACTGATGAAATGAGGACGCAGCTCACCTGTATTCTTGTCGGGGAAATCCACAACCTTTCCGAGGTTACCGTTCTGCAACAGGTTCTTCTTGTCCTCTGGAGTGAAGGTATAGCCTTTGTAAGCGACATCGAGTTTAGGCTCGTTGCGCACGAAATGCGGCACGAGTTGCAACTGGTCGTTATCGTCCTTGCGGAATGACAGACGGGCCTGTATCTCTATCTGTTCACCACCGAAGGTCGGCTTCACAATCACAAGCCCCGTCTTGCCGTAGTTGAGCAGGGCTTTCATATCCTTCTCATTCATACTGTTGAAGTCTATGCCATATTTGGCACCAAGTTCCTGCAGGTTCACATCGTTACCACTGATGAGGTTCTGCTTTACACCCGGAGCGGTCTGTGCCTGCTGTGCGGTTGCGGTCTGTTCTGGTTTCTGTTCCATGTCGTTCTCTTTTTCGTTTGTTTGTTCAGATGATACATTCTCTTTTTCTGTGTTAGCCTGCGTCTTGGACGCATCGTCCGATGATGCGGTTTCTTTCGCCTGACCTTCCGATTGCTTTGCCTCTTTCTCATAATTGGAGGTGTCAACCTTGTGGGCGGAAAGAATCTCCTTGTTAGCCTCCGGATCTTTCAGTAACTCCTTCATCACGTCAAGCAGGTTTTCCACCTGGTCTGCCGCTATGCGGTAGAATCCGAATCGGCTTGGCTCCTTGCACTGGCGGAAGAAGTTTCTAAAGAAACTGTCCATCATGTCACTGTTGCGGTCAAAACGCAGGAAGTCGGGCGTGTTCTCCGCCTTGGCGGGTGCTCGCTTCGGTGTGCCGTCTCTGCTGAGTCCGGCGACGACGCTGATCTCGCCCGTCTTTTCGTCACGGACTACCAGCACGTCCTGTTCATCACTCTTTTTCTTTTGTACCATAATTGTAAATATTTAATTGTTATACATAAATGCGGGCTTTTCTGTTCCCGTCGTTTTCTTTCTTTATTTCCTTTGCATACGTTCTGATAAAATCCTCCACATCGGAGCGTTTGTAGTACGGCTTACGCTTCAATAGTCGATAAGGGATCATTCCGCTACTACGGTATCGCTGCAATGTACGCTTGCTCACATGGAGCATGAGACACAGGTCTTGGTTGTCAAGCAGTTCATCTTCAAGTTTAGGGATGGTCTGCATCATATCCCTTCCAGACTCGTTGATGACATTGAGAACTGCCTCATGCTTGTCAAGTCTCTGCATAAGCTGTCTCATACCATTCTCAAATGTTGTTCTGTCAAGTGTATCCATATTTCTCCATTTTTTATGTTGTTCCTCTTTCCTTGAGGTACTTCTCTATATCTGACCGTCTGAAACGGCACGCATTGCCTACGAAGGTAAAGCCTATAACTTTGGCATCTCTCATGCGCTGCAGGGTGCGGCTGCTGATATGAAGCATCTCGCAGACCTCCGCACTGGTAAGGTACTCCTTTCCTGTGTCATTCTCTTCTCTGATTGCTGTACCATATTTTCTTACGTACGCTGCAATCTCTCTTATTTGCCCAGTCAGTTCCTTGAACGCCAAGCTGTCTATTGTTATGATTTCCATACGCTTTTGCATTTGTTCGCTGCAAAAGTACGGCAAAGGAATTTATCGGGCACGGTACTTACGCGTTACTACCGTGAGATTTTTATTGAATTTGTCTCTGAGTGTCCTTCTAAGGCGACACAAGCAACACGATTTCCGTGTTTTTATCCATCTCACAATATTCTGATTTACCTTTGCGCTCGTTAATCAACAAGTATACAAATATGGATATAGTAATCATTGAAAGAAAGACCTTCGATTTGCTTCTGGAGAGTGTGAAGGCATTGACGAGAAAGGTGGACTTCCTATTGGAGAAATCTAAAGACAGAAGTCTGGCTAAGTGGATGGATTCAGAAGACGTCTGTAAGGCTCTGAACCTTAGCAAACGATCCCTACAGAGTCTGCGTGACAAGGATTTGCTTCCATGCACCCAGATTGGAAGAAAGTTCTATTACAAGCCTGCTGATGTGGAAAACTTCATATTGCATAGTGCAGGCACAATAGAGGCGGACTGCGTATGATACAGACAGTATTGAATGAAGACCACGAGATTATTGTCGAAGTATTGAAAACAATTCGACAAAGCATGAGAAAGGCTGACAAGCTGGCTGAATGCAGTCATTTCCCGTTGAACGGCGAGATGTATCTGACAGACAGGGATGTTGCAGCCCGTCTACACATCAGCAAGCGGACCTTGCAGGAATACCGACATGCAGCTATCTTGCCTTATTTTATCATTGGAGGTAAAGTACTGTATCGGGAATCCGACATTCAGGCTCTGTTGGAAAGTAATTACAGTAACCACCAAAATGAACTATAACCGAGAAAAGCGGACTGCTTCCTTTTTAGGAAGACAATCCGCTTTTCTATATTATACTATTGTCAGTATACAATCAGCAACCATACAGATCTTTTGTCTGAAAACTGATGAATACTGGAGGATGCTGCTCCTTTACTTTGTCTGTCAGCCATTTTCTGAACACATCGGTATAATGGGTTCTGTATTTGAAAGAAATGGCTATCACTACATCAAGACTGTAAACATAGGCATGGTTGCCGTTTGACAATCGGATATATTTGCTATGTTCACACTCAGAAAAGACATTTTCTTTGAACATTCTTTTTATTGTCCTGTTCACCGAAGCAGGGATGACATTGAATGCTTCTGCTATCTCCCAATATGTCATCCAGATATTATTGCCAGTGAGTGTGACAGAGTAGTTGCTCACCTTTATAATGTTTCTTTTCATACTGCTGATTAAATTAGATGGTTTGACAAATGATATTTTCGACAGATTGTATGCGCTGTGACAATTTTTCCATATCGTCACTCAACTTCTGAGCGGTTATCTTGGCATAGATTTGCGTACTTCTGATGCTTGTGTGTCCCATCATCTTGGAGAGTGTCTCAATAGGCACACCATTGGAGAGACAGACCGAGGTAGCAAAGCTATGACGAGAGACATGCCAGGACACATTCTTCTCTATACCACATTGTTTGGCAACTTGCTTTATATCATATTTGCATACGCTATAAGCAGGAACCGGCAATAAACGGTCATCTTTTGCCAATCCTTCATATTTATCAATGATATGCTTGGCTACTTCAAGTAACCGAATATCACTTTCCACGCCTGTCTTTTGTCGCGATGTCTTAATCCACACATGTCCATCAAAAGAGGTCTGAATATTGCTCTTGGTCAGATTGCGCATGTCTGTCCAGCTCAGTCCGGTGAAGCAACAGAAAACGAATAGGTCACGGACAAGTTCGTATTTCTTTTTGGTAAACTGTCCGTTGATCAACTTTGTTATTTCCTCCATTGTCAGGAAACCTCGCTTTGTTTCCTCCTTACTGATGTGATAGGCATAGAATGGATCACGTGCAAGCCAACCGTTGTTGATAGCCATAAATATGATGCTTCTGAAAGGCATCATATACGACCATACAGTATTGGTGCAGTGACCTTTCTCTATTCGCAAAAAAACTTCGAAATCGGTGATGAATGCAGGGGTGAGTTCTTTAAGCGCAATGTCTTCCATCTTATAACGCTGTTTGATAAACTCCTCCAGATGCTTGTAAACCACTCTGTATTTCCAATAGCTACGCTGGCTTTTCATCTTGCCAACAAGCTTGGCATAGTCTTCGTTGTGCTTACGGAATACTGCAAGAAGGGTCTTGTGGTTCATCCCCATACCAAGATAGGAATTACGCACTTTCTCTGCTGTGACATAGCTATCCTTATCACATACATCTTGATAAGCCTTATTGATGCCGACAAGAATCTTGTCCAGCTTTCGGTTGGCCTCTTGCGCAACGATGCTTCGTCCACTCATGCGACCAAGTTCCACGCTCCACATTTTCTCATCCACGTCCAACTTACAGCTGAACTGTGAAATCTTGCCGTTTACCGTAATACGGCACATGACTGGAATCAGTCCGTTCTTCTTTGGCGCATTACGCTTCAGATAGAATAATACTCTGAATGTTGATCTGCTCATAACTTTCTACTTTTTTAACTGTTTGCAAAAATACTATGTACAGAGTCATTATCCCATTTGCAAATCCAAGCGAATCAAAGCATTAGAATCATGCATAAAAGAATCTTCCGAGTTTTCTTGGCAATCTTCTAATTATTAGATACTTTTGCCTCTTAATTCTGTGATTTTCGCCCATTCATTATCATCAAAAAACAGTAACGTTATAGTAACGAAAGTCTGTCTTAGACTGGCATTTTTCTGTCTTCTGATGTCTTTATGGAAAGCCCCATCCACCGACATAATTCAGTCATTTTCAACTATTTTGCTTTAATTATTACTGATTTTCAACTTTTTGTTGTATCTTTGCAACAGATAAGCTGCACTCGGCAATTTGAAAGCAAGCTTTCATTGCGCTCGTTTGCATTATCTTTGCAAAAGAACAAAGAAATTTCTAAGAACTATACATATATATAATAACCCTTTAAAGATAAGAACTTATGAAGCGACTATTACACATTCAATTTCTATTGGTATTGTTGCTGGCGCTGGGATACTCTCCTCTGCAAGCCAAGCGAATCACACAGTGGCAGGCTCAGCAACAGGCCTACAGCTTCTGGGGAAAACAGATGCCGCAGAAGGCGAAGGCGAAGAGCCGCACGGCTACTACTGCATCGCCATCGGATGCTTACTATGTATTTAACAACGACGCAGGCGGATTCGTCATTATCGCTGGTGATGATGCCGTAACGCCAGTATTGGGCTATACTTCAACGGGATCATTTGATGCCGAGAATCTGCCTGACGGACTGAAGGACCTGCTGAAGAGCTATGAACGGCAGATTGCGGCGCTGGGCGACAATTATGTAGCGAACCAGACTGCCACGAGAGCCGCTTTTACAGGCGAAAACCTGCTCAATACCGCAAAATGGAACCAGAATGCTCCATTCAACAAGTATACGCCAAACAACTATGTAACAGGCTGTGTAGCAACGGCTGGAGCCATCGTAATGAAGCACCACGGCTATCCTGCCAAGGGTACCGGAAGTCATACTTATACCTGGAATGGACAGGACCTTACTGCAAATTTCGAGCATGATTATGACTGGGCAAGCATGCCTGATAAGTATACTAGTGGTAATGATGAGGCATTTAACGGTGTTGCCAGACTGATGTCAGACTTGGGTGTTGCCGTGGAGATGCAATATGCCAAGGGTGGAAGCGGTGCTACGATGGAAGCCCTGGTAACTGCTCTGAAAAAGTATTTCGGTTACAGTAAGTATGCCAGACTTCTGGCAATAGCGGATTTGGGTGCAGAAGTCTGGAACGACAGATTGCGTGCCGAGATTGATGCCGACCGTCCGATTCTTTATTCTGCTGTTAATTCTAATGAAGGAGGTCACTCCTTTGTGATTGATGGCTATAAGGATGAAAGCTTCAGCGTAAACTGGGGTTGGGGTGGATATTGTGATGGATTCTATCGCATCGGTGCCCTCAATCCTGAAACTGGCGGAAAGCCTCTGGGCGATCAGTATAATCTGTCTCAATCGGCTGTATTCTCACTTCAGCCATCTGACGGCGAGGAAGTTATTTCTAATCTGGGATTCATCAAGATTGATGGTTATCTGGAAACGATGAACATGAATGTTACTGATGTGAAGGCTGATAAAAAACTGAATCTCTATCTTTTACCTCTTCAAAGCCAGGGTGACAATCCGTTTACGGGAGAAGTAGCGATAGCTTTGAAGAATGCCAAGGGCAAAACCCGTAAAGTCTTTGGGGCAAAAACGATTAAGGACTTTAAACCTAGTTTTTATAAGCCTTTAATCACATTAGAGGGATCTTGTCCGGTGGATGCTCAGGAGGGTGACTACCTGGCTATTGTTTCTAAGGAAGACGGAACTGACGAATATGTAGAAATCTTAGGACCTGATGTGGAGGAAGTTCATTTGCCTGCTACAGGATTCCAGCCTCGCACATTCGAAGTGAAAACGGAATTGGGCGAAGGGGCGCAGTTTGTAGAGGCTTCTTCAGCTTATAATTGGGTTAGCAGATTATACAATGGTAAGCCATTGCAGGGCTGTCCTTATTATTTCGATGTGAAGATAGATGCAGGTATTGCCAAGAGTTTTATTGAATTGGATGGTAAGAGTGTTCCTACGGCATCTTTCTCTAATGGTGCTACGTTTTATGCTATATCTCCAGGTGTAAAACCTGTTTATAACCTGGTCGTTAAGACATATCGCACCTATGAGGAAAAGACTGTTGAGGTAACTTTAGCTGCACCGGGACAACTGAAGGCTGAATTGGATAGTAAGAATCTGGATTATTATGTATATACAAATATCAAAGTAAACGGCGAGATTGACAAGCGCGACTTTGACGAATTGAACTGCCATTCTTTTACAGGCATCGACTTGAGTAATGCCAAGGTTGTGGCTTATGGTTATTTCAAGGCTGATATGATTCCAAATTTTGCATTTGAAAACAATGCTTATCTTGAGCATTTCAAGATGCCTGCAGGTGTCAAGGAGTTAGGTTCCAATGCCTTTATGTTAACCAAACTGAAGGAAATTGATTTACCTGAGACGATAGAGGAATTCGGCCGCAACACATTCAATGCCTGCTTCGAATTGAAGAATGTATATATGCGTCATAAGGAGGCACCTTACTGGATAAACTGGTGTGTATTTGCCGCCAAGGGTGATATAACCCGCACGCTGCATCTCTATCCGGGCAGCAAGGCGAAGTATGAGGCTCATTCGAATACCCAGGATTGGATAGTCTACTTTGATAATGTGGTAGAGGATCTGGAGCCTACCGGCATCCATTCTGTAACATTGGATAAGAAGCCAGGCAATGCTGCCATTTATGACCTGAACGGCCGCCGCATACAAAATGTTCCATCTAGGGGTATCTATATCCAGAATGGAAAGAAAATCAGCGTTAAGTAATGTTGAATGTTGAGTGTTGAATGTTGAGTGTTGATTATTACAATTAAAAGATAAGAATCCCCTGGTGCTCTCTGTAGCATCAGGGGATTTTTTTGCAGTAAGATACGCAAGTACGCCAGGCATTTCACCCTTCCTGCATTACGAAAAGAGGAGGGTGATGAGCGGGATGGTGATGATGCTGCCAACCGTGGTGATGAATGTCATCTCGGTGATGAGCGAAGGATTGCGGCCGTATTTCAGACAGAACATCGTGCCGAAACTGGCTACGGGCATCGCAATGACAACCGTATTGATGTCGTTGACCTGATCGCTTACACCACATACCTTGAACAGGAAATAAATACTCAGAGGTACTACCACAAGACGCAAGAACGAGGAGAGGTATACCTTAGGACTGCCGATAATCTCCTTCACCGGCAACTTAGCCATCGAGGAGCCGATAATCATCAGGGCTGCCGGAACCGTTATGTTGCCCACCATCGTTACCGGACGCGCAATGATATCAGGCGTATGAACCCCGAAAGCTACCAGGAGGGCGGCAACAAAGGCACCCAGAAGAGCCGGAGAAAACAGCACCTTAGGATTGAACTGCTTGATGCTGTACTCGCCCTTGATGAGCATTACACCTGCCGTAAAAATAAAAAAGGTGTTCGGCATGTTGAGCAGCGCGGCATAAAAAATGGCCTTCGGACCGAATATGCTCGAAACAATAGGGTAGCCGATGAAACCTACATTGGCAAACATCAGCGCAAAACCTATCATGCCCTGGTCATCATGATTGCGCGTGATGAGACGCGGCACCCAGAAACCGAATACCAGCAAAAGGATGTAGGTAAGAAAACCTACGCCCAGGAGGGGAAGGATGAGCGTGCGGTCGGGCAGCTCATCGCCCATTACTGACGAGAGCACCAGCAGGGGACAGGTGATATCTACCACCATGCTGGATAGCTTCTTGTCAAACTTGTCGCCCATATATCCCAACTTGCAGGCGACGTAACCTAAAATCACGATGATGAAAAGTATCACCATCACTTCCAAATTCTCCATTTATCCTGAAAAACTATACCTTATATATATATGTATGCCGGAATCCCGATATTCTCTCGGAATTTCCGGCAAAAATGGGTTAATCGATAAATCGCTTGGTAATATCTCCGTAGTTCTCGATGCGGCGGTCGCGGAGGAATGGCCACCAGCGGCGCACATTCTCGCTGTGCTTCAGGTCGATATCTACCACCAGGCTCTCTTCTTCCTGATCGCTGGCACGGTAGTAGAGCTCGCCCTGAGGACCGGCTACGAAACTGCTGCCCCAGAACTGGATGCCCTCGGTCTGACCGCTAGGATCAGGCTCGAAACCTACGCGGTTTACGGCAACGACCGGCAATCCGTTGGCTACGGCATGGCCTCGCATCACGGTAGTCCACGCCTCGCGCTGGCGCTGCTGCTCCTCCTCGGTATCATAGGTGGCATAGCCGATGGCGGTAGGATAGATGAGCATTTCGGCTCCCTGCAGCGCCATCAGACGGGCTGCTTCGGGATACCACTGGTCCCAGCAAACCAGCACGCCGAGCTTGCCTACAGAGGTCTGGATAGGGTGGAAACCGAGGTCGCCCGGAGTGAAATAGAACTTCTCGTAGTAGGCAGGATCGTCGGGGATGTGCATCTTGCGGTATTTTCCGGCTATGCTTCCATCCTTCTCCATCACTACCGCCGTATTGTGGTAGAGCCCCGGAGCGCGGCGCTCGAAGAGGGAGGTGACGATGACAACGCCGAGATCCTTGGCAAGCTTGCCGTAGAAATCGGTCGAAGGGCCCGGAATAGGCTCTGCCAGGTCGAAGAGGTCAACATCCTCTACCTGACAGAAATAGAGGGAGTTATGAAGCTCCTGAAGCACGATGAGCTCTGCGCCGCGATGGGCGAGGTCGATGATGCCTTCTGCCAGGCGCTGCTTGTTGTTGGCGATATCTGCCGTATTATGAAGTTGTAATAAACCGACTTTCATTTTTTGCTTTTAATGTTAAATGTTAAATGTTGAATGTTGAGTGTTGAATTTTGAGTCTCTGAGGGCTCCCTCGGGCAACTGCATGGTGATGCAGTGGATGCTGCCATGCTGGCGGATGATGGTCTGCGAATCTACGCCGATGATTTCGCGGTCGGGGAAGGCGAGCTGAATCTGCTTGCGTGCCTCCTCGTCCTTTTCCGGCTGATTGTAGGTGGGATAAATCACCGCCTTGTTCAGTATCAGGAAGTTGGCGTAGGTGGCAGGCAGGCGGTCGCCCTCGCTCTCCGGGTTGGTGGTGAGGCAGTCGCCCTCATCATAGATAGGGTCGGGCATCGGCAGTTTGAGCAAGCGGTAAGGGTATCCCTCCCAGGTGAAGAGGCCCTTGAGCTGCTTCTCCAGTGCCTGGAAGTCCTCATACTGCTCATCTTCCGGATTATCGCAGCCTACATATAATAAGGTGTCGTGCGGTGCCACTCTCACGATGGTGTCGATGTGGCCGTCGGTATCATCGCCAATCAGATTGCCGTGATCCAGCCAGACGACTCTCTTGAGCTGGAAGAAAGTCTGCAGCAGATGGTCGATGCTGTCGTGGTCGAGCGGCTGGTTGCGGTGAGGCGCCAGCAGGCACTGTGAGGTGGTGAAGAGTGTACCCTTTCCGTCACTCTCGATGCTGCCTCCTTCGAGCACGAAGCCCTGGTGGTTCTCTATATCGGCATTGAAGGCTGCCTGATAGTATAGTTGCAGGGTGATGGCATTATCCTTCTCCCATCTGAACTTTTCGCCCCAGCCGTTGAACTTGAAGTCGAGTATGCGGTAAGGCACCATCCAGGTGTTCTGCTTTTTGCGCAGCACCATCGTGAGGGGTCCGTGGTCGCGCACCCAGGTATCATTGCTTTCTACCTCGTAGAGCAGCACGCGGCTCATCTGTTCGGCAGAGAGCTTTTTCTTGAGCTGGTATCGGGTGGCAGGCACATCGGGTGTAGCCACAAGCAGCTGCTCGTAGCGCGTGATGATATCTGCCAGTTCGAGATAAGTATCTGTAATTTCAGGCAGATACGGCTTCCAGTCGGTGCCGGCATGTGGCCAGGTGAGCATGATGGCGCTCTGTGGCTCCCATTCGGCAGGGAGTGCGAAATCGCAGGGTAATGTAGATTGATGCATAAGCTATACTATTTTTATGATACGATGTTCTATACCAATTTATTATACTCTGTTCTTCATCGGGAACCTTTCCTTGGGGACGGGCTCCGTTCTGCTTTTATGAAGTATGCTTGCAAAATTAATAAAAAATCTACAACTATCGGCTGTTTTTGTGAAATATTTTGCGCAAAAGCGAAACTTTATATTAAAAAAGTTTAAACGGAGGGCTGTATGGAGATAAAATCGGGGAAAAATGAGTAACTTTGCAGTCTAAAAATAAAATATTGAATAGGAGCGTGAAAATAAAACAGGTAGTTGATGCCCTTGAACATTACGCGCCTCTGCCCTTGCAGGAAGGATATGATAATGCCGGCCTGCAAGTTGGATTGACAGAGGCGGTAGAAATGTCAGGGGCATTGTTGTGTCTTGACGTTACTGAAGCCGTGGTTGAAGAGGCCATCCAGAAGGGCTGTAACCTCATCGTGAGCCATCATCCGCTGATATTCCGCAAACTGGCGAGAATCTCGGACGAGAACTACGTGCAGCGTACCGTGCGCAAGGCGATTAAGAATGATATTACCATCGTGGCGATGCATACCAACATGGATGCGGCTGCGGGCGGCGTGAACTTCAAGATTGCCGAGAAACTGGGACTGCGAAACGTGCAGTTCTTTGCAGGCGAGAAGGAAGTGGACGGCGTGAAGGGCGGCGAGGGCGTCATCGGAGAGGTGGCTGAGGACCTGGCAGCCGACGACTTGGTGCTGATGCTCAAGGAGCGGTTTGGCGTGGAGTGCGTGCAGTGCAACCAGTTGCTTCGACGTCCTATCAGGAAGGTGGCTCTCTGCGGTGGAGCAGGTGCTTTCTTGCTCGACGCAGCCATCAAGGCTGGTGCCGATGCCTTCATCACGGGCGAGATGAGCTATCACGAGTATTTCGGCCACGAGCAGGAGATTCAGATCTGCGTCATCGGCCACTATCAGAGTGAGCAGTTTACGGGCGAAATCTTCCGCAGCATCATTCAGGAGAATTTCCCTGATGCCAAATGCTGCATCTCGGAGATAAATACGAATCCGATATTGTATTTATAGGTTGGAAGGGCGCAAGCCTCATTCAACATTCAACATTTAACATTCAACATTAAAAAAAATAAAGTTATGGCAAAGAAAGATCCTACAGATTTGACAGTGGAAGAGAAGTTGAAGGCTCTCTATCAGCTTCAGACCACCTTGTCTGCAATTGATGAAAAGCGTGCGTTGAGAGGTGAGTTGCCTCTCGAAGTTCAGGATTTGGAAGACGATATTGCTGGTCTTACCACCCGTATCGAGAAAATCCAGACCGATATTGAGCAGTTTGACCGCGCCATCGATCAGAAGCAGCATGAGATTGAGGAGGCTCAGGCTAGCGTGGAGCGTTATAAGAAGCAGCTCGAAATGGTTAGCAATAACCGCGAGTATGATACTTTGAGCAAGGAAATCGAGTTCCAGGAGCTGGAAATCGAACTTTGCAGCAAGAAAATCCGCGAGGCGCAGCAGACAATCAACGAGCGCCTGTACGACCTTCACAAGGCTGAGGACCAGAAGGCAGACCGCGAGAAGGGTCTGGTAATGAAGCGTTCTGAGCTTGAGTCTATCATGGCTGAAACCCGTGAGGAAGAGGAGAATTTGAAGGAGAAGGCATTCGAACTCGAGAAGAAGATTGAGCCACGTTTGCTCCAGAGCTTCAAGCGCATCCGTAATGGTGCCCGCAACGGTTTGGGTATCGTTTACGTGCAGCGTGACGCATGTGGCGGTTGCTTCAACAAGATTCCACCTCAGCGCCAGCTCGATATCAAGATGCACAAGAAGATTATCCCTTGTGAGTATTGTGGCCGTATCCTCATCGACCCAGAATTGGCTGGTGTTAAGATTGAGTCTCCTAAGACTGAGGAGAAGCCAAAGCGCAAGCGCGCTATCCGCAGAAGAAAGACTGAGGGTGAGGATTAATCTTCCTCCTCTCTCCGCTCTTTTCGGATGATAATCTTCTGATAAAGATACGATAAGATACAATAAAGGCTCGTCAAAATTGCTTGGCGAGCCTTTATTTTTTTTCGTTTTCAGGCAGCTAGGACAATCAGTCTTAACTCCTTTAATCCTAATCTGGAACTTTTAATCCTAATCTGGAACCTAGAGTCCTCTAGCCTTGTAAATGCGGTCTTTGGCGTCGTTGATTTCCTGAAATTTCTTCTCGGCTGCACGGCGCACATCTTCGCCTAGGGCTGCTACCTTGTCAGGATGATGCTTGAGCGCCATCTTGCGGTAAGCGGCCTTCACCTCATCGTTTGATGCATCCGGACTGATACCCAGAACACGGTAGGCATCATCCAGGCTGCCTGCTGAAGAAGCCCCGCTCTCCAGGTTCAGCATCTGGTCTACATCCTCGGCAGAAAGACCCATGTGGATGGCCATCTCCTTGAGTGCCTGAATCTCCTGAGAATTCACAACTCCATCGGCCTGGGCTATCATGACGAGGAAATTGAGCAACTGCAGGCGCTGTTCATACATCATGTTGGCACGTATCTGATGACAGCTGTCCTGTATCACCGAACGGTACTGCTGCATGCCCATCTGCTTCTGCTGTTCGAAGAGTTTGAGGAGGATTTCCTCGCCCTGCTGCTTGGCTGCCTCGCCGAAATTCTGACGCAGGAAGCGGCGCACCATCTCCATCTCGGAATGCATGATCTTGCCATCTGCATTGATGATGTAGGAGCTGAGCACCAGCAGCGAGAACATGAAGGAGTTTCGCTCTCCCTCATAGCTCTGCTGGCGGCTGTAGCCCTGGTTTCCGAAGCCCTGGCGGCCGCTGTGCTGCTGGTCGCTGTAGGCATCGTAGGCGTTGTTGTAATGGTGGTCGCCGTCGCGGTTTACCGCATCCAGTCCGTGCTCAAAGAGGGAACCGAGGGCATAGCCTGCCAGAGCTCCCAGCGGACCGGCTGTGATGAAACCGAGCACACCACCAATCCATTTACCTGCTGCCATCTTTTAGTTGTTGAAATAGTAGAGGAAAGAAGCGATGCCTGAGAGGGCTGGCTTGCGCTGACCTTCTATTTCGATGTCAAACTTGATGCTGGTCTTGCAGATGCCACGGATGTTCTGGATGTCGTGGAGAGTGGCTACCAGGCGCACGCGTGAACCGGTGATGACTGGCTGACCGAACTTCATCTTGTCCATGCCGTAGTTTACGAGCATCTTGAGGTTGTTTACCTCGATAATCTGCTGCCAGAGGTATGGGAGTACTGAGAGGGTGAGGTAACCGTGAGCAATGGTGCTGTGGTAAGGGCTCTCTACCTTGGCGCGCTCTACGTCTACGTGGATCCACTGTGGGTCGAGTGTAGCGTCTGCGAACTTGTTGATACGGTCCTGGTCAATCTGCAACCAGTCTGATTCTCCTAACTTCTCACCGAGGTGAGATGCAAATTCCTCGTAGGAATTGATTACTAATTTTGCCATTTCTTATTTTTCTCTTTATTATAAATATTATTGTTTTCCTATTTTCCGTCTTCAGCTTTCAGCTTTCAACTGTTAACTTTTAACTATTAACTTTCAGTTCAGATCAGTCTCTTCTGAAAATATCGCGGGTGTAAACCTTTTCTTCCACATCATCCAGACACTTGTCATACCGGTTGGCGATGATGGCCTGGCTCTGCTGCTTGAAGGCATCCAGGTTGTTTACGATGCGGCTTCCGAAGAAGGTGGTTCCGTCTTTTAGCGTAGGTTCGTAGATGATAACCTGCGCGCCCTTTGCCTTGATGCGTTTCATCACACCCTGTATGCTGCTCTGGCGGAAGTTGTCGCTGTTGCTCTTCATCGTGAGGCGGTATACGCCGATGGTGCAAGGCTTCTCTTCCTCCTCGCTGAAGTTGTTCTGGTTGGCATAATCGTAGTAGCCAGCCATGTTCAGCACGCGGTCGGCGATGAAATCCTTGCGGGTGCGGTTGCTCTCCACAATCGCCTGAATCAGGTTCTCAGGCACATCGGCGTAGTTGGCGAGCAGCTGCTTGGTATCTTTCGGCAGACAGTAGCCGCCGTATCCGAAGGAAGGATTGTTGTAGAAGGTTCCGATGCGAGGGTCCAGACCCACTCCGTCGATAATCGCCTTGGTGTCGAGGCCCTTCATTTCGGCGTAGGTATCCAACTCGTTGAAGTAGCTCACGCGCAGGGCGAGGTAGGTGTTGGCGAAGAGTTTCACGGCTTCTGCCTCGGTAAGTCCCATGAACAGGGTTTCTATGTCTTGCTTGATGGCTCCCTCTTTCAGCAGTTCTGCAAAGGTGTGGGCTGCCTGGTCCAGTCGCTCGTCATCATTCGGTCTGCCCACGATGATGCGGCTCGGGTAGAGGTTGTCGTAGAGAGCCTTGCTCTCGCGCAGGAATTCAGGAGCGAAGATGATGTTCTTGCTGCCTGTCTTCTGGCGGATGCTTTCGGTGTAGCCTACCGGAATGGTGCTCTTGATGACCATGATGGCATCGGGATTCACCTGCATTACCAGGCGGATGACTTCTTCTACGTGCGAGGTATCGAAGTAGTTTTTCACCGGATCATAGTTGGTTGGTGTGGCAATCACTACGAAGTCGGCATCCTTATAGGCTTCTTCTCCATCGGTTGTGGCTTTGAGGTTGAGTTCCTTTTCAGCCAGATATTTCTCTATGTATTCGTCCTGGATAGGCGAGCGGCGCGAGTTGATGAGCTCCACCTTTTCGGGGATCACGTCTACTGCCACCACCTCATGATGCTGGCTGAGCAGGGTAGCGATGCTCAGGCCTACATATCCTGTTCCGGCTACGGCGATTTTTATCTTTTTATTCTCCATTTCTTTCTGTTCTTTTAAGATAGGCTGCCTGCGGGCAGTTTTTATACCTTAATATATATATATTATCTGCAAAGATAATGCAAAAGGAGGAGACTACAAAATGAAAATGGGTTTTTTATTAAAAAATAACGCGGAAAAGAGGATGGGAGAGAAAGAAGCGACCCAAAAAGGAAGAGAAAGGAGTGCTCAAAAAGGGAGAGGAAAAGGAGGCAGAAAAAGGGAGAGGAAAAGAAGGCAGAAAAAGGCCTTCAAAATTCGCGAATTCTAAAACGGATGGCCGGTTGGGCGGAAATTCGCAAATTTTGAAGGCTGGGGAAAGCTCTGTTTAAAAACTTCCGGACTATCCCCGACGCTCTCATAATGTCAATAAATCGGAATAATCGGGAATAGTCTCTAAAAATACATATTTTTTACTTTCATAATCCATCTTGCAGATGTAATGCTCCAGCCCGTTGCTCACCACCAGGAAGTCGACATGGAGCAGGAGATTGTAGACCGAAATCTGGTCGAACACTTTCTGTGTGATGGGGATGTGAGGGGCTTTGTACTCGATGATCATGCGGGGCTGCAGCTCACGGGAGTAGAGCACACTGTCGGCGCGCAGCACCTTGTCGCCACATTTCAGCTGGATTTCGTTGGCGAGCAGAGAGGCAGGATACCCCTTGTGCTCGATGAGAAAATGAACGAAATGCTGGCGCACCCACTCTTCGGGAGTGAGCGTGATGAACTTCCGGCGCAGCACATCCAGTATCTGGGGATGCTGTTTTGAGCCCGAAACCTTGATGTCGAAAGATGGCAAATTTAAGCGAATCATTTTTCTGTACCTTATTATATATATGGTTATATTTCTTTCTTTTCTGTTTTCGATATGGTTTCTTTTCTTCTTTTAACCATACCTCATTTTCAAAAACTACCTCTTTTATATAGGCAGTTCAATTTATTTTTTGTAACTTTGCAGTCGAAGTGCAGCTGAAAACTGCACCTCAGAAAACTGCGAACCTGGAGGCGGAGCAAATGCTTGTCCGCACCCCCGGAGTTTGCTGGGTGCAAAGTTACAAAAAATAATCCAATGGTAGAAAAGAAAAGTGCAATAAGTTACGAGTCAATCATGAAAGATTTGAAGGCTCGGAAGTATTCTCCCGTCTATGTTCTGATGGGCGAGGAACCTTTTTATATAGATAAGATCTGCGACTACATTTCAGAAAATGTGCTCCAGCCCGAGGAGCGTGACTTCAATCAGACGGTGGTTTTCGGAGCTGATGTTACGGGGGCGCAAGTGGCAGATTTGTGCAAGGGCTACCCGATGATGGCGGAGTATAGAGTGGTGGTTGTGAAAGAGGCTCAGAATTTGCGGAATTTGGAAGCGCTCGAGAAGTACCTCGAAAATCCGGTAAAAACAACCATCCTTGTTTTCTGTCATAAAAACGGCAAGCTCGACAGTCGTAAAAAGTTTTCTGCCCTCGCTGCCAAGGCGGGTGTGGTTTTTGAAAGCAAGAAACTCTACGACCGAAATCTGCCGGGCTTCATCGAGACTTATCTCAAGACCCGCAAGGCAACCATTGAACCCAAAGCTACCCAGATGGTGGCTGATCATGTGGGAGCAGATTTGCACCGACTCACTTCCGAGCTCGACAAACTGCTCATTTCTCTTCCTGAGAACGACCGGCGTGTTACTCCGGAGATTGTGGAGCGAGAAATAGGGGTGAGCAAAGACTTCAATGCCTTCGAGCTGAGAAGTGCCATCATCAGCCGCGATGTGTTCAAGGCAAATCAGATAATAAATTATTTTGACAGCAATCCGAAGAGTGGTTCTCTCTTCATGCTTCTCCCGATGCTCTTTACTTATTTCCAAAACCTGATGATTGCTTATTATGCACCCAACAGGCAGAACGAAAATGAGCTCGCAAAATTCCTGGATTTGCGCGGAGCTTGGGCGGCGCGCGAATATATTACAGGAATGAGGAACTATACGGGCGTGAAAGTGATGGCGATTATTGAGAAGTTTAAGGAGGTGGATGCGAAGATAAAGGGACTGGATAATCCATCCACTCCGGTGGGTGAACTGATGAAAGAACTCATCTTTTTTATCCTTCACTGATGCTGAAGAGCGAGGTGGGGGAGAGTAGGCGAGCTCCTGCTGAGAGTTTTCTCTCGGCAGGAGCTCGTTTCCGTTTTCGGCCTTCTTTGCCGCCTGTTTCCAGAAAGTAGCCAACTAGCGTTTAGCATTATAAATTTGCCCAAAATAGGTGATTTTCGGCTCTTTTTAGGGCGCTTTCCTGGGCTCATTTTGGGCGATTTTTGGGCAAAAATGGGGGATTTAAGCGATTTTTCGAGCTAGATGCCCATTTTCCTGTTTCGCCTGAAAATAGACTTAACTTTATTGGTTATCAGTAACTTACATAAATTAACCCTATTCATTACTCGCGAATTTGCCCGTTTCCTTGCCGATGGGCTGGAATACGCTAGAAATGGAAAAATTAGCCATTTCCTGTTGTCTGAAATCGGTCGTTTGCATTTGTTAAGGTTTATATTTCCTAAGTTTATATTTTTAAATTCATAAATCAAAACGGGTGATTTTAATTTATAAACATAAATGCAAGAAAACTAAATACACGAATTTATGTTTTATATTTATAAAAATAAAGGTAAAATAGGGTATTTATGGTTATGAATGAATAAATATTCATACTATATTTTGAATTTGTAAGTAGTGGAAACTCAGTTAGTTATGTATTTTAGTTGTTTTATAAACCATAGATTTTTACATAGGTGTTGGGTAAACATTGCATAAACCGCTCTATATGCCTTTATTTAGGCAGTTTATGGTATGAATAACCAGTGATTTAGCCTAAATCTATAAAGAAAAGGTTCGTCATATATTTTGATTGATAGGTTTATATTTATAAAACTAAACCTAAAAACCGAACACTGGAGTGAGTAGAATTCAAATTTATAAACAGAAACCTAAAGTTTAAAAATCTAAATTTATTCAGAAATGTTTGGTTATTCTAAATTTTTGCTTTATCTTTGTAAAATCAACCGAAAAAGGGCCTAAAAGTGGCTTGTTCGGAAATAAAACATCGTATCAGTAGAAAAATGAACGCTAAAATTTTTAGAGCATGAAAGATAGAATCAGACAGCTGATGGAGGACCAGCACCTCACTCAGCAAAACTTCGCTCAGATGATCGGAATCTCGACCGCTACGCTGAGCAATATTTTCAACGGGAAGACCAATCCATCGCTTAGCATTGTGGATGGCATCCATAAGAGTTTTCCTCAGGTAAACGTTTATTGGGTACTCTACGGTACTCCTCCTATGTATCAGAACCAGGCTTCCCAGGGTGGCAGCGAAGAGGGTGCTGCAGACATGTATCAGGGCATTACGGATGGAGCAGCCGGTGGTGCTGAGGGGATGAAGCAGGGCAGTCAGCCTTCTGGAGCCGCCTCTGCCGAGCCTATGCTCGATTTTGGAGCCGAAGGAGCCACAGCCTCCCCTACTTCTCCTTCGCTCTTTGACCAGCCTCAAATGCAGGGTGTAAATCGTACACCTAAAAATATCGCCCAAGCGGCGGTAAAATATGTAGACAAACCGCAAAGAAAGATTACCGAAATCCGTATTTTCTACGATGATCAGACCTGGGAAACTTTCGTTCCTAAGAAATAAAGTAGGGATTGGAGAACCCTAAAACAAACACATAGGAGCGGCGATAAAGAAAAAATATCTCTTTTCTTTTCGTAAATTCGGATTTTTGATGTACCTTTGCATCGTAGAAACGTAGGTGGGCGTAACCGGAAGCTACGCGTACCTATTATAATATACGTACATTATATAATAAGCATATTAAAAATTAGCAATAAGATGAAAAAATATGTTCTCGACCTCAAGGTGGTTTCTGTAGAGGCGCTTAGCGATAAGCATGTTTTGATTAAGCTTACCGATGAGAAACCTTTGCCTGAAATCTTGCCTGGCCAATTCGTAGAAGTAAGAGTAGACCATTCGCCTACTACCATGCTTCGCCGTCCTATCTCCATCAATTTCGTGGATCGTGAAAATAATCAGCTCTGGCTGCTTGTAGCAATGGTGGGCGACGGTACCCGTCAGCTCGGACAGCTCAAGGAGGGCGATGTGCTCAACTGTATGCTGCCTCTCGGCAACGGCTTCACCATGCCTACCGAGAAGAGCCAGAAATATCTGCTCGTAGGTGGTGGCGTAGGTGTGGCTCCGCTCCTCTATTTCGGAAAACTCATCAAGGATTTCGGAGCTGATGTTACCTTCCTTCTGGGTGCACGCAAGGCTACGGATCTGCTCGAACTGGATGAGTTTGCCAAGATCGGAAAGGTATGCATCACTACCGAGGATGGTTCGGCTGGCGAGGTAGGTTTCGTTACCAACCACTCTGTTCTGGAGAACGAGAAGTTTGATATGATTTCTACCTGCGGACCTAAGCCGATGATGGTGAGCGTGGCTCGCTTTGCCAAGAAGGCTGGCGTGGAGTGTGAGGTTTCTCTCGAGAACAAGATGGCGTGCGGCGTGGGCGCCTGCCTCTGCTGCGTAGAGAAAACTACCGAGGGTAACCAGTGCGTCTGCAAGGATGGACCTGTCATCAACATCAAGAAACTTACTTGGGAAATTTAAGTGAAGAGTGGAAAGTGAAGAACGAAGAGTGAAGAATTCGTTTGGAAATGAAGAACGAAGAGTGAAGAACGAAGAATTCTCTTGCCTTTGTTTGTAAAACATTTTTAAGTAAAAACAGAAGATTATGGCTGATTTAAGTGTAAAGATAAAGGATTTGGAGTTGAAGAACCCTGTGATGACTGCATCGGGTACTTTCGGCTACGGATTGGAATTTGCCGATTTCGTTCCTCTGGAGGAGATTGGCGGTATTATCGTGAAGGGCACTACCCTGGAACCGCGCGAGGGAAACGACTATCCGCGTATGGCTGAAACGCCTCAGGGCATGCTCAACTGCGTAGGTTTGCAGAACAAGGGTGTGGAGTATTTCTGCTCTCACATTTATCCTCAGATCAAGGACATTGATACCAATATGATTGTCAACGTGAGCGGACATTCGCCTGAGAGTTATGCTGAGTGTGCGGCGCGCATTAACGAGCTGGATAAGATTCCGGCTATAGAGCTGAACATCTCCTGTCCTAACGTGAAGGATGGCGGCATGGCCTTCGGTGTAACCTGCGAGGGTGCAGCCAGCGTGGTGAAGGCGGTGAGAAAGGTTTATAAGAAGACCCTCATCGTGAAGCTTTCGCCTAATGTTACCAGCATTGCCGACATCGCCCGTGCCGTGGAGGCTGAGGGTGCCGATTCTGTTTCGCTCATCAACACGCTGATGGGTATGGCGGTGGACATTGAGAAGCGCCAGCCTCTCTTGAGCATCCGCACGGGTGGTTTGAGTGGTCCTTGCGTTAAGCCTGTTGCCCTGCGCATGGTTTGGGATGTGGCTCATGCCGTAAACATTCCGGTTGTTGGTCTGGGCGGCATTTCTTCTGCCAAGGATGCCATTGAGTTCCTGATGTGCGGTGCTACGGCCATTGAGATTGGTACGGCCAACTTCATTGATCCTGCGGTTACGAAGAAGGTGAAGGATGGAATCAACGAGTGGCTTGATGCTCACGGATGCAAGAGTGTGACTGAGATTATCGGGGCCATCAAGTAATAATAATAAGGTTATGGATTTGAATCAGATAAACCCTGTTCAGTTGCTTGCTACGCTGACGCAGCAGATTGTAGAGCAGGAGAAAGAATTGGCAGAACAGAAGGATTCTGCGGAACACTCGTCTGTAAAAGCCTCTCTGAGCGAGAACCTCCTGAAGCGCGGCAATCTGCTGATGCAGATGGGCGACAAGGATGGTGCCGGAAAGGACATGAAGCGCTACCTGGAGCTGAACCCGGAGAAAGTAGGGGAGCTGACAGGAGAATTCAAGGCTGAAGGCAGAGAACATTGCAGATAAAGGAAGGGGCTTGCCTCACGGATTCCGGTGTTGCGTCTCTCCCTAGCGCCTAGCTTTTGAGTACATTTTTCTGCATTTTTCCGTATTCTGATGATAAAAATCGGGCGAAAATATGTTTTTTAGCATAAAATATAAGGAAAATGAAGAAAAATATATCAAATTGTTTGGCAATATCAAAGAAAAATGTTACTTTTGCAGTCGAGTTGAGATTTTAGCAAGTCGAAACTCGGAAATCTGAGCACTGCCTGCTCCTTATATAATAAAGGAGAAACGGGCTCGGAAAGAACAAAAGTGAGTAACATATAAAATGTAAAGACAATGAAGAAGTTTAACGCATTCTTTTTTAGCTATTACTTTTACTTTGCAAATAATTGTAAAGCGGGAAGTTGCGTGTAAATTTCAACTTAGGATATTAGATTCTTGAAATCATCGAAACGGTCCCGCTCTTATTGAGTAGGACCGTTTTTCGTAACATTAGACAAGATAAAAGAAACATGAAGAGAATAGCAATTCAAGGAGAGCTGGGATCTTTCCACGACATTACCGCCCACCAGTATTTCGAGGGCGAACAGATTGAAATCATCTGTTGTGCTACCTTCGAAGAGGTGTTCGAAAACATCAAGCGCGACCCTACTGTAGTAGGCATCTGCGCCATTGAAAACACCATTGCGGGCAGCCTGCTCCACAATTACGAACTGCTCCGGCAGAGCGGAACCACCGTGGTAGGCGAACACAAGCTCCATATAGAGCACAGCATCTGCTGTCTGCCAGAAGACGACTGGAGCACCCTGCAGGAGGTTCACTCCCATCCGGTAGCCCTCATGCAGTGCGGCAAGTTCCTAGCCAACCATCCCGACCTCAAGGCGGTGGAGGCAGAAGATACCGCAGGCTCGGCAGCTTACATTGCCCAGCACAAGGTAAGGGGATGGGCGGCCATCTGCTCTTCTTACGCCGCCCACATGTACGGCATGAAGGTGCTGCAGGAAGACATCCACGACAATCCGCACAACTACACCCGATTCCTCGTGGTCTGCAATCCGCAGAAGGCAGCCCTGCTCCGTCCCATCGAAAAGGCCAACAAGGCGAGCATCGTCTTCAGTCTGGCTCACGATAAGGGATCGCTCTCCAAGGTGCTCACCATCCTGAGTTTCTACGACATCAATCTCACCAAGATCCAGTCGCTGCCAAACATCGGACATGAGTGGGAATACCTCTTCTACGTAGACCTCACCTTCGACAACCTGACCCGATACCGCCAGAGCATCGACGCCATTACGCCGCTCGTGAAGAAAATAAAGGTGTTGGGCGAATATGAGGAGAAGGAGTAAATTAAGTGAAGAGTGAAGAACGACGAGTGAAGAATTCGCCAGTTCGGAGGGTGAAAGCCCATTTATACATTATTAATTATAAATTATTCATTGAAAATTATGATACAACCAGCCAATAGAGTAACGGAAATACAGGAATACTACTTCAGCCGCAAGCTGAAGGAAGTGGCTAAGCTTAATGCCGAGGGCAAAGACATCATCAGTCTGGCCATCGGAAGTCCAGACATGCCGCCTTCTAAGCAGACCATTGACAAGCTCTGCGAGGTAGCCAACAATCCAAACGCACACGGATATCAGCCTACGGTGGGCATACCAGAGTTGCGCAAAGCAATGGCTGGTTTCTACAAGCGCTGGTATGATGTAGACCTCGACTGGGCTACAGAAATCCAGCCCCTCATAGGTAGCAAGGAAGGCATTCTGCACGTAACGCTCGCCTTCTGCAACCCTGGCGATGAGGTGCTTATCCCGAATCCGGGATACCCTACCTATACCGCCATCAACAAGATTCTGGGTACCAAGATTACCTACTACGATCTGAGAGAGGATAACGGATGGCAGCCCGATTTCGACGCCCTGGAGAAGATGGACCTGAGCCACGTAAAACTGATGTGGACCAACTATCCTAACATGCCGACAGGCGGTGTGGCAAAGCGCGAAACTTACGAAAAGCTGGTGGCATTCGCCCAGAAGCACAACATCGTGGTGGTGAACGACAACCCATATTCGCTCATCCTCAACGAGCACCCTATGAGCATCATGCAGGTGCCGGGAGCTAAGGACTGCTGCATCGAGTTCAATTCCCTGAGCAAGAGCCACAACATGCCAGGCTGGCGTGTGGCGATGATTTCGAGCAACAAGACTTTCATCTCATGGATTCTGAAGGTGAAGAGCAACATCGACAACGGAAGCTTCCGAGGCATACAGCTGGCAGCTGCCGAAGCGATGTTGAACAACACGGATGAATGGCACCGCGAGAACAACATCCAGAACTACCGCCGCCGCCGTGACATTGCTGAGGAGATCATGAAGGTGCTCGACTGCCAGTTTGACCCTAACCAGGTAGGCATGTTCCTCTGGGGCAAGATACCTGAGAAATATGCTGATGTAGAAGACCTGACAGAGAAGATTCTGCATGAGGCTCGCGTCTTTATCACCCCTGGCTTCATCTTCGGAACCAACGGCAAGCGTTACATCCGTATCAGCCTCTGTGCCAAGGATGAGAAGATGAAAGAGGCCCTGGAAAGAATCAAGAAGGTTTTTGAAAAGTAAAAAAGTAAAAAAATAAAAATATACGACTATGGAATTAGAATTAGAACCATTGAATTTTCCTAGTGATCAGGAACGCCCTTGCGTCATTGCCGGCCCTTGCTCGGCAGAGACAGAAGAGCAGGTTATGACTACCGCTAAGCAGTTGGCTGCCAAAGGTTGCCACATGTTCCGCGCAGGTGTGTGGAAGCCACGCACCAAACCGGGAGGCTTCGAGGGTAACGGCGAGAAGGCCTTGCCTTGGATGAAGCAGGTAAAGGAAGAAACAGGCATGCTGACAGCTACTGAGGTGGCTACCCCAGAGCATGTAGAGCTCGCACTGAAATATGGAATCGACATTCTGTGGGTAGGCGCACGTACATCTGCCAACCCATTCGCCATGCAGGCACTTGCCGACAGTCTTCAGGGCGTAGACGTGCCTGTGCTCGTTAAAAACCCGGTAAACCCAGACCTCGAGCTCTGGATCGGTGCCCTGCAGCGCATCAACCAGGCAGGCATCAAGAAACTCGGTGCCATCCACCGCGGATTCTCCAGCTTCGACAAGAAGATTTACCGCAACCTTCCTATGTGGCAGATTCCTATCGAGTTGCACCGCCGCATACCACAGTTGCCAATCATCTGCGACCCTAGCCACATCGGCGGCCGACGCGACCTCATCGCTCCTCTCTGCCAGCAGGCAATGGACTTAGGTTTCGACGGCCTCATCGTTGAGAGCCACTGCAGCCCAGACGATGCATGGAGCGATGCCAAGCAGCAGGTTACCCCAGAGGTGCTGGATTACATCCTCAGCCTCCTCGTAGTGCGCGATGAGCATTATTCTACAGAGGGTCTGCACCAGCTGCGCGGTCAGATTGACGAGTGCGACAACCAGCTGATGGATCTCCTGGCTAAGCGTATGCGCGTTTGCCGCGAGATTGGTACCTACAAGAAGGAGCACAACATGACCATCGTTCAGACCAGCCGTTACAACGAGATTCTCGACAAGCGTGGAGCCCAGGCAGCCCTCTGCGGCATGAGCCCTGAGTTTGCCGCTCAGATTTTCGAGCACATCCATGAGGAGAGTGTCCGCCAGCAATTGGAAATTCTGAACCAGAAGTAAAGGATACTGGCGATGAGAATATTGATTATGGGAGCAGGTAAGATGGGAAGTTTCTTCATCGACCTGCTCAGTTTCGACCACGAGGTGGCGGTTTACGAGAAGGATGCCAAGCGACTGCGCTTCACCTACAACTGTTACCGCTTCACCAAGATGGAAGAAATAGAGATGTTCCGCCCCGAACTGGTTATCAATGCGGTGACGGTAAAATATACGCTGCCAGCCTTCGAAGAGGTGTTGCCACATCTCTCTCACGACTGCATTATCAGCGACATAGCTTCGGTAAAGACCGGGCTGCAGGAGTTTTACGAGAAGAGCGGTTTCCGCTTCGTGAGCACGCACCCTATGTTCGGCCCGACTTTTGCCAATCTGAACCAGCTTTCAGAGGAGAATGCAGTCATCATCAAGGAGGGTGACTACATGGGCAAGATATTCTTCAAGGACCTCTACCAGAAGTTGGGGTTGAGTCTGCATGAGTATACATTTGATGAGCACGACCAGACGGTGGCCTACTCGCTGAGTATTCCTTTCGTGAGCACCTTTGCTTTTGCGGCAGTGATGAAACACCAGGATGCTCCGGGCACCACCTTCAAGCGCCACATGCAGATAGCTAAGGGCGTGCTCAACGAAGATGATTACCTGCTGCAGGAAATCCTCTTCAACCCATACACATCGGGTCAGGTGGCACAGATCAGAGAGGAGCTTGCTGAGCTCATCGACATCATTGACCACAAGGATGCGAAGCGTATGAAACTCTTCCTCACCAAGATACGTAATCATGTGAAGGAAGATATTGAGATTAAAGAAAAATAAAATTGTTTTTTCTGAGAGGGCAACCTTAACAATTGCCCTCTCCTCCGTATATTTGCAAGTTTTGCATGTGAATGTAGAACCTTCATAAAAGTATTTATTTTAAGGCCTTGCATGTGAATGTAGGGCTTTATTTTTGTAGATAATAAGGAAAAAAGCGGGAAAAATGAAAATATGTAAGGAGGATGGGCAATTTATGAAATATTATTTGTACCTTTGCACCCACAAATCAAAGGATAGATTGTAGAATCAATAAAACAGGAGAGCAGTTCTATTATGAGTGAACAGAAAGAAATGAAAAATATGAAGAATGCTGCAGAGGCACAGACCGCTGGGCAGAATACAACAGAAACAATAGTGAAGCAGACGGAAACTGCCGATGCTGCAAAACAGAATGATGCAGCTGAACAGCAGGCGGATGCTGCAGCCTTCCAGGTCGTGAACGAGGGCTTTTCAACCCACGAAGCCATTGAAGAGGCAAAACGCTGCCTACACTGCAAGATTCCGCAGTGCAAGAAGGGATGCCCGATTGGTAACGACATTCCTGATTTCGTACACGAACTCTCTATGGGTAACATGGGTGCGGCGATGAGCATCATCAATGCCAAGAGCAACCTGCCGGCTATCTGCGGCCGTGTATGCCCTCATGAGAAACAGTGTCAGGGCAACTGCGTGCTCGGAAAGAAAGGCAAACCGGTACAGATCGGCAAACTGGAGCAGTTTATTGCCGATTTTGATACCAAGATGAACCTTTCGCGCGAGATGTTGCCACAGAAAACACGTGGCCGCGTGGCAGTCATCGGTTCGGGTCCAGCGGGCTTGACCGTAGCCGGCGATCTGGCGCGTCAGGGCTTCAACGTCACCATTTTCGAGGGCCAGGCTGAGCCGGGAGGCGTGTTGATGTATGGTATTCCTGAGTATCGCTTGCCTAAGTCGGTAGTGCGCGATGAGGTGGCTAAGATTGCTGCCCTCGGCGTGCAGTTTATCACCAACTGCATGGTGGGCGAGAACAATGTAACCATCGACAGTCTGTTCCGTGCAGGCTACGACGCCATCTTTATGGGCACAGGTACAAACGTGCCTCAGAACATGGACTCTACACCGGGTTCCAAGCTCCACGGTGTGAGCCAGAGTACATACTTTCTGCATAACGTGAATGCCTATAACGAAGGTGCTTTGACCCGCGACATGGTTCCGCTGCGCGACGGCGAGAAGGTGGGTGTCATTGGCGGCGGAAACGTGGCCATGGATGCTGCCCGTACTGCTATCCGACTGGGTGCCGACGTTACCGTGCTGTACCGTAAGACCCAGGAAGAGATGCCTGCCATCAAGAGCGAATATGAAGATGCGGTGAAGGAAGGCGTGAAATTTGAGTGGAAAACTACCGTTGAGGCCTTCCTGAAGGGCAAAAACGGCCGTCTGGGAAGCTGTGTGCTGAACACTCCTGAAGGCGAAAGG
The DNA here is from genome assembly GCF_026015295.1 of Segatella copri. Classification (NCBI taxonomy): domain Bacteria; kingdom Pseudomonadati; phylum Bacteroidota; class Bacteroidia; order Bacteroidales; family Prevotellaceae; genus Segatella; species Segatella copri. The sequence continues at coordinate 1,654,861 of NZ_JAPDUW010000001.1, read as the reverse complement.
GTAGAAAAATTCGACAGAATCTATCTCGCCATCGGTTCAAGACCGGCCAACCGTATCGTTTCTACCACTGCCGGAATCGAGGTGGATGAGAAGGGATATGTTAAAGTTGTTGAACGTCCGTTCGGTATGACCACCCGTCGCGGTGTGTTCGCCGGAGGTGATGTGGTACACCGTCCGCAGACTGTAGTTTTGGCGATGAAGGCTGCCAAGGAGGTGGCTCAGGGCATCGCCCAATATGTAGATGCCATCAAGCTTCTTGAAGAGGCTAAGAGAATCGAGCAACGTGGAATAGTAGAATAATGAAATGAACTCAATAGAATTAAGTGAATTATTTCTGCAGTAACGGAACTGCTTTTACTGGGATTTGTCACTAGGCTCGGCAGATGTGCTGACTGCAGTCGGCAGACCTGCTGACTAGGCTCGGCAGAGCTGCTGAGCCTAGTGGTAATATCTGGGAAACTATGTGTTTTGACTAAAAAGACTATATGCAAGAACTCTAAAGGCTATATGCTTTTACTTATAAAAATATTTCTTAGTTTGAAAACACCATATCTTTCCTTTGAATGATACTATATACCTTTGAATGATACTCTATAAATAAACCAACTGTTATAGACGCTTAATTTTTTTACATTACTCTTTAAATGAACTTAAACTTCTTGGGAAATTTAATGAAGTATCAGATTTAATCATTACTTTTGTATCAGATTCATATTAAGAAGAAGTAATTTGTCTGGTACAAAGAAAAGATATAAATCAGAGAAAAAGCATGAAGCGTATCATATTGGTTTTAACAGTATTGCTTGCCATGTTAGGGCAGGTAGCCTATGCGCAGAAAACGTGTGTCATCGCATCGGCAGAAAATCATGTGCCTATTCGTGAAGCACTTATTCATACCAATAACAATCATTGGGCAAGAACAGATTATCGGGGCTATTGGACGATGCGCTATCAGTTTGATTCAGCAACCGTATCGAAACCTGGTTTTATGAAGGCAACTATCTGGTACAAGGAACTGCCGGATACTCTGTTTCTCTTGCCGGATGCCAAACAATTAGGCGAAGTGACAGTTTGGGGCAAGAATCAGGAAGGCATCAAAAACATGGAAGAGGATATTCAGGAGAAGATAAACTCTTTGCCAACTTCATCTGCTGGCATTGGTTTTGATGCTTTCGGATGGATGGATAAACAGGGAAAACGTGATAAGAAGCATCTGCAACAGGCTAAAAAGGTATTTGAAAAAATGGAACATAAGGATCCTGTGGTAGCTGCTTATGAAAAAGCAACGGGGAAAAAGTATGAATTGACTAATCCGTATGATGTCTCGGCTTTTAAGAAAGATCCTCCTTCTGAAATGGCTACAGAAGAGAAAAAAGCAACTTCTGATGCTGAATCAAAATCGAAAAAGAAGGAGAATCCTGAAAAATAAGCACAAGAGTAAACTGAAGAAATGAACTCGGGAAAGGCAGAGCGACAGCTATTTTAGCCGACGGGATAAAAAAAAGCATAAACAAGTTGGCTTTCTCGAAAAAAAGTCGTATCTTTGTAGCCAAAAATATAAAGAAAGAAAAATGTTTGAAAATTTAAGTGATAGACTGGAACGCTCGTTCAAAATCTTGAAGGGCGAGGGAAAAATTACAGAAATCAACGTGGCGGAAACCATGAAGGATGTGCGCCGTGCACTCCTCGACGCCGACGTAAACTATAAAGTGGCTAAGGAATTCACCAACAAGGTGAAGGAGAAAGCACTCGGCATGAATGTACTTACTGCCGTAAAGCCGGGACAGTTGATGATCAAGTTGGTGCACGATGAACTGGAAGAACTCATGGGCGGCGAAGAAGCCCCATTGAAGCTCGAAAGTCATCCGGCCGTCATCCTCATGAGCGGTCTGCAGGGTTCGGGTAAGACTACCTTCAGCGGCAAGCTTGCCAACATGCTCAAGACCAAGAAAGGCAAGAAGCCATTGCTCGTGGCCTGCGACGTTTACCGTCCGGCAGCTATCCAGCAGCTCCATGTAGTGGGTGAGCAGGTGGGTGTTCCGGTATACAGCGAGCCTGAGAACAAGGATGTGCTCAGTATCGCCGACCATGCCATCCAGCAGGCTAAGACTAACGGCAACGATGTGGTAATCGTCGATACAGCCGGACGTCTCGCCATTGATGAGCAGATGATGAACGAGATCAGCAATCTCAAGAATCATCTCCGTCCAGACGAAACCCTCTTCGTGGTTGACTCCATGACCGGTCAGGATGCCGTAAACACAGCCAAGGAATTCAACGACCGCCTCGACTTCAACGGCGTTGTTCTCACCAAGCTCGATGGTGATACCCGCGGTGGTGCTGCCCTCAGTATCCGTACCGTGGTAACCAAGCCAATCAAGTTTATAGGTACCGGCGAGAAGATGGACGCCATTGACGTGTTCCACCCAGCTCGTATGGCAGACCGAATCCTCGGCATGGGTGACGTGGTATCTCTCGTAGAGCGCGCACAGGAGCAGTTCGACCTGGAAGAGGCCAAGAAACTGGAGAAGAAAATCAGAAAGAACCAGTTTGACTTCAACGATTTCTACAACCAGATTCAGCAGATTAAGAAGATGGGTAACATCAAGGATCTGGCAGCGATGATTCCGGGCGTGGGCAAGGCTATCCGCGACGTAGACATCCCAGAGGATGCATTCAAGGGCGTAGAGGCCATTATCCAGAGTATGACTCCTAAGGAGCGCACCAATCCGGCCATCCTCAACACGTCACGCCGCCAGCGCATCGCTAAGGGTTCGGGCACCAACATCCAGGAGGTGAACAAACTCATTAAGCAGTTTGACCAGACCCGCAAGATGATGCAGATGATGACCGGCAACAAAATGGCGCAGATGATGAGCCGCATGAAGGGTATGCCAGGCATGCCTAAGATGCCGGGAATGTAAGAAAAGTATAAACGTTAAACTAAAGAAAAATGCAGCTTATAGACGGAAAGGCGACGGCAGCCGCCATCAAGGAACAGATAGCCCAGGAGGTGGCACAGATTGTAGCCGCCGGTGGCAAGCAGCCACACCTGGCAGCCGTGCTCGTAGGGCACGACGGAGGCAGTGAAACCTATGTGAAGAACAAGGTGCTGGCCTGCGAGAAGTGTGGATTTAAGTCGACCCTCATCCGTTATGAGGAGGATGTTACCGAAGAAGAGCTCCTGCAGTGTGTAGACAAGCTGAACCAGGATGATGATGTTGACGGATTCATCGTTCAGCTTCCTCTGCCTAAGCACATCGATGAGCAGAAGGTGACTATGGCAATAGATTACCGCAAGGATGTAGACGGATTCCACCCGGTAAATGTGGGCAGAATGTCGCTCGGCATGCCTTGTTTCATCTCTGCCACTCCGCTCGGTATCCTCACCCTGCTGCAGCATTACAATATTGAGACCAGTGGCAAGAAATGCGTCATTCTGGGCAGAAGCAACATCGTAGGCAAACCAATGGCTCAGCTGATGATGCAGAAGCAGTATGGCGATGCTACCGTCACCGTATGCCACTCCCATTCCAAGAATTTGAAGAAAGAGTGTCAGGAGGCAGATATCATCATCGCAGCCATAGGCCGTCCTGATTTCGTGACAGCCGATATGGTGAAGCCGGGAGCCGTAGTCATTGATGTGGGTACCACCCGCGTGCCTGATGCTACGAAGAAGAGCGGTTTCCGCCTAAACGGTGATGTGAAATTCGACGAGGTGGCAGAGAAGTGTTCCTTCATCACTCCTGTTCCGGGAGGCGTTGGTCCGATGACCATCTGTTCGCTGATGAAGAATACGCTGGCTGCCGGCAAGAAGGAATATTACAGCTAGAAAGAAGATAATTATTTCAGAAAGAAGCAGTGCTTAAGTCACTGCATACTTGATTTTTTATAACTCTCTAATTTGTGGGGCAGGGTGCAGGGATGCACTCTGCCTTTTTATCAAGCCGAGAGAAAGAGTGTAAAACAGACACAAATAATATTAATCTAAAAATATAGAAACATGGTAAAACTAAAGTACGTATTTACGTCGGCGCTGCTCGTGGCAGCTGCCAGTGCCAGTCAGGCTGTCAGCAGACAGCAGATGCAGAAGCAAGTAGACAAGGATGCCCCTGCATACACCATACAGGGCAAGGACTCCATCTGTCAGATATTCATCTATTCGCCAGCACCCAACCAGAGGTTGCATCTGGCTTATTTCACCGACGATGAGCGTTGGGTGGATGTAGGACAGCTCTGCGCCAGCGACTACGGTCCGTGGGGAGCTGAAAAGAAGATGTATAACCCCTTCGTGGTAAAAGCCAACGACGGCACATGGCGCGCACTCTGGAGCGTGAACCAGCATGCACCGCAGTTTGCCGTAGCCTATTCAGAAGACCTCATCACCTGGCGCCCGCAGGATTATCCCATCATCCGCGAAAAAGGCGTGAAGGATGTGGCTGCCTATCAGATGGATGACGGCAACTTCGACATCTATCTCAAGACATCCAAGGGCAAGCGATACGTACAGGCAAGCAACGATTTCCGTACCTTCAAGGAAGATACGCTGGAAGCTTCTGCCGACGAGATACTCTGGCAGCGCGACACCGCAACCATCGGCGGAAAACTCTTCCATGGCTGCGATTTCGAGGTGCCGGCAGTGCATCTCAACTACATCCGTTCCTGGTTCCACGCCCTCTCTGAAGAGGCAAAACTCAACGCCCAGCCGATGCCGAAGACCGATGCCGACCTCGCAGCTTATGCCAAGGTAAACCACATCGACCTGCCGGAAGATTCGGAAATCCCTGCCAACCTCAGTATCAATCCGCAGAAATCCCACCGCATCTCCAATAAGCTGATGGGTATCTTCTTCGAAGACATCAGCCGCGCTGCCGACGGAGGACTCTCTGCAGAAATGTTGCAGAACGGCGACTTCGAGTATAACATGGAAGACCACCGCCGCCAGTGGAACGCCACCACGGCATGGGTGGGGGTAGAGAAAGAGGGCATCGCCACCGAAAATGGGGTGAGCCAGAACAATACCCATTACGCCGTTCTGGGCGCTACACCTATTTATAATATAGGTTGGGACGGCATCGCCATACGTCGCGGAACTGCCGTTGAGGGCAAGGAGGGTAAGCATCAGCCAGCCATCTACGAGGTGAGCCTGCACGCCCGCTGCATTGATGCCAAGAAGAAAAACCTCACCCTGGCGCTCGTAAACCAGGAGGGATTGCCGGTATGCCAGACCAAGATTAAGGTGCAGGGCGCAGACTGGAAGGAATATAAGGCGCAGCTCATCGTGACCGATAAATATGAGGGCGAACTCGCCAGTGAAGCCACCACCAAGGAGGGCAAGCTGGGCAAGAACATCCGGTTCGCCATTCTGCCTAAGGGCGAGCAGAAAGTGGCGGTAGATTTGGTAAGTCTCAAACCACAAGATACTTACAAGGGTCATGGACTGCGTAAAGACCTTGCCGAGGCCATTGCCGACCTGAAGCCTCGCTTCGTGCGCTTCCCGGGCGGCTGCATGCTCCACGGTCAGGGGCTCAAGAACATTTACCACTGGAAGGAGAGCGTGGGGCCGCAGAAAGATCGCAAGCCAGCCTACAACATCTGGGGATACCATCAGACCCGCCAGCTGGGTTTCTATGAGTATTTCCAGTGGTGCGAGGATATGGGAGCCGAGCCGCTGCCTGTATTGGCGGCAGGTGTTCCTTGTCAGAACTCTGTGGCAGATGAGCGCGGAGTGGCTGGTCAGCAGGGCGGAATCCCGATGAGCGAGATGCAACAGTATATTCAGGACGTGCTAGACCTGGTAGAATGGGCGAATGGCGACCCTGCCACCTCTAAGTGGGCTAAGATGAGAGCCGATGCGGGTCATCCGGCTCCGTTCAACCTCAAGATGATAGGCATCGGCAACGAAGACCTCATCTCTACCGATTTCGAGCAGCGCTACCTGATGATCTGCAAGGCAGTGAAGCAGAAGTATCCTCAGCTCGAGGTGGTAGGTACCGTAGGTCCGTTCCACTTCCCGTCTTCCGATTATATTGAGGGTTGGAAGATTGCCCGCGAAAACAAGCGCTGGATTGATGCCGTAGACGAGCATTATTATGAGCAGCCGGGCTGGTTCCTGAACCATCAGGATTATTACGACCATTACGACCGCAAGGCTCCTAAGGTTTATCTGGGCGAATATGCATCTCGCGGTACCAATGCGGTAGACAATGCGCTGGCTGAGGGCATCCACCTCTGCAATGTGGAGCGCAACGGCGATGTGGTAGAAATGACATCCTATGCTCCTCTCTTGTGTAAGGACGGATACAGCAACTGGCAGCCGGACATGATTTACTTTGATAATAATAATGTACGCGCGAGCGAGAGCTACAAGATTCAGAAGATGTTCGGTCAGCATGCCGGTGACCTCTACATCTCATCCGTGCTCAGTCTGCCGGATGCGCTGAAGAAATATGTGGGCACCAGTGTGGTGAAGGATTCTAAATCGGGCAAAACCTGGCTTAAAGTGGTGAATGCCTTGCCTCGCACGCTGAAACTCTCGGTTTCTGGCTTGGGCAACAAGCAGGTAACCATCGCAGGCAGAAGCGCTCAGGTTTTCGAACTTTAGCTTTCTTCAGAAGATGTTTTCTGATAGAAACGGATAGAACCAATAATGGCTCAGATTATTCATTTTGAGTAAAATAGAATGGAGAAATAGGATATTAAAATGTTCTTTTTCTCCATTTTTTATGTTTTACAGCATAAAATATGGCCAAAAATTTGGTAGTTAATAATTTTTTTTATTATTTTGCACCCTGAAAATGAAGTTTTAAGTAATTTATATAAAATCAAATTTTAGAGAGAAAATGAAAAAGTTAGTATTAATGTTTGCTGCTGCCGTAATGGCAGTATCTGCATCTGCTCAGACTACACAGGAGAGCAAGTTCTTTGACAATTGGTATCTTGGTGTAAACGTTGGAGCTGCTACAAAGACTACTCACAATGCATGGTTCAAGAACGTAAATCCTTCAGTAGGTGTACGTCTCGGAAAGTGGTTTACTCCAGTTTGGGGTGCTGCTGTAGAGGCTGACCTCTATGCTCGTAACCGCAACCTGCCTTTTACACATAAGACTTTGGTTCGTGGTGCAAGCGGTAAGTTCATCGGTACTATCAATGCAACAAACCTCTTCTTGGGTTACAAGGGTGAGCCACGTAAATTCGAAATCATCCCATTGGCAGGCATCGGTGGTTACCACTCTTTCAACCTTCATAATGGCAACCTCAATGCCCTCACAGCTAACGCAGGTGTTGACTTCGCATTCAACCTTGGCGCAAACAAGGCTTGGCAGGTATATGTAGAGCCATCTATGAATTGGTTCCTTCACGACAACAAGAGTGCTTGCAATGGTTGCCAGTTTGATGTTAACAAGTCTGCTTTCCAGGTTAAGGTGGGTGTTAACTACAAGTTCAAGGGTTCTAACAACTCTCACAACTTCACTATCGTAACTCCACGCGACCAGAACGAGATTGATGGTTTGAATGGTCAGATCAACAACCTCCGCAACGACTTGAATAGCAAGGATTCTGAACTCGCAGCTAAGGACAAGCAGATCAAGGATCTCCAGAATGCGCTCAATGAGTGCCAGAAGGCTCCTAAGTATGTAAAGCCAGCTACTGCTACCAATTTGCAGCCAACAGTATTGTTTACTGTAGGTAAGTCAAAAGTAGAGCGTAGCCAGATGCCAAACATCGAGATGATTGCTCAGTATATGAAGAATCATCCAAATGCTAAGGTTGAAATTAAGGGTTATGCATCTCCAGAGGGTTCTAAGGAACTTAACCAGAAACTTTCTGAGGCTCGTGCCAATGCTGTAAAGAACATTCTCGTTAAGACTTACAAGATTAGCGCAAATCGTCTTCAGGCTAAGGGTATGGGTGCTACTGACAAGCTCTTCAAGCAGGTTGAGTTCAACCGTGTTGCTACATTCAATGATAACAATGCAGCTGAATAAAGAAATAAGTAGTTTCAGATATTTGGTCTTGTGACCAGGTCCTCCTAAACTTCGGTTTAGGAGGATTTTTTTTCTTCTTATCTTTCTTACATGTCTGGCCGCCTCGCTTTATACTTTTTCGTCAGGTAATCTTAATAAGATAAGAGTTCAGTGTGGTTAATAAGCTCTTTCTTGTTTTTTTGCACAAAATCAGCAGAAATGAGTATCTATCGTGATAAATTGTAAGCATTTTATTTGTTTTTCTAACAAAAAAACGAAGTTTTCTGAAATTTTATACGAAATTAGTTGGCTATTACATAAATTCTCTGTATCTTTGCAGGCAAATTATAACAAATGGGCTCGAAAGAGCCCTTTTAAGCAAGGAAATAAAAGAAAAAAAGATATGAAACATCCATTAAGAAGTAGCGTCTGCACTGAAGGCAGAAGAATGGCAGGTGCCCGAGCACTCTGGGTAGCTGCAGGTATGAAACACGAGCAGTTTGGTAAACCAATCATTGCTATCGTGAACAGCTTTACTCAGTTTGTGCCAGGTCATACCCATCTTCATGAAATCGGTCAGATCGTCAAGAAGGAAATCGAAGCTATGGGGTGCTACGCAGCCGAATTCAATACCATCGCCGTTGACGACGGTATCGCAATGGGACACGACGGAATGCTCTATTCCCTCCCAAGCCGTGATATCATTGCCGACTCTGTAGAATACATGGTCAATGCTCACAAGGCCGACGCCATGATCTGCATCTCAAACTGCGACAAGGTAACCCCAGGTATGCTCATGGCATCTATGCGACTGAACATTCCTACCGTGTTCTGCTCAGGTGGACCTATGGAAGCCGGACGCTGGAAGGGTGAGAACGCCGACTTGATTACAGCTATGATTAAGGGTGCTGATACAAGCGTTTCTGACGAGGAGATGACGCAGATTGAGCAGTGCGCCTGCCCAGGTTGCGGTAGCTGCTCAGGTATGTTTACCGCCAACTCAATGAACTCACTCACCGAGGCCATCGGTCTGAGTTTGCCAGGCAACGGAACCATTCTTGCTACCCACAAGAACCGCATCCAGCTCTTCAAAGATGCTGCACGCCAGATAGTTAAGAACGCTTATGCATATTATGAGGACGGCGACGAGAGCGTATTGCCACGCAATATAGCTACCCGTGACGCATTCCTCAACGCCATGACCCTGGACATCGCCATGGGCGGAAGCACCAACACCGTGCTCCACTTGCTGGCAGTAGCTCAGGAAGCTGGCGCAGACTTCAAGATGGAAGACATCGACCAGTTGAGCCGCAAGGTGCCTTGCCTCTGTAAGTTGAGCCCTAACACCCAGAAATACAGTGTACAGGAGTGTAACCGCGCAGGTGGTATCCTCGGTATCCTGAACGAGCTGAACAAGGGCGGTCTGATCAACGGCGCCGTAAAGCGTGTTGACGGCAAAACACTCGATGAGCAGATGAAGAAATACGACATTACCGGCACAGAGATTGATGCCGAGGCTGACAGAATCTACCATTCAGCACCGGGCAGAAAGTTCTCTACCCAGATGGGTAGTCAGGATGCTCAGTGGGAGAGTCTCGACACCGACCGCGCCGAGGGTTGTATCCGCGACCTCGAGCATGCCTACACCAAGGATGGCGGACTGGCAGTGCTCTTCGGCAACATCGCCCAGAACGGTTGCGTAGTAAAGACAGCCGGCGTAGACCCAGTGCTCTGGCATTTTGAGGGTCCGGCCGTATGCTTTGATTCTCAGGAAGATGCATGCGAAGGCATCCTCGGCGGAAAGGTTAACTCAGGCGACTGCGTAGTCATCACCCACGAGGGTCCGAAGGGTGGCCCTGGCATGCAGGAGATGCTCTACCCAACCTCTTACATCAAGAGCCGTCACCTGGGCAAGGAATGTGCCCTCATCACCGACGGCCGCTTCTCAGGCGGTACATCAGGCTTGAGCATCGGTCACATCAGTCCTGAGGCTGCAGCAGGTGGCAACATCGGCAAGATTAAGGATGGCGATATCATCGTCATTGATATCCCTAGCCGCTCCATCAATGTGAAGCTCTCTGACGAGGAACTCGCAGCACGTCCACAGCAGCCGCTGAAGCGCAACCGCGTGGTTAGCAAGGCACTGCGCGCTTATGCCCAGAGCGTAAGTTCGGCAGATAAGGGCGGTGTGAGAATCATCGACTAGTCTTCGAGAGTCTTTGAAAAGACAGTTTTTAGAGTCTTTGAGAAAAGAAAAGTTTTTGAATTATTCAGAATAATAACATATAAATGGCAAAAGAAGTAATAACAGGAGCCGAAGCACTGATGCGCTCCCTGAAAAACGAGGATGTTAAAACCATCTTCGGATATCCGGGCGGCAGCATCATGCCAGTGTTTGATGCACTGTACGGTTACACGAGAGGTGAAAAGAAGATGTTTGACCACATCTTGGTACGTCACGAGCAGGCTGCTGCTCACGCTGCACAGGGTTATGCCCGAGTCAGCGGCGAAGTGGGCGTCGCTCTTGTCACTAGTGGTCCTGGAGCTACTAATACATTGACCGGCATCGCTGATGCTATGATGGATTCTACACCAATCGTAGTCATCGCCGGACAGGTAGGCGTAGGTGCCCTGGGTACCGATGCTTTCCAGGAGGTAGACCTCGTGGGTGTTACCCAGCCAATCTCCAAGTGGTCTTACCAGATACGCCGTGCCGAGGATGTGGCATGGGCTGTGAGCCGTGCTTTCTACATCGCCCGCAGCGGACGCCCGGGACCTGTGGTGCTCGACTTTACAAAGAATGCGCAGGTGGCTACATGCGAGTGGGAACCAGTGAAATGTGAGAAGGTTACATCTTACAACCCTTATCCTACGATAGATGAAAAGGCGGTGGCTGAAGCAGCCGAACTCATCAACAATGCCAAGAAACCATTCGCCCTCGTGGGTCATGGAGTAGAGCTTGGCGGTGCACATAATGAACTCATCGAATTCCTCGAGAAGGCAGATATCCCTGCCGGCAGAACCCTGCTCGGCCTTTCTGCCCTGCCTAGCAACCACCCGCTCAACATGGGTATGCTCGGCATGCACGGTTCTTATGCTACCAACATGAAGACCCAGGAGTGTGATGTGCTCATCGCCATCGGTATGCGTTTCAGCGACCGTATCACAGGCGTGCCTTCTAAGTATGCTCCCCAGGCCAAGATTATTCACCTGGACATTGACAAGGCTGAGATTGATAAGGTTATCAAGACCGATGTGGCTGTTGTGGGCGACTGCAAACAGAGTCTGCCAGCCATTACCCGTCTGCTGAACAAGAATGTTCACCGCGAGTGGAGAGATTCCTTCGAGGAATACCGCCAGCAGGAACAGGAAAAGGTAATAGAGAAGGATATCCACCCTACAGAGGGACCGCTGCTTATGGGCGAGGTGACCAACGTGGTAACGGAAGCTACTCATAATGAGGCTGTTCTCGTAAACGACGTAGGCCAGAACCAGATGATCAGTAGCCGCTACTTTAAGTTTACCAAGAAGCTGAGCATCGTAACCAGTGGTGGTTTCGGAACCATGGGCTTTGGTCTTCCGGCAGCCATCGGTGCCACCTTCGGAGCTCCCGACCGCACCATCTGCTGTTTCTTCGGCGACGGCGGTTTCCAGATGAACATCCAGGAACTGGGCACCATCATGGAGCAACAGGCACCGGTAAAGATGATTCTGCTGAACAACAACTATCTGGGCAACGTGCGCCAGTGGCAAGACCTGATGTTCGGCGGCCGTCACTCCTTCACCCACATGATGAATCCTCATTATGCAGAGATTGCCAAGGCCTACGGCATACCATACGATGTGGTAATAGACCGCAAGGACCTTCAGGCTAAGGTGGAGAAGATGATCAGCACCAAGGGTCCTTACCTGTTGGAGTGCGCCATCAAGGAGAATGAAGACATCGTTCCGATGACGCTGCCGGGCAAGAGTGTAGATGAGATGCAACTCGAGTTGAATTATTAAAAGCTTTCGGTTATATATAATAAGGTGTAAATTCCTTCATGAGGGAGCATCCTCCGAAAAGGAAAGACTCCGAAAAGTAACCGATTATTTTAAAATTTGGAAAAATGGAGAATAACAACGAAAAGAAATTATATACATTGCTTGTTTACTCAGAAAACATTGCCGGTATCCTGAATCAGATTACTGCCGTGTTTACTCGCAGACAGGTAAACATCGAGAGCTTGAATGTTTCGGCCAGCAGTATCAAGAATATACACAAGTATACCATCACGGTTTGGAGTGATGAAGAGCAGATTGAGAAAATCAACAAGGCAATAGAGAAGAAGATTGACGTGGTGAAGAGCGATTACTACTCCGACGACCAGATCTTCATCCATGAAGTGGCTCTCTTCAAGATTTCCACTCCGGTATTGCTCGAAAATCCAGAGGTTTCGCGCACCATCCGCAAGCATGATGCCCGCATGATGGAGGTGAATCCTACTTACAGCACCGTGCTCCTGGCAGGACTTACCGAAGACATCGCCGATCTCTTCCAGCAGCTCAACAGCTACAACTGCCTCCTTCAGTATACCCGAAGCGGCAGAATCGCTGTTACGAGAAGTTTTGACGAACCCATCTCTGATTATCTCAAGCAGAATTCAGAAGATTAGATTTCTTTCATATTTTGATGCCCTTTGTTCCCCTGGCTTCAAACTAGCGGAGCAGGGGGCTTTTTCGGTTTTAAACAACAAGACAACAACAAAATAAAAGGACGAGATAGATATTATGGAACAGAAAATATTAGATAAGGTAGGGCGTTACGAATTCCTATCGGAGCCTTTCCACTGCGATTTCAGCAGCCACCTCTTTATGGGGCATCTCGGAAATCATCTGCTCAATGCTGCCGATTTTCACAGCAACGACCGCGGGTTCGGTATGAACTACCTCATGCCCCGACACAAGACATGGGTTCTCAGCCGACTGGCCATTGAGATGACAGAGATGCCGAAGTCTTATGACCGCTTTGTGGTAGAAACCTGGTGCGAGAGTGCCATGAAATATTTCACATCCCGAGATTTCAAAATCTGCGGCAAGACATCATCATCAGAAGAAGCCAAGGTTTACGGTTACGGCAAGAGCGTGTGGGCAATGATTGATACGGAGACCCGACAGCCTGTTGATATTTTTGAAATTCACGACGGACTCATCAAAGAATATATTGATTCGGAAAAACCTTGTCCTATCCAGGCAAGTTCGAGAGTGAAAATGGGCAAGGATGCCAAGCTGGTGAGAACCATTGACACCTATTATCATGATGTAGATGTTAACGGGCACATCAACTCGGTGAAATACATCGAACATATCCTCGACCTCTTTGATCTGGATTATTACCAAAATCACTTTTTGCAAAGATTTGAGATAGCTTATGTAGCAGAAAGTCACCAGGGAGACCAACTTCATTTCTATTTGGAAGAAACAAGTGAGGCAGAAAAAATGCAAGAATACTGCATAAAGATAACAAAAACCGGTAAAAATGACGTAAATGAGGTGGAAGTTGTAAGAAGTAAGGCTAAATTTATTAAAAATTGAAAGAAAAATTTGGTGGTTTCATTTTATTTGCTTACCTTTGCACTCAGAAAATAAGAATAAACCCAGAGCCGCCTTCTTGGATAGGGGGTGGACGGATCAAACAGGCTCTCTTTGGATAAGAATACAGCTCGCATCCGTATGGACAAGTATAACCCGCGGCTCCACAAACGGCAAGCCGCACAAAAAAAATAAAAATTATGGCAGAAATGAATTTCGGTGGCGTAATGGAAACTGTTGTCACCAGTCATGAATTTTCATTGGAGAAAGCACGTGAAGTATTGAAGAACGAAACTATCGCAGTTATCGGTTATGGTATCCAGGGTCCTGGTCAGGCTTGTAACCTTCGCGATAATGGTTTCAACGTCATCGTCGGACAGCGTCAGGGTAAGACCTACGAGAAGTGTCTGAAGGATGGTTGGGTTCCTGGTAAGACTCTGTTCTCTATCGAGGAAGCTGCTGAAAAAGGTACTATCATCTGTATGTTGCTTTCTGATGCCGGTCAGATTGCATGCTGGCCAAAGATTAAGCCACACCTCACAGCAGGTAAGACTTTGTATTATTCACATGGTTTCGCTATCAACTGGAGCGACCGCACAGGCGTTGTTCCACCAAAGGATATTGATGTAATCATGGTTGCTCCTAAGGGTTCTGGTACTTCTCTCCGCACTATGTTCTGCGAGGGTCGTGGTTTGAACTGCTCTTACGCTGTATACCAGGATGCATCTGGTAAGGCAGAGGAGAAGACTATTGCCTTCGGTATCGGTATCGGTGCCGGTTATTTGTTCAAGACAACATTCCAGCGTGAGGCTACTTCTGACCTCACAGGTGAGCGTGGCTCATTGATGGGTGCAATTGAGGGATTGTTGGAGGCACAGTATGACGTGCTCCGCGAGAATGGTCACTCACCATCTGAGGCTTTCAACGAGACTGTTGAGGAGCTCACACAGAGCCTTGGCCCTCTCTTCGGTGCTAAGGGTATGGATTGGATGTATGCTAACTGTTCAACAACAGCTCAGCGTGGTGCTCTTGACTGGGCTCCTCGTTTCCGTGAGGCTATCAAGCCTGTAATGGAGTGGTTGTACTACTCTGTAAAGACTGGTAACGAGGCTCAGATTTCTATCGACAAGAACTCTCAGGCTGATTACCGCGAGAAGTTGAACGCTGAACTCGAGGCTATGCGCAACAAGGAAATGTGGCAGGCTGGTGTTACAGTTCGTAAACTTCGCCCTGAGAATAACTAATTTTTTTCTCGTACATAATGTTGAAAAGGGAATGGCCCGAGAGGTGTCGTTCCCTTTTTTCTGTTTATAAGGGGCTTTAGTGATTTCATATGGGAGCGGGCTCATAAAGTATAACTTATGATACACCTTTCTGCTATTTCATTTATGGGTCATGAACGATTTTGTCTCCCTCGACATAAAACATATTCTCTGCAACCATTTCTTCAAGAACTGCAGCCATATCTTCTGAATCATATTTCAGTTGGTTTAGTTCTGTAATGTCATGTGGCTTTCCGTCTTTCAGCAAGTCTAGAATTTCTGATATAATAGTTTGCTTCTGGGGTATTTTGTGGTCTATGCAGACATCACATATCCCGCAATCGTCCTTCATTTTCGTTTTTTCGCCAAAATAACTCAGAAGCTGGCGCGAACGGCAGATGGTGTCGTTCTTGGCATAATTGATGATACTCTTGATGTGGGCAGTAAACTGTTTCTTGCGTACTTCCCATACCTCCTCAGGGATGATAACTCTGAAACCATCTTCCCTAGGACGCGTGTAGCTGATATAAGGTGTCTTGCGGCGGGGAATGAAGTCGATGATGTGGCGGGCACTCAGATTTTTCAGAATCATGTATACCTGCTGACGGTTTAGTTCGCTTACACGCTCTATCAGCGACTCATCAATGTAAACATAGTCGGTAAACAGACCGCCGTAATTACGCAGAAGCCCCGTAATAACAGACTCTTCCTTCTCCGAAACATTCTCTAGCAGATAGAGATCATTTCGGCTGATGTTAAATCTGATTCTTGCTTTTCCGTCAGGATTGTCCTCGTAGTGGATATAGCCTGAGCGCTCCAGAATGCGCAGAGCCGAGTCTACGCGAGTAGGGAAGTACTTGTAGGTGAAGCAGAACTTCTCTATCTCGAACATGAAAGTCTGTCCCATTCCGCTTCCAACTGCCACCTGGAAAAAGTAAGCAAGATGCTCGTATACGTCTTTGATGAATTCTTTGTCTGGGAAGGTTTCGTCTATGCGTTTCATGAGTTTGTTTTCATCACTCTGGTTGTAGAGCAGCACAGCATAAGCCTTTTCGCCGTCTCTTCCGCCTCTACCCGCCTCTTGAAAATAGGCTTCCAGTGAGTCTGGACAATCTATATGAATTACCATTCTCACATCTGACTTGTCTATTCCCATGCCGAAAGCATTGGTTGCTACCATTACCCTTATCTCGTCATTTTGCCAGTTTTTCTGTCGGATATCCTTCACGTCGGAATCCAGTCCGGCATGGTAAAATGTAGCAGAAATACCTTGTTTGTTCAGAAGTTCTGCCATCTCCTTGGTTCGTTTTCGGCTTCTCGCATAAATGATTGCCGAGCCTTGGGTACACTGCAGGATATGAACCATTTCGGTCAACTTGTCGTTGGTGGTGCGCACCACATAGGCAAGATTCTTGCGGGCAAAACTCATTTTAAATACGTTTTGCTTCTTGAAGTGAAGTTGGTTCTGGATATCTTCTACTACATCGGGAGTGGCCGTAGCTGTAAGAGCAAGGACTGGTACACCGGGCTTCATATCTCTTATTTTTGCAATTTCGAGATAAGACGGGCGGAAATCGTAACCCCACTGGCTGATGCAGTGAGCTTCATCTACCGTGATGAAACTCACCGGAATGTGGCGCAGTTTAGTTTGGAACAATTCTGAAGAAAGACGTTCTGGTGAAACATACAGAAACTTGATTTCACCGAAAATACAATTTTCCAATATTCGGAGAATCTCTTGGCGCGACAATCCTGTGTAGATGGCTTCAGCCAGGATGTTGCGGGCTTTGAGATGCTGTACCTGATCCTTCATCAGCGCAATGAGTGGAGTTACCACAATGCAGACGCCCTTTTGGGCAAGGGCTGGAACCTGGAAGGTGATGGATTTACCGCCACCTGTAGGCATAAGACCGAGGGTATCCTCACCTCGGGCTATACTCTCGATGATGTCTCGTTGTATGCCGCGAAA
This sequence comes from Segatella copri, assembly GCF_026015295.1. NCBI lineage: Bacteria > Pseudomonadati > Bacteroidota > Bacteroidia > Bacteroidales > Prevotellaceae > Segatella > Segatella copri. The sequence continues at coordinate 1,638,092 of NZ_JAPDUW010000001.1, read as the reverse complement.
GTCAGGATACCCCCAATATGTACGTAGTATTTCTTGATATTTATCTGCCATTTTTTGAAACTTTTGCCCTTGCAGATTTCGATGCTTTTGCGTCCTGACGGATTTGCTCTACAAATCCGTGTAATCCGAGTAATCAGTGCCTAATCCATGCATAGGGCTAAGTACCTCATCCTTCGTTTGGACGGATGTCTTCTATCTGAAGTTGAACTTGGTTTTTCTTAAAAATATTCTCTTCGATGGTGAAGGCTATGTCGAAACTTCGCTTACTCTTGATGTAGCGGGCAGCTGCACTCTGACCGAAAGCGATGCCGTTTAAGACCGTGCTCGATTTTGAGTCTACCAGTTCCAACTTGATGTGTTCCTGTTCTCTGCCCACCACCTTACTGGTACCATAATCATATACCCGGTTGGTGCAGAAAATAGGTTTCTGGTTACATGGACCGAAAGGAGAGAAGCGCTTCAAGTCGGCCTGCAGATGCTTGGTAATGTCTTTAAAGTCAATTTCAGCATCTATGTTGAGCATCGGTTCTGTCTGTTGAGGCGAAATATGCTCTTCTACATAATGCTGGAACCTGTCTCTGAACTCTCTAACCTTATCCCACTTCAAGGTAAGTCCGGCAGCATAGGTATGACCACCGAAATTGAGCAGGAGGTCGCGGCAACTCTTGATGGCTGAGTAGATGTCAAATCCCGTTACGCTACGTGCTGAACCTGTAGCCATATCACCATCCCGGGTCAGAACAATGGTAGGGCGGAAGTAGATTTCGGTGAGTCGGGAAGCAACAATGCCAATGACTCCCTTTTTCCAACCTTCATCATAGAGCACGATGCTGGAGTTGTGTTTCATGCTTTCCAGACGCGATACGATGCCGTTGGCTTCTTCAGTCATCTGCTTGTCTATGTCTTTGCGCTGCTCATTGTACTCATTGATGTGTCTGGCCATGCGCAGGGCTGAGGAATAGTCTCTTTCTACCAGCAGATCTACGCTCAGCTTGCCGTTCTCCATTCTGCCTGAAGCATTGATGCGGGGACCAATCTTGAACACAATATCGCTCATAGAGAGCTCGCGTCCGTTCAGTCCGCAGATGTCGATGATGGATTTCAGACCGATACTTGGATTGGTATTCAGCAACTTAAGACCATGGAAGGCGAGTATTCTGTTCTCATCTACCACCGGCACAATGTCGGCAGCAATACTCACAGCGCAGAAGTCGAGCAGAGGAATGAGCCTGGAGAACGGAATGTTGTTGTTCTTGGCAAAAGCCTGCATAAACTTGAATCCTACACCGCATCCGCAGAGATGCTTGAATGGGAATGGATCGTCAGGACGCTTCGGATTGAGTATGGCCACAGCAGGTGGCATCACATCGTCAGGAACGTGATGGTCGCAGATGATGAAGTCTATTCCCAGACTCTTGGCATATTCTATCTCCTGAATAGCCTTGATTCCGCAGTCTAGAATAATAATCAGTTTTACACCAGTCTGATGAGCAAAATCAATTCCTTTCTTACTCACTCCGTAACCTTCGTCGTAGCGGTCGGGAATGTAGTAGTCGATGTTTGAATAGAATTGCTGCAAGAATTTGTACACCAGGGCAACGGCGGTGCATCCGTCTACGTCATAGTCTCCGTAAACAAGGATACGTTCCTTTCTACCCATAGCATCGTTCAGGCGGTCTACGGCAATGTCCATGTCTTTCATCAGGAATGGATTGATGAGATCTGAGAGTTGTGGACGGAAAAACCGTTTGGCTGCAGACTCTGTCGTAATCTCTCGCTTGATGAGCAAATGGGCAAGAACTGGGCTCATATTTAGCTTGGCGCCTAATTCTTCAGCTGCTTTTTGCTGTTCAGGTGTTGGTGATTCGTAATTCCATTTAAAATGCATTTTAATTATTTTTTATTTCTGCCCCCAAAGTTACGAAAATAAAATGACAAAAGGAAATGTTTAGGGAGGAATTTTACTAAATTACCTAGAAATAAGTAAAAATAAGACTTGTTGGCAACCCAAAATAAGTAAATAAGAGATTTTCTTGGCAACAAAAAAGGCAGCAAACTCATCGGTTTGCTGCCCCTTGAATATTTTTGTTTAGGAGAATGTCCATAGAAAACCTATAGACTGTTAACTATAAACTTTTAACTATAAAAACTCTCCTAGATTCCGAGCTTCTTGCGGATGTCCTTAGGAAGGGCGTTCTTGTTAACCATGAAGTCCATAGTCTTGTAAGCTACGAAAGCCTTGGTCATGTACCAGGTTCCCTTGTAGTCACCATACTCGCCCCAAGAGTTCTTAACCATGTAGTACTCCTTGCCGTTCTGATCCTTAGCGATACCGTAGATGTGCATACCGTGGTCGTCAGTTGTCTCCCAATTGTCGAATGCTTCCTGACGCATAGCCTGTGTAGGAACAATCTCAGGAGCATTTACGCCGAGAGAATCAAACTTCTCCTTCTTCTCGTCCTTAGAGAGCTTGAACCAATGGTCAGCATCTGTACCGGCCATAGAGCGAACCTTCTTTACGTCGTAAGCGATACCGAGACCCTTGCGAGTGAAACCGTCTTCTGTTACGTCACCTCCCCAAGCTACTGTGTAACCGTTGTTTACAGCGTTGTCGATAATCTTGCAGATGTCTTCCATAGGAACGTTGTAGCTCAAAGGCCAGCGCCAGTTGTCCTGTACCTCAACAGCAAACTTGCTCCACATTGGGTGGTGGGTGTAGCTGGTAATGGTTACATAATCATCAAGATTCAAACCGAGGCTCTGGCAGAAACTCTGTGGAGTATACTGCTTGCCCTCGTATGTAAACTTCTCAGGAGCCTTACCGATATAAGAGTCGATGATGCCCTGAAGACCGCTCTTCCAGGCTGGAGAAAGCTTCTTAGCTGTGCTCTTTGCTACTGCCTCTACGTATGGAGTCATTACATTGAAGAACTCACCGAAGTTAGCCAAAGAGTCACCTGTCAATGAACCTGGTGCAGGCATGGCAGACTCAGGTACAATACCATAGTGCTGCAAAGCATAGAGAACATCGTAGGCGCTACCACCCTCAGAGAAGCTCACGTCGCCGTGCATTCTTACAGCCACTGTGGCGCGGTCCATATAAGTCTTGTTGGCTACGAACATTTCGCTGAGGTCGTAGGTCTTGCCTGTCTTCTTCAAGATTTCGCTCTCGAAGTAGCTGAGGGTAGAGTAAGCCCAGCACGTACCACTGCGGTTCTGGTCCTTGATGCTAGTGATAGGATTCTGCTTTACTACAGTAAATACAGGTTTGTTCTTTGCTACTTCTGCAGAGTCTGCAGCTTTCTTCGCATTTGCTCCTGTGGCTACCAAAGCCATCAAGGCTGCAACAATCATAGTTTTCTTCATGAATTCTTTTCTCTTTATATTAATGTTCTTGTTATATCTTCTCTCTGATTCCTTTTTCTGAAATGATTTCTCTTTCAGGAATTTTATTCCTTGTTGGCTGCCATGAACTCCTCAACATCTTTTGGATGATAAGGTATGCGGTCTTTGCCCAGGAATCTGCAACTATCTTTGGTGATGAGTACATCGTCCTCAATTCGGATACCACCGAAATCTTTATAGGTCTCAATCTTGTCGAAGTTGAGGAATTCTGCACAGTGACCGGATGCCTTCCAGTCGTCGATGAGGGCAGGGATGAAGTAAACTCCCGGCTCGTCGGTTACCACGAAACCTTCCTGCAGACGGCGACCCATACGCAGGCAGTTGGTACCGAATTGCTCCAGATTAGGGCGTACCTCTTCGTCGAAACCAACGTTAATCTGGTCGAGGTTCTCCATGTCGTGAACATCCATTCCCATCATGTGGCCCAAACCATGAGGCAGGAACATGGCGTGTGCTCCAGCCTTTACAGCCTCTTCTGTATCACCCTTTGCAAGTCCGAGTTCCTTCATGCGGTCGAAGAGCAGGCGGCAAACAGAGAAGTGTACGTCTGCCCATTTTACGCCTGGCTTGGCTACATCCAGTGCATGGTCGTGGCATTCTTCTACAATAGAGTAGATTTCCAACTGGCGCTGGCTGAACTTTCCGCTCACCGGCATGGTGCGGGTGTTGTCTGAACAGTAGTTGTTCATAGTTTCTGCACCTGCATCACAGAGTGCCAGTCTGCCTTCTTCCAGTACATTCATAGATGGATAACCATGCTGAATTTCACCGTGCTGACTGAAGATGGTTGGGAAACTGACCATGGCTCCGTAAGAGTGGGCAATGCCGCTTACCTGACCTGCAACATATTTTTCTGTCACACCCGGACGTACGAGCTTCATCGCTGTGGTATGCATCTTGTATCCGATGACAGCAGCACGCTCCAATTCCTCGATTTCTTCCTGGGTCTTAGTTGAACGCATCTTCACAACAGCCTTGATGAGGTCCATGCTGGCCTCTTCTTTCTGCTGGTTAGGATGGATGCCCAGAAGGTCGAATACCTGCAGCTTGATGTCGTAGCGGTAAGGTGGCAGGAAATGAATCTTGCGCTTCTTCGACATGGCGTCGTTGCAGATAGTCTTGAGCGTTTTCATAGGTGCTGAGTTGTGAACGCCTACCTGCGCTGCAAGATCGTGAACACTGTCAACGCTTCCGTACCATACGATGTCTACGAGGTCGATGTCGTCGCCAATCAGGGTTTCAATATCGTTGTCTATATCTATCACACCTACCAGACCGTCGCGCTGCAATCCGAAATAATAGAGGAATGTCGAGTCCTGACGGAAAGGGTAATATCCGTTATTAGGGAAATTACATGGTGAATTGTTGTTTCCGAAAAGTATAATTACGCCGCTTTTCACAAGTTTCTTCAGCTCCTGTCTGCGGCTGATGTAAGTCTCTTTGCTGAACATATTTTTAGTATTTTACATTATTTTGCTTGCAAAGTTAGCAATTATTTCCCAAAAAATACGTATCTTTGCAAGCAAAATTGAATAAAACGCGTAAATTTATAAATAATTAATATAAAAACGGCTTTTTGCTAGACAAAATGTAAGAAAATTGTCTATGCTGCGAGCAAAATATAATTATTTTCAGAATTTTAAAAGCAGAGAGTGTGTTATGAAATTGAATTTGAAAACAACAGGTTTGGTTCTTGAGGGAGGAGGCATGCGAGGGGTCTTCACTAGTGGGGTACTGGATGCCTTCATGAAGCATGATGTTCATTTCCCTTATACGGTGGCTGTATCGGCTGGGGCATGTAATGGCATGTCGTATATGAGCCGCCAACCTCGGCGTGCCCGTATCTCTAACATCGATTATCTGGCCCGATACCAGTATATCGGTATTCGCCATCTGGTGACTCAGGGGTGTATCTTCGACCGCAAATTGCTCTACGATAAGTTTCCGAACCAGCTCTTGCCTTTCGATTTTGATACCTATTTTAAGTATGCCGATGGTTTCGAGATGGTTACTACCAATTGTCTTACGGGCAAGGCTATGTATCTTTCCGAGAATCATGACAGGCAGCGTGCACTGGATGTTGTGCGTGCTTCCAGCAGTTTGCCATATGTGAGCAAGATTGTGGAAGTGGATGGCATTCCGATGTTGGATGGTGGTATTGCGGACAGTATTCCGGTACAGCACGCCATTGACATGGGGTGGCAACACAATGTGGTTGTCCTGACTCGCAACAAAGGATGGCGTGATATGGGCAAAGACCATAAGATACCTTATTTATATAAGAACTATCCTCGCCTGCGTGTGGCTCTGAGTCACCGTCATCGGGCTTATAACGAACAGATCCAGCTTGTAGATGATCTGGAGGCTGCGGGTAAGATTACCTGTATCCGTCCAATCCGTCCGTTGGAAGTTGGCAGAATAGAGAAGGATACCGATAAACTGGAACGCCTCTACGAAGAAGGTTTCATGCTGGGTGAGGCTTTCTGCGAAAAATGCGTAGAAAAAGAATAATATTAATAAGGTGTAGTTGATAAATAAGGTGTAGAGTTTTAGTATATGGCTTGAGAATGAGTAGAACGGTGGTTTTTAGGAACGGATTACACCGTGTCTAAAAACCACCATTCTGGGTATGATAGTAATCAGCAATGATTTCTTCTTATTTCAGCAGGTCAGGGCGCAGGCGCTTGGTTCTTTCCATGGCCTGGTCGAATTCCCACTGGCGAATCTTGGCTTCGTTGCCACTGAGCAGAATCTCCGGCACCTTCCATCCCTTGTAGTCGGCAGGACGGGTGTAGATAGGGGCGGCAAGAATGTCGTCCTGGAAACAGTCGGAAAGTGCACTCTGTTCGTCGCTGATAACACCCGGAACCAGTCGGATGACGGCATCTGAGATGATGGCTGCAGCAAGTTCGCCACCCGTCAGCACATAATCACCTACACTGATTTCTCGGGTAATGAGATGGTCGCGCACACGCTGGTCAATACCCTTGTAGTGACCGCAGAGGATGATGAGGTTACCCTGCATCGACATTTCGTTGGCTATCTTCTGGTTGAAAGTTTCACCATCTGGCGAAACATAAATCACGTCATCATACTCGCGCTCTGCCTTCAGTGCAGCAATGCAGCGGTCTATTGGTTCACATTGCATCACCATGCCGGCACTTCCGCCGTATGGATAGTCGTCCACACGCTTCCATTTATCTAATGTGTAGTCACGCAGGTTGTGCAGATGAATCTCCGCTAGACCCTTCTTCTGCGCACGTGCTAGAATGGACTCATTGAAGAATCCCTCCAGCATCTCTGGTAATACTGTAATAATGTCTATTCTCATAACATCTGCAAAAATAATAAATAATGCGGAGAGTACCAAAAAATTTTGCTTTTTCTTTCATTTTAACTCCTCTTTTCTTCACTTTCCTTTCTTTTTTCTCTGTTTTCCTGCCTTTCTGTAGCCATTCTTGTCTTTTCATATCATAATCCTGCTTTTCCGGAGAAAGAGAGTGATTAACGTATAAATATGCAACAAAATTATCAAAAAACAGAAAAATCATATCAAAATGATAAATTTTCGATAAAACATGCTACTATTTGTAGAAAAAGTTGTATTTTTGCAAACAGAATTGCTCGAAAGAGTGTATAATTAATTAAAATTGTGAACAAGATGATATTGGACATTGAAATGCTGAGAAGCTTTTACGCTTCGTATTCGGAAAGTGTAGCCCAGGCTAAGGCTACGGTGAAACGACCTCTTACTTATGCCGAGAAGGTGCTCTTTGCGCATCTTTTCGACCCTACACAGTTGCGACCATATAAAAGAGGTATAGAATATGTTGACTTCCGTCCTAATCGCGTGGCGATGCAGGATGCGACTGCGCAAATGGCACTCTTGCAGTTCATGAATGCGGGTAAGGACAAGGTGGTCGTACCTGCTTCCGTACATTGTGATCACTTGATCCGTGCCGATGTGGGTGCTACGCAAGACCTTCCTGAGGCATGTAAGACTAATAAAGAGGTATATGACTTCCTGAAGTCTGTTTCTCAGAAATATCATATCGGATTCTGGGGACCTGGTGCCGGAATCATCCATCAGGTAGTGCTCGAAAACTATGCATTCCCTGGAGGTATGATGGTGGGTACCGATTCTCATACTCCTAATGCTGGTGGTCTCGGCATGGTGGCCGTAGGTGTAGGTGGTGCTGATGCCGTAGATGTGTTGACCGGTCAGCCTTGGGAACTCAAGATGCCACGTCTCATTGGTGTGCATCTTACAGGCAAACTCTCTGGCTGGGCCACTCCTAAGGATGTGATTCTCGAAATCCTCGGCATCCTTACCGTAAAGGGCGGAACCAATGCCATCCTCGAATACTTCGGCGAGGGATTGGACAGCATCTCTACCACCGGCAAGGCTACCATCTGTAACATGGGAGCCGAATTGGGTGCCACATGCTCTATCTTCCCATTCGACCAGAATGCCAGCGAGTATCTCCGCAAGACAGGCCGTGAAGAAATTGCATCTCTCGCACAGATGAATGCAGCCGAACTCCGTGCTGATGATGAGGTGTTGGCAGATCCGTCTGCTTTCTACGACCAGATTGTTGAAATCGACCTTTCTAAGGTTGAACCTCATCTTAACGGTCCGTTCACTCCAGATGCAGCTACACCAATCTCTCACATGAAGGCAAAAGGTCCTGCCAACGATTATCCGATGGTAGTAGAAGTAGGATTGGTAGGTAGCTGTACCAACTCTTCTTATCAGGACTTGGCCCGTGCTGCCAGCATTGCCCGTCAGGCTTATGAGAAAGGTATTGAGGTGAAGGGACAGCTTATCATCAACCCGGGTTCAGAGCAGATTCGCTATACAGCTGAGCGTGATGGTATCCTCGATGATTTCAAGAAGATTGGAGCCCTCATCATGACCAATGCCTGCGGTCCTTGCATCGGACAGTGGAAGCGTCATACCGATGATAATTCGCGCAAGAATGCCATCGTTACCTCTTTCAACCGAAACTTTCGCCGCCGTGCTGATGGTAACCCTAATACGTTTGCCTTCATCGGCAGTCCAGAGCTCACCGTGGCTCTCACCATTGCGGGCCGTCTCGACTTCAATCCGGCTACTGATACCTTGCTGGATAAGGATGGCAACAGCGTGATGCTCGATGCGCCTACAGGTTTCACCTTCCCACCTAAGGGGTTTGCCGTAGAGGATAAGGGATTCATTGCTCCAAGCGAAGAAAATGCCAATGTAGAGGTAGTTATTGCGCCTGACAGCAACCGACTCCAGAAACTTGCTCCGTTTGCTCCATGGGATGGAAAAGACCTGACAGATATGCCGCTTCTTATCAAAACCGAGGGCAAATGTACCACCGACCACATCTCTATGGCGGGTCCTTGGCTGAAGTTCCGTGGACATTTGCAGAACATCTCCGACAACCTTTTAATGGGTGCCGTTAATGCCTTTAACGGTGAGAGTAATAAGGTGAAGAACCAGTTGGATGGTGCTTATGTCGAGGTTTCTACCGCTGCCAAGGCTTACAAGGCAAAAGGCATCAGCAGCATCGTGGTGGCAGAGGATAACTATGGTGAAGGTTCTTCCCGTGAGCATGCAGCTATGGAGCCTCGTTTCCTCAACGTGAAGGTGATTCTCGCCAAGAGTTTCGCCCGCATCCACGAAACCAACCTGAAGAAGCAGGGTATGCTTGCCCTCACATTCTGCAACAAGGATGATTATAATAAGGTGCAGGAGGATGACCGCATCTCTTTGACAGGTTTGAAGGAGTTTGCTCCAGGTTCTAAACTCACCGTCACCCTGAAGCACAAGGATGGTTCTGAGGATAGTTTCGAGGTTGAGCATACTTATAATGATACACAGATTGCATGGTTTAAGGCTGGTTCTGCATTGAATTTTGCAGCAAAGAAATAATAGTTGTAGCCATGCAGCTAAAAAAGTAACGGTTATGAATAAAGAATATTTAATATATAAATTAAGCGATGAGGTAAAAAACTCATGCAAGATTGATAAGGATGCATTCAAGAAGTTCAATGTGAAGCGTGGACTTCGTAATGAGGATGGCTCTGGTGTGTTGGTCGGACTGACCAATATCGGTAATGTAGTGGGTTATGAGCGCGATGCAGAAGGTAAGTTGACTCCTACAGAAGGTAAACTTTATTATCGTGGTTATGAACTTGATGATCTGGTAACTCCTCTCTTGAAGGAGAAGCGTTTCGGATTCGAGGAAGTAGCCTTCCTGCTACTCTCGGGTCAGTTGCCTGATAAGGAGGAATTGGATGCTTTCAGAGAACTTCTGAACGATAATATGCCGCTTGATCATCGTACGATTACCCATATCATCGAGCTGGAAGGCAGCAACATCATGAACATCCTGGCCCGTTGTGTGCTCGAAATGTACACCTTCGATCCGAATCCGGATGACATCAGCCGTGACAATCTGATGCGCCAGAGTATTGAGTTGATTGCCAAGTTCCCAACTATCATTGCTTATGCATACAACATCTACCGTCACTCTGTTCAGGGTAGAAGTCTACATATTCGTCATCCTCGTGAGAATCTCTCTATTGCAGAGAACTTTCTTTATATGATGAAGCATGAAAACTATTCCGAACTGGATGCCCGTATGCTCGACCTTCTCCTGATTATCCAGGCAGAACATGGTGGTGGTAACAACTCAACCTTTACAGTACGTGTAACATCTTCTACCCGTACAGATACTTACAGTTCTATTGCTGCTGGTATCGGTAGTTTGAAGGGTCCTTTGCATGGTGGTGCCAATATCAAGGTTATCAATATGTTCCACCACTTGAAAGAAGCTATCAAGGATTGGGGTAATGTAACTGAACTTGATACTTACCTTAAGCGAATGCTCAACAAGGAGGCTTATGACAAGACAGGTCTCATTTATGGTATCGGTCATGCGGTCTATACTTTGAGTGACCCACGTGCCGTTGAACTGAAGCGCCTGGCAGGTGAACTTGCCAAGGAAAAGGGGAGAGAAGACGAGTATAATTTCCTGAAGCTGATAGAGCAGGAAGGTATCAAATGTCTGCAGGAACACCGTGGAGGCAGCAAGCCAGCGTGTGCAAATCTTGATTTCTACAGTGGCTTTATCTATGAAATGATTGGTTTGCCACAGGAAATCTATACACCTATTTTCGCCATGGCACGTATCGTGGGTTGGACAGCCCATCGTATTGAAGAACTCAATTTCGAAGGCCGTCGTATTATCCGTCCTGCATATAAGAATATTCTTGGCGAACTGGAGTATAAGCCACTTAATGAGAGATAAAATTCCTCTTTGTTATTATACAAGAAAGGCAATGCCCGTCGTTGGGTGTTGCCTTTTCCAGTCTATATACAAGCAGGCTATTGTCAAGTGATGCAGTGAAGTTTTTGTTTTGACCATTAGAATTAATATACGTTAAATATTCAAAGTAGTATGTTGTAATTTTGGAGAAATGAATAATTATTCTTATCTTTGTAGCCGAAAAGTATAAAGAAAAGTATAAGTATTGAAGTTTTAACCGTCTAGTTTTAAGACAAAACAGTAAATGGATTGCATGGAAAAAGAATTTGAAGATTACTGGAATAAGCACCAGAAAAGATTAATCTTGAATGCTCCAAAAGCACTACGCGATGAATATATCGAATCAACCAAGCTTGACAGCCCGATAGATTGGGTCTGTTTTATTCTGCCTGTGGCTTTGGGCATTGGCCTCCAGCCAATTTTGGATATTCAAAGTGAGATTCTCTCTTGGGCAGTAGTATTGCTTATTGTGGTAGTTTGTTTTGCTGTGATGCAGCTGGTTAAGCCTATGTTGCAGAAAAAGAAATCTACCATACAAGTGGTCAAGAGCATTAAAGCTTTTTATTATGAAGTATACAAGAAAAATGGTTTAAAGAAATTAGAGCCTTGGAATTAGATTCCAAGGCTTTTTTGTTTATTGAAACCATTATATAATCATGAAATCACTCATCACATCATCCGATATGTAAAGACCTTCCCGAGTGAGGGAGAGCCTGCCGTTCTTTATTTTCATCAGCCCCCGGCTGATATGCGACTGGGCTTCCTGGAACAGTCTGTCTGCCAGTTCTTTTCCGAATTCCTGCTCCATCTTCATGAGATTTATTCCGTCGCTTGTTCGCAAGGCGGTTGTTATCAGATCATTGTATCGGGTGGAAATATCTAGCTGTTCACTCTCAGAAGGCAGAATGCCATCGCCGATGCTTCGAATATAAGTCTGGATATTTTCGATATTCCAGCTGCGCTGCTTCCTATTGTAGGAGTGGGCGGCTGCTCCTATTCCGATATATGGTACCTCGTGCCAGTAACTGCTGTTGTGGCGTGAACGGAACCCCGGACGGGCAAAATTGCTGATTTCATAATGTTCGTAGCCTGCTCCAGTAAGCTGGTCTATCAGGGTTTCATACATCTTGCGACTGGTTTCTTCATCTATTTCGCTAATCTTTCCCTGTTTCAGCATATGGTAGAGGGGAGTTCCCTCTTCGTACATCAGACTGTAGGCAGATATGTGTTCCACATCCAGCTGTATGGCGTGCCTGATATCGCTCATCCATTGGGAAAGAGATTCTTCGGGGAATCCGAACATCAGGTCGATACTGATATTGCGGATGCCGATGTTGTGGAGCCGGTCGACGGCTTCTTCTACCTCTCTGGCGTTATGACGGCGATGCAGAAAGTGTAAGCGCTCATTGCTGAAGGTCTGCGCCCCCATGCTGATGCGGTTGATGGGGAGTTGCTTCAGCGTCTCACAGAAATCACCGGTTACATCGTCCGGATTGCATTCCATCGTGATCTCCATATTCTCTGCCAGCGTATAGTTTTTTCTGATAGCAGAGAAAATCTGGTTGAGTTGGGAGCCGTTGAGCTGACTCGGGGTTCCACCGCCCAGATAAATGGTTTCGATAGTTTCATTGCTTCCGAGAGCGGCTTTTTCCGGGCGCATCTGCATCTCCCGGCAGAGAGCATCAGTGTAATCATCCCTTAACTTGAGGGAGGTGGTACTGTAAAAACCGCAGTAGATGCACCGGCTTTCACAAAAGGGGATATGTATGTATAGTCCTGCCATATTTCTGAACTTCTTTTTCTATATATAATAAGGTGTAAAGACAAAAACATGTCTAAACAAAGTGCAAAAGTACTAATATGTTTTAAAAAACAGAAGTTTTTTGCCCAAAACTTTTGGCAATGTGCGATTTTTTTTGTACTTTAGTAGCATGAAACAGAAAAACCGGTGGTTTGACTGTGGATTGCAACTAGCAAATTTAAGTATAACCCTTAAAAATCTATAAGCGTCATGAGAGTTTATCAGACAAATGAGATTAAAAACATTGCGCTGTTGGGCAGTGCGGGTAGCGGCAAGACTACACTTGCCGAGAGTATGTTATTTGAAGCAGGCGTTATCAAGCGTAAAGGCTCTGTAGAAGCGAAAAATACGGTGAGCGACTACTTCCCAGTTGAGTTGGAATACGGCTACTCTGTGTTCCCTACAGTTTTTCATGTAGAGTGGAACAACAAGAAGCTTAACATTATAGATTGCCCAGGTAGCGATGATTTCGTGGGAGGTGCCATTACATCTCTCAATGTTACCGATCAGGCAGTTATCCTTATCAATGGTCAGTATGGTCCAGAAGTAGGTACACAGAACAACTTCCGTTATACAGAGAAGTTGGGTAAACCTGTCATCTTCCTGGTAAACCAGCTCGACTCAGACAAGTGCGACTTTGATAATATCATAGCCACCATGAAGGACATTTATGGTTCTAAGTGTGTGCAGATACAATATCCTATTGAGACCGGTTCAGGCTTCAATGCTCTCATTGACGTCTTATTGATGAAAAAATATTCCTGGAAGCCTGAGGGCGGTGCTCCTATTATTGAAGATATTCCAGAAGAGGAAATGGAGAAAGCCATGGAACTTCATACGGCTCTTGTTGAGGCTGCAGCCGAGAACGATGAGGGACTGATGGAGAAGTTCTTCGAGAGCGAGAGTCTGACAGAAGATGAACTTCGCGAGGGCATCCGCAAGGGATTGGTTACCCGTAGCATCTTCCCTGTGTTCTGCGTTTGTGCAGGTAAGTCGATGGGCGTTCACCGCCTGATGGAGTTCCTTGGCAATGTGGTTCCTTTCGTAAGCGAGATGCCGAAACTGCATAATACACGTGGTGAGGAAATTACGCCAGACAGCAATGGTCCTGAGAGTGTTTACTTCTTCAAGACTGGTATGGAACCTCATATCGGTGAGGTAAGCTACTTCAAGGTGATGAGCGGCTCTATCAAGAATGGTGACGACCTGACTAATGCAGATCGTGGCTCCAAGGAGCGTATCGGACAGATTTATGCCTGTGCGGGTGCCAACCGTGTGCCTGTAGAGCAGTTGAATGCTGGTGATATTGGCTGTACCGTGAAGATGAAGGACGTGAAGACCGGCAATACCCTTAATGGTAAGGGAGCTGAGTGGCGTTTCGACTTCATTAAATATCCTAACCCTAAGTATTCACGTGCTATCAAGGCTGCCAATGTTCAGGATACAGAGAAACTGATGGCTGCACTCCTGAAGATGCGCCAGGAAGACCCTACTTGGATTGTTGATCAGAGCAAGGAATTGCGCCAGGTAATCGTAAGAGGACAGGGCGAGTTCCATCTCCGCACGCTGAAGTGGCGTCTGGAAAACAACGAAAAACTCAATGTGACTTTCGAAGAGCCACGTATTCCTTATCGTGAGACTATTACCAAGAAGGCTCGTGCTGACTACCGCCATAAGAAACAGAGTGGTGGCTCTGGTCAGTTTGGTGAGGTGCATCTCATTGTTGAACCATACGCAGAAGGTATGCCTGATCCTACGTCATTTACCTTCAACGGTCAGGAGTTCAAGATGAATATCAAGAGCCGTGAAGAGGTTAGTTTGCCATGGGGTGGTAAACTGGTATTCCTCAACTCTGTGGTTGGTGGTGCCATTGATGCCCGCTTCATGCCAGCTATTCTGAAGGGTGTTATGGACTGTATGGAACATGGTCCGTTGACGGGCAGTTATGCACGTGATGTACGTGTCATCGTTTATGATGGTAAGATGCACCCAGTAGATAGTAATGAACTTTCGTTCATGCTTGCTGCCCGCCATGCGTTCAGCGATGCCTTCAAACAGGCTGGTCCGAAGATTCTGGAGCCTATCTATGATCTTGAGGTTTATGTGCCTGCTGATTTCATGGGTGATGTGATGAGTGATCTCCAGGGACGTCGTGCTCTCATTATGGGTATGGACAGCGAGGCTGGTTATCAGAAGCTGAGTGCCAAGATTCCTCTGAAGGAACTTGCCAGCTATTCCATCTCTCTGAGTTCATTGACTGGTGGACGTGCTTCGTTCACTACCAAGTTTGCCAGCTACGAGTTGGTTCCTTCCGACATTCAGAGTAAGCTGATTGCGGATCATGAGGCAGAATTGGAGAAGGATGCTGAATAGCAATTGTTAGGTTAGAGAAAAATCTCTCTTATATAAATTAAAATTTTATGTTGATATGACCAATATGGGGAAGTGTGCATGTGATATGTATACTTCCTCTCTTTTTTTTATGAAAAATGAAAATATAGTTTTATATACGAAACTAAAAACGCAGAAAAATGTTAAAAACTAGAAAGAGTAAATAATTAATTAACGATTTTAAGTTAACTGATTAAGAAATTTCTTATCTTTGCCCCCATGAAGAAGAAAACGATTTGGACCATAGCCATTATCATGGGCTTTTCGTTCCTTGCGCTGCTTTACTTGCAGCTCAGTTACATCCAGGAGATGGTAAACATGAAGAAGGAACAGTTTGACGAGTCGGTCAACAGAGCCCTGTATCAAGCTTCAAGAAATTTGGAGCTTAATGAAACTCTGCGCTATCTCGAAAAGAATGTCAACGAGACAGAACGTAAGGCCAATAAAGATAAGAACAAGGGAACGGCAGTTTATTCAACTTTCGAGCTGAAGACAAATGCCACACATCCTGGCAATATGCCGAAGGCGATGATACTGCGTAGCGATAAGAATTCGCTGACAGAAACACAGAAGTCGCTTCAGGAAATCGTGAAGAACCGCTATGTCTATCAGAAAGCGTTGCTGGATGAGGTGGTATATTCTATCCTTTATTCGGCATCAGACAAGCCGCTGAAGGAGAGAATCAACTTCAAGCAGCTCGATCAGGACCTCAAGGCTGAGATGATGAATAATGGTATCAACATACCTTATCATTTCACCGTGACTACCCAGGATGGACGAGAGGTTTACCGCTGTCCTGACTATACGGACGAGGGTGAGGAATACAGCTACTCACAGGTGCTCTTCCGCAACGACCCACAGTCGAAGATGGGTGTAGTAAGGGTACATTTTCCGGATATGAACAGCTATATCTTCTCCAGTGTGCGCTTCATGATTCCTAGTGTCATCTTCACGCTGGTACTGCTGATTACTTTCATCTTTACCATTGTGGTTATCTTCAGACAAAAGAGATATACTGAGATAAAGAACGACTTCATCAATAATATGACCCACGAACTGAAGACGCCGATAGCCAGTATCAGTCTGGCAGCGCAGATGCTCAATGATACTTCGGTGGCAAAGAGCGAACAGATGCAGAAACATCTGGGTAACGTGATCAACGATGAATCGAAGCGTCTTCGTTTTCTGGTAGAAAAGGTATTGCAGATGAGTATGTTCGACCGCAAAAAGGCGGTGTTCAAGAAGAAAGAACTCGATCTGAACGAGATGGTTGAGAATATTGCCAATTCCTTCTCGCTCCGCGTTGAGCATACTGGTGGTAAGGTCTATACCGATATCGAAGCCATCGATTCGGGACTATATGTTGACGAGGTGCATTTCCAGAATGTCATCTTCAATCTGATGGACAATGCTGTGAAATATCGCAAGCCGGACGAGCCGCTAAACATTACGATGAAGACCTGGAATGATGAAGAACATCTGTATCTCTCGATTACGGATACCGGTCTGGGTATGAAGAAGGAGAATCTGAAGAAGATATTCGACAAGTTCTACCGCGTACATACGGGCAATGTCCATGATGTGAAGGGATTCGGACTGGGACTGGCTTATGTCAAGAAGATAGTAGATCTTCATGATGGTGAAATTAAGGTAGACAGCGAATTGGGAAAGGGCACAACCTTTACCATCAAGTTGCCGGTGATTCACAGTTAAGACTTGAAGAAACAGAATAAAGAATTAAAAGAATATTAATAATTTTAAAGAATAAAGATATGGAAGAGAAAATTAAAATCTTGCTTTGCGAGGACGATGAAAATTTAGGTATGTTGCTTCGCGAATATTTGCAGGCAAAGGGATTTACCACAGTTCTGTGCCCTGATGGCGAGGTAGGTTATAAGGAATTCAATAAGAATAAGTTTGATATTGCAGTACTCGACGTGATGATGCCAAAGAAGGACGGCTTTACCCTGGCACAGGAAATTCGCCAGACCAATGCCGACCTCCCAATCATCTTCCTTACTGCTAAGACATTGAAGGAAGATATCCTTGAAGGTTTCAAAATTGGTGCTGATGATTATATCACCAAACCTTTCTCTATGGAAGAATTGGTATTCCGTGTAGAGGCTATTCTCCGCCGCGTACGTGGCAAGAAGAGCAAGGAGTCTACCATGTATCACATTGGTGACTTTACCTTCGATACACAGAAGCAGCTTCTTACCATTGGTGACAAGCAGACCAAACTTACCACCAAGGAGAATGAACTTCTTGCTTTGCTCTGTGCTCACTCTAATGAGATTCTGCAGCGTGATTTTGCTCTGAAGACCATCTGGATTGATGACAATTACTTCAATGCACGCTCAATGGATGTTTATATCACCAAACTCCGTAAGCATTTGAAGGACGATCCTCAGATTGAAATCATCAATATCCATGGTAAGGGATACAAACTGATAGTTCCTAACGAAGATTAAATGATTCTGTAATTGGGAAAAGATTCTCAAAGATATAAAAAGGATAAGTCGATGACCGGCTTATCCTTTTTTTAATGAATATACAAATCCTGCTATTCCTGCCAGGATGAAAAAGAGACCAGCGAAGAGTACGCTGTTTCCCTGAATGGAAAACGCAAAGCTGGCCACCATCAGCAGGACGCCTAAAACGATGAAAGCCATGCCCATAGATGGTAGGGTATGGAGCAGAGTAATCAGTTTCTTGTTCATTTTTGCCATATTCTTTACAATTTAGAGGTTGTTTTTATACTATTAACAATTATTTTGTGCAAAAGTACGAAAAATATTTGGTTAATTCAAGAAAAAGTCGTAATTTTGCACCGCAATTCGTGAAAAGGCTGTGTTTTCGCACACATTTTCCGGTTTGCATGAGAATTTTTATATTAATATTTAATCATTTAAAGTAGTATGAATCAATACGAAACCGTTTTCATTTTGACTCCCGTTTTGTCTGATGAACAGATGAAGGAAACGGTCGCTAAGTTCGAGAAGGTACTCACCGATAATGGTGCTGAGATTCTGAACAAAGAGGCTTGGGGTTTGAAGAAGTTGGCTTACAACATCGAGAAGAAGACATCAGGCTTCTACAGCTTGGTTGAGTTCAAGGCTGAGCCAACTGTTATCGCTAAGCTCGAAACAGCTTATCGCCGCGACGAGAAAGTAATTCGTTACATGACTGTTAAACTTGACAAGTATGCTGCCGCTTACGCAGAGAAGCGTCGTGCAAAGCTTGGTAAAAAAGAGGAGGCTTAATCATGGCAGATCAGAAATCAGAAATCCGTTATTTGACTGCTCCTTCTATCGACACAAAGAAGAAGAAGTATTGCCGTTTCAAGAAGAGCGGTATTAAGTACATCGACTACAAGGATCCAGAGTTCTTGAAGAAGTTCTTGAACGAGCAGGGTAAAATCCTTCCACGTCGTATCACAGGTACATCTTTGAAGTATCAGCGCCGTGTAGCACAGGCTGTAAAGCGTGCTCGCCAGATCGCTTTGCTTCCTTACGTAACCGATTTGATGAAGTAATTTAAGGAGGATAAAGAAGAATGGAAATTATTTTGAAGCAAGATATTATCGGTCTTGGATATAAGAACGATATCGTAAATGTAAAGAGTGGTTATGGTCGTAACTTCCTTATCCCTACAGGTAAGGCTGTTATCGCATCTCCATCTGCTAAGAAGCAGTTGGCTGAGGATTTGAAGCAGCAGGCTCACAAGCTTGAGGCTATCAAGGCTGAGGCTGTTAAGAAGGGCGAGGCTCTCGAGGGCATTGTTCTTACTATTGCTGCTAAGGTGAGCGCTACTGGTCAGCTCTATGGCTCAGTTAACGCTGCAACTGTTGCTGAGGAACTCGCTAAGAAGGGCATCGAGGTTGATCGCAAGATCATCACTATGAAGGATGCTAAGAAGGTTGGTGAGTACGAGGCTACTGTACACTACCACAAGGAGGTTGAGGTTAAGGTTCCAGTTAACGTTGTTGCTGAGAACGCTCCTGTTGCAGCTCCTGCTGCTGAGGAGGCTCCAGTTGAGGCACCTGCTGAGGCTGCAGCTGAGGAAGAGGCTCCAGCAGCTGAATAATCCTAGCTCAATCAATTTGTATGAAGTACGATATTTTTCGCACTGTAAAGCAAATTAATATAAAGATCCCTTTTGCCGCAAGGCATTAGGGATTTTTTTGTATCTTTTCCCAGTTCTGAATGGAAAGTTTTTACCATTCTTGTAGTAATTTAGAATATATAACTTTATTTTTTAATATTCTCTGCTGATTCTCAGAATTTTATTGTACCTTTGCAGTCGGATTCAGAGAATTCATATTTATTACAGAATATTATTTATAAACTAAAAAATATAAGGATAAAATGAAAGCATTTGTTTTCCCTGGACAGGGTTCTCAGTTCGTAGGTATGGGTAAGGATCTCTACGATAACAACGCATTGGCAAAAGAACTTTTTGATAAGGCCGACGAGATTCTCGGCTTCAAGATTACTGATATCATGTTCGCCGGAACCGACGATCAGTTGAAGGAAACCAAGGTTACCCAGCCTGCTGTATTCCTCCATTCTGTTATCTCTGCTCTTTGCCTGGGTGAGGAATTCAAGCCAGCTATGGTTGCTGGTCACTCTCTCGGTGAGTTCTCTGCATTGGTTGCTGCCGGTGCTATGGCTTTCGAGGATGGTTTGAAACTCGTTGCTGCCCGTGCCAACGCTATGCAGAAGGCTTGCGAGGCTAACCCTGGTACCATGGCTGCCATCATCGGTTTGCCAGATGAGAAGGTTGAGGAAATCTGCGCTGAGGTAAGCACAGAAGGCAACGTGGTAGTTGCTGCTAACTACAACTGCCCTGGTCAGCTCGTTATCTCTGGTAACGTAGATGCTATCAATGCTGCTTGCGAGAAGCTGAAGGCTGCCGGTGCTAAGCGTGCATTGCCTTTGAAGGTTGGTGGTGCTTTCCACTCTCCATTGATGCAGCCAGCTAAGGATGAACTTCAGGCTGCCATCGAGAAGACTACATTCTCTGCTCCTAAGTGCCCGGTTTACCAGAATGTAGACGGTAAGCCTCATACTGATCCAGCTGAGATTCAGCAGAACCTCATCGCACAGCTTACAAGTTCTGTACGTTGGACTTCATCTGTACAGGCTATGATTGCTGATGGTGCTGATGACTTCACAGAGTGTGGTCCTGGCAAGGCATTGCAGGGTATGATTGGCCGCATCGACAAGAATGTTGCCGCTCATGGTATTGCTTAATCAACAATAACACTATTCAACGTTTTATCTTTTCAGCAAAGGCGTTGTTGGAAAGGTAAAACGTTTCATTTTTTTAGTAAAGCCGCTAAATGAAGGAAAAAGTTATTATATACCAGGTTCTCCCACGACTCTTCGGAAACCAGAATACAACCTGTAAGGAAAATGGTACCATCGAAGAGAATGGTTGCGGAAAGCTGAATAATTTCTCAGATGAAGTTCTGGCTCGCATCCACGATATGGGATTTACACATATTTGGTATACCGGTGTGATTCGTCATGCCACTCAGACAAACTACTCTTCTTATGGAATTCCTACTCAGCATGCAGAGGTAGTGAAGGGAAAAGCAGGTTCGCCATATGCTATTACCGACTACTATGATATCGATCCAGACTTGGCTGTGAATGTCAGTATGAGAATGAAAGAGTGGGAGCAGCTGATAGAACGTACTCACAAGGCAGGTATGAAAGTAATCATGGATTTCGTTCCGAACCATGTAGCCCGAGAGTATCATTCCATTTGCAAACCAACAGGTGTACGGGATTTGGGAGAAGATGATGATCCGAACATGCACTTCTCTACCAGGAATAATTTCTATTATGCATGGGGCGATTTGGATTTGAATGAAATCCGTCAGTCCAAACCAGAGTTCAAGGCTTTTTCTGCGAAAGATGCCAAGATTTATGAACCTTATACCGAGAGCCCAGCCAGAGCTACAGGAAACGACCGGTTTGATAACCATCCTGGCTGTAACGACTGGTATGAGACCGTGAAACTCAATTACGGTGTAGATTACTGTGATGCAGGAGGCAGAAGCTATCATTATGAACCAGTGCCAAACACATGGGGCAAGATGACAGATATCCTCCTCTTCTGGGCAAGCAAGGGTGTTGATGGCTTCCGCTGTGATATGGCAGAAATGGTGCCAACGGCCTTCTGGTCATACGCTACAGGAATATTGAAGGCGAAGTATCCTCACATCGTGGTTATCGGCGAGGTTTATGATCCTAACCAGTACCGCAACTATGTAAAGGCTGGTTTCGATTATCTTTATGACAAGGTAGGAATGTATGATTGCCTGCGTGGCGTGGTTCGTGGTGAGCGTCCGGCAGCCAGTATCACTCACGAGTGGCAGGTAGTGGATGATATCCGCGATCACATGCTCTATTTCCTTGAGAATCATGATGAGCAGCGCATCGCCAGCGATTTCTTCTGTGGCTCAGCCATGAAGGCGATTCCTGCGGCAGCCATGAGTCTCTTCTTCCAGAAGAATCCTTTCATGCTTTACAGCGGTCAGGAATTCGGCGAGAAGGGAATGGATGAGGAAGGATTCAGCGGCACGGATGGCCGTACCACGATATTCGACTATTGGAGTCCGGAAACTCTGGCACATGCCTATCAGGATTCATCTGACTCGGCATTGAGTCAAGAGCAGAAATATCTGGCAGCCACTTATCGTCAGCTTCTTCGCTTCGCCAATGAAGAGAAAGCCATCCGCGAGGGTGAGACCTTCGATTTGATGTATGTGAATCCGGGTTCTGAGAATTTCGATCCCCGTACCAATTTCGCCTTCCTTCGCAAGAAGGATGATGAAGCCATGCTCATCGTACTTAACTTTGCTCAGGAGGCGCGCCAGCTACAGGTTTGCATCCCTGGTCATGCTTTTGATTTCTTTCATATTGCTGAAGAGGAGGTGCTGGTAACAGAACTGTTCTCGGGTGGTAAGAAGAAGGTTGAGTTGAAGAAGGATGGCGTATTCCCGATATCAATGGATGCTAACGGAGTAAGAATCTATAAATTCAATGTCAAGATGGAGGAAAGTGATATCATATTGAATGAGCATCATAAGGAGGAATTCCCTCCTGCTCATACGGCTGAGCATCTGCTCAATCAGTTGATGGTTCGCCTGTTTGGCTGTGAGCGCAGCCGCAATGCACATATTGAGCGAAAGAAGAGTAAGATGACTTTCTTAGTCGATCACAAGCCTACCCGCCAGGAGGAGAAGGAGATTGAGACGGAAATGAATCGTCTGATAGAGCTTGATATGCCTGTTACTTACGAGTTTGTGGATCGTGACCATATTCCGGCTAACGTCAAGTTAGACCGTCTGCCGGATGATGCGAGCGAGACCTTGCGTCTGGTTCGTATCGGTGATTATGATGTTTGTCCATGTATCGGCAAGCATGTCCGTTCTACCGCCCAGATTGGCAAGTTCGTACTGTTGGGTACCAATTGGGATGAGCATGCGCATTCTTTGCGTATCCGCTTCAAGATTGTTCAGTAAAATATAAAAAAAGCAGCAATGGAGTAGTAGCCATTGCTGCTTTTTTCTTTTATAATTACTGCTTTCTTCTTTCCTTTTCTTTCGTGCACATAAAAGTTTTTTTTCTCGAAAAAAGTCTCAAAGTCTCATTATTTGCGGCTAAAACCGATGTATGCGATTGATATATAATGGTTTATAAAAATGAGACTTTTCTGTTTATTTTACAAAGAAGTATCATAGAAGTATCATAAATTCAATAGAAGTATCATAAAATTCAGGTAAGTTGCTTTCAAAGAACGCCTTTTTTTTGAGGATTTATGTCTAGAAATACAGGCATAAAAACTAAGAAATGTCTAGTATTTCCGTTTTATAAAACTGATAGTGTGTCTACCTTTCTAGTTTATAAAGTATGCCAATATTAACCAGGAATAAGATGGAAAACAGATAACTGTAGTTAGGAATAAGCACATAGGTTGGTCTCTTAGTGCCCGTCACACGGTCACTAAGGGATCAAGTGATGGGCATCGGTAGACCAAGTGTTGGGTACTCATTGCCCGTGCTGCGGGCATTGAATGCCCGTTTCATGGGGTGATTTTCGGGCACTATTTTGAACAAGCAAATTGTAGTTTTTCTATATTTAGTTGACTATAATTTCGTGTTTTTTTATGATGCATCATGGTGATTTAATGATACTTCTATTGAAATCATGATACTTCTATGATACTTCTTTGTAAATATATTTGGAAGTATCATTTTGTAATTCATTATGTATCAGTGATATATTTGCAAATAATGATACTTTGAGACTTTTTTCAAGAAAAAATATTTATGTGTGAGTATAAAGGAATGGGTGAATCTGCGTCATTTGTAAGCGACTCCTCGCATCATTTTCCTGAAAAATGATAGTAAGTTAGAAAATAATCTCTTGAAAGCTTGCCAGTCTCATTTCTTTTTCTTATTTTTGTACCCATAAATATCAGTATATTGAAGGTAAAGGCTGATATATGGGATAAATATCATTATAATGATAGATAAATTAATAGAAGATTATGGCAGATTTATATGAATATTCTACTCCTGAGTTGGTACGTTTACTGGGAGTAAGATTCAAGGAATATAGAATGAGATGCAATCTCACCCAGAAAGAGGTTGCCGAGCTTACTGGGCTTGGCTTGACCACCATCCACAAGTTTGAGAATGGTACAGCGGGCAATCTTTCGCTTTCCACTTTTCTCCTCTTACTGAAGGTGGTAGGGCAGATTGATGCCATCAATGATGTGCTTCCAGAACTTCCTCCATCTCCTTATCTGATGAGAAAGGATGAGAAGAAGGCACAGAGAATTCGTCATACTAAATAATAACTGGTTATGGTAAATACTTTGAGAGTAATGCTTTGGGACGAAGAAATCGGTCGCTTGGCATGGGACAATCGCCGCAGGTTATCGTACTTTACATATAATCCTGAGTTCTTGAAGCAGGGAATTGATGTTTCTCCTCTTCAAGCTCCTGTGCGTGGTATTCGTGCAATGACACCCGTGTGGGGAGAGGATGCCAAAATGTACCAGAAACTTCCTGCATTTCTGGCAGATTCGTTGCCGGATGCCTGGGGTAATCAGCTTTTCGAGCTTTGGCGAATTCAAAATCATATTCCAAATGCTGATATAACTCCGTTGGATAAACTTTCTTTTATCGGTAAGCGAGGCATGGGTGCATTGGAATTCTTACCAGAGGTGGCAAAGACGGATAAGGCTGAAATGATAGATGTCAAGTCGTTGGCAGACTTGGCTGAGCGCATTTTCATCGAGCGTGAAAATGCCCATATCATGCCAGAGGAATCTATCACGATGCAGTCCTTGCTTACGGTGGGAACATCGGCTGGTGGACGCCAACCTAAGGCTATCATTGCCATCAATAAAACTACGGGGGAGATACGAAGCGGTCAGGTGGCTGGGCTGCAGGATTATGATTATTACATATTGAAATTTGGCGATACGAAATATAGTTCTGCCGAGATAGAGATGACCTATTACGAGATGGCCATCAAGTCGGGAATAGATATGATGCCATCCCGACTATATGAGATAGATGGAAACAGGAATTTCATAACGAAGCGTTTCGATCGTGATGGTGAGAGAAAGTTGCATACGCAGACCCTTGCTGCGATTTCTCCGGAAGCCGATAGCTATGAGGGACTTATTGCTGTCTGCAGAAAATTACATTTGCCGGATACAGATTGCCAGGAAGTATTTCGCAGACTTGTGTTCAATGTACTTTCCAACAATACGGATGACCATACAAAGAATTTCTCTTTTGTGATGGACGAGGCGGGGATTTGGCGTTTGTCACCAGCCTACGACCTCACTTATATTATAGATACAGGAGGCTATTTACCTAATACGGGTCATTGTATGTATGTAAGGTCTAAGCTGCATCATATTTCTTACGATGATGCCATTCTGTTTGCCAAGGACAATGGCATTCGGCGTGCTGATGCAATCATTAGGGAAGTAGCTGATTCTCTGCGGCAATTCCGTGACATAGCCAAGCGAAATGAGGTTCAGGACAGATGGATCAGTTCCATAGAGTCAGCGATAAATGCTCATCTCGTATCATGGGGATTGGAGGATAAAGACAACAGTTCTGCTTCTTTTGAGATAGATGGCAAAAGTTGTACTGATGTTCGCATAGAGCAGGCTTACAAAGGCAACTTCCATTTGTATGCAAGCATAGATGGGCGAGAGTGTAAGTTTATTATCGGAAAGAACAAGCCCGAATATGCTACGATTCAAGAGACGGGATTGTCGAATCTTCCGGAGTCGATGCTTAGAGATTTGGTTGCGAAATATCTGCTGAGATAGAAGATATTTGATTTAAAATAGAAAAAGCAAAGAAATCCACTTTGCTTTTTCTATTTTCCTTCTAAAAAGTTTGTATGATCAAAGATTATTCGTATCTTTGCAGCACGAGAACCCGCCAAGCCTCTCAACGATGCTCAAATGTGCGGGTCGTTTTCCTTTAGATATATTGTTAATAATCAGAAAAATGCTTGTTTTCTGAAATATTATCTGTATCTTTGTACATTAATTATTAAGAGTAAGATTATGGCTTCAAAGAGATATCCTTTGGGAATACAAACGTTCTCCGAAATCGTGAAGGGGAATTACTTCTATGCTGACAAGACGGCTATCGTCTATCAGTTGGCTCATTATGCCAAATTTCATTTTCTGAGTCGCCCACGTCGATTCGGAAAATCCTTGTTTGTATCTACCCTCCAGGCTTATTTCGAGGGTAAGAAAGAACTGTTTAAGGGCCTTGCCATTGAACAGATGGAGAAGGAATGGACGGCATATCCTGTCATCCACCTGGATCTGAGCTGTGGTAAATATTATAGTTTGGAGAATACATATTCAATTCTAAACGGAATACTAGAAGTAGAAGAGAAAAAATATGGTTTAAAAGTTAATCCAATAGATGAGAAGTCTTTTGGAGGTCGTCTTAAGAACATCTTGCTTGCAGCAGCTGCTCAAACAGGTAAACAAGCAGTTGTTCTCATCGATGAATATGATGCTCCAATGCATGATTCTGTCAGTGACGAAGACTTGCAGAAAACCATCCGCAATATTATGCGAGATTTCTTCAGCCCCTTGAAGCAGCAAGAGGGAAACATCCGCTTTGTATTCATCACAGGCATCTCCAAGTTTAGTCAGCTCAGCATCTTTAGTGAATTGAACAATCTCAAGATTCTCACGTTGAAGGATGAATACAGTAGCTGTTGTGGTATAACCAAGAGTGAATTGACTCAGTATTTCCATGAGGGAATCGAGGAGATGGCTGAGCATAATGGACTCACTTATGAGGAGACCTTGCAGCAACTCAAGCAGCATTATGATGGCTACCACTTCAGTATCAATAGCGAGGATATCTTCAATCCTTACAGCATTATCAATGCTTTGGACGATAAGGAGTTTAATAGCTATTGGTTTACATCTGGTACGCCTACGTTCCTGATAGAACTGATGCAGCAGAAGAATTTGGATATGATGGACTTAAATGATATCTGGGCTAGAGCTAAACGCTTCGATGTTCCTACTGAGACGATTACTGACCCTGTGCCAGTCCTTTTCCAAAGTGGGTATCTTACGATTAAGGGATATGACAAGCAGTTAGGTATGTATTACCTTAGTTTTCCTAATCAAGAAGTTAGACAAGGTTTTTCGGAAAGCCTTTGCCAATATTATACCCCTTCAGAGGTAGGCGAACTTGATGCTATCGTATATGCTTATAAAAAGAATGTGCTCATCAATGACGACATGGGAGCCTTTATGCCTCATTTGAAGGCATTCTATGATAAGTTCCCATATACGATTATCAACAATAATGAGCGTCACTATCAAGCCGTGATATTCACCATCTTCACCATGCTTGGCGAAGATGTGAAGGTGGAGCATACCACTTCGGATGGAAGAATAGACCTTGTGCTCAAGACGGATAAGAGTATCTTTATCTTTGAGTTGAAATATAAGAAGTCTGCCGACATCGCCATGGCGCAAATCAGCGATAAGAACTATGCCAAGGCTTTTGCCGATGATGGGCGAAAGGTTGTGAAAGTGGGTATTAACTTCTCGGAAAACCAGCGAAGTATAGAGGATTGGGTGATAGAATAAATGAAATAGAAGAATGTTGGTGACCTTCATCAGGTGTATGTCACCACACTATATAGATAAAAATATATCTGAACAGGGGCGGTAACTCGTTTTTAAAGGCAGTTACCGCCCCATTTCAAGCATGTTTTGTTCTTTTGTACAGTCGCAGAACTTAGATAATCACCGCCGTTCCGCTGCATGTTACCATCAGCATGGAGCCGCTTTTTCCTACGGTTTCGTAATCCAGGTCGATGCCCACGATGGCGTTGCAGCCCAGGGATGCGGCACGGTCGGCCATCTCTCTGAGGGCTGTATCCTTAGCCTCGCGGAGGGTGCTTTCGTAAGAACCGCTTCTGCCGCCGATTACATCACGGACACTGGCAAAGAAATCCTTTACAAAGTTGGTACCGATGATGGTTTCGCCGGTCACTACGCCACGGTATTCACGGATAGGGTGCCCTTCTATGGTTGGAGTGGTACTTAAAATCATAGTCTTTTCCTTTCTTTTTTATGTTATTATCAATGTTATTTATAGCTTAGACGATAAAAGTAGAGAAAAGGTTGCAGGAAATCCAAAAATAATTGCTATTTTTGCATCGTAAATATAAATATTAATAGGTTATATGAACAAGAGATTGATGTTTTCGGCAGCACTCGTGATGGCGCTGCTTTCGGCAAACGCTCAGAAAAGGGCGTTTACCATCGAGGATTTGTACAGGGTGAAGGGCGTTTCTTCGGTGAGCCTTTCGCCTGATGGTAAGACGGTTTGCTATACCGCCAGTTCTTCTGACCTGAAGAACCAGAAGTCTGGCTCCGACATCTACATCATGAATGCGGATGGCTCTCACGCCAAGGCTCTTACCGAGGATGGAAAGAGCAGTTCTGCCGTGTGGAGCAAGGATGGAAAGAGTATCTTCTTTACTAATTATGAGAAAGGGACGGCTCAAATCTTTTGCATGGATCTGACTACCTGCGAGACGGAACAGGTAACTGATTATGAGTTGGGTATCGGTAGCCCTGTCATCTCTCCGGATGAGCGATACATTGCCTTTACCGCAGAAGTATATCCCGACCTGGGAGCTGATGCCAAGGCTAACAAGGCCCGGATGGAGAAAAAGGAGCAGGGACCTGTACAGGCGCATATCGCCGACAAGTTGCTCTACCGTCATTGGACGAGCTATAATGATGGCAGATGCAATCACCTTATCCTTTTCGATACACAGACGAAGACTTACAAGGATCTGACTCCGGGCAATTATTCGCTGATATTCGTGGTTGGGGGTGGAATCACCTATCAATTCTCTCCTGACAGCAAGGAGATCTGTTTCGTATCCAATCATGATGAGCATCAGGAGGCTAGCACCAATGCCGACCTGTGGACGGTATCTGTGAATGGGGGAGAACCGGTCTGCATCACGAAGGAGAACAAGGCTTGGGATGGTACTCCAGCCTATTCGCCTGACGGCAAGTATATCGCTTACCGCTTGCAGCAAGTGCCTGGTTATGAGTCTGATCACTTCCGTCTTGCTATCTACGACCGGGCTGCAAAGAAGTCTACCATCCTGACAGAGAAGTTTGACAACTGGGTAGATGATTACAAATGGGCTCCCGACAGCAAGAGTATCTTCTTCCTCGGTCAGGTACAGGGCGCTGAGCCGCTCTACAAGCTCGATATAGCCAGAAAAACCATCTCGCCGGTATTGACGGGCAAGGCCATCTCGGAGTTTGATTTCGACAATAAGGGTATGGTATATTATACCTATAGCACGACAGGCAAGCCATCGGCTCTCTATCGCCAGCAGATGAAGAAGTGGAATGGAACTCCTGTAGCCAGCGGCAAGGAACAGCAGATTACCTTCCTCAACCAGCAGTTGGAGGATGAAGTGGATATCCGTCCATCTGAGAGTATCTGGGTAGAGGGTGCTGGTGGCGACAAGGTACAGGTATTCATCGTGAAGCCACACAACTTTGATGCCAGCAAGAAATATCCGCTTATCATCAATGTGCATGGCGGACCACAGATGCAGTGGATGAATTCCTTCCGTGGCGACTGGCAGGTTTATCCTGCTGCCGGTTATGTGGTGGCTTATCCTAATCCTCACGGTTCTACGGGATATGGTCAGGCTTTCACCCGTTCCATCTCTGGCGACTGGGGCGGAAAGGTATTCGAGGATGTAATGAAGGTTACCGATAAGTTGGCAACTCTGGAATATGTTGACTCCACGAGGATGGGAGCGATGGGATGGTCGTATGGCGGTTACATGATGAACTGGCTGCAGGGACATACCAAGCGATTCAAGTGTCTGGCTTCCATGATGGGCGTATATGACTTGCGCTCTATGTGGGGCAGTACTGAGGAAGTATGGTTTCCTAACTTTGAGTTAGAGGGACAGCCTTATAATTCCGATCTCTACGAGAAGTGGTCACCATCCTCATACATCAAGAACTTCTCAACACCAACCCTCGTGATGACAGGTGAGCTGGACTATCGTGTACCGTATACCCAGAGTTTGCAGTATTTCACAGCTTTGCAGACCCTAAACATTCCTTCGCGACTGATAGTCTTGAAGTATGATGGTCACTGGCCAAGCAACCTGAAGTCGATGCCGCTCTATTACAACGCGCACCTCGACTGGTTCCATCGTTATCTCGGCGGTGCTCCTGCACCTTGGGATACAGAGAAGATGGTGAATAATGAGATAGAGTACTAAAATGCCCTATATATAATAAGGTGTAGAAAAACAAAATAAAAAAGCTCCATTCGCAATCAGATGCGAATGGAGCTTTTTTCTGATAATTAAAAACTTACTTTGTTTCCTGTTCTTCCTGCATGTCCAGATACTGGTTGTCCTTGTCGTAGAATTCGTACTGGAGGAATGCCAGTTTCTGTGAAGGAATCACATTGAAGCCGAAACCATACTTAAACTGCCATCTGCGCTTCAGGGAAATGAAGCCCTTGTTGATGAAGGCAGCCACGTAAGGATTCACATACAAAGTGAATTTCTTGACGCCGATCTTGTTGACTAGGCGGTCGATTTTTCTTTCCAACTGGTCGGTGAAGAGGATGCTAGACTTGATCTTGCCCGTACCGAAACAGGTAGGGCAGGTTTCATCTACATTCACATCCATAGCCGGACGTACACGCTGGCGTGTAATCTGCATCAGTCCGAACTTGCTCAATGGCAGGATGTTGTGCTTGGCACGGTCCTTCTGCATGTTCTTGCACATGCGTTCATAGAGCAACTGTCGGTCTTCGGCAAGATTCATGTCGATGAAGTCGACAACAATGATACCTCCCATATCTCGGAGGCGCAATTGTCTAGCCAACTCATCAGCAGCGCCGAGGTTAACATCCAGTGCATTTGCTTCCTGACCTTTCTCACGAGTTCTGTTACCACTGTTTACATCGACAACGTGCAAGGCCTCGGTGTGCTCGATGATGAGATAAGCACCGTGCTTGTAGTTAACAACACGACCAAAGCCAGCTTTAATCTGCTTGGTAATGCTGAAATTGTCGAAGATGGGCACCTTACCGGTGTAGAGCTTAACTATGCCCGCCTTTTCAGGGGCTATTAGAGAAACATAGTTCTTCACCTCGTTCATCACATCTTCGTTGTTCACGTAGATGTTCTCGTAAGATGGGTTAAACAAGTCACGCAAGAGAGCAACGGCTCTTCCGGTCTCCTCGAATGCAAGTTGCGGGCGCTGCTGGGTCTTCTGTACCTTGGCGATAGCATCCTCCCATCGCTTCACCAGGACTTTCAGCTCAGCATCGAGCTCAGCGACCTTCTTACCCTCAGCCACAGTGCGGACGATAACGCCGCAATTCTTTGGTTTGATGCTGTGAATGAGTTGTTTGAGTCGGGAGCGTTCTTCACCGCTTTTAATTTTCGACGAGACAGAAACTTTATCACCGAATGGCATGAGTACCAGGTATCGGCCCGCGAATGAGATTTCGCCTGTGAGTCGAGGTCCCTTGGTAGAGATTGGTTCCTTTACGATTTGTACCAGCACTTCCTGTCCTGCTTTGAGTACATTCTGTATGCTGCCGTCCTTTTCCAATTCAGGCATTTTGCTGGCTTTAGAGAATGGGAAAAGTTTCTTTCTGTCGCTCTGTACTTGTTTAAGGTACTTCTGGTAGGAATTAAAATGACTTCCTAGGTCAAGATAATGAAGAAAGGCGTCGCGTTCATAACCTACATCCACGAAGCAGGCGTTAAGACCCGGCATCAGTTTTTTTACCTTTGCGATGTAGATGTTGCCCACAGAGAACGATGCCTCACGAGGTTCGTTCTGGTATTCCACCAGCTGCTTGTCCTCCATGAGTGCGATAGAGATGTCTTTCTGTTGGACATCAATTACAACTTCGCTTGTCATATCTTCAATAATCTTTTAACTTTAAATTAATACAAAAAAAGGGTATGTCATTCCATATCAGAACTGACACACCCCCTCAGTCACGAACTGACCGAGAGCTATAGTAGACTAGCTACAATGCTAGCTTACTTGCTCTTATGTCTGTTCTTACGTAATCTTTTTTTACGCTTGTGAGTAGCCATCTTGTGGCCCTTCTTTTTCTTTCCGTTTGGCATGATTTTAAAATTTTAAAATATTGTTATTATAAAAAATGATATTTCTCTCTTTCTGTCCAGCAGTATTACTGAGCGTTCTGCATCTCCTCGATGAAGCTCTTTGATGGCTTGAAGCTTGGCAAGTCGTGAGCTGGAATGGTGATGGTTGTATTCTTAGAGATGTTACGGGCAGTCTTAGCAGCACGATGCTTGATGTTGAAGCTGCCGAAACCACGCAAGTATACATTGTCCTTCTTTTCGATGAGGCACTTCTTAACCTCTTCCATAAAAGCCTCTACTACAGTACCTACTTCTTTCTTAGGCATACCAGTAGCGATAGCTACCTCATTAATGATATCTGCTTTGGTCATTTCTTTATTTTTTACTAATTTTACTTGTTAATCTTTATTTCGGTGTGCAAAGATACAAGTTTTTTATGATATAACAAAATACTTAAGGCTTTTTTTGCAAAAATAATGCTCTAAGTATTTGCATATAAGGTTTTTATTGCGTATTTTTGCACCAAAATAGAGAAATTATGAGATTTAAGAGATATTTTTTGGCTTTGATGATGGTTGCCTTTCATGCATTGGCGTTGACGGCTGGGGAGGTCTGGACGGCGAAAAATGTACCGATTCCTTTCCTCAGGGATTCTACGCAATATGTTTCCGACCCGGATGGATATGTTGATAAGGCTCAGAAGGATTCTGCCAATTTCTATCTTCAGAAACTGAAGTTGGAGTGTGGCGTACAGAATGTGCTCATCATTGTGGGAAAGGTTGACAACCAGGATGCCTTTCGGATGGCGCAGGATGTGGGCAACCAATATGGTATCGGTTACAAGAAGAGCCGGAGAGGACTGGTTATCGTCATCGCGGTGGAGGACCATAAGTACTTTATTGCTCCAGGAAGTGGACTGGAGGGGGAGTTGACCGATGTGGACTGCGATGATATTGCCCGGGCTTGCATCGTGAAGTATATGCGTGAAGGCAATCCGGGCGAGGCGGTAGCATCTGTGAGCCGTGCTATATATAATAAGGTGAAAAGTGGACGGACGGGAATTGCGGATGTTGATGAAGGTTCGGTTAATGACGAAGAGGACTGGTTCCTGGTCATTATCCTGTTCCTTATCTTCTTCGGTATTCCTATCTATCTGTTTATCAGGTATATTCTGGAGATACTCGGTATTGTGAAGCCAAGACCGAAGAGCCATCAGAGAAACCAGTCTCGTAGGAGAAACAATGACGATGACTGGATACCTCCTTTCTTTATGGGAGGTGGCGGTTCTTCCGGCGGCGGTTTCTCGGGCGGTTCTTTTGGCGGAGGTACCTTTAGCGGAGGTGGCTCTGGCGGAGGATGGTGATGACTGATTATAGTTAATAGTTTATAGTTAATAGTTTATAGTAAATAATTAATTAATAATAATGACAATGGAACAGACAATGAATTCAAACATGCAACCGGCAAAGAGAGGTATAAAGAAAAGTTGGATTATTCTGGGCATCGTAGTTGTGCTGGTACTATGGATGTTCAGTGGTTATAACGGATTGGTAGAGAAACAGGAGTTGGCTACCACAGAGTTGGCTAATGTTCAGACTCAGTATCAGCGTCGTGCTGATATGATGCCACAGTTGGCTAAGATCGTAAAGGCTTATGCCAAGCATGAGAAAGAAACCTTTGCCGAGGTAACCAAGGCTCGTGCTGCTGTTGGTCAGGTAAAGCTGGATGCCAACAATCTTACTGAGGCTAGCCTGAAGAAGTATGCTGCTGCACAGGGTGAGTTGGCGAATGCATTCTCCAAACTGATGGTAGTAGCCGAGAAATATCCTGAGTTGAAAGCCAGCGAGAACTTCAAGGCTCTTCAGGTTCAGGAAGAGGGTACGGAAAACCGTATCAGCGAGGCACGCCGCAAGTATAATGAAGCCGTTCAGAACTATAACCAGACGGTTAGAAAAATGCCAAGTGCCCTTATCGCCGGCCTCTTCAATTTCAATGTGATGCCTAAGTTTGAGGCAGCAGCAGGAGCTGAGAAGGCGCCAGACTTGGATATCTAATTTAGAATTGATCATTAAAAATCCTGTTTTTCAACGGGATTAATAGATTTGTTATCTAGTCAATGGGAACGAGAAGTGTCCCATTGGCTAGATTTTCTGTTTTATGCGCTTTCAATTTGAAAGTAACTCAATATTTTATATATATTTTGTATTTCAGATGTTTTTTATTTCAGAAATTCTTTGTATCTTTGCACGCAATTTAAGAAATATGGTAGAAATACCGCAAACATTGAAATTTCAATAAGGTAAATTACAAATATGAAACAAACAAAGATTGTCGCTTCCATCAGTGATCGTAGATGTGATCAGGATTTTATCCGAAAACTGTTTTTCGCCGGTATGAACGTTGTTCGTATGAATACTGCTCATGCCACAGAAGAGGGTATACGCACCATCGTAAAGAATGTAAGAGCCGTGTCTCCACATATTGGTATTATGATTGATACCAAAGGTCCTGAGGTGCGAACTACAGGTGTGAAGGAACCTATCCACTACAATGTTGGTGATGTAGTGAAAATCTTTGGACGTCCGGAAATGGAGTCTTCTCATGATATTGTGAATGTGAGCTATCCTGACATCGCAGCCGATGTTAAGGTAGGTGATGATTTGCTCTTCGATGATGGTGAACTCGATATGAAGATTATCGACAGCCAGGGTCCTATGCTGGTTGCCGAGGTTCAGAACGAGGGAGTGCTCGGGGCTCACAAGAGCGTGAATGTGCCGGGAGAGCATATCGACTTGCCTGCACTGACAGAGAAAGACCGCCGAAATATTGAACTCGCTATCGAGTTGGATATTGATTTCATCGCTCACTCTTTTGTGCGCAATGCAGCCGATGTGAAGGCAGTTCAGGATATCTTGGACGCTCACAACAGTGATATCAAGATTATCTCTAAGATTGAAAATCAGGAAGGTGTTGATAATATTGACGAGATTATTGATGCCTGCTATGGTATCATGGTTGCCCGTGGTGACCTGGGTATCGAGGTGCCAATCGAGAGAATTCCAGGCATCCAGCGCCGCATCATCTCTAAGTGTGTGAAGGCGCAGAAACCGGTAATCGTGGCTACACAGATGTTGCATACCATGATTAAGAATCCACGTCCTACCCGTGCTGAGGTAACTGATATTGCCAATGCTATCTTCTATCGCACCGATGCGCTGATGCTTTCTGGTGAGACAGCAAGCGGTAAGTATCCTGTAGAAGCAGTGCAGACCATGGTCCGTATTGCTGAGCAGGCAGAGAAGGACAAGTCTCCACTGAATGATATTGATCCAATGGAAGATGGTAAGATTGACCAGAAACTCTTCCTGGCTCATGCTGCCATTGAGGCTACAAAGAAGTTGGGTGTTGCTGGTATTATTACCGATGGCGAGACCGGTCAGACTGCACGCGACCTGGCAGCCTTCCGTGGTCCAAATCCGGTATTGGCAATCTGCTATAAGGAGAAACTCCAGCGCTGGTTGAATCTGAGCTATGGTATTATTCCAATTCATCAGAAGGATCAGGTTTCTACCAAGGCTATGTTTACCGCAGCGGTACGTATGCTTCGCCAGAAAGGCTACTTAGGTGAGGAGGATAAGATTGCTTATCTGAGCGGTAGCTTTGGAGAGGGTGGAGGCACAACCTTCGTTGAGATTAATAAAGTGAAGAAGATTTTCGATAACAGTTATAGCTTTAATTTGCCATCAAATGGCATCGAAGATAAGTAAAAAAGGCTATTATTTCAAAAAAAAATAGACGTAAATAGAATTATTGGTGCAAAAATTTGCAGTATTCAAAAAAATACCGTAATTTTGCACCAATATTTTAAAACGAAAATTTTAGAAAATGAAAAAACTCGTTAGTTCAGTTTTAGTCGCTTTGACTATGCTCTTAGTACTTGGCAGTTGTGGAAGTACTAAGAATGTAGCTTATTTCCAAAATGCAGATTCTATCAGCTTGGCTGCTTCAAGAATGCTTTATGAAGCCAAGATTATGCCTAAGGACGAACTTACAATTACAGTAATTACAACAGATCCAAAGGCTGCCATGCCTTTCAACCTCTCTGTCTCTCAAACATTGGGTACAGGCGGACAGCTGAGTTATGGTAGTGGTTCCCTGCAAGGATATCTGGTTGATAATGATGGTAATATTGAGTTTCCTGTTGTTGGAACCTTGCATGTCGGTGGTTTGACCAAGAAGCAGGCTGAAGATCTCATCAAGAATAAGGTGAAGCCTTATCTGGCAGAAAAAGAAAATCCTATTGTTACGGTTCGCATGGGCAGTTACCATGTATCTGTATTAGGTGAAGTAGAAAAGCCAGGAATTATTTATGCTCCACAGGAGAAGATGAGTATTCTTGAAGCTTTGGCACAGTGTGGCGACTTAACTATCTATGGTAAGCGTGACAATGTATTATTGATTCGTCAGGATGCAGCAGGAGAGAAGCATACTTATCGTATGAACTTGAATGATGCAAATATTATTAATTCACCATTCTATTATCTGCAGCAGAATGATATTATCTATGTAGAACCAAATAAGGTGAAAGCTCAAAACTCATCTATCGGTTCATCTACTACATTGTGGTTCTCTGCCGTTGGTACATTGATTTCTATCGCATCATTGATTGTCAATATCTTGCGATAGCAGGTAATAGGTGGGAGTAAAATTAGGATACTACAAAAATAATAATATATATATGTGTGGCATTGTAGGATATTTAGGTAAGGGTGAGGCTTATCCTGCTCTTATCAAAGGTTTAAAGCGTCTGGAGTACCGCGGATACGATTCTGCGGGAGTTGCCCTTATTGGCAATGACGGCTCTTTGAATGTATATAAGGCAAAGGGTAAGGTGGCGGATCTTGAAGCGTTCTGCTCTGATAAGGATATTTCGGGACATGTGGGTATTGCTCATACTCGTTGGGCTACCCATGGAGAGCCTTCAGCTGTAAATGCTCACCCGCATTATTCCTCTAGCAAGAACCTTGCCATGATTCATAATGGAATCATTGAAAACTATGCCGATATCAAGAAGAATCTCATTGCTAAGGGAGTAGAGTTTAAGAGCGAGACGGATACTGAGGTTCTCGTTCAGCTGATTGAATATATTCAGATAAAGAAAAATCTCGACTTGCTGACTGCCGTTCAGGTGGCTCTCCGTCAGGTAATCGGAGCCTACGCTATCGCTATTCTTGATAAGCGTAACCCTAATCAGATCATTGCTGCCCGTAAGCAGAGTCCGTTGGTTGTAGGTATCGGAAAGGATGGTGAGTTTTATCTCGGTTCTGATGCCAGTCCTATCATCGAATATACAGATAAGGTGGTTTATCTGGAGGATGGTAACATTGCTGTGATGCGCCTCGGTGAGGAATTGCAGGTGGTGAACATCCAGAACGTTAAACTCAACCCTGAGGTACAGACCGTAGACATTGATCTCGGTCAGATAGAGAAGGGCGGTTTCCCTCACTTTATGTTGAAGGAAATTTTTGAGCAGCCAGAGTGCCTTCGTAACTGTATGCGTGGTCGTGTAGTTAGCCGCACAGTGGAAACTCGCGTAATGACTGATGGCGACGATACAACCAGCAAGAAGGAGACTGAGATGGGTGTCGTGCTCAGTTCCATTACCGACCATCGCCAGCAGCTTCTCAATGCCAAGCGAATCATCATCGTGGCTTGTGGTACATCATGGCATGCCGGACTTATCGGCAAGCAGATGATAGAGAACTATTGCCGCATCCCTGTGGAAGTGGAATATGCATCTGAATTCCGTTACCGTAATCCTGTGGTAACGAAGGATGATGTGGTCATCGCCATTTCCCAGAGTGGTGAAACCGCTGATACCCTGGCTGCCATCAAGCTTGCCAAGGAGAGCGGTGCGTTTATCTATGGTATCTGTAACTCCATCGGTTCTTCCATCGCACGAGAGACAGATACAGGTACCTATATTCACGTAGGTCCGGAGATTGGTGTTGCCTCTACCAAGGCGTTCACTGGTCAGGTTACCGTCCTTATCCTTCTGGCACTTGCCATCGGTAAGGAGAGGGGAACCATCAGCGAAAATGAATATCAGAAGATTACAGAACAGCTTTGGAACATTCCTGCCAAGATGAAGGAAGTGTTGAAGCTCAACAATAAGATAGCTGACTTGAGCCGTACGTTTACATACGCTCGCAATTTCATCTATCTGGGCCGTGGATTCCAGTATCCTGTGGCCCTTGAGGGTGCATTGAAGTTGAAGGAGATTAGCTACATCCACGCTGAGGGTTATCCTGCAGCGGAGATGAAACATGGCCCTATCGCATTGATTGACAGCGATATGCCAGTGGTAGTTATTGCTACCCACAACTTCATGTACGAGAAGGTCTTGTCTAATATCCAGGAGATCAAAGCCCGTCAGGGTCGTGTTATTGCTATTGTCAGCAATGGCGATGAAACCATTTCCAAGATTGCCGACGAAGTGATTGAACTCCCTGAGACCTTGGAGTGCTTGGAGCCATTATTGGCTACCATTCCTTTGCAGCTCTTGGCTTACCATGTAGCTGTATGTAAGGGCAAGGACGTTGACCAACCTAGAAACTTGGCCAAGTCAGTTACTGTAGAATAATATATAAAGGGATTCGTCATTTCTTGACGTTTCCCTTTTTTTGGAGGGGGATCCCTCGGATAGGTATATTCAAATTTAACTAAATAAGATAAGGATAATAGAGAGATGGAACCATTGAAACATGAGTGTGGTGTAGCAATGATCAGATTGCTCAAGCCACTGGAGTATTACCAGCAGAAGTATGGTACTTGGATGTATGCACTCAACAAACTCTATCTGATGATGGAGAAGCAGCACAACCGTGGCCAGGAGGGTGCTGGTATGGCTTGTGTCAAACTGGGCGGTAAGCCTGGTCATGAGTATATGTTCCGTGAGCGTGCAGAGGGCAAGAATGCCGTGACCGAAATCTTCGGCAAGGCGAATGCCAACTTCAAGAGCCTGACTCCCGAGCAGCTTGCTGATGCAAAGTTCGCTAAAGAGGAACTGCCTTTTGCAGGCGAACTTTATATGGGACACCTGCGCTACAGTACCACTGGAAAGAGTGGTATTCAGTATGTGCACCCATTCCTGCGACGTAACAACTGGAAGGCGAAGAACCTCTGCCTTTGTGGTAACTTCAACATGACCAACGTAGATGAAATCTTCGAGGAACTTACCAAGCAGGGCCAGAGTCCTCGCATCTACAGCGACACCTACATCATGCTTGAACTGATGGGCCACCGTCTGGACAGAGAGGTGGAGCGCAACTTCGTAGCTGCAAAGGCGATGGAGATGCAGAATACCGATATCACCAACTATATAGAAGACCACGTGAAGATGAGCAATGTACTCAAGACCACGATGAAGAACTTTGATGGCGGTTATGTGGTTTGCGGTATCACCGGTTCGGGTGAAATGTTCTCTATGCGCGACCCTTGGGGCATCCGTCCTGCGTTCTATTACAAGAACGATGAAATCGTGGTAGTAGCCAGCGAGCGCCCTGTACTCCAGACCACCTTCGACCTGGAAGCAGAGGAAGTGCAGGAACTGATGCCGGGCACGGCGCTTCTCGTGAAGAAGAACGGCGAGTGCAGCATCGAGCGCATCATGGAGCAGAAGGGCGATTCAGCCTGCTCATTCGAGCGCATCTACTTCAGTCGTGGTTCCGACAAGGATATCTATAAGGAGCGTAAGCAGTTGGGCGAGCAGTTGACCCAGCCTATCCTGAAGGCTGTGGATTATGATGTAGACCACACCGTGTTCAGCTATATCCCGAACACTGCCGAGGTGGCTTACTATGGCATGTTGAGCGGTTTCAAGAAGTATCTTAATGAGACCAAGATAGAGCAGATTGCCAACCTCGATCATGTTCCATCAAAAGAAGAATTATACGAAATCCTCGGCGACTTCGTCCGCTCAGAAAAGATAGCATGGAAGGATATCAAACTCCGTACCTTCATCACCGAGGGTAACAGCCGTAACGACCTGGCGAGCCATGTGTATGATGTTACCTACGGAAGCATCGAGCCGAATGTGGATAATCTTGTCATTATCGATGATAGTATCGTGCGTGGTACTACCCTGAAGGAGAGTATTCTCCGCATCCTCGACCGTCTGCATCCTAAGAAGATTGTAGTGGTTTCCAGTGCCCCTCAGATCCGATATCCGGATTACTACGGCATCGATATGGCAAGACTGGAAGAGTTCTGCGTGTTCCGTGCTGCCATCCAGCTTTTGAAAGAGCGCAAGATGGAAGACCTTATCAAGCAGACCTATGAGGCTTGCAAGGCAGAATTGGCAAAGCCAAAGGAGGAGCAGATCAATCCGGTACGCTCCATCTACAAGCCATTCAGCACCGAGGAAATCAACGAGAAGATTGTTGAGATGCTTCGCCCAGAGGGCATGACCACTCCTATCCAGCTTGTATTCCAGAGCATTGAGGGCTTGCGCGAGGCGATTCCAAACCACAAGGGTGACTGGTATTTCACCGGTCATTATCCAACCCCAGGCGGCACGAAGCTCTGCAACCAGTCGTTTGTAAACTACATCGAAAACGTTTATCATAAATAAGTGAATAGAGAAGAACGAAGAGTGAAGAATTCATTTGCTCTTATAAGTATGAAATAAAAGAATCAAATGTCAGATATGAAAAAAGTAACCTTAGTTTTGAGCGATGGAACCAAGTTCCATGGCAAATCTTTTGGATATGACGCTCCTGTAGCGGGCGAGGTTGTGTTCAACACAGCCATGATGGGATATCCAGAGAGTTTGACCGACCCTTCTTATGCCGGTCAGTTGATGACACTTACATTCCCTCTCGTGGGTAACTATGGTGTGCCACCATTTACTTTTGAGGAGAATGGTTTGCCAACCTTCATGGAGAGTGACAAGATTTATGCTTCTGCCATCATCGTGAATGATTACAGCGAGCAGTACAGCCACTGGAATGCAGTGGAGAGTCTTGCCGACTGGTTGAAGCGAGAAAAGGTGCCAGGAATTACAGGCATCGATACCCGTGAGTTGACTAAGGTGCTTCGTGAACATGGTGTGATGATGGGTAAGATTCTCTTTGATGATGAACTAGACAACATCCCTGAGGCTAACTATGAGGGTGTAAACTTTGTTGACCAGGTAAGCTGCAAGGAGATTATCCGTTATAACGAGGGTGCCGGCAAGAAGGTGGTTCTCGTTGACTGCGGTGTGAAGGCAAACATCATCCGTTGCCTCATCAACAGAGGCGTAGAGGTGATCCGTGTGCCATGGAATTACGATTACACCGATATGGACTTCGACGGATTGTTCCTGGCAAATGGTCCTGGTGACCCAGATATGTGCGAGGATGCAGTAAACATTATTCGCAAGCAGATCAGTCAGAGCCGCAAGCCTATCTGCGGTATCTGTATGGGTAACCAGTTGCTTTCTAAGGCAGCCGGTGCTACTATCTACAAGTTGAAGTATGGTCACCGTTCACACAACCAGCCTGTGCGCATGGTAGGAACCAACAATTGCTACATCACCTCTCAGAACCACGGTTATGCCGTTGATGCCAAGACATTGGGCAACGACTGGGAGGAACTCTTTGTAAATATGAATGATGGCTCTAACGAGGGTATCCGCCACAAGGTGAACCCTTGGTTCTCAAGCCAGTTCCACCCAGAGGCTTGCTCAGGCCCTGTGGATACAGAGTTCATGTTTGATAAGTTTGTAGAAACACTTAAATAATTAGGAAAAAGATGAAAGACGAAAATATAAAGAAGGTGCTCCTCTTAGGTTCTGGAGCCTTGAAGATCGGTGAAGCAGGTGAGTTCGACTACTCAGGTTCGCAGGCCCTGAAGGCATTGCGCGAGGAAGGTATCGAGACTGTGCTCATCAACCCGAATATCGCAACCGTACAGACATCAGAAGGTGTTGCCGACCAGATTTACTTCCTGCCAGTGCAGCCTTACTTCGTAGAGCGTGTCATCCAGAAGGAGAAGCCAGACGGTATCCTCCTCAGCTTCGGTGGTCAGACTGCCCTCAACTGTGGTGTGGAACTCTATCGCCAGGGCATCCTGGAGAAATATAATGTCAAGGTATTGGGTACTCCTGTTCAGGCTATCATGGATACTGAGGACCGTGAGCTCTTCGTAGAGAAGCTGGATGAAATCAACGTGAAGACCATCAAGAGTGAGGCTTGCGAGAACATCGAGCAGGCCCGCAAGGCTGCTGCCGAGCTCGGCTATCCTGTCATTATCCGTGCTGCTTACGCCTTGGGTGGACTCGGTTCTGGTTTCGCAGACAATGAGGAGGAGCTGAACAAACTCGCAGAGAAGGCCTTCTCATTCTCTCCACAGGTATTGGTAGAGAAGAGCTTGAAGGGTTGGAAGGAAATTGAGTATGAGGTGGTTCGCGACCGTTACGACAACTGTATCACAGTTTGTAACATGGAGAACTTCGACCCACTGGGCATCCATACCGGTGAGAGTATCGTCATCGCTCCATCTCAGACCCTGAGCAATTCTGAGTATCATAAGCTCCGTGCCCTCGCCATCAAGATTATCCGTCACATCGGAATCGTGGGTGAGTGTAACGTGCAGTATGCCTTCGACCCTAAGAGCGAGGACTATCGCGTTATCGAGGTGAATGCCCGCTTGAGCCGTTCATCTGCCTTGGCATCTAAGGCTACCGGTTATCCTCTTGCCTTCGTTGCAGCCAAGCTCGGTATGGGTTACGGTCTGTTCGAGTTGAAGAACTCTGTAACCAAGACCACATCAGCTTTCTTCGAGCCAGCATTGGACTACGTGGTTTGTAAGATTCCTCGTTGGGACTTGTCTAAGTTCCGTGGCGTAGATAAGGAGTTGGGTTCATCTATGAAGTCAGTAGGTGAGGTAATGGCCATCGGCCGCAACTTCGAGGAGGCTATCCAGAAGGGTCTTCGTATGATTGGTCAGGGCATGCACGGCTTCGTAGAGAACAAGGAGCTTGAAATCGATGATATCGATGCAGCTTTGCGCGAGCCAACAGATAAGCGTGTGTTCGTGATTTCAAAGGCAATGCACAAGGGCTATACCGTAGATCAGATTCACGACTTGACCAAGATTGACAAGTGGTTCCTGGAGAAGTTGAAGCACATCATCGACATCGACGAGGAGATGAAGAAGTGCAATATCAATACTCTTGACCAGAATCTGCTCCGTACCGCTAAGGTTTATGGTTTCACCGACTTCCAGGTAGCTCGTGCCGTGGGCTTAGAGCAGGAGTTGGGCAACATGCACA
This sequence comes from Segatella copri, assembly GCF_026015295.1. Taxonomy (NCBI): domain Bacteria; kingdom Pseudomonadati; phylum Bacteroidota; class Bacteroidia; order Bacteroidales; family Prevotellaceae; genus Segatella; species Segatella copri. The sequence continues at coordinate 1,595,129 of NZ_JAPDUW010000001.1, read as the reverse complement.
AGGCTGCCCTCCTGGTTCGCAACAAGCGCAAGAGCTATGGCATCCTGCCTGTAGTAAAGCAGATTGATACCCTGGCAGCAGAGTATCCTGCTCAGACCAACTACCTCTATGTAACCTACGCTGGCGTGAAGAGTGACATCACCTTCGAGAACGACCACCGTTCTATCGTCGTACTCGGTTCGGGTGCTTACCGCATCGGTTCTTCCGTAGAGTTCGACTGGTGTGGCGTTCAGGCATTGAACACCATCCGCAAGGAGGGTTGGCGCTCAGTGATGATCAACTACAACCCAGAGACCGTATCTACCGACTACGATATGTGCGACCGTCTCTACTTCGACGAGTTGACCTTCGAGCGTGTGATGGATATCATCGAGATGGAGCAGCCTCATGGCGTCATCGTATCTACCGGTGGTCAGATTCCAAACAACCTGGCTATGCACCTGGATGCACAGAACGTGCCAATTCTGGGTACTGCTGCCAAGGACATCGATAATGCAGAGGACCGTGCCAAGTTCTCTCAGATGTTGACCAACAACGGCATCAACCAGCCAGAGTGGAGCGCCCTGACCTCTATGGAGGATATCGACAACTTCATCGAGCGTGTAGGTTTCCCAGTATTGGTTCGTCCTAGCTACGTGCTTTCTGGTGCTGCGATGAACGTATGTTCTAACGAGGAAGAGCTGAAGCGATTCCTGCAGTTGGCAGCCAACGTGAGTGAGGATCACCCAGTGGTAGTAAGTAAGTTTATCGAACATGCCAAGGAGATTGAGATGGATGCAGTGGCAAAGAATGGCGAGGTGATTGCCTATGCCATTTCCGAGCACATCGAGTTTGCCGGTGTTCACTCAGGCGATGCAACCATCCAGTTCCCTCCTCAGAAGTTATATGTTGAGACAGTTCGTCGTGTGAAGCGAGTAGGTCGTCAGATTGCCAAGGAGTTGCACATCAACGGTCCGTTCAACATCCAGTTCATGGCTCGTGACAATGATATTCTCGTTATCGAGTGTAACTTGCGTGCCAGCCGTTCGTTCCCATTCGTAAGCAAGGTATTGAAGATCAACCTCATCGAGTTGGCTACCCGCGTAATGCTCGGTTTGCCAGTAGAGAAGCCACACAAGAACCTCTTCGATCTCGACTATGTAGGTATCAAGGCATCTCAGTTCAGCTTCAACCGTTTGCAGAAGGCAGACCCTGTATTGGGTGTGGATATGAGTTCTACCGGTGAGGTAGGTTGCTTGGGCGACGATACATCTACCGCACTTCTGAAGAGTATGCTTTCTGTGGGTCATCGCATTCCAGCCAAGAACATCCTGCTTTCTACAGGTTCTGCCAAGCAGAAGGTAGATTTGCTCGATGCTGCCCAGATGCTGGTTAAGCATGGTTACAAGCTGTATGCAACCGGTGGTAGTAGCAAGTTCCTCACCGAGAACGGCATTGAGAACACCCGTGTGCTCTGGCCATCAGAGGAGGCAGAAGGCGGTGCACCAAAGGCTTTGGAGATGCTCCACAACCACGAGATTGATATGGTAGTGAATATTCCAAAGAACTTGACCAGCAGCGAGTTGAGCAATGGTTACAAGATTCGTCGTGCTGCCATCGACCTGAACGTGCCATTGATTACCAACAGCCGTCTGGCGAGTGCATTCATCTATGCATTCTGCACCACCAAGCTCGAGGATATCGATATCAAGGCTTGGGGAGAGTATAAATAGTTGATAGTTAATAGTTAAGAATTGACAGTTAAGTCATTCTTGATGATTCCCAATAGAAAAATCCCTGCTGTAGGAAAGGCTTCCTACGGCAGGGATTTTTTATTTGAATAAAAAGAAGTGAAAACTTTGGTTGTTTCACAATTAAATCGTAAATTTGCAGCAAAAACTATAATAATGAAGAGTTATGGAAGAAAAATTATCGACTATATATTTAAGAGATGGACGGAACGCCCTGCAATATGTTATGAGCCTGAGCGAAAAGTACAGGCAGATAGCGACCGAAGCGATATTCGAGTGTTTGAGACTGGGTTATCCACTCAACAATATGGAGATAACAGGCAAAGCACGAGAACTGCAGAGGAAGAAGAATGCCTACGTTTGATAAAAATCGCCAAAGAACAAGACTTTAAGTTATGGATGAATTGACAAATACAAGATTATATACCGATGTCTGCTCCATCATAGAGCAAGGCAGGAAGGAAGCTTATGCCTCCGTCAATCATAAGATGATAGAGACCTATTGGAACATAGGGCGACGCATCGTGGAAGAAGAACAGAATGGTGAGGCACGTGCTGAGTATGGGGCTCAGATCATTGCGCAATTATCTGAGCTATTGACACATCAATATGGTAAAGGATTTAGCAAAAGAAATTTGGCTTATTTCCGCCAATTCTACTTGACAATCAGTGATATACGAATTTTGCAATCGCGATTGCAAAATCTTACTTGGACACATATAACAAAAGTTCTTCGTGTGGAAGACTCTACTGCCATTCGTTGGTATCTCGAAATGGCTTCAAAGGAAATGTGGAGCGTGCGTACGCTCGACCGCAATATTTCCACTCAATACTTTGAACGTCATTTTGTGCAGCCTTCGCTTCCTATGACAGAGACTGAACCACATCAGTTTGAACTATTGAAAAGCCCTGTTGTGGCAGAGTTCTTAGGCTTCAAGCAGGATGATTCTTATTCTGAGGAAGAGTTGGAGTCTGCCATCATCACCCACCTGCAGGAGTTTATGATGGAGATGGGACGAGGCTTTGCTTTCATGGGACGCCAGCAGTTGGTACGCACAGATACACAGGATTATTTCATAGACCTTGTTTTCTATAATGTCGTGCTGAAATGTTATGTCCTCATAGACTTGAAACTTGGTGCTATCACCCATCAGGATGTGGGACAGATGGATATGTACGTCCGTATGTATGATGAGTTCAAGCATACGGAAGGCGACAATCCAACCATCGGCATCGTGCTTTGTTCAGAGACGAGCAAGGATATTGCACGTTATTCCATCCTCAAAGATAATGACCATCTCTTTGCTACAAAGTACAAGACTTATCTGCCGACAGAAGAACAGCTTCGCACGGAGATAGAACGCCAGAAGCAATTGTTCTATTTGCAGCATGAAGGTAAGGCAAAACATAACAATAATAAATGACAAGGAGAAACAAGATATAAATGAACCCAAAATAAGATTTCAAGGATTTGAGGGGGAATGGAAAAGTGGAAAAATAGAAGAAGTTGCGGCTTTGCAAGGAGGCTATGCTTTTCAGAGTTCCTCGTTTTGTAAAGATGGAGTCCCTATTCCTTTTCGTTGAATTCGATGATGGATATAAAGTATTGTACGATGTGAAGGATGACATCAAGACGCTTCCTTCGTTTCGTGCATTAGTGGATGTATATGGCCTTTTTAAACAAGCTCAGTTGGACACCAGCCGAACTTGTGTTTATTGGAACGACAAGATTGACCTTGCCAGCGACAGTATTTATGAGTATGGAAAGGCTGCATAATAACAATCCCGCTAAGTGCCATTTGTAGAAATGTGCTTGATGGGATTGTAAAATGCAAAAGTCCCACCCTGGTTCGCTGTGCAAGTTGGGAAGCGTGGTGAGAACTGTCACCGCAAAGGTATGCATATTTTTTGAAACTGCAAAACTTTTTGCGAATAAACTTTTGTAAAGTACCCTGTTTTGAACGAAGATTACACATTGTTAGTGTAAATTTGGCTCGTTTAACCATCAACTTCTTCAAAAGTTATAGTGTTGCTACCAGTTGAGTTTACTGTTGATTCTCCTGTAGAGCTTCAGACTGTTACACTTCCAAAGACACTGATGATTGCGCCAAGCGGAGTGTAATAGTCCATTTGTCGGTTGTTTTCAGTTGTCATCTGGACTATTTTGCTGCAAAAACACTTTTTTACCTAAAAAATCTGTTCATAAATAGCTTATTCTCATTTATTTTTTATACTTTTGCAGTGCATTCGCAATAAATGCGTTTGTATAACATAACATAAGGCGTCGTCAACGCTTTGCTCATTGATTATTCTGAACGTAGGAAATTCAAAATGCTTGTCAATGGCTTAGCAGAGAAGGTGTCACGGGTAGGTTGTATAATCAACTCTCGTAGTGTGCCAAGGGGACAAACCTCTACGGCACACTTTTCGTGGGTCTTTATAACTTTCAGCGTGAGATTCTATCTGTTCGTCATCAAGCAATGGTTTCCTACGACCAAGAATAAGTGACGGGCAAGATTAGTTTCTCGCGCTTTTCGTTTAATAAACATGATTGTATAATCTTCAAAAAGTGGAAGTATGAAAAAGAGTATGATTTTAGCTATCGTTGGTGTGGCGATGAGTATGAGTGTCCATGCACAAGTGCAATTCTCTAAATTTAAGTTTTATGTTGCAGATATTATGGACTTTAGCCATTTGCAACTGGAAACAAAGTTTAAGGTGACAAGTGACAGAAATTTGAAATATGTACATGTGTTTTTTACTCCTGTAAATGGTGTTGGCGATGCTATTGTTGATGAAATACGTGGTGGTGTTAATGCTAATGTAAAGCACACAAAGTTCCATCACATCTATGCAACTGGACCATTTGAATCAAAGAAAAGTTATACCAAACATTTTGATCCTTATTATATTGGCGGAAAGAAGCCAACTCCTTTTCCGTATAAGGTTGTAGTTGATTACATGGGTGGTGGTAGCGATACTATTCTTGTCACAAAGGATAATATCAAAACATATTTTCCATGCCTAAAATGGATAGATGTTGACTATAAGAGTGGTTTCCAACCAGATAATTAATGTTTTTCAATAAATATGGATGTGAAAAAATTCTTGCCAATATTGCTTCTTTACATGAGTTTGGCAACTTCTTGCTTTGCTCAGGCTAAGTTTGAGAAAGTGGATTGTGACACGATGAATTATAGTTTTACGGCGATTCTCTCTTGTCCACAATCTAAGGATGTTTTGTATCGTGCTTCAAAGGAATCGCTTGCGACACATATACCAAACTTTCAACAGAAATTGCAGTATGATGATAAAGAAACAGGAACTATTAAGTTTAGAAGCTCATCATATCTTCATGGAACAAAAACCTTTCCTGATAATAGACCAAAAATTGACATGACGGGAACTGTTGAGTATATAGTTACAATTACCATAAAAGATGGAAAGTATAGAGTCAAGACTGAAAATCCTATGGCAACTTGGCAAGAATCTTTTATCTTTAATGGTACTAGGCAGGATATTGGCAGGAAACGGCTTGACTTAAAAGGATTTACTCTTTGGAGTGATTATAATAGAAAGATATTGGAATCACATTCAAGCGATATAGGTCAAATCATTGCTGGTATTTGGACGAGGGCAAAAGAAATAGAAGAAGATGATTTCTAATATGCTATTCATTAGTTGTTGTGCTTGGCTTCGTAAACTTGATAGTTAGATGATATTTTCTTGATATTATCTGAGCTGTTTCGAGGTAGAAATGATAATTTTCAGATTATTTCAGTTTACAGATGCCTTATTCTCATTTATTTTTCGTATATTTGCACCGCATTCGTGGTAAAACGTTTGTGAATAATAATTTCGATATGAATGAAAATAGTTGAATAAAAATATTCAAATGGGGTTGTTGGAAACCCTTATGCTGAGGGCTTATGCCACTCGGTAAGTACCTTAAATTGTTATATAACAGATAATTGTAACAAATAGGGTGGATATCATCTAAAAAAGTGAGGTACATCCAACCGTCGATGGCTTGGCTCAACTTGCCTACCAGGTGGATATCATCTAAAAAAGTGAGGTACATCCAACTGAAAGGCTCTAATACCTCCTTGCGGTAAGTGGTGGATATCATCTAAAAAAGTGAGGTACATCCAATGGTGTTGACCTGATCTTCTGTTAGGCCGGCGGTGGATATCATCTAAAAAAGTGAGGTACATCCAACAAACGAAATTTAGAGAATGTAGAGGTGTGGTGGATATCATCTTAAAAAGTGAGGTACGTCCAACGTTAGTCCCTCGTTACCTATTTCAAATTAGGTGGAAATCTTCTAAAAAAGTGAGGAACATCCAATAACCAAAACATATAGGGAACATAAAAAGTGTGTGAAGTCTTCATAAGGCTAAGGTGTTATACGTAAATCCATTTAAAAAGTAATAGATTATGTCAAAAATAACAAGAAAAATTGAAATAATCCCAGATATAGACGGGATAACTCATGAAGAGTCAAATAAGAAATGTTATAATACATTTTATAAATTTGACCGAAAACTATACAAGGTGGCAAATCTCCTTGTAAGTCAATTGTATGGATTAGACAATCTATTATCTTTAATGAGATTACAGAATGATGAATATGTAAAATGCCAGTCCAAGTTGTCTTTCAAGTTCATAACAGACGCAACTAAGGAAGAAATTAAAAAACGTATGCAGGAAATTGATGCAGAACTTGTCTCTATGAAGAATGATATTGCTCCAAAGCATCCACAAACATATTCATATCGTGCAGTAACAAGTAGCGAATATGCAAAAGATATTCCTTCGGATATTTTGAATAATCTCAAACAGGATGTTTATCAGCACTTTAATGAGAATAAGAAAGAACAAATACGAGGAGAAAGAAGTTTGGCTACTTATAAAAAAGGTATGCCAATTCCCTTTAGTTTCGAAAAGAGACATGTTATTATATGTGATGGTGACAATTACTATTTGCCTTGGTTTGAGGATACTCGCTTCAGGCTAAACTTTGGACGCGATCGTAGTAACAATCGTGCTATCATAGATAATTGTATAAAGACAAAGAAGTACAAGCTATGTGCAGCTGCAAAAATTCAGCTCAAAGAAAGAAAACTGTTTTTACTTATAACGGTTGATATTCCTAAAGCGGAAAGCGTACCTGTGAAAGGTAAAGTTATGGGCGTAGATCTTGGTGTTGTAAATCCTGCTTATGTGGCAGTTAATAATGGGCCCGAGAGAAGTCGCATAGGTAATGGTGAAGCCTTTCAAAAGCAACGTGATGTCTTTCGTAGAAGATTTCGAGAATTACAACGTTCCCAACTTACGCAAGGTGGGCATGGGAGAAAGCACAAGACCAAAGCGACTGAAATTCTTAGGGGAAAAGAAAGAAACTGGGTACAGACTGAGAATCACCGTATAAGCCGAGAAATAGTCAATTTGGCATCTCATTGGAAAGTTGAGACCATACAAATGGAAAGCCTGAAAGAATTTGGGAAAAATCAAGAGGGAGAAGTTGAGAATAACCACAAACGCCTTCTTGGTCGTTGGTCTTACTTTGAGCTTCAGAAAGACATAGAATACAAGGCTGCAATGGCTGGTATCAAGGTACAATATGTAAATCCTGCATATACCAGCCAAACTTGTCATGTCTGTGGTCAACGAGGAAACAGAATAGAACGAGATACTTTTATTTGTACTAACCCAGAATGTACTTGTTACAACCAAGAGCAGGATGCAGATATGAATGCTGCTATAAATATCGCAAAGTCAAACGATGTGATAAAGTAATCGTACTTTATCTTACTCAAAAAGAAAAGCTGAAGCAATGGATATAGATGAAAGAAAAGAAGAGCGTGAAAAGTTTCAATCAGAAAACTTGTTGTCGATAATTAGGAAAGAAATTTATCCTGATGTATACACCTTTCCTAAAAGGGAAAAGAAAGACAGACCTGATATTGTTCTTGCGATTTGTGAAAAAAGAATAGGAATAGAGGTAACAGAATGTTATCCTTCCAATTACATAAGTAAAGAAGATAAAAATAAGGGAAAGAAACCACTTTGTAAGAAGAAAAACTATAAGTGGTTAATGAAAGAATGTGAGAAATTCAAGAAAAATCCATATTTCGTAAACTTGACAAAAGACCAATGTTATAGAGTACAAATCTTTACAACGGATGCAGTATACCAAGGTAAGCATTATGATGATTTTCAAAATGAATTGATAGAGCATATTGAGGCTATACGTTATAAAAGATACCCAATAAGTACGAAACTCATTCGTCAAATCAAAGTTAAGACTTCTTCTCCCTATAGTTATGTGGATTGTTTTCATACATCTAGTCCTTGGCCAGTAAAATGGAAAGATATTCTAAGGGAAATAGAGAAAAAGGAGAAGCAGTCTGTAGAATATGAGCATACAGATGAATTGTGGCTAAATATTTATATTCCATGGGTAGAAAACATCGTATCTAATCAAATAAATATAGAAGGTGCAGACTTATCTGCTATTAGAGAAAGATTAAAGCAATCAAGATTTCAAAGAATATATCTTTCTTCTTTTAGAGAACAAGATACGTTTGTATTGAAAACTAATAATGGAAAAGATATGTTAGATGAAGAGCATTGCTTTTCAATTACAGCCAAGTAATCAAAGATGTATTTACCGATGGTCAGATTCCTAACAACCTGGCTATGCGCCTCAACGTTTAGAACGTGCCAGTCTTCGGTATCAAGCTCGAGGACAGCGAGTGATATTATCAAATAATCCCTGCTGTAGGAAAGGCTTCCTATGGCAGGGATTTTTTATTTGAACAAAAAAGTAGTGAAAACTTAGGCTGTTTCAAAATAAAGCCGTAACTTTGCACATGTAAACTGGTTAAATTTCATTGCATGATGAAACAGCAAGTAAAACAAGTACCATACGGAGTATCTGATTTTGCCACGGTGATGAGTCAGAATCTATATTATGTCGATAAGACGATTTTTTTGCCAGAGCTGGAGAAGCAGCCTCGCAATCTCTTCTTCATCCGTCCCCGTCGTTATGGAAAAAGCCTGTTTCTCAGTATGCTCTACTCTTACTATGACTGTAATCAGAAGGAGAGTTTCGAAAAACTCTTCGGTAATTTGTGGATAGGCCAGCACCTTACATCCCTGCAAGGAATTTACCAGGTTCTGTTCTTGGGTGATCTACCAGTTCATGACTGGTAACCTAAATGAAGTAGGTACACGTAATGTTGATGTAATAAAAAATAATGAGAAATGAGGTGTTCTTGTGAATTTTAACACAGATAATCTTGATTATAATGGCTCGTATGAGTCTGATTTAGCAAAGTTAACATAAAATAATTGCTTATCTCGCTAATAATCAGTATTTTTGCGCATAATCTTTTAAAGAATCAAAACAACTAAGAATATGGCTAGAGCAACAGGTTCAATCAATTATTTGGAGCATCGCACGCCCTTGAAGGACGAAAGCGGTAAGTATCAGATACATCCGATGTTCGTGAAACAGGATATCGTTGACAGGGAGAAGATGGAAAAGCGTGTTCGCGATCATTGTGCGATGAACGTTTCGTCCTTTATCTCCGCATTGGAAACGCTGGAGGATGAAACGCTTTACGCCTTGGCTGAGGGCAACGAGGTGAGGGTAGGCGATATGTTTATTGTCAAGCCAAAGCTGGGGATGGTGAAGCATAAGGACAAGAATGGAATCGAATGGAAAAGGACTTATCATGAGGGGGATCTGATTCCAGCCAATGAGGTGGATATCTGCGGCTTGGAAATTCAGCCCACGAAGGAGTTTCTGGAAAGACTGAAGCGCCACTCTAATGGTTGCAGCCGACAGTATTGGAGTGTGAAATCTACTCCAAAAGAGGCGGATAAGGAGTTTGCTGATATTGTAGAGATTTGTCAGCAGCAGGGTTATATCACGGTGAAGGATATGATTCGTGAATTCGGTGTTACCCGCTATCATGCCAATAAGGTGTTGAATGATCTCTGTGAGGAACCGGCTGCCAGAATGTATGCTACCAAGGAAGGTCCTATAACGCTCTATCGTTTGTGGAAGAAGGAGTAACTAAGACGTAGTTGTTGAAACGGCTCTTTAGGTTGACGGAATCGTTTCCTTAACTTGAATGAAGCGTCTCCTTAACTTGAATGAAGCGTCTCTTCTCGTTGAAGGATACGTCTCCGAGAGTTAAAAGAAGCGTTTCCTGGAGTCAGAACTAGCGTCTTTTAGAGTACAAGCATAAACCTTCTCAGACATTGCCACTAGGCTCAGCAGCTCTGCCGAGCCTAGTCAGCAGGTCTGCTGACTGCAGTCAGCACCTCTGCTGAGCCTAGTGACAACACCTTTTAGTCGTACAACTATACCCTCTTTAGTTGTACAACTATACACTTTTTAGTTGTACAATCGTAAAATGATGATACTTCTATGATATATTGGGTGCTCTCATTCAATCCAAACATACAGCATCTTCCTTTTTATAACGTTCGTTTGCTTTTGTTCTATTTCAACGAACGAAATGAGGAAAAGCAGCTTCTCCTAATTCTGGCTCATATTCAAAACCTTCGTAACTGAAGCCTGCCAGTTCCTCTGGAGTAAGAAGCTGATTATTCAGAATATATCTCACCATGGCTCCACGGCAAGATTTAGCCCATACAGCCTGCATCTTCAATCTGCCGTCTTTCTGGCGGACATAAAAGAGTGGCTGAATGATCTTTATCTCTTTACATACTCTCTTCCAATCGAACAGATGTTCATATTCCTCTGTAGAAAGATGGATGAGTATACCATCATCAGCTTTCACACTATCGATGAGAACATCTGTCAGTTTGTCTTTCCAGAACTGATTGATAGGCTTGTCGTTTGTAGCTTCGAGCGATACGCAATGCTCCATACGATAAGGTACGATGCCATCCAACGGTCGAAGCAATCCATAAAGGAAGCAGGTAATCCAGAGATGTTTCTGGGCATACTCTAACGACTCCTCGCTCAAAGAACTGGCACGCAAATGTTTGTATGCCTGACCATTGTAAGCCAGGATAGCAGGCATCTTTTCAGTTGCCATAAAATCATGATATCGCTTCCAGTTCGTCATTGCAATCTTGCTGCTGCAATCCAGTTGCTTAGCCAATTCCTCTACATTCATCATTGCCATTTCTTTGGCCAAGTCATTGGCAACTGATTGGAATAGTGGCACGGAGATAGGCTTCCTGTCTGCCTTCTCAAACATGATTTTGGCATTTGCCAATAATATCTGCATAATAATCAATCTTTTGAATTGTACTTGCAAAGATAAGAAAAAATCAATATACAATGCTAAATAGCCAAGAAAAATCCCATAAAATTAAAATTTTTTATAAAACGAGCATTATATAGTACTTTTTCTTGTGTAATCTATAAATATTTGTTACCTTTGCCCCATGAAAACATTATTAGACGTTCATACACATACAATAGCATCAGGTCATGCCTTCAGCAGTTTGCAGGAAATGACCTTGACAGCAAAGGAGAAAGGGTTGGATATCTTGGGAATCACAGAGCACGGTCCCAATATCCCGGGTACCTGTGATCCTATCTATTTCAGAAACCTTCATTGTGTTCCACGCCAGCTCTATGGAATCAAACTGATGCTTGGAGCAGAACTCAACATTCTCAATACGAAGGGAGATATCGATCTCGATGAGGATTACTGGCGTATGCTGGATATCCGAATAGCAGGCATCCATAGCCTTTGCTGGCAGGGAGGAAGTAAGGAGGAGAATACGCAGGGTGTCATCAATGCCATGCGCAATCCCTTCGTGCAGATTATCTCTCATCCCGGCGATGGTACGGCAGAACTGGATTTCGAGGAACTCATGAAAGTTTCCAGGGAGACGCATACCTTGCTTGAAATCAACAACCATTCTATGGCTCCTATTCGCCACAAGACTGTGGCTGCTCCCAATAATCTGGAACTGCTGGAACTTGCCAAGAAGTATGAAACTCCAGTCATCTTCGGAAGTGATGCCCACTTCTCTACGATGATTGCCGACTACAGCAACATTATGCCACTGGTAGAAAAAGCAGAGTTCCCGGATGAGCTGGTTCTCAACTATCAGCCAGAGAAATTCATGGCTTACCTCAAGCCAACCCCTGAGAAATAGGAAAATTTAGTTTCACATTTCAATTTACACGACTATGATTATAGAAGAAATCATCAAGTATAATGAAAACTTCGTAGCCAGTAAGGCTTACGAAAAGTATCTTACGAGTAAATATCCAGACAAGAAACTTGCCATTCTTTCCTGTATGGACACCCGCCTCACTGAGCTTCTGCCAGCAGCTTTGGGCCTGAAGAACGGAGATGCCAAACTCATCAAGAACGCCGGTGGACTGGTTATCAGTCCTTTCGACTCAGCCATGCGTAGTCTCCTTGTAGCCATCTACGAATTGGGTGTAGAGGAAATCATGGTCATCGCCCACTCCAACTGCGGTGCATGCCACATGAACGGACAGCAGATGAAGAAATTGATGCTCAAACGTGGCATCCATCAGAATGTTATCGATACCATCGGGCTTTGCGGCATCGACCTCGACCATTGGCTGGAGGGATTCCACGACACAGAGGATTCTGTAAGGAATACCATCAATACGATCCGTACACACCCTCTCGTACCAAAAGACGTCAATCTTCATGGCTATATTATTGACTCACAGACGGGCAAACTGACAGAAGTAAAATAGAATAAAGGTATTATTTTACACTAGTGTCCCGTTAAAACGAGACGATTATTAAATAAGTTATTAATACTCAAAAGTTTACGGACTTTTTATAGTGTATTCGATTTGATTTTGTATCTTTGCACGCATATTTAAAATACGTGTGCGATGAACAAAGGCAAAACTATATTCTCTCAGATTATGTCACTTATACCAGAACGTGATTTCAAAACTTGTGTAGACCGTTATAAGGGAAACTACAGAGCAAGAGACTTCTCTTGCAAAGACCAATTCCTAGTAATGAGCTATGCTCAATTAACAGGTCGTGATAGTCTTCGAGATATAGAAAACTGCCTTACGGCACTCTCCAGCAAACTTTACCATTGTGGTATTAGTTATGCTGTACCACGTAATACTCTAGCAAAAGCTAACGAGAAGCGAGATTGGCATATCTATAAAGATTTTGCAGACGTTCTTTTGAAAAAAGTACGTCCTCTTTATGTCAAAGACAAGTTCAGATTAGACCTAGACAACATGGTATATGCTTTTGATAGCAGTACTATAAGTCTGTGTCTCAAATTATGTCCTTGGGCAAAGTATCACAAAAACAAAGGTGGCATCAAAATGCACACATTAGTCGATTTGCGAGGAAATCTTCCAGTCTCAGTTTATTTGACTTCTGCATCAGTTAATGATGTAAAAGCTCTTGATGATCTCTACATAGAACCTTCTGCTATCTATTTGATGGACAGAGGATATGTAGATTTCAACAGACTCTTCAAGTTGATAACTAAGAAGAATGCATTCTTTGTTACTAGGGCAAAAGATAACATGCTTTTTGAAGTTGTATCAGAAGCCGAAGTTGACAAGAGTACTGGTATCATTTCTGATGAACGTATCAAATTAACAGGACTACATACTGCCAAATGGTATCCTGAAGAACTTAGAATGATAACCTATGAGGACTATGCAACAAGTAAGGTGTATAGGTTTCTCACAAACAACATGGAATATGAAGCGCTTACCATATCTGAATTATATAGGGAAAGATGGAACGTGGAACTTTACTTTAAATGGATTAAGCAACACCTTCACATCAAATCCTTTTATGGAACTTCCGAGAATGCCATATATCTGCAAATCTGGATTGCCATATGCACATACTTGCTTTTAGCTTATGCAAAGAAAGTGATGCACATAGATCAATCGCTACACACTATTTCAAAGAACGTGGGTCTATTCCTTACGGACAAGACTCCTTTAAATGAATTGTTTAACAAAGCTGTTCCAACAGAAGAGACGGAGGATTGGCTATATCCTAGCCTTTTCAGGCCCGATGATTTCTAAACGGGACAGCAGTGATTATTTTAATTAAAATACATAACAGCAGTTTGTTGTACTTTCACCTTCCCTCTATGATGCTCTTTTCAAGAAAGTAGCTTTCGTTACAGCCCCCACATATCATTCAGCATACTGATAGCTGATTCCGAGCGGAAGACATGATTGCGGAAGGTGATGATGCCTTCAAGAGCAAGATGGTCTTCGAAGGAATTGACCAGGAAATCTGCTTCGAGCAGAATGCGGTGGTCGAGGCTGGTTACATCCTTATAAGTATGATGATGGGCAATGAGCCAGCAGATTCTTTCTATCTGTGTGGCTGTGAATCCATCTACTTCTGACAGTACTTTTCTTGCCTCGCCAGGACCCAGTTCTTCCTGATGCTTGCCATTGCAGTTGCCGTATCTGGCTTCTGAAACGTGAATGCCTACATCGTGAAGAATGGCTGCTGCTTCGAGCACGAAGAGGTCTTCTCCGGTCATTCCTTCTGCTATTGCAATCATACGGGCAAAATCGTGTACCTTCACGAAATGCTGGATGCGTGGCGCATCGCCACCATCGTATTTTATCATCGCCCTCATCAGATTGGCGAGTATCAATTCCTTGTTTGTCATCATTTTATGTTTTAACCAATAAAAAGAATACTAATCGAAGAGTTTCTTCCAAATCCACAATACCGCTATGGCGCCAATGACGCAGAAGACGAAGTTGGTAAGATAACCCTTGCCAAACAGTTCTATGTTCAGCAGATTGCTGATGATGGCGCCGGCATAACTGCCCACAATACCTATGAATAGGTTCATACAACATCCTTTGCCTTCGCCGCTCATGATGCGGTTGGCAATATAGCCAATGAAAATTCCCGTAAGGATTGGCCACGCTGTGAAATCTGCAATGTGTTCTAACATACTCTTTTGATTTTATTTTTTCTTGTTATCTGAGCTTTCTGATAACTCTTGCCGGATTTCCCACAGCCATGGAGTCATCAGGAATATCCTTGACCACTACGCTGCCGGCACCGATTACGCAGCGGTTGCCGATGGTTACTCCAGGGCAGACGATGACTCCTGCGCCCAGCCAGCAATCCTCGCCAATGGTGATGGGGAAGCCTGTTTCTACTGGCTTGCGTCGTTCCATATAATTGATGGGGTGGTTAGGGGTTACCAGCTGGCAGTTCGGACCTATCAGGGTGCGGTTGCCGATGGTAATCCAGCCTTCATCGAGCATCGTGGCGCCATAGTTGATGAATACATTCTCACCCACCTTGATGCCGTGACCATGGTCGCAGTGGAAGGGTGGACAGATGGTGGCTGAAGCTGGAATGCCAGGAATCAGTTCTTCGATAATGGTTCGATAGTCTTCATCAAACAGGGTTAGCGTCTGCAGGCGGCAGCAGAGACGGTTGGCGTGCTCTATGCTTTTCATGCCTTCCTTGTTGCTGAAATCATAGAGCTCGCTGTTTCTCATTTTTTCAAATTCTGTCATCTTTGTTCTCTATTGATGGATGTAATCCAGAATCTGCTCTGCATGAATCTTGGTTTTGATCTCCTTTGGAGTGAAGATCTTTTCGATGACGCCTTCTTCGTTGACGAGATAGGTGGTGCGGAGGATGCCGATGGTCTTTCTGCCGCAGGTTACCTTCTCGCCCCAACAGCCGAGTTCCTGCAGTAGGGTGGTTTCGGTATCTGCGATAAGAGGGAACTGCAAACCCTTGGTTTCGGCAAACTTCTTCTGCAGAGCTTGCTTGTCCTTGCTCACGCCGATAATCTCATAACCGGCTGCTGCCAGCTCCTCCTTATGTGCCTGCAGGGAGCAGGCTTCGGCAGTGCATCCGCTGGTGTTAGCCTTCGGATAACTGTAGAGCACAATCTTGCGACCACGGTAGTCGCTTGCCTTTATCTCACGTCCGTCCTGGTCAATGCCAAGAATCTCTGGTATTTTATCTCCTACATTCATAATTCTATATTTATTTATTATATGTCTTGTTATGATGCAAAGATAATAAAAATAATGCGAACCGATGTGATTCTTATGATTTTTAACACAAATAATCGTTGTTTATCTTTCTACCTGGAAGTTTAAACGAATCTTTCTTTTGGATAAAAAAAAGAAAAATATAGGGAGGATATTTGGTAATATGCTGATATTTACTTACTTTTGTGTGATGAACGTTCATGGTATGAAACAGGGAGCGTGATACTAAACAGGTAAAAAAAAAGAAAATGAAGAAGATATTTTTGTTTATATTATTCTGTCTTTCCGTATGCAGCATGTCGGCTTACGACTTTCTGCGAGCTGTGAAAGATGAGATTCCGGGAGGTTACAACTTCTGGGTTTATACGCCGGTAGATTATTTCTATTCGCAAGAGCAGACACCGGTCATCATCTTTCTGCATGGAGCCAGTCTTTGTGGAAGAAATCTGAATAAGGTGAGAAGATACGGACCGCTTGATGCCATCGTCAAGGGGCGCGATATCGATGCGCTG
The DNA here is from genome assembly GCF_026015295.1 of Segatella copri. Classification (NCBI taxonomy): domain Bacteria; kingdom Pseudomonadati; phylum Bacteroidota; class Bacteroidia; order Bacteroidales; family Prevotellaceae; genus Segatella; species Segatella copri. The sequence continues at coordinate 1,578,861 of NZ_JAPDUW010000001.1, read as the reverse complement.
ACCATCGTTCCGCAGAATCCGGGAGGAGCCTGGAATCCGAAGAAAATCATGGATATGCTCGACTGGGTGAAGAAGAATTACCCATGCGATTCTAATAGGGTTTATGTCTTGGGCATGAGTTTGGGCGGTTATGGCACCATGGATGTCTGCGCCACTTATCCCGACAGAATAGCTGCCGGCATGGCGCTGTGTGGCGGCTGTTCGTATAAGGATGTGAGCGGATTGGGCGATTTGCCTTTCTGGATTATCCATGGCACAGCAGATAGGGCAGTACCGGTCAAGCAATCGAAGGTGGTGGTAGATAAACTTGAAAAGGATGGCAAGGATACCCGATTGATATACGACTGGTGGAAGGGTGCCAATCACGGTACTCCTGCCCGCGTGTTTTATCTGAAGAAAACCTATCAGTGGCTCTTCTCACACAGCCTTTCAGATAAGGACAGACCCGTGAACCGCAACATCAGTATTACGATGAGTGATCTGGGCAGAGCATATGGTGATGTGAACAGAAATGCCCCTCAGCCTGAACTCATCGATGGTCCGAGTGTGATCAAGCAAGAGGGAAATGAATATTAAGGAATCAGGTGAACAGTTCTGCTACCTTCTCCAGCCAATTCTTATCAATATCATCGAAGGTGCTGAGGTGTTCGCTGTCAATATCCAGTACGGCGATTACCTCACCATTCCTGATAACAGGCACTACTATCTCTGAACGGGAGGCACTGCTACAGGCGATGTGACCTGGAAATTTCTCTACATCTTCTACCACGATGGTCTCCGCTTTATCCCAAGCCGTTCCGCAAACACCCTTGCCCCTTTTGATGCGGGTGCAGGCCAGCGGTCCCTGGAAAGGACCCAGCACAAGAGTTCCGTCGATGACCCGGTAGAAGCCCACCCACCAGAAGTGGAAGGTGTCCATGATGCATGCTGAAATATTCGCCATATTGGCGATGATGTCGTTTTCGCCCTCTATGAGCGACTTAAGCTGAGGGAGGAGGGTAGCGTAAAGTTCCTCCTTCGTTTCTCCTTTTATAATAAGATGTTCTGCCATGATGTCTTTTTATTTGATTAAATTCCTTTATGCGAATGATTTTTATGCCTTGCAAAGATACTGTTTTTTCTAAAATTAGGGGCTTAGAATGGGTTAAATCTTCTAAAATTAGGGGCTAAGAATGAATCAAACCTTCTAAAAATAGGGGCTAAAAATAGATTAGCCTGACTTAAACAAGATATTTTTCAGGTCTTTTTCTAAGTTATCTGGCGTTTTTTTATTAATTTTGCAATCGAAATCATAAAAACAAACTATAATGAATACAAAAACTATTTTAATGGCTATGACTTGCCTTTGTGCATTCAACAGCCTTCAGGGAAATGCTCAGGTAGCAGGAGAAAATACTTTGGTTGCTACTGCGATTGAGCAGCGAAGAGTCACTCTTCGTGACAGTATATTGAATCATATTTCCGGTGCAAAGATTGCTGAGAAATCATTGCAGATCAAGAATTTCGGAGCCAGGAACGATGGAAAGACCGATTGCCGTGCTGCCTTTGCCAAAGCCATCAAGAAGGCTTCGGTGATGAAGGGTGCCAAGATTGTGGTGCCTGCGGGTACCTATTATATTAAGGGACCTATCGTACTGGCAAGCAATATCTGTCTGGAACTGCAGAAGGGAGCTACCCTGAAGTTTGCGCCAGAAGAGAAGTACTATCCTATCGTTAATACCAGTTGGGAGGGAACTTTCCTCTACAACTATTCTCCTCTCATCTATGCCTATGGCTGTAAGAATGTTTCTATCATTGGCGAGGGAACCATCGACGGCAACGCTATGACTACCTTTGCCAAGTGGAAGCCTAATCAGAAGAAAGCGCAGCAGTTGAGCCGCAAGATGAATCACGAGGAAGTGCCTGTAAGTGAGCGCAAGTTTGGAGAAGGCTACTGGCTTCGTCCTCAGCTCGTTCAGCTCTACAACTGCCAGGGCATTACCCTGGAAGGCGTGAAGATTATCAATTCTCCTTTCTGGTGCATTCATCTCCTAAAGAGTGAGAATATCATCTGTCGTAATTTGCGATATGATGCCAAGCTTATCAATAACGACGGTCTTGATCCAGAGTGTTCCCGAAACATCCTGATAGAGGGCATTGCTTTTAATAATGGTGACGACAACGTGGCCATCAAGAGCGGACGTGACAATGATGGCTGGAATGCCAAGATGCCATCAGAGAACATCATCATCCGCAACTGTCATTTCAAGGGCTTGCATGCGGTGGTTATCGGCAGCGAAATGTCTTCTGGTGTAAGAAACGTAATCGTAGAGAACTGTGATTATGCTGGCTATTGCAAGCGTGGAATCTTTATCAAGACCAATCCTGATCGTGGCGGTTTTGTGGAGAATGTATTTGTAAAAAACTGTACGTTTGGTGATGTGGAGGATCTCTTCTACGTAACCAGCCGTTATGCAGGTGAGGGACAGACAAACCATCATTTCTCTACCGTGAAGAATATCTTCGTGGATGGTTTGAAGTGTAACAACGTGAGTGCTGCAGCCTTGGTTTTGCAGGGTACAGAGGCTAAGCCTGTTACTAATGTTTCATTCGACAAGATTGAAGTAAAAAATGCTAAGACAGGCATCAGCTTCGAGAATGTGCTGGGTGTGAACATGGGTGAATGCAGCATAGGCGGCAAGGTGGGAACTCCTACCCAGGATACTCCAAAGGATAAAGTTTTCGAAAGAAATAACAAGTAAGTTATTTGTTTTTCAATCTTTTTTTGTACTTTTGCATCATCAATTTAAATGAAGAAAATCCAGTTTTTTAAATGAAGTAAGAAAATGGCTGATAAAGATATGAAATGGAAGACGCTCTCGCAGAAATATCTGATAGAGAAGCCATGGCTCACGGCACGAGTGGATAAGGTGGAATTGCCTACGGGAGCCATTATCGATGAATATTACGTGCTGGAATATCCTGATTGGGTGAACACCATCGCCATTACGAAGGAGGGAGAGTTCGTATTTGTGCGCCAGTATCGCTATGCGATAGGTAAGACGGTGAATGAACTCTGCGCAGGAGTGATAGAGAAGGGCGAAGACCCGATGGTTGCTGCCAAGCGAGAGCTGATGGAAGAGACTGGATTCGGTGGCGGAAACTGGCAGAAGTGGATGACGATTTCTGCCAACCCAAGTACGCATACCAATCTTACCCATTGCTATCTGGCTACGGATGTGGAGCGTATGGATGTTCAGCATCTTGACCAGGCTGAGGATATCGAGATTCGCCTCTTCTCCAGGGATGAAGTGATGGATATGCTGGAGAAGGGAGAAATCTGGCAAAGCCTGATGGCGGCTCCGCTATGGAAGTATTTTGCGAAAGCAAAGTAAGCTGCAGGGCTTCTTTTATAAAAGCCAAGTAAATATTAGACATTAAACAATAAACATTATAAAGATGGTAATAGATTTCGAAAAGATTGCTGAGGCTCATTTGGAGGGCTTCAAGGGTGGACAGGGTAAACTCGATACTCGTAACTATGTGGATGACAAGGTGAAGATTATGTATTCTACCTTGCGTCCGGGTGCATCAACTGGTCTTCATACTCACGAGGGCAACTGCGAGATTATCTATGTGGTAAGCGGCACTGCTACTTTCCATTATGATGATACCGTAGAAGAGGTTCGACAGGGACAGGTGCATTATTGTCCTATGAACCACGCTCATTATATGGAGAATCTCACAGATCATGATCTGGTGTATCTCGCCATTGTGCCTGAGCATCATTAATATCCCTGGAGTATCAAGGAAAACCATATTATATTCCTCCTGAGGAAAATGAAAAAAGAAAGTCCAACTCGGATGCCTCTCTTATAAAAAGTATAAAAAGGCTCCAAGCTGGACTTTCGTCATTCTTCTCTCTTATATAGCTATAGTCATCTGTTTTTTATCTAAAAGAATATGCTGCTGATTATAGTTTCTCGCAGAACTCGATTTTCTCCTTGTTTGGCCCCTCGATGGTGAAGAACTTTACGCCGTTCTCCCAGAATGGAAGACCATTTACCTGCTGATCCAGCATCTTGAAGGTTCCTGCTTCCTTCACTACCAGGAAGAGATTCTCTATGTTCTTTACATCGATGGCGATGTGGTCGATGGCCCCATATTCCATCTTTGCCTGATGGTTCTGATAGGTCTCGATGATGAGATTGTGGAGCTGGAGAAAGGCTACTTCCTCGGTGCCGTTCACTGTGCGGAGGGCTGTCTCGAAGCCCAAGGCATGATAAAACTCAATGGTCTTGTTGATGTCGTTGGTAGGAATGCCGATGTGCTGCACACCTGTTGTAAAATCTTTGATTTTCATAATGAATCTGTGTTTAGATGATTGTTATGATAAAACTTTTTGTGTATTGAAGATTTAGAAGCGGATGATTTCTGCTCCAATCTGGAAATAGCTCTCGTTGCTCTGCGGATTCCACATGCCCTTGGCATAAACCGGAATGGTGTAGTTGCCGAGCTTGAGGTCGTGGGAGGCTTGCAGCGATACGTGAACGATGCCTGCCGTGGTTCCGAAGAAGTGGGCATCCTCGCCAGCTTTGTTCAGGGCGAAGGCTCCACCTACTCCTGCATCAACCTTCCAGCCATCCTTCTGATAAATAGGATATTCCGCATAGGCGAAGGTGGAATATTTCTGCTTCGTGTTGTCGCTGTTGCGGTCGCGTCCGAAGACTACCGTTGACCAGCTCAGGAGCAGTGGAAACTTCTCGTCCTGAAACCGGTAGCTTAATGTAGCATCGAGGAATCGGCCGGTGGTATGAGCAGAGTAGTTCCAGTATTCCTTATTATTATAGCTGGCGCCAGGGGAGAAGTTGTAGGTGTCCCACAGGGCGAATCCCCAACCGCCAGCCTTCAGATTCAGATAATGGTTAAACTCCTTGTAGGAGCCTTCCGAGTTGCAGCCACCCCAAAGTCCCACGGTAACGTGGTCGTTGGCCATCGTATAGCTCAGGTCGGTGAGGAGGACGATGCCGTCGGAAACTTCCATGCCACGCCACAGATGATTGTTCTGCACGTTGGCTTTCAGATGGAGCTGTGCCTGGGCGTTTCCCAGGCAAGCAGCCATCATCAAAACAATAACTACAATTCTTTTCATGGTTTTACTACAAAATAAACTTTTTGAACCTAACTAACTATGAACCTTATAAACGTTAACTAATTACTTAAACCATATATTACTGATAATTATAATTTGCATATAATTTGGGCAAATAAGGGCTTATCTTGTAAATTCCTTTGGCAAGACCGGCATGGCTCCGTTCTGGGTACAGACGAATGCCGAAACCTTTACTGCCAATTCATGAGCTTCCTTTACGCTCTTACCCTTCAAGATGCTTGCCACGAATGCGCCTGTGAATGAATCACCGGCACCCACTGTGTCTGCCACTTCCACCTTCGGTGTCTCGATAAAAGAAACTTCGCCAGGGGTGAATACATAACTGCCGTTTACGCCGCAGGTAAGAATGAGCATCTTCAGATTGTACTTGCCCAAGAGGAGCCAGCATTTATTCTCCAAGTCGATGCCCGGATAGCCGAAGATGCGGCTTACGGTGATCAATTCCTCGTCGTTGATCTTGAGGATGTTACATCGCTTGATGCTCTCGGTGATAATCTCCTTGGTATAGAAGCCTTGACGGAGATTGATATCGAAGATTTTGAGGATTCCTTCTCCCTCAGGCATGTGGTCGAGGAAGCGGTAGATAGTGTTACGGGAAACCTCATTGCGCTGAGCCAGTGAACCGAAGCAGGCTGCGGTGCAGTTCTTTGCCAAATCCTCCAGGGCTGGGGTGTAAGGAATGTTGTCCCAGGCTGCTCCCTCCTTGATGTCGTAGCAAGGAATGCCGTTGGCATCGAGTGAAACCTGGACGGTGCCTGTAGGGTAGGCTACCTTGTCTATCTGATAGTTGAGATGGTGATCGTTGAGTTCCTTCTCCAGTTCCTTGCCCAACTCATCATCGCCCATTGCGCTGACCGCACAGCTATTGAGTCCGAACTGCGAAACATGGTAAGCAAAGTTGGCTGGAGCGCCACCTAGCTTCTTTCCTTCTGGAAGCACATCGAAGAGTGCCTCGCCGATACCTATCACTGATTGTTTCTTTTCCATTGTCATTTTTACTTTAAGAATGTTAGAGATGTTACTTGATTTCTGTTGCAAAGGTAGCATTTTTCAGCTACCTTCACAAAGAAAAATCATCTAAACTTTCTGCAAACGTTCCCGCAATCGTTTCCAATTTCTGCAATCGTTTGCAGTATGTTTCTTCTCTTCTATCTCTTTACTTCTTCTCTCCAGGTTTCTGTTCGAAATCGATGAGAACCTTCATGCTGGTTTCGCGATGAGTGTCGATAAACTTGTAGGCATCATCGTATTCTTCGAAGGCAAAACGGTTGCTTACGAGTGGCTTGAGGTTGACGATGCCCTTGCTTACGTAATCGATGGCTGTGAGATAATCTTCGTGGCGATACATCATTGAACCGATGAGTCTCAACTCATGCTCGCCCAGATAGAACATGCTGAGGGCTGGGTCCTTGGCAAAGACTGCCACAACCACGATGTCGCTACCTTTCTCGATGGTCTCCATCAGCGAACGGATGGAAACTTCTACACCTGCTACCTCGAAACCTACCTGATAGCCTTCCTCACCGAAAAGTTCCTGGGCTGCCTCCTTCAAGGTCTTCTTGGTGATGTTGAGGGTGTGCTTGATGCCGCATTCGCGAGCCTTAGCCAGGCGGAGGTCGCTTACATCGGTAATGAGTACATTCTTGGCGCCACGAGCAATGCAGAACTGGGCTATGAGGTTGCCGATGGTTCCTGCACCGCTCACTACTACATTCTTACCCTTCACATCGGTGCGGTTGCTGGCATGGGCACCAACGGCTGAAGGCTCAATCATGGCACCGTAGTCAAGGCTCATGCCTTCCGGCAACTTAGCCACGCGGTCGTCATCTACTACAAAGAAATCCTGTGCTGCACCATCTGCCTGGAAAGCCTGAACACGCAGGTGCTCACAAACATTATACTGTCCTCTCTTGCAAGGGTTGCACTTGCCGCAAACCAACTGTGGGCGAGCGGTGATGTGGTCGCCAGGCTTGCAGACGGTAACTTCGCTGCCTACAGCCATAACCACTCCAGAGTACTCATGTCCCTGAACCACTGGGTAGAAGGTGGCTGGGTGAAGACCGTGGTAAGAGTGAATCTCGCTACCGCAGATGCCGATGCGCTTGATGTTGACGAGAACCTGATGAGCAGTTAAGTCTGCTGCCTTTGGTTCTGCTACTTCCTTGAATTCGATATGCTTTGGTTCTACCAATATTGCCTGTCTCATAATTATAATGTTTTGAAATTGTTATTGTTATGTTGGTGGGATGAAAGATCCCGTTTTTTTTTATTTCTTCTTATTCTCCAGATCGGTCATGATCTGCTTGTATTGCTTCTTGTTGAGCTTGTAGAAGCAGAGGCATCCTGCGGTGACGATCCACAAGACTCCCGGAATGGTGCTGAAGGCGTGGTGCATGATGTTCAATACTTCTGGATTCTGCACAGCGTTGCTTACATATCCTGCACTGCCCAGGGCAATGGCGAGAAGCGATGTGCCGAGTGCCATTCCTATCTTGTTGCCCAGCGAGATGAAGGCGTATTGGAATCCGTCGTTTCTGATGCCCGTCTTCCACTCGCCATACTCCACACAGTCGGGGATGATGGCATAGATGGCTGTATTGAAGCCTGAGAAGAAGAACCACGACAAAGCTGAGAACAGATAGAACATGATGGCGCTGCCGTTAGGGCTGAAGAAGTACAGACCTATCATCGTAATACCGGTGAGGAAAGCGAAGATGGCTGCCGTGAAACCCTTGTTGCCCGTTTTTCTGAATACCAGAGGGAAGCAGGCTGCACCTATGATGCTTGGCACGATGATGGCCATGGAATAGTAGGAGAAGAGCGTTGCCGAACCTTCTACATAAGTGAAATAGTAGAGCATGTCGGCGTTGCGTCCGTAGTGGATGAAACCGAAGAGCAACTGTCCTAAGAGGGCGAGCAGATAGGGCTTGTTCTTCATCACGGAGCGTAGCTGCACCTTTAGAGGGAGCTTCTGTCCCACAGGAACTTCTACCACTTCCTTGGTCTTGTGGAAACAGAACAGATGGCAGGCAGCGAAGATGATGCCGTAGAGTACAGCCACAGCCAGATAACCATATTTTGTATCACCTGCGCCAAACCAGCTGATGAGCGGAACGGTTACGATGTTGATTACTCCGATGGCCATCATGGCGCTCACCGAACGGCTGGTGTTGAGCTTGGCTCTCTCATCGATGTCTTGCGTCATGGCTCCGCAGAGTGTGCCGTAAGGCAGGTTCACGCAGGTATATCCCAGTACCAGGATGCAGTAGGTTACTGCCATATAGATAATCTTGGCGGTCTGGCTCCATTCCGGATGTGCCCAGAAGGTGAGTATCAGTACCAGTGCCGTGATAGGAGCTCCGAAGAGCAGCCATGGGCGGAATCGTCCCCATCGGGTGTGGGTCTTGTCGGTAAGTGTGCCGATGATGGGGTCGTTGATGGCATCCCAGAATCGGGAAACAAGCATCAGGGTTGCTACGGCACTCATGCTGATTCCGAACACATCGGTGTAGAAAATCATGAGGAAATTGCCCACGAACATCCAACTGAAGTTGCAGCCCACATCGCCCATACCATAGGCGAGCTTACTGATGAAGGGAACCTTTCCCTGTGAATTGTTCTCTAGCGAAGTGTTCGCTTGAAATTTAGAATCTTGTTCCATATTTCTTTTTTTAGGTTTGATTGTGATACTTAATGTTGTTTATTCTTTGTTTTGTGTAGGAATAGAGCGATTTGAGAAATCGTTTTTCCTTTTCACGTTGCAAAGATAGAACGATTTTGCAGAAGAAACAAGAAAAAAATCGACTCTTTTTTCGCAACCGTTCCCGCAACCGTTCCCATTTTCCGCAACCGTTCCCAAAAAGATTTCTCTGTTTTTTGTTGTTGCTTTCGTGGAAAATAAGTATCTTTGCAGGCACATATAACAAGAAACCAAAAAGAGATATGGCAAAATATGTAACCATCATGGACATTGCAAGGGAGTTGGGGATTTCCAAGTCCACCGTTTCGCGTGCTCTTTCGGGAGATACGGGTAATGTGAAGGCGGAAACCTTGCAGAAGATATTGGCAACTGCCGAGCGGATGGGCTATCATCGCAACGAACTGGCTGTGAACTTTCGCCAGCAGAGTACTCATAACATCGGCATCATCATTCCCGAAATCGTAACAACGTTCTATATGACCTTTATCAATGATGCTCAAGCCATCTTGCGCAAGCAGGGGTATAAGGTAATGATTGCCATCTCTAACGAGAATCCTGAGCAGGAGAGAGAGAACATTCTGATGATGGAGCAGCTGCGTGTGGATGGCATCCTGATGAGTGCATGCGATAAGGAGCATAATGTGGACCTATATAATAAGGTGATAGAAAGGGGCATTCCCATCGTGTTTTTCGATAGAACGGTGGAGAAGGTAAAGGCTTCACAGGTGCACATGGACGATTACATCATGTCGTTTTTCATGGTGGAGACTTTGTTGCGCAAGGGGTATAAGCATATTATTCATATCCCGGGACCTGCTTATATCCGAAACAGCTATGAACGATTGAGGGGCTATCGGGATGCGCTGGAAAAGTTTCATATAGAGTATCAGGCGCAAGATGTCTTGTCGCCAGCATTGTCGGCTGAAGAGGGTAGTTGGGTGATGGAGCGTTTCCTGGAGAAGAATGTGCCCTTTGATGCGGTCTTTGGCTTTACGGAGACTGCTGTTTTGGGAGCCAAGAGTGCTATCCAGAAACGTGGCTTGCGCATTCCGGAGGATGTGGCACTTTGCTGCATGTCTGGCACAGCTCTGGCTACCTTAGTTCATCCTCAGTTGACGGTAGTGGAGCAGCCTATTGAGAAAATGGCGCAGGAAAGTTGCCGACTGCTGCTGGAGCATATTGCCGATGGTTATAGAAGGATAGAGGAAATTGCATTGAGAGGTGAAACAGTGATAAGGGAATCTACTTAATAAAGGTATCGGCTTCAGGAATCTGCATAAAAGAAGCTATTTTCAGAAAACAGTGTAAAAGAAACGGGTGTATCATCTATATTATTGAATGATACACCCGTTTTCTATCTCTTTATTTTAAGCATTTAAGCTTAATCTATCGCCTTATCTTAAGCTTCCTCTTCCTCTTCTTCATTCTCCAGCAAGTCGGTGCCGAGGTGAGTGGTCTGTTCACGCTTTAATCGGTCGCGCACTTCCTTAGGCTTGGTGGCGTAGGTAATCATTCGGATAGAATCGTTATAGCTTACGTACTTCCAGAGCCAGTTGAGCATTACCATTACCTTGTTCTTTACGCCAAGGATGGAGCGGAGGTGAACCACCAGCCACAATACCCAGGCAAAGAAGCCCTGGCTGTGGAACTTGCCAAGCTCTACTACAGCCTTGTGTCTTCCGATGGTAGCCATAGAACCCAGGTTCTTGTAGCGGAAAGGCTTGAGCTGGGAATCAGTGGCTCCCTCGGCAATCTTCTGGATATTCTTAGCCAGAAGTGCTGCCTGCTGAATGGCTACCTGAGCCAACTGTGGGTGACCGCCAGGATAAGCTGGGTCTGTGGTCTGGATACATTGGTCGCCGATGGCGAAGAGACCGTCCATGCCAGGGATGCGGTTGAATTCATCTACCACGATGCGGAAACCACGACCCAGATGGTCGCCATCAATACCCGTGATAGGCTGTGCCTTTACACCTGATACCCAGAGGAAGGTGCGGGTAGGAATCTCCTGACCATCCTTCATCAGTACCTTATGGTCCTTGTAGTCGGTTACCATTTTGCCAAACTGCACATCCACACCCATGCTTGTGAGGAAATCGTATGCTTTCTTGGAAGAGTCCTGTGACATTCCGGCGAGCAGTCTGTCGCCCGCTTCCAGGAGATAGATGTGCATCAGAGAGGAGTCCATATCCGGATAATCGTAAGGAATCACGTAGCGCTTCATTTCAGAGAGGGCTCCGGCTATCTCCACACCTGTGGCACCACCGCCCACAATGACCACGTTCAGGAGTTCCTGTCGCTCCTCTTCTGTGGCACAGGTCAATGCACGCTCCAGGTTACTCAGCACGGCGTTGCGCAATCCCATTGCCTCTGAAACGGTCTTCATCGGAATAGCCCACTTCTCGATGTTGGCATTGCCATAGAAATTGGTAGTGGTTCCTGCTGCGAACACCAGGTAATCGTACTCAATCTTACCGATGGAAGTCTGCAGAATCTTCTTGTCTGGGAATACGGCTCTCGCCTCTGCCATGCGGAAGTAGAAGTTCTTGCGCTTGCGGAAAATCTGGCGGAAAGGGAAGGAGATGGAGCTTGGGTCGATACCTGCTGAGGCTATCTGATAGATAAGCGGAGGGAACTGATGGAAATTGTTCTTATCGATCAACACCACCTGCAGGTTTGAATTGCAGAGGTCTTCTGCCAAACGAAGACCACCGAGTCCGCCACCTACGATAACTACTCTCTTCAACTGATTTCTCTTGATATTAATGCTCATAACTACTGCTGTTTTTACATATTAATTACATATATTTGCTGAAAATTCTGTTCTCTATAAGGCGTAATGCCTGGTTCTTGCTGAAAATTCGACTGCAAAGGTACAACTTTTTGATGAGGAGGCAAAGGAAGATGGGTAGAAAAAGATGAATTATTCTGCAATTTGATGAATTACATAGGTAACCACGCCCCAAATCATGAATCGGTTGGTTTCATCTACCCGGATAGGAGAGAAGTTTTTGTTCCATGGGATGAGCCAGCCGAAGGTGCCGCTCTCGTCCATCTTGAACTGCTTGATGGTGAATTCGCCATCTACGAAGGCGATGACGAAATTGCCGTTTGAGGGTTCTATCTGCCGGTCAACTACAGCGAGATCACCGTCCAGAATGCCTGCATCCTGCATGCTGTCGCCAGATATGCGCACGTAGAAGGTGGCCTCACGATGGCGAACCAGAATATCGTTGAGGTCTATCTCTCCCTCCATATAGTCTTGTGCCGGCGAAGGGAAGCCTGCCTTTACGCTTTGCTCTGCCAGCGGAATAGGTATCTTTGTTCCGAATTCCGCAGGGTGAAATGTCAGTTTTATCTTGTTATCGTTATTCTTATTCATTTTGTTTTTACTTTCAGAATATCATGGATGTTCGTGGTAAACTGCTTCGACATGTACTCGCGTTTCAGGTCGAATCGGCAGTCTGTGCCTTGTATGGCCTGGCGTATGGTGCCATAACTATTCTTCCGGTTGATGGCGTCGATAGCCTCCATCAGCTTTTTTTGCTTGCTTCGGTCGATGGGGTCGAAGAGGTCTTGCTGGCGAGGATGGTCGGGTGAGATTTGCCACAGGATAACGCCAGCTTTCTTGAAGTGAAACGACATGTCGGGGTGATCGGGCCTGCTGTCTGCCATCGGTTTCGGGTATTTGGCACGGAGAATGCTGAGGGCAGCACCTACTATTTCTTCCTGCGCATTGGTGGCGATGGGCAGGGTAAGGGAATCGTGGATGGTGTATTCAGGCACATGCTCGTTAAAACGGGAAGTCCATGCGAACACCGTGATGCCCTGACATACGCTACCTTGTCTCCTTAATTTTTCTGTACAACGTACAGCGAAATTAGCCACGGCTTCTTCTATCACATTTTTGTCGGTAATGCCCTCGTTGGCAAAACTCCTACTGGTGCAGATGCTCTTCTTCTGCGGCAATTCCTCGATGCTGATGCAGCTTTCGCCATTCAGTTCTTTCCATGTTCTTAGGGTGGTGATATTGAAATGGCTGCGGACCCAACTTTCTTTCTTGTCGGCAAACTGAGCGGCGGTCCTGATGCCCATGTAATCGAGCTTTCTGGCTATCTGCCTGCCTATTCCCCATACATCTTCTACGGGGAAGAGAGACAGCGCCTTGTGTCTCCGTTCATCCGTGTCGATGAGGCAGCAGCCTTGGAAACCCTTGTATTTCTTGGCGAATTTAGAGCCGATTTTCGCCAATGTCTTCGTTTCTGCAATGCCTACGGATATCGGGATTCCAACAGCCCGAAGTACATCTGCCGATATTTTGGAGCCATAGCGATGGAGCAGGCTATCGGGCTTTTCTGATAGCTCGTCTATTGTCATTTTATTGAACAAAGTAGGATGGTCTTCCGCATGCTCCCGAAAGAAAACTTTCGCCATTGATTCGTCTGCCTCGAAGAAACTCTCATCAATAGAGTATTGGTCGATGCGTGGGGAATAACGGGATAGCATCGACATCACGCGGTTGGAGAGCGAACCGTAGAGCGTATAGTTGCTGGAGAAGATAGCCACTCCTTCAGCCTCCAGTTTTTCCTTCACCTGATAGAACGGGTCTCCCATCTTATAGCCCAATGCCTTGGCTTCTTCAGAGCGTGCGATGACGCACCCGTCGTTGTTGCTCAATACAACCACGGGCTTTCCTGTCAGGTCGGGGCGAAACACTCGCTCGCACGAACAGTAGAAGTTGTTGCAGTCTGCCAGTCCTATCATATCTTATCATTAACACCTCTTGTTCTCACCAGAAATCCTGGTATGATGTGCAAAAATACAAAAAATAATCCGAAAACGATAGTTTTTCATTCAAGTTTTTTTGTCGTTTCGTGATTTATTCTTACCTTTGTGGTCATAAGCTAGTATTGAAACATTATAAAACTGAACGATATGAATGATAAGAATAACATGTTGGCATTGAGCCAGGAGCGTTTTTCGGCTCGCAAGTTTACTCCGGAGGCGGTGAGCCAGGAGGATTTGGACTATATCATGGAGTGTGTGCGCCTGGCACCATCGGCAGTGAACAGGCAGCCTTGGCGCTGGCTCATCGTGCGCTCAGAAGAGGCGAAGAAGAAACTGCAGGATTGCTACGACCGCGAATGGTTCAAGACGGCTCCTATATATATTATAGGTATGAAAAACGTGAATGAGAACTGGGTGCGCAGATATGATGAGAAACCGCATGGCGATATTGATGTGGCGATAGCGGCAGAGCATCTCTGTCTGGCTGCCACCGAAAAGGGACTGGGCACCTGCTGGGTCTGCAATTACGATACGGCGAAGATGCAGCAGTTCTTTGCTCGCGAGGGCTATGAGACGGTGGTAATTATCCCTGTAGGTCATATTGCTGAAGACTGTCCACGCGCTGAGAAGAAGCGTAAGGAGATGAGCGAAATTACGGAAGAAATCTAGTTCTGATATAAGAAGAAATCTAGTTCTGGTATAAAAACTGGTATAAAACGAAGCTGTATGGAAATGAACGAAGAATCCATCCTGGCATGGAATATCATAGAAAAGACAAATGCCAACCTCTTCCTTACCGGAAAGGCGGGCACAGGTAAGACGACCTTCCTCAAGCGATTGAAAGAACTGTCGCCCAAACGAATGATTGTGCTTGCTCCTACGGGCATTGCAGCCATCAACGCCGGAGGAATGACCATCCATTCGTTCTTCCAGCTTCCCTTCTCGCCATACGTGCCGGGCACGACCTTTGGCAGCGGCGAACAGAAACGCTATCAGTTCAGCAAGCTCAAGCGCAATATCATCCGCAGCATCGACCTGCTCGTTATCGACGAAATCAGTATGGTGCGCAGCGATCTGCTCGATGCTGTAGATTCTGTGCTTCGCCAGTATCGCAAGCGCCACGATTTGCCTTTCGGTGGTGTGCAACTCCTGATGATAGGCGATTTGCAGCAGCTGGCACCCGTGGTTACGCCACAGGAAGAGCATCTGCTGGGGCAGCATTATGATACTCCTTTCTTCTTCAGCAGCAACGCTCTGAAGCAGGTGGGTTATCTCACCATCGAACTTAAAAAGGTGTACAGGCAGCAGGATGAACAGTTTATCTCGCTGCTCAACCAGATTAGGGAGAACAAGGCTTCTGAAGCTACGCTGCAGGCTCTGAATCAGCGCTATATTCCAAATTTTGTACCACCTAAGGAGGGCAATTATATCAGGCTTACCACCCATAATGCACCTGCCCAGTATATCAACGAACAGCAGCTTGCTGCCTTGCCTGCGCAGTCATTTTCTTTTACAGCAGATATAGAGGGCGATTTCCCTGAAACATCTTATCCGGCCGATTTCAAGCTCACATTGAAGCCGGGAGCACAGGTGATGTTCATCAAGAACGACCCGCAGCACCGTTTTTATAATGGTATGATAGGCGAGGTGATAGGGGTTAGGACCGATGAAGACGGCAGCAAGATTACCGTTCGCAGTAAGGATTCGGGCGAGGAGTTTGACCTGGAGAAAATGGAGTGGACCAATGCGAAATATACGCTGAACGAGAAAACCAAGGAGATAGAGGAGACGGTGGAAGGAAAATTCATGCAGTATCCTCTGCGTCTGGCGTGGGCGATAACTATCCACAAGAGTCAGGGACTTACTTTCGAACATGCCATCATCGATGCTTCTCATTCTTTTACCCATGGTCAGACCTATGTGGCACTGAGCCGCTGCAAGACTTTGGAGGGAATGGTGCTCAGTCAACCGCTTTCTCGCGGAGCCATTATCAGCAGTCAGACGGTGGATGCATTCACCAGCCAGCTTGCTGCGCCTAGTCAGGAGCAAATCAGCAGCCTGGAGTTGCAATACATCATTTATTGCATCAGCGAACTCTTCGATTTTTATTCCATCAGAGCCAGCTATGAGCATCTGATGCGCTGCCTGGTAGAGTTCTTTAATGGTAAATATCCGCGCGTGGTAAGCGAGTATCAGAAGCTGCAGGTGGTGCTGAAGAGTCTGATAGCCGTATCGGATAAATTCCGTGTGCAGTATACGGGTATGCTTGCCCGAAATCCTTATGTAAGACAGGCTGAGCTGCAAGATCGTATTCATAAGGGAGCTATGTATTTTCTTGACAAAATCGGCATTCTGAGTGATTTAATCAGAAAGTCGAATCTTGATACAGACAACAAGGTGGCTAGGAAAAAGTTTGAAGACCGCTTCTCTGTTTTCTCAGAGGATGTAAAATTAAAAGAACGGCTTTTGAAGTATGAATGTAGTGCAGAATTCACGGTAACAGATTATCTGAAAAAGAAGGCGCAGTTCTTGCTGTTGGATGCAGATGCCTCATCAGATAGCGGTTCGGGCAGAAAGTCAAGGAGACAGAAAAAACCGAATGAACCGAAGGTGCCGAAGGTGCCGAAAGTCGCTTCGAAGGAGGTAAGTTATGATTTCTATATGCAGGGAATGACGGTAGATCAGATTGCTGCTAAGCGGGGTTATACCAAAGGTACCATTATTGGTCATCTTACTCCTTATGTGAAAGAAGGAAAGATTGGACTGCGGGCGCTGATTTCAAGTGCCCATGAAAAGAAAATCCGTGATTTCATGAAGGCTCATCCTGAATTGGAGCATTTTAGCGAAATAAAGGAAGCTCTGGGAGCTGGTATTGATTATTACGAAATCAAACTGGTTCATGATTTGATGGAGGGGGAATAAAGCATTTCTTCCACCATATTATAATAATAGCCGTAACTATATTTGCAGTAGTTACGGCTATTTTTTTAAATTATCTAGAGTTGGCTCACAGCCTCTTCCAGCTGCTGCAAAGCCTGTTTGATAACACTTCTTGGTGCAGCTACATTCAATCGCATGAATCCTTCTCCGCCAGGACCGAACATCTCTCCATCATTCAATGCCAGATGCGCCTTGTCGATGAATAGGTCGAGAAGTGCATCGTGAGAAAGATGCAGATCACGGCAGTTGAGCCATACGAGGAAGGAAGCCTGTGGACGCAAAGGGCGAATGCCCGGAATATGTTCACGGCAGTAATCTTCTACAAACCGGATATTGTCCTCAATATAGGCAAGCATCGCCTTGCGCCATTCTTCTCCCTTGCGGAAGGCTGCGATAGTGGCGATAGGAGCAAAGAGGGTTGGCTCATCCAACTCGTTAGCGCTTAACCATTTGTAAAATCTATTCCGAATATCTTCGTTTGGAATAATGGCGTAGCTGCTCACAATTCCAGCTATATTGAAGGTCTTGGAAGGAGCCTGGAAGGTGATGCTGATGTTGCGTGCCTTGTCTGAAACCGAAGCAAACGGGATGTGCTTGTGGCCGAAGAGCGCCATATCCGCGTGAATCTCATCGCTGATAACGAGCAGATGGTGCTCATAGCAGAAGTCGGCAAGCTGCTGCAGGGTTTCCTTGCTCCAGGTAATACCGCCCGGATTATGGGGATTGCAGAGAATGAGAATCTTGCATTTCTCATCGCAAACCTTCTCGAGGTTTTCGAAATCCATCTCGTAATATCCGTCTTCCCTCATCTTCAGCGGATTGAAGACCACCTCTCTGCCATTACCCTCTGGGGTGAGGCGGAATGGGTGATAAACGGGAGGCTGGATGATGACTTTTTCGTCAGGCTGGGTGAAGACATTCACCACGAGTCCGATGCCTTTAACAATACCAGGAATGAATCTTATCCACTCTCGCTTCACATCCCACTGGTGGTGGTCGCGAACCCAGTCGATGATGCTAGGACGGTAATCTTCCGGCTCCATCGTGTAACCGAAAAGAGAGTGTTCCAGACGTGCCTTGAGGGCATCTGTAATGAAAGATGGGGTCTCGAAATCCATATCAGCTACCCAAAGTGGCAGCAGATCATCTCGTCCCCAACGAGGCAACAGGGCGCCATGCTTCAGGTCGTCGCTGCCCGAACGGTCTATGACTTTATCGAAATTGTACATTTTACTTTGAACTTTGAACATTGAACTTTATGATTAGCCCTTTTTACTCAGCCCTATTAACTATAAACTATCAATTATAAACTATTAACCGCCTGCTTGATGTCTTCGAAGAGATCATCCACATCTTCCAAGCCGATGCTCAATCGGATTGTGGTGTCTTTCACGTCCATCGACTTGCGCATGTTATCAGAGAAAGCTCCGAAGATGGTGCTTGCCGGATGAATGGCGAGCGAACGGTTGTCGAAGAGGTTGGTGGCGCGATGGATGAGCTTCAGATTGTTCAGAAAACTGAAGCAGGCTTCCTTGCTCTCCAGGTCGATGCAGATCATGGCTCCCGCAGTTTTTCCAAACTGGCGCTGCGCCAACTCGTGATAAGGATTATCCTCCAGACCAACATAGTTTACATATTTTATCTGAGGCAGAGAGCGCAGCTTCTTGGCAAGTTCCAAGGCATTGCTGCTCTGCACACGATAGCGAGCATCGAGCGTTTCAAGTCCGATGGTTTGCATATAAGCCACCTGTGGGGTCATATAGGCACCGAAATTGAAGAGCATTTCTCCATAAAGACGCTTGGCGAAATCGCCGTTGTAAGGAGTACCGTAGTCGATAACCAGACCGCCGAGCGAAGTAGCACCGCCGCTTACATATTTAGAGCTGGAAACTACCTCAATATCTACTCCCAGACTCTTAGCCGAGAATTGTGTGAAAGGAATCACGGTAGAATCCACCACCAAAGGTACATTTTTTTCATGTGCCACTTCAGAAATGGCTTTCAGATCGGCAACCTCCAGCTGTGGGTTGGTCAGGATTTCGAGGAAGACGCAGCAGGTGTCATCATCAATGGCTTCGCGTACGGCTTCGATATTGGTTAAATCGCGCAAACGCACCTTTACACCAAAACGGCGCAGAGTGGCTACGAGCAGGGCATAAGTATTGCCGAAGAGATGCTTGGATGTAACAATATTTTTGCCTTGTGCTGCCAGCGCCATGAGGGTGTTGCTGATGGCCGCCATTCCTGAGTTGAAGGCGGTGGCATGAGCAGCATCGGTAAGGGCTGCCACACGGCGCTCCAGGTTGGTCACCGTAGGGTTCTCTACGCGCGAATAATCTGGAGCCTTGATCTTGTCGGTGAATGCTTCAGCCATGACGGCAGCATTGTCGAATTCGTAGGCAAGGGTGTTATATACTGGCACGCTCAGCGAGTCGTATGCATCGCGGCGCTCATATTCCAAATGAATAGCTTGAGTCTGTTTCTTCATCATTCTGTTATTTTATGTGATATTTTGCGTGCAAAAGTACAAAAAAGAAATCAAATAGACAATAAATCGCATAAAAAAAACGAGTTGCGAATGCTTTTTATGCATTGCAACTCGTTGGAGAGGGGGTTAACCCAACAATAACCTACTGGCTCATCCGATTAACTTAAAGATAACATTTGTATGGCAAAAATGCAGTAAAAAGAGCAATTTGTAATACAAACATTCGTTTATCTCGATTTTTATTTGTAATTTCGCACCAAAATCAAAATAAGGATATTTATGAATAAACTGATTCTGAAAACAACAAAAAGTGGACTGCTGGCAGCTGCCCTGATGGCTTCAATCTCTGCCAGTGCCGAAACCATAGAGGTGAAAACGCTGAAATATGCAGGCCCCTATGCCGTAGCACAGCCTTGGATGGCTGACAGTGTGAACATCAAGGGCGAAGCGTTCGACCTTAAGCAGCTGCTCGATTCGCCATTGTCTTTCACCTTATTAAATAAGGGCAAGGAGGTGAGTGCAGCCCAACTCCTTGCCGACAAGCAGCAGGATGCGCTCCATCTGGCTTCTTTCTGCGTTTCTAACACCCAGCGCACCAAAGCAACCATCGCGGTAGAAGGATTGGAGCAATACCGCCTGTTTGTAGACGGCGAACAGGTAGCGGTGAACGGCGATAAGGCTGAAACCATCCTGACTCCTTCGCAGCATACGGTTGTCATCAAATATCTTACCCGGAAGAATGCATCTTCTGATAAGAAATCTATCAAGTTGACCGTAACCGCAGCCAACGGCGCTCCGCTTTCTGTAGGCGATGCGGCAGCCAAGCGCGCCTATAACATCTATGATGTGATTTGTGCGCCCAACTATCCGAGTGTTTCTATCTCACCAAATGGAAAATTTATCGTAGTTCGGAAAACCTGGGTAGATAGAAAAGGTAATAACCATAGCATTAGTGAATTGCGCAACGCTCAGACTAACAGAGTGATGGCTACATTTGAGGAGAGCGTAAAATGGATGCCTGCAAGCAATAAACTGTATTTCACCCAGAAGGCGAGCGACAGCAGTATTGCCGGAGAAGAAAAGCAGGATGGCACATTGCAGCTCATCACCATCAATCCGCTGACGATGGAGCGCGAAGTGCTGGCAAGCCATCTTCCAGAAGGCTGGTTCCAGTTTACACCCGATGAAAAAACGCTCATCTATACGCTCACTACTGAAGGCAGAAAAAAGGATCCGCAAGTTTATGATGTAAAAGAACCGGAAGACAGACAGCCTGGTTGGCGCGAGCGCAGCAATCTCGCCAAATATGATCTTGCATCGGGCATTCTCCAGCCGCTTACCTTCGGTTACCACAACATCTATCTGATGGATATTTCTGCCGATTCGCGTTATCTGCTCATAGGCAAGGGAGAGGAGCGACTTACCAAGCGTCCTACAACCCTGACATCATTCTACCGCCTGGATTTGGGCAGTATGAATGCATCTTCAGCCACAACGCCAAAGGTAGAAACCCTGATAGAAAAGGGCGAATTTCTGAACAGCGCCCAGTTCTCACCTGATGGCAAGAGCATTCTCGTCAGTGCTTCGCCAGAAGCTTTCAACGGCATTGGAAAGAATGTGGAAGAAGGACAGACACCTAGCATGATCGACACCCAGCTCTATCTGATGACCTTGTCGGATAAGAAGGTTCGTCCGCTGACCAAGGATTTCAATCCGAACGTGCAGAGTGTGGATTGGAGTAAGGCAGATGGAAACATCTATTTTACAGCTGAAGATAAAGACTGCGTGCATCTCTTCCAGCTCAATCCGAAATCGGGCAAGTTTACGCTTCTCAAGACTCCTGAAGAGTACATCAAGAGTTTCTCGCTTGCATCTTCTGCAGCAGAAATGGCTTTCTCCGGTCAGAGTGCATCCAATGCTGACCGACTCTATAAGATGAATACGAAGGCGCTGAAATCGCAATTGGTTGACGATTTGAGTGCGCGCGAACTGAAGAATGTTGAACTGGGCGAATGCAAGGCTTGGAATTTCGTGAACTCTCGTGGCGACACCCTTTGCTGCCGTTACTATCTGCCACCTCATTTTGATGCTGCCAAGAAGTATCCGATGATAGTGAATTATTATGGCGGTTGCAGTCCTACGAGCCGCATGTTCCAGAGCCGTTATCCTCATCATGTTTATGCAGCGATGGGCTATGTAGTGCTGGTTGTGAATCCTAGTGGAGCCACCGGATTCGGTCAGAAATTCTCTGCCCGCCATGTAGATACGGCAGGCGAGGGAGTGGCTGAAGACATCATCTCCAGCACCCAGGCTTTCTGCGATGAGCATGCTTTCGTAAACCGCAAGAAGATTGGCTGCATCGGCGCAAGCTACGGCGGATTCATGACTCAGTATCTTCAGACCAAGACCGACCTCTTTGCTGCTGCCATCTCGCATGCAGGCATCAGCGACCACACCAGCTATTGGGGTGAGGGCTATTGGGGCTACAGCTACAGCGAAGTTTCTATGGCGAACGAATATCCTTGGACCAACAAGCATCTCTTTGTAGATCAGAGTCCGCTCTATAATGCCGACAAGATTCATACTCCGCTGCTGTTTGTTCACGGCACGGCAGATAATAATGTGCCTGTGGGCGAGAGTATCCAGCTCTATACAGCGCTGAAACTCCTTGGCCGTCCTACGGCGATGGTTCTGGTAGATGGTCAGGATCATCACATCATCGACTACGAGAAGCGACTGAAATGGCAGAACACCATCTTTGCCTGGTTTGCTAAGTGGTTGCAGGATGATGCTTCCTGGTGGACGGAAATGTACGGAGATGAAAAGATGTAGTTGAAGCTTCGGCAGAAATGCCAGCTTCAGTCTCTATTAAAATAAGAAAAGAGATTATGTTCCTGTAAGTCGGGAATATAATCTCTTTTCTTTTATATGTTTATTTCTTGCAGTTTAGCGTGATAAGCAGGGAAATCATGGCGAAGGCGATTCCTACGATGCAGACACCGAGCCAGTCGGCTTGCGTCCAGATGTAACCGGCACAGAAAGTGCCTAGCGAACCACCGATGAAATAGCTGGTCATGAAGATGGTGTTGGCGCGGTTGGAAGCCTGCGGAACCTCCTGCAGACAACCACTCTGATTGCTGAGCTGCTGACATTGCAGACCGATGTCAACCAGGATGATGGCTGCGATGAGTCCGGCGTAAGTGTCGCCGAAAAGCAAGGCTATTGCCCAGGCGATAATCTGCATTCCTGCTCCGAACAGATTGAATTTTCGAATGCCGAACCTAGGAACCAGTTTTCCCACACCACTGGCAGCAACGGCTCCCATGATTCCGCAAAGTCCGAGCATTCCTACCATATCACTTCCTGCGCTGAAAGGTGGCTGCGCCAGATGGAACGCCAGACAAGACCATATTGCCATCATACTGCCGAACCCGAAGGCTGCACGGGTGGAATAGATGCGGATAGAAGAATGGAAAAAGAAAATTTCTGCTATCGTGGTCATCAGCCCTCTGTAGGTTCCTACATAGTTGCGCTTCATTTCAGGCATCATCAGCAGCATGATTCCCATGCAAACCACCATCACGAAAGCAGCTATGATAAACATCTCCCGCCATCCCAGCCATTCGCCGATGTAACCGCTGATTACTCGTGAGGCGAGAATGCCCGTCAGCAGTCCGGAGAGTACAATGCCCATATTCCTGCTCTTGTTCTTGGGTTCCGAAAACTGTCCGGCTATCGGAATGAAGAACTGCGGAATCACCGAACAGGCGCCAATCAGCAGTGAAGCTCCCCAGAGCATCCATACGTTTTGCGCTGTAGCCATCACAATTGCCATCAATGCAGCAATGGTCATATTGACAAGGATGAGTTTCTTGCGCGAAAGCATGTCGCCCAAGGGAATGAGGAAGAATAAGCCCAGCGCATAACCTATCTGGGTAATGACGGTGATGAGGTTAGCCTTCTGCTCGGTAATATCCAGGTCGTGGCGGATGAGTTCGAGAAGCGGCTGATTGTAGTAGCAGTTGGCTACGGTGAGTCCTGCGACGATAGCCATCATCAGAAGAATGCTGCGGGGAATGCCCTGATTTTCTTTTAGCTGTATCATTTTCTGTCTGTTTGTTTCTTTGTTTTGAGTGCAAAGTTACGAAAAAATTCCCGGCAATCAAAGTTTTTGGGGACGATTTCTTGGGAAAATCTTCTGTTCTTTCCCTCGCGCGCGTACCTTATTATATGTATATAGTACTGCTCTGAAGAGGTGTTGGCGCGCACCCTTGTTACGCTAAAAAACACCGAAAAGTGTTAAAATTAGGCTGTTTCCGAGCACATCAAAAACTTTAACCTTTGTTAGCACTTTGTAAGTAACTGATTTATAGTGATTTGTAATTTTGTTACAAAATCACCTAAAAAAAAATCGCAAAAAAAAGAACAACGTATCAAAAAAATGCTTACCTTTGCATCGTTCAAAAGAACAAATGATTGTTTTACAGATTTTAAAAAAGCAAAGAAAATGAAGAAATTAGTTTTTATGTTCGTAGCTATCGCAGCTATCTCTTTCGCATCATGTGGTAACAAAACAGCTCAGAACACAGCTTCTGCTGATTCTGACACAGCTCAGGTAGATACAACTGCTGCTGACACTGCTGCTGCTGATACAGCTGCTGCTGATTCTGCTAAGTAATTTGAAATTACTTGCGAACGAAAAAATGAGAGAAACAACCGCTGGACTTCGGTCTAGCGGCTTTTTCGTTTTATAGAGACTATGTTTCATTTTTTTTAGGTTACCTTTTAGAATTTTAGAAAAGATAATTTATGATAGATTCAAGTGCCTTCCAAGGTAAAAAGGCAGCTTACTATACGTTAGGCTGCAAACTCAACTTCTCTGAAACTTCCACTTTTGGCAAAATGCTCGAAGATATGGGCGTCATTACTGCTAAAAAGGGGGAGAAAGCTGATATTTGTCTGATTAACACCTGCTCGGTAACAGAAGTTGCCGATCATAAATGCCGTCAGGCTATCCACCGGATGGTGAGAAACAATCCGGGTGCATTCGTTATCGTGACGGGCTGTTATGCGCAGCTCGAATCTGAGAATGTCAGCAAGATAGAGGGTGTAGACCTCGTGTTGGGTGCTAACGAGAAGGCGCACTTGATTCAATATCTCAGCGATGCATGGGCGCAGAAATTTGCTCAGGAAAACGGATTGGCTGCTCAGACTCCTCAGAATGTCGATGCAGAAAGTTCTCAGAACGGCGATGCAGAAACCCCTCAGAATGGCGATGCTGCGGCTCTTCATCAGCATTATAGCGTGAAGACGAAGGAAATCAAGACCTTCCAGCCTTCTTGCTCGCGTGGCAACCGTACCCGTTATTTCCTGAAGGTGCAGGACGGCTGCAATTATTATTGCACCTATTGCACCATTCCATTTGCCCGAGGCAATTCGCGCAACCCGAGCATCCAGTCGCTTGTGGCTCAATGTGAGCAGGCGGCTGCTGAAGGCGGTAAGGAAATCGTCATTACCGGTGTGAATATCGGCGATTTCGGTCAGACTACCCACGAGCGATTCATCGACCTTGTCAAGGCGATGGATCAGGTAGAAGGAATCAAGCGTTACCGCATCTCGAGTCTGGAGCCTGATCTCTGCGATGATGATCTCATAGAGTATTGTGCCCAGAGCCGTGCCTTTATGCCTCATTTCCACATTCCTCTGCAGAGCGGAAGCGATGAGGTGCTCAAGCTGATGCACCGCCGTTACGACAAGGCGCTCTTTGCTCACAAGGTGAATCTTATCAAGGAGAAGATGCCTGATGCGTTTATCGGTGTCGATGTGATGGTGGGCTGTCGCGGTGAAACTCCGGAGTGTTTTGAAGAATGCTATGAGTTCCTGAAGAGTCTGCCTGTTACCCAGCTTCACGTCTTCCCTTATTCTGAGCGTCCGGGCACGGCTGCCTTGAAGATTCCGTATGTGGTTGACGAGAAGGAGAAGAAGAAACGCTCTAAGCGACTGTTGGAGTTGAGCGATCAGAAGACGCAGGAATTCTATGCCCAATACATCGGTACTGAGGCTGAGGTTCTCTTCGAAAAGGCGCCAAGAGGCAAGGCAATGCATGGATTCACCAAGAACTATATCCGCGTAGAACTTTCGCCGGCTCTCGCCAAGGAAGAATACGACAACCAGCTTATCAAGGTTCGCCTGGGTGATTTCAATCACGATAAGACGGCGCTGAAGGGAGAGCTTCTTTAGTTGATAGTTAATAGTTTATAGTAAAAAGGGCTAATCATAAAGTTCAAAGTTCAAAGCTCAAAGTTCAAAGTCCAATGTATTACAACGATTTTGGAACATGGATCCGGAAGCAGTTTCCTGATTTCCGTGTTCAGAAGATTTCGATAGACGCGGGATTCTCCTGTCCTAACAGAGATGGGAGGATTTCGAGTGGCGGATGTACGTATTGCGACAACCGCACCTTCAATCCGAGCTATTGCGACCGGAAAAAGTCGATTACTGAACAGCTGGAGGAGGGAAAGGCTTTCTTCAGCAGGAAGTATCCTGATATGAAATATCTGGCTTATTTCCAGGCTTATACCAATACATACGCCAGGGTGGAGCAACTGAGGCAGATGTATGAAGAGGCTCTTGAGGTGGAAGATGTGGTGGGAATCGTTATCGGAACCCGTCCGGATTGTGTGAGCGATGAATTGCTCGATTATCTGGAAGAACTGAACCACCGAACCTTCGTGCTGGTGGAATACGGCATTGAGAGTGCCAATGATGAAACCTTGAAACGCATCAACCGCGGACATGATTTTGCCTGTTGCCGTAGTGCCGTAGAGCGTACTCATGCCAGGGGAATCCTTACGGGCGGCCACATCATCATCGGTTTGCCGGGAGAAGATGCGGAAGAAAGTCTGCGCCAGGCTCCTCTCATCTCTTCCTTGCCGCTTGATATTCTCAAGATTCACCAGATGCAGATTATCAGGGGCACCCGGCTGGCACAGGAATATGCTGAGCACCCCTTCCATGTTTACACGGTAGAGGAGTATATTGATGTCATCGTGAAATACATCCGTCTGCTCAGAAAGGATTTGGTGCTGGAGCGCTTCGTCAGTCAGTCGCCCAAAGAACTGCTGGTTGCTCCCAAATGGGGACTCAAGAACTATGAGTTTACCAATCTCCTGAATAACAGATTAAAGAGTTTACAATAAATATGGCAAAAGTAGCAATCGTTATATTAAACTGGAATGGTCAGAAGATGCTGGCAAAGTATCTTCCGAATGTCATCGAATATTCCCGTCAGGATGCTGAAATCTGGGTGGCAGACAATTCTTCTTCTGATGGTTCGATGCACCTTCTGGAGACTCAGTTTCCTCAGGTGAAGACCATCGTGCTGGAGCAGAATTTCGGCTTTGCAGAAGGCTATAACCGTGCCTTGAAGCAGATAGATGCAGAATATTACGTGCTCCTGAATAGCGATGTGGAGGTTTCGCATCATTGGCTTACACCGCTCATCGAGTTTATGGATTCGCATCAGCAGGTGGCTGCCTGTCAGCCTAAGCTGCTTGCGGAATACGATAAGGACAGCTTTGAGTATGCTGGCGCTTGCGGCGGATTCCTCGACAAATACGGCTATCCGTTCTGTCGCGGCCGCATCTTTGATACGGTAGAGCGCGATAACGGGCAGTATGATTACCAGCAGGAAATCTTGTGGGCTACGGGTGCCTGTATGATGATCCGCTCAAAGGATTATTGGACTGCCGGCGGTTTAGACGGCCGTTTCTTTGCCCATAATGAAGAGATAGATCTTTGCTGGCGCTTGCGTCTGATGGGCAGAAAAATCTATTGCATTCCTGAGAGTGAGGTTTATCATGTGGGTGGTGGAACCCTGCCGAAAAGCAATCCGATGAAGACTTATCTGAATTTTAGAAATAATTTAACCATGCTTTATAAGAATCTGAGTGATACGGAGTTGACTCATGTAATGCGTATGCGCAGATTTCTGGATTACCTTGCTGCTTTCGAGACATTGGTTCTGAATCGCAACTGGGGTGACTTCAAGGCTATCTTCAAGGCGCGCAGGGCTTTCAAGGCATGGAAACATGAGTTTGACGAAGATCGCAGAAAGATACAGGCGGGTAGGGTGAAGGAGGAGATTCCGCAGGTTTACAATCTCTCTATCATCTGGCAATATTACGCCAAGGGCAAGAAACTCTTCTCGCAGTTGTAGACAATAATAGAACAAAACTTAAAAATAAAATCTATGAAGAAAAAACAAATGATGATGGCGCTGGTTTCGCTGATGGTTCTGTCAGCCCAGGCGCAGGCTAATTTCCAGGTGTCGGTTTCCAATCCTTCCAAGGTGGCAAGAACCGATGCTCCGGTGGTGGTAGATCTCAGCAAGTTGGGCGCTATTGGCGACATTCAGCGCGCTGTAGTAACCGTTGACGGTAAGGAGATTCCTTCACAGCTCGATGACACCAACCGCGATTGTACCAACGATGAACTCTGTTTCCTTGCCGATTTGGGCAAGAAAGAAATCAAGACCTATCAGGTGCATCTCTATCGTGAGGGCGAGCAGGCACAGTATCCGGCACGTACCTTTGCCGAACTCTGTCTGCCAAGCAGAAACAGGAAGCTGGCTAAGAACAGGCAGGATATTTATCTGCGCAGCATCTCGTTTGATAAGAAAACCAAGGACCCTTATCACTACGTCCATTCTCATGGCATCTGCTTCGAAAGCGAACTGATTGCCATGCGTGTTTATTTCGACCATCGCCAGACCATCGACCTTTATGGTAAAATCAACAAGGGACTGGTGGTTCAGGATACGCAGTTCTATCCTTCAGAAGAGCAGATTCAGGCTGGTTCGGGCGATGATTGCCTCTGGGTAGGCAATACCTACGGACTGGGTGCGCTCCGTGGCTGGGACGGAAAAGACCAGGTGCTGTTCAACAACGTGAAATACCAGGAGCAGCGCGTCATTTCAGAAGGTCCGCTCCGTGCCATCGTCGAAGTCGTGGATAAGGGTTGGGTTCCGGCTCCGGGCTTGCAGCCTGTCAATGCCACCATCCGTTACACCATCTATGCCGGTCATCGCGATTTCGACGTAGATGTATTCTTCAACAAGGATGTTTCTGATTATCAGTTTGCTACAGGACTCATCAACGTAAAGGGTTCCTGCGAATTTGCTGATGGCAAGGGATTGCGAGGCTGTTACGGCAGCGACTGGCCAACAGGCAAGGACGATGGAAAGCACAAGCTGGAGACCGTAGGCTTGGGCATTTATGTGCCACAGTCAGCCCTGGTAAGTCAGCAGCCAGCCAATAAGGATTGCTATACTCAGGTGGTGAAACCTGCAGGCAGCCAGCTCAGTTATAAGCTTGCTTATACCAGTGCCAACGAAACCTATGGTTTCAAGGGCGAGAAGGAGTGGTATGAGTGGTTGAAAGCCTGGAAGAAGCAGATAGAAGAGCCTGTTCAGGTTTCAGTTTCTGTCATCATCCGATAAGCAGTTTCTTTTATCATCTGATAAGCAGAAAAACTGCGCAAATAGCCAGTAATGAGCAAAAAAGCCTTACGTTTTGCTCATTGCTGGCTATTTTGCAAACAAATTTAAGAGAAAAACCCATTTTTTTTGCGAATGCGTATGATTTTTTAGCAAAAAAGCTTGGTAATTTAAATAATTTTTAGTATTTTTGCAGTCGTAACTCGAAGATTTGTAAATTATCGTGAAAAGGTTTTTTAATTATATAGTCATATTAGCAATCGTGCTTCTCAGTTCGGCCTGCGAGTTTAAGTTCAAGCCGAACGAGGAAGGAGAGGCTGTGCCCCTGTCAGTACAGCGTTACGACCGATTGGAAAGCAGATATCTTACTACCGGTGATTTCTCAGCCCTGCAGCAGATGAACACCGATTACCCGATAGAAACCCGTACGCTGATAGAGAAAATGCTCCAGCTTGGCACCATTACCGACGCCAATATCAGCAACCGTTTCCTCATGTTCTATCAGGATTCTACCCTGCAGTCACTTATTGCCGATGCTGAGGCAGAATTTGCCAATATGGAAGACATCAACGAGCAGCTGAAATCTGCCTTCTCACGTCTGAACAGTTGGATTCCGGAGCTCCAGCAGCCTTGTTTCTATGCCCAGATTGGCGCTCTCGACCAGAGCATCGTAGTAGGACAGCACTCAGTAGGAATTTCGCTCGATAAATACATGGGCGAAAACTATCCGCTCTACAAGAAATTCTATACACCGCAGCAGCGCAGCACCATGTCGCGCCAGTATATTGTGCCAGATTGCCTTACTTTCTATCTGCTGAGCATCTATCCGATGGATCAGTTCGACACCCGTCCGCAGCTCGACCGCGATCTGCACATGGGCAAGATTATGTGGGCTGTCAATAAGGCGATGGGCAAGGAGATTTTCAAGACCAAGTATGTGAAGACAATCTGCGCTTATGTAAAGCGCAACCCTAAAGTAACAGTAGAACAACTGCTCAAGGACGAAGATTATTCGCCTATTGAGGCATTACATAAAGATTAACACATGAAAAGATTTCCAGTTTTTATTGCAACTGTCATGATGGTTTCAGCAATGCAAGCTGCAGATAAACTCGACCTGAAGGCCATTACCTCCGGCGAGTTTGCTGCCTCTTATGTTACCGGTATTAACCCTATTGATGGCACCGATTTGTACGCTTCTATCAGCAATGATGGCAAGCAGGTTATCAGTTATTCGTTCAAGACGGGCAAGCAGATGAGCATCCTCTTCGATGTGAACGCAGTCAAGGCTCCCTTCGAACAGATTGAGGGTTATGTAATCAGTCCTGATGGCAAGAAATTGCTTATCATGACCCATCGCGAGGCTATCTACCGCCGCTCGTTCAAGGCAGAGTATTTCGTATACGATATTGCTAAGAAGAGTTTGAAGAAACTTTCCCAGGGCGTTAACCAGCAGGTGGCTACCTGGTCGCCTGATTCACGCCACATCGCCTTCGTAAAGGATAACAATCTCTTTGTTACCGATGGAGATAAGGAAACCCAGATTACCCGCGACGGTAAGTTCAATGAGGTAATCAATGGTATTCCTGATTGGGTTTACGAAGAGGAGTTCAGCTTCAACCGCGCCTTTGCATGGAATGCGGATGGAACTGCCATCGGATGGATACGCTTCGACGAATCGCACGTAAAGACTTATTCTCTGCAGATGTTCGAAGGTTCTCATCCTACCCATAGCGAGTATCACGACTATCCGGGAGAATATTCCTATAAATATCCTAAGGCAGGACAGGACAACTCTAAGGTGAGCCTCTGGAGCTATGATATGAAGAACGGCAAGACCGTGGCGCTCGATGTGCCTGTAGATTCCGACGGCTATTATCCACGCATCAAGACATCGCCAGACGCCAACAGTCTGATTGTCTATACGATGAACCGCCATCAGGACGACATGCGCCTCTATGCAGTCAATCCTTTCACTGGCAAGAGCAGAATGCTCATCAAGGAGAGTGTGCCTAAGTTTGTAAAGGAAGAGGTGATTGAAAACAGCATCGTGGGCAAGAAGAACATCCTGCTGCCTAGCGACCGCGACGGCTTCATGCATCTCTATCTCTATGATATGAACGGCAAACTCCTGCGCCAGGTAGAGAAGGGCAACTATGATGTTACCTCTATCTACGGAATGGATGAGAAGACGGGCGATGTTTATTTCCAGGCTGCCAAACTCAATGCGCACGACCGCCAGGTTTACGTGGCTCATAAGAACGGAAAGGTGGAGCGCCTTACCGATGCGGCTGGTTCCAACTCGGCTTACTTCTCGGGCGATTACCGCTATTTCGTCAATACCTGGAGCAGCTACAGCCATCCTTATGTCTTCACCGTACGCAGCAACAAGGGCAAGCTTATCAAGACATTGGAAGACAACAAGCAGCTGCTCGAAAAGACCCGGAAGTATAATTGGGGCAAGCGCGAGACTTTCTCTTTCACCACTTCCGAAGGTGTGAAACTGGACGGCTGGATGGTGAAGCCTGTAGATTTCGACGCCAGCAAGAAGTATCCTGTCATCCTCTTCCAGTATTCCGGTCCGGGCAACCAGCAGGTGCTCGATTCATGGAGCACGGGCAGTATGGGCAATGGCGGTGCTTTCGATTATTATCTTGCTCAGGAAGGTTTCATCATTGCCTGCGTAGATGGTCGTGGAACAGGCGGTAGAGGTGCTGAGTTTGAGAAGTCTACTTATCTCCGTCTGGGCGATTTAGAGTCGAAAGATCAGGTTGAGACTGCTCTCTACATGGGTTCTCTGCCTTATGTAGACAAGGATAATATCGGCATTTGGGGCTGGAGCTATGGTGGTTTCAATACGCTGATGAGTATGAGCGAGGGCCGTCCTGTGTTCAAGGCAGGTGTGGCTGTGGCTCCTCCTACCTGCTACCGCTTCTATGATTCGGTTTATACTGAGCGCTACATGCGCACTCCTAAGGAGAACGAAGAGGGTTACAAGGTGAACCCTATCGAGCGAGTAAAGCAGCAGCATGGTGCGTTGCTTATCTGTCACGGATTGGCAGATGACAATGTTCATCCGCAGAATACCTTCGAATATGCTGAGGCGTTGGTTCAGGCAGACAAGGACTTCAAGACCCTGTGGTACACGAACCGTAATCATGGCATTTCGGGTGGCAATACCCGTAACCATCTGCTTCGCCAGATAGCTAACTGGTTCAAGCAGAATTTGAAGTAGAAAATGATATGATATAAAAAGTGAAGCCATTCCCGGCAGAAAACGGGAATGGCTTCTTAATTTAATGTTCTCCTCATTACTTTGCGAAGTAAGGAACGTTTGAATTCTTATTCAGTTTTAGCGCCTTTTCTGCGCTTTTCTTTCTTGGCTTTCTTAGCCTTCTTCACTTTTACCTCTTCAACCTCTTCATCGTTAGGCTGAACAGATGAAAAATGAAAATCTGTAGAGTTGATGGTCTTTACCTGATAAGGGCTAGGCGCATCGTTCATCTGCTGTCCGTTCTTTGCCTTCTTAGCCTTTGGCTTCTGAATGTATCTTGCATAGAGCTTGTTCCATTTCTTTTCAGCCTTCTTCTGGTTGAAGTCAAACATCACGATACACGTGCGGTTGCCGGCACCTTTCTGCTCCAGATAGTCGCGCAACTGGTATGAATAGTTCTCGCGGCTAACCAGAAACTTGTTCTTGCGGGTGAAATAGGCAGAATCAACCTTCTGAACGTCTGTGAAATAGACTGTAGAGTCATTAAACGACGAGGCAAATCCAAAGATGTATGCAGTCTTAACTTCGTTCTTGGCTGATGCAGAGAGCGAGCTGAAACATGCTAATGCAATAGATGCTAATGCAATTTTTGTAATTTTCATTTCTTTTTCTGTCTTATTTTGTTTTGTGCTGTCTGCCCCATCAGTCATGCAGGATCTTTCCTTATCCCAGATAGGACTTCAGCAGTTTATCTGTCGTTTTGTTCCGGAGTCGCCTGATCGTTTTTTCCTTGATCTGGCGTACTCTTTCCCTGGTGAGATGATACTTGGTTCCGATTTCTTCGAGCGTCAGTTCCGGTGTTCCTATGCCATAGAAGGCAGCAATGATTTTCTGGTCTTTGTCCGGCAGCGTCTTGAGCAGTCTTTCTATTTCTGCTCTCAGCGACTCTGTCAGCAGTTCATTGTCGGTCGGATCATCCGAATTGGCCATCAGGTCGAGCATGCTGCCATCTTCATCATCAGAAAAAGGAGCATCCACGCTCAGGTGGCGACTTGTCGATGTAGCCTTCATGGCGTCCTCTATCTTGTCTTCCGGCAAGTCTATGCGGTCAGCTATTTCGTCTACACTCGGTTTGCGTTCAAATTCCTGTTCGAACTTACTCATCTCTCTGTTTATCTTGTTAACGCTTCCCACCTGGTTGAGCGGAAGGCGCACAAGTCTGCTCTGCTCGGCTATGGCCTGCAGAATGCTCTGGCGAATCCACCATACGGCGTAAGAGATAAACTTAAACCCTCGGGTTTCATCAAACTTCTGTGCGGCTTTGATAAGCCCCACATTTCCTTCGTTGATAAGATCAGGCAAGCTGAGCCCCTGGTTCTGGTATTGTTTTGCAACAGACACCACGAAACGGAGATTGGCTTTTGTTAATCTCTCCAATGCCCTACGGTCACCTTTTCTTATACGCTGAGCGAGCTCCACCTCTTCATCTGTAGAGAGCAGCTCCTCATGAGCAATATCTTGAAGATATTTTTCCAACGATGCGCTTGCGCGATTCGTAATTGACTGAGTAATTTTTAATTGTCTCATGCTGGCATCAAATTTTAAGTAGTTGCAAAAATACACTTTTTTGTTTAAATACCAAAAAAAATAGTAGATATTTTTCAGAAATACCTACTATTTTATTGTTTTTTGTCTGTTTCTTGAGTTTTTTGGCAGTAAAAAAGCCTTTTCACTACTCAATCATGAGACGTTTCTCTTAAAACTCTTACCCTTAGTCTTTCTGCAGCGGAACAGCGAAGTAAGCCTTCTTGCCTGTTGGCCATATACCCTGGATGTAGAGCACTGGGTCCTTGCTGGTAGAAGCACTCTTTACAGCCTTCTGCAGGTCATCAATCGTATTGATGTTGTTGTCGTTGATGCGCTGGATGATGAAACCGCGTGAAATGCCACCATCCTTCAGGGCGCCGCTGTTCACCTTCATTACCTCTACACCATACTTGATGTTGAGCTGGTTCTTCTGGCTCTCTGTAATAGGGCGGAAGCTGCCACCGAGCACGTCGAGGTCGGCACTCTTGATAACCGAAGTATTACCCTGGGCATTCTTCAGCGTGATGGTCTTGGTGCTTGCCTTCTTGTTGCGCAGGTAGGTGATGCTCATCTTGTCGCCAGGGCGCTTGCCGTTCAGGATTTCCTGCAGCTCAGCCATCTTGGTCACCTTCTTGCCGTCAACCTTGGTAATCACGTCACCTTCCTTCAGTCCTGCCTCAGCACCGTTGCCGTCTTCATCAACCTTGGCAATGTAAACACCCTCGTTGGTTCCCAGGTTCACATCCTTGCCGTTCTCCTTCTGGGCGTTGATATAGTTCAGCACATCGCTTCCCTGTATGCTCAGCATCACGCGCTGTACGCTGCCGTATTTCTTCAGGTCGTCTACCACCTTGTTCATGATAGAGGTAGGGATGGCGAAACCGTAGCCGGAGTAAGAACCGGTCTGTGAATAGAGCATGGCGTTGATGCCTACCAGTTCGCCCTGGGTGTTGACGAGTGCACCGCCCGAGTTACCTGCGTTGATGGCAGCATCGGTCTGGATGAAACTCTCTACACCGTTGGCACCGAGTGAACGTGCCTTGGCAGAGATAATGCCGGCTGTAACCGTATTGTTCAGTCCGAATGGGTTGCCCACGGCGATGACCCATTCACCCACCTTCACCTTGTCGCTGTCGGCGATAGGCAGGGTAGGCAGGTTCTTGCCGTCTACCTTGATGAGGGCGAGGTCGGTAGTCTTGTCGGTTCCGATGATGCGAGCCGAGAATTCACGGTTGTCGTTCAGCGTTACGGTCAGCTCGTCAGCACCTTCTACCACGTGGTTGTTGGTAACGATGTAACCGTCCTGACTGATGATGACACCCGAACCGGTAGCCTCTCTCTTCGGAGTCTGCACTTTCTGCTTGCGTGTGCCTCCGTTGCCCTGTCCCGGGTTGCCGAAGAAGCCGAACGGGTCGAAGAATCCTCCGAATGGGTCGTCCTGCACATCTACCGTCTTCACCTTCGAGTTCTGTACGTATTTAATATGTACTACTGCAGGCAGCGCCTTCTCGGCAGCATAGGTTAAGTCTACAGGCTGACCTGCTGGCGCAGCGGTAACTGCAGGTGTAGCATTTACTTTCATGAAAGCACCGGCTGAAAATGCGAGCGAACCAACGCAGAGCACAGCCACAACATAATTACTTAATTTTTTCATGTCTCTTATTTTTTTATTGTTTACTTTTCTTTTCCTTGGAACTGTAGCAGCTAATATCATGCCAAAGTTAGCTTGTCATGCACCGCTCTGTTTTCCGGTTGCAAATATAGGGTCATTTTTTGAGATACGCTTCATTCTCTGCATAAATTTATTCCGTTTTAACATTTCAAATTAACACTTTAACGGCTATTAAACAAGAAATGCCCTAAATTCACAAATATTTGAATGTAAGCACGAAAATCTTAGTTTTGTATACGAAACTATCTTCTGCTGATTGGTAAATATCTGTTAAACGATAGGGACTCAGAAACTCGGTTTAACCGGGGAAAAGAGTGAAAAATAGCCTTGCGAATAACTAATGATGCATAAAAAAGTGAGGAATCGTGCGATAGTATCAAAAGTTTTTTGTACTTTTGCATGTCGAAAGCAGTGCTCCGGTCTGTCGCTGGCATCTTTCAGGTGCGAGAGGAAAGTCCGGGCAGCATAGAGCATCCCACTTCCGAAACTAGAAGCTATTGGTGACAGTAGGTGTCGGTAGAAGAAAATAACCGCTTTCACTTATCCCGTTTGTCCAGTCTGGGGTGGTGAGAGTAAGGGTGAGAAGGTGGTGTAAGAGACCACCAGCTGGCGGGTGATCGCCAGGCTGTGCCATCTGGGAGCTGTAAGCTCATGTATACCGCAGATTGAGGGCGGCTCGTCCGATTGCCTTAGGGCTGCTGTGGAGGGTAGAGTGCTTGAGCCCAAGGGTGACTTTGGGACTAGATAAATGACAGACGTTCTTATATCTGGTATGAACACAGCATAACAGCATATCTGATATAGGAACACAGAACTCGGCTTACAGGGGCACTGCTTTCTTTTTTTCAGCATCGCAGCCTTTATATATAATAAGGTATAAGATGCATTCATTTTTAAACGATTTTAAAAACTAGCAAGATTATGAAACTCAGAGAACCGGAAAAGCAGATATTAGATGATTTCGAACATAAGGTAACGGGCAAGATAGCGAAATATGGCAATGAGCCCGATTTCCCAAAGTTTGAGAACTACGGCATTACCCGTATGGAGCTGGATGATTATCTTTTCGATAAGCAGTCGATACTCGACATGGGTGGTTCCAAGCGCAGCCAGCTCACCATCGGCGGTTTCATCACCGTCCTCCCCGTACTGGTGCTGTCCTGTTTCCCGGATAAGTCACCCGTCTACGACAACGGCAAGATGCTCGCCACGGTCATAGCCGTCATCATCGGTCTGCTGCTGGCGTGTTTTGTCAAGGCACTTCTCCAGATGATCATCGCCTATCGCGTGAACCATCATAAGGAGCCTAAGATGGAGACCTACATCAAGGCAGTCCTCTTCTACGAGAAGCGGTCGTAACTGTAAACTATAAATAATAAACTATAAACTATAAACTATAAGTAGTATGACATTACCAGACTTTATGGACTATAAGGACAAGTTCACCCAGCGTGCATTTGTCGAGAAGATTTCGCATGTTGCCAAACGTGCCGGTGCCAAGATGGTTTATACAGCGCTCATTCTCTATTATACGTTAGAGAGTGACAAGGTTTCGCTGAAGGACAAGGCTCTGATCGTAGGAGCCTTGGGTTATCTCATCAGTCCGCTCGATGTGATTCCAGACGCCATCCCTATTGCCGGTTTGGGCGATGACCTGGCCGTATTGCTGTTTGTGCTCAAGAAAGTTTGGGGTGAGGTTTCAGATGATGTAAAGTCAAAGGCTCAGGACAAGTTGAAGAAGTGGTTTGATGAAGATGAGATTCCATCAGCCGATGACCTCTTCAAGGATTCAGCCACCGATACACCGGTTTGAAAATGATAATGACCCTTAATGACTTTGACCCTTCATGACCGGAATTCTCGGTAGAACGAAAACGACCGCTCTCCTCATATAGAGGTGAGCGGTCGATTTTGTTTTATCCCATGCAGCTCGTTACTCCGAGCGTAGTAGCGATAGCGGTC
Organism: Segatella copri; assembly: GCF_026015295.1. Taxonomy (NCBI): domain Bacteria; kingdom Pseudomonadati; phylum Bacteroidota; class Bacteroidia; order Bacteroidales; family Prevotellaceae; genus Segatella; species Segatella copri. Next base: position 1,541,862 of record NZ_JAPDUW010000001.1, on the reverse strand, counting down.
AGAATGCTGATGGCTATCTGCAGAATTGTTTTCCAAGTGTTCGCTTTCATTTTTTTTGAATGTTGAATGTTGAGTGTTGAATGTTGAATTTTTGGGGGGCGGATAGGCTGGGCTAGGGGCTAGCACCCTAGCCAGTCTATCCTTGGGCTATTCAAGGCCGTCGCCAGTATCGTCCTTGCCGGTAGTGCCGCCGCTTGATTCAGAGCCTTGGCCGTCGCTGCCGGTCTGACCGGTGTTTGAACCGCCTGGGGTAGAACCGCCTGGCGTATTATCCGGAGTAGTTGGCGCGTTGAGGTCAACGTTGGTCTTACCCTCCTTAATCGCCTTGATGACGGCTGCCTGAGCACTGCGGCTGGCTACGAGGTTGAACTCGGCGTCATCGCGAAGGTTCTTGAACTCCTGACCTGGCTCCCACTGAACCTTCACGCCGGTGATGTTCTGTGCGGTGAACTTGTCGGCATCCTCGGCACCCTTTGAGGTGAGAAGGAGAGAGAAATCACCGAGGTCGCCCAGACGGATTTTCTTGCCCTCAAGCAACATCTCACGCATGCAGTCTACGGCAATGTAGAGGATGGCGCTGATGTCAGCTCTCGAATAGACACTGCCATGTGAAGTGATGTGCTTGGCAAACTTCTCGATGGTCATGATGTCGGTGTACTGTGAGATGGCGAAAGCATTCTGCTTCTCGGTCTTCACGAGTTCCAGGTCTTTCTGGTCAGGATTCTTACCCTCCTTCTTCGCCTGGTTGATGCGTGACTTCGCCTGGTTGATCTCCAGAAGATTTGCGTTCACGCTACGCATTACGATGCTGTAATTAATCATAGTCGTTTGTAGTATGTTTAGAGTCCTTTGTTTTGCAACTCCCCAGAACGCCCCGTTCCTGCCGTTTTCGGGGTCTTCATTGATGACCGGCGCCTGCCATCATTTATGACCCGTGTTGGTCTTAATAGAAGACCCGAGCAAGGCACAAAAGGCTGTTCTTTCGATTGCCGGTGCAAAGATACAACATTTTCGGGCAGAATGCAAGCTTTCCCCCTGACTTTCTATGTGAGAAAAGCTATAAGTAGCTGTAATACAATAAGTTCTATTGGTTTTTTATCTGAACTTTATTGCAGAAACAATGAAAAAGCAAGAAAAGACTCGGAAGTAGCTGAAGAAATGAAAAGGGGTCATTTGGTGTCAATGTCATTTAGGGTCATTTGAAAAAGTAAATGTCACTTTCACTGCTATAGTATATATAAATATTTATTTATATATATCTATAGTGACTTTTTAACTCTCGGAAAACATAATGACCCTAAATGACTTTGACCTAATGACCCACTAAATGTAATGCTTGAATGGGTTGTTTGCTAGAGTATGTGATAGTTCTAAATTGCTTGTGTATGAGGTAATTATGAAAGTTTATATCAGTTGTACTTCATTTGCATGCGTATAATAATAATCTACATTCTCTGATGTGAAATACTGCACATTACGCCGCTCTAGTGTTCATTTTTTATATCCACAATTCATTGTATTTGTCAAAAATACCTACCTTTGGAGCATGATTTCACGTCCGAGGAGGGGCATTTTTTACCCTTAGAAGAGGGGGTAAAACATCTTCCTAACCTCCATATTTTGCATTTTTCCGTTAAATAACGTGATAAAATTCTTGGGTTTGCCAACTTTTTATTATCTTTGCTAGCAATTAACAAATTATTGACGTAGCAATAGTCCGGAAAGCTAGAAACTACATAATAACAATACTAAGATGAAAAGATATAACTGGTTGATGTCCAAAGTTTTAGGGGGGTAATTTTGCTCAGGCAAAGTTAGCCCAATATCATCATGTTCTTATCCGCTGGCGAATATTATCTTATTTTTATATGATAATAGTCGCTTTTTTTATGCTTTCTTCCACCGCCTGTTCTAGTGACGAAGAAACAGAAAAATCAGAGGCTTTTGATTACGAAACCACATTTTTAGCCCACGAATGGCAGATTTCAGCCCTTTATCAGCGCGTTGGAAGTATCTTTATCGACGTAAAAGAGGCTCCTTTGTTCTGCAGTTTCACCTCAGATGCTATTTCTTTCTCCGAAACGACGGAAGTGAACCACTTCGACGAAGGCGGTAAAATAACCCAAACTACCACCGAAAACGTTGCTTGCGGTCACTACACCTATTTAATAAAGGAGAACAAAATACAGATAGATAATCAGATATTCACCATTACGGACAACAACGGGACCCTCGTTCTGCAGAATGAGGACTGGAAGCTTGTGCTCGTAGAAAAATAAACATATTATGGCTAAGAAACAAGATACAATCAGCATTGGTTTTGAAGAGAAAATATGGAAGGCTGCCGATATTCTGAGAGGCAACATTGACGCCGCTCAGTATAAAGGAGTTGTACTTGAACTTATCTTTCTGAAATACATCAGCGACCGCTTCGACCAGAAGTTTCAGGAGCTGCAGGGCGACGAATACGCCGACCCGGAAGATAAGGACGAATACACCGCCGAGAACATCTTCTTCGTGCCTGCTGAAGCCCGATGGAGCAAGATTAGTGCTGCTGCCCGTACTCCAGAAATTGGCATTGTGATAGATGAAGCGTTGGTGGCGATAGAACGTGAAAACGAAAGACTGAAGGGTATTCTGACCAAAAACTTCGCTCGTCCGGAGCTTGACAAGCGCCGTCTTGGCGATGTGGTAGAGCTCTTTACGAATATTGAAATGCAAGATGCAAGCGAGGAAAATGACGTGTTGGGTAGAACTTATGAATACTGCCTTCAGAAGTTTGCTTCACTTGAAGGTAAAAATGCTGGCGAGTTCTATACGCCTTCCTGCATTGTCCGCACGCTGGTAGAGATTCTGGAACCTTACGAGGGTAGAGTCTTTGACCCTTGTTGCGGTTCGGGCGGTATGTTTGTGCAAAGCGCCAAGTTTATCAAGCGTCATCAGGGTAATCTTCGCAAGATTAGTATCTATGGACAGGAAAGCAACCCTGAGACATGGAAGATTGCGCACATGAACCTTGCCATCCATGGTTTGGAAGCGAATCTGGGTAGTGTATATGCAGACAGTTTCTTCGATGATCAGCATCCTACATTGAAGGCAGATTTTGTTCTTGCCAATCCTCCTTTTAATAAAAATGAATGGGGACAGAATGCGCTTCAGGAAGACGTGCGCTGGCAGTATGGTTTGCCACCTGCTGGCAACGCCAACTTTGCGTGGATGCAGCACATGATTCACCATTTGGCTCCAAACGGAAAGATAGGTTTGGTGCTGGCGAATGGTGCACTTTCGAGTCAGAGTGGCGGCGAGGGACAGATTCGCCAAGCCATCATCGAAGCCGACCTGGTAGAGGGAATCGTGGCTTTGCCTTCGCAGCTGTTCTACAGTACGGGTATTCCTGTAAGTCTTTGGTTTATCAGCCGTAACAAGGCGCAGAAGGGCAAGACCGTATTTATCGACGCTCGCAATCTGGGCACGATGGTAACCCGCAAGCTTCGTGAGCTGATGCCTGATACGGATATTAAGAAAATCTCTGATACCTTCCATGCTTTCCAGCAGGGAACCCTAGAGGATGAAAAGGGTTTCTGTGCCGTGTGCACCACCGAGCAGATTGCTGCTCAGGACTTCATTTTAACTCCTGGAAGATACGTAGGAATCGCCGAAGACAAAGGCGACGGAGTGCCTTTCGAGGAGAAAATGACGAATCTTACCGCAGAACTGAAGCAGCTGTTTGAGGAAAGCAAGAAGCAGGAAGAAGAGATCAGATTGCAGTTGAAGAAAATTGGATGGGAGGTGTAAGAATGGAGTGGAAAGAAGATGTTCTAGGGAATGTTCTTGAAGTAAAATATGGAAAAGACCATAAGAAACTTGCAGATGGACAATATCCCGTTTATGGAAGTGGCGGATTGATGCGCTACGTGGATTCTAAGCTCTATGATGGGCCTTCTATTCTGATTCCAAGAAAGGGTACTCTAAACAATATTATGTTTGTTGAAAGCCCATTTTGGACTGTAGATACAATGTTTTGGTCCATTATAAATACTGACAAAGTAGATCCCAAATTCCTTTTTTATTCTATCTGTAAAAGAGATTTTGCAAGTATGAATGTCGGTTCTGCAGTCCCTAGTATGACGGTAAATATATTGAATGATATTCAGATATCTTATCCGAAGAATATTGAAGACCAGCGCCGCATTGCTTCCATCCTTTCTTCTCTCGACCGCAAGATAGAGTTGAACAACAAGATCAATGCTGATTTGGAGGAGATGGCGCAGGCTATTTTCAAGAATTGGTTCGTTGACTTTGAGCCTTTCAAGGATGGTAAGTTCGTAGATAGCGAATTGGGAATGATTCCGGAAGGATGGAAAGTAGGATGTTTGGGAGATATTGCGGAAATAACAAGCGGCAAAAGACCTCCGAAAAAGTCGAAGGATAAGACCAAAGAATTGTTTATTCCATTAATTGGTGCTTCAGATATAATGGGTTTTACATCTGATGTTTTATATGAAAGGTCTATACTTGTTATTGGTAGAGTTGGAACACATGGTGTTGTACAACGTTTCCAAGAAAAGTGCTGGCCATCTGACAATACGTTGGTAATTGAAAGTAGTTATTATAATTACGTTTATCAGTTGTTGAAAGGAATTGATTATTCAGCAATAAATAGAGGTTCGACTCAGCCGCTGATTACACAAACTGACGTAAAGAACACAGATGTTATAATTGCTCCGGAGAATGTTTTGAAAGAATATGAAAGTATAACTTCAACATTATTTAGTAAACATAGAGCAAACATCAAGGAGAACTCCCGTCTCTCCCTCCTCCGAGACACCCTTCTCCCTCGCTTAATGTCAGGCGAGCTGGAAATTCCGGAATAAGAAGAGCAACGAAAGAAAATAACGAGAAAAAATATTAAATAATATCATTATGGCAGACGACAAGAAATTCACCGAAGACGCATACGAGCAAACGCTCATTGCCCTGTTCCGCGACGAACTCGGCTATGCGTACGAATGTGGCTACGAGGTGGAGCGCGACTATAAGGAGCCCTTCTATCGTGCCGATTTGGTCGCCTCGATGCGACGGCTTAATCCTGAACTGCCAGCCGATGCAATGGATGAAGGAATCAAGCAAATCACCAACATCAGCATTGGTACTTTAGAACAGAACAACGAGCAGTTTACACTCTGGATGCAAAACGGTCTGGAGGTGGGATTCCTGCAAGATGGCGAAGAACGAACAGCCCTGATGAGGCTCATCGACTTCGACCATCCCGAAAGAAACCTCTTCAAGGTGGTGAACCAGTGGCGAGTAGAAGAGTATAAGAACAAGCGCTGCGATATGGTGGTGATGGTCAACGGATTGCCTCTCGTGGTGGTGGAGCTGAAAAGCGCCATTTCCGAAGACGCAACCATCGACGACGCCTACAAGCAGATCAAGAACTATCAGCAGAGCATTCCAAGCCTCTTCAGCTACAACGCCTTTAACGTAATCAGCGACATGAGCGAAACACGTGCCGGAACCATCACCGCCAAGCAAGACCGCTACATGGAATGGAAGACTATAGACGGCTCATACGAGTCAACCCTCTTCGCCGACTATCGCACCTTCTTCCTCGGCATGTTCCAGCAGCAGCGACTGCTCGATATTCTGCAGAACTTCATCTGCTTCGACAAGAACCAGGGCAAATACGCCAAGATTCTTACCGCCTACCACCAGTACTACGCCGTGGGCAAAGCCCTGCAGCGCACCCGTACCGCAGTGGAAGGCAACGGAAAAATCGGCGTATTCTGGCACACGCAGGGTTCGGGCAAGAGCCTCTCCATGGTGTTCTACGCCCACCAGCTGGTGCAGCGACTGCCCGAAGTAACCATCGTGGTGGTAACCGACCGCAAGGACCTCGACAACCAGCTCTTCGGTCAGTTCTGCCGCTGCCAGGACTTCCTTCGTCAGGAACCACAGAACGCCCAGAGCCGTGAAGACCTGGGTAATCTGCTCCGTAACCGAAAGAGTGGGGGAATCATCTTCACCACCATTCAGAAGTTTGAAGAAGGCGACTCGGCACTCTCCACCCGCCGCAACATCATCGTGATGACCGATGAGGCGCACCGCTCGCAATACGGCGAGGAGCACTGGGACAACAAGAGTCTGACGATGAAGAAGGGATTCAGCCAGAAGATGAGAGAAGCCCTGCCAGGCGCCTCATTTATCGGCTTCACCGGAACGCCTATCAGCGACCGCGACAGAGACACGGAGGAAGTGTTCGGCAACTACATCGACGTTTACGACATGAGTCAGGCGGTAGATGATGGAGCCACCCGTCCGGTCTATTACGAGAGCCGTGTGGTGAACCTGAACCTCGACGAAGACACGATGAACCTGCTGAACGATGAGTTCGACAACCTGGCCGATGAGGGAGCCACCGAGGAGCAGATCAGGCAGGCGAAGCAGGAGCACAGCCGACTGGAAGTACTCCTGGGTGAAGACGCCACCATCGACACGCTGGTAAGGGATATTGTGAAGCACTACGAGGAAAACCGTGCGCAGGAACTCACCGGCAAGGCAATGATCGTAGCACTGACCCGAAGCATCGCCATCAAAATCTACCGCAAGATGCTGGAGCTTCGCCCCCAGTGGACGGAGAAGGTAAAGGTGGTGATGAGCGGTTCGAACCAGGACCCCGAAGACTGGCAGCCGATTATCGGCAACGAAGCCTACAAGAAGGAACTGGCAAGAAAATTCAAGGACAACGACGATGAGATGAAAATCGCCATCGTAAGAGATATGTGGCTCACGGGCTTCGATGTTCCGTCGCTCGCCACCATGTACGTATATAAGCCGATGAGCGGTCATAACCTGATGCAGGCAATAGCCCGTGTGAACCGAGTGTTCCCGGGCAAGGAAGGCGGACTGATAGTGGATTACGTAGGCATTGCGCAGGCGCTGAAGAGTGCCATGCAGCAGTACACCAACCGTGACCGCCGCCGCTTCGGAGACCCAGACATCGCCAAGACCGCCAAGGTGAAATGGAAGGAAGAGATGGAAATCTGCCGAGACCAGCTTCATGGTTTCGACTATTCCGGCTTCTTCGAACAGGACAACTCGAAGCGGGCACTCGCCATTACGAGCGGAGCCAACTTCCTGAGTTCTCCAGCCATGGTTCAGCGCAAGAAGAATTTCATGGAGCACAGCAATCTGCTTCACAACGCCACCACGCTCTGCCGTTCGCTTCTGAATGAGCAGCAGAAGGCAGAGGTGTGCTATATGGATGCGTTGCGCGTGATGATGCTCAAACTCTCGCAGAAGGGCAAGATCAGCCGCCATGAAATCAACGAGCGCATCGGTGAGCTGCTCCGTCAGAGTGTGAAGACCGACGGAGTCATCAATCTCTTCGGCGACCGCCAGATAGAGTTCTCGCTCTTTGACGACGCCTTCATCCAGGAGGTGAAGAACATGAAGGAGCGCAACCTGGCGGTGGAACTGCTCACCAAACTGATGAAAGAAAAAATCAAGCAGCAGCAGAAGACCAACGTGGTTCAGAGCGACCTCTTCTCCGACATGCTCAGCCAGAGTCTCTCCAACTATCTGAAGGGCTTGCTCACCAACGAGGAAGTGATAGAGGAGCTGTTGAAGATGGCTCAGCAGATGAAGCAGGCAGAGGCAGAGGGCAATGACCTGGGACTTTCGCCCGAGGAGAAGGCATTCTATGATGCGCTCTCCACGCCCGAAGGAGTGCGGCAGGCTTACTCCGACGAGGAGTTTGTGGCGCTGACCCGGGAACTGACAGAAGTCTTGCACCGCAACCGCACCATCGACTGGAACCGGAAGGAATCAGCCAGGGCGAAGATGCGAGTGATGGTGAAGCGACTGCTCAAAAAGTATAAGTATCCACCAGAGGGTGCAGAAAAGGCGCTGGAAACTGTGATGCGCCAATGCGACCACTGGGCGGATGATGAAGAAAACGTAGTATAAACCCTTTAAAATTTGAAGTAAGAAACAGAAAGTAAACAAGAAAAATAACATATAGATATTGACGCTGATTATCTGCACTTCTACAGTATTTAGAACCTGCAAAATTCAAAAACGACAAGAAGAAGGTGACAGCAAGGCGTCCACTCCTCTACGGCGTGGGCAGTACTTGTTTGTACCTTGTCGTAGGTTCTTGCAGGTACCTTAATACTGGTACTTACAGGGAACCCCATGCCGCTTATTTAAACAACATAACAAATCAAACCTAGAAAAAGAATATGCAGACAGAGGAAATACCAAATACTGACAATAACTACAATTCTCTTCTGAAGATTTCATCAGAAGAAGATCTTTTTGTGGAAGATGAAGTAACAGGAGTCAAGAAATACACTCCAGTAACAACTACTGATGTGGGTCAGTTTAAAAGAGAGGCAGAACATTTGTATAAGGAGATTCAGCATGCTATTGGTGAAATACGATGGAATGCAGAGAAGCATAAAGGTCTTACCTGTTATTTTCATATTTACCAGAACCTTGCCGAACAGTTGACAGATTTTCTTAATTATATTCATACGCTCCATAAGAAAGTCTACATTTCCATCTACAAGAGCTACGATGATGAATTCATGGGGATTTATACTGATGTTTTAGAGAAGGTGCTCCAGGAAATTCAGACCATCGCCCGGAAGCATTCAGACTATTTGCTCGATAAGGAAGAGGAGTATGGTCAGATTCCCTATGCTAAGGCTATTTACGAGCAATGCGAGAAGCTTAAAGTTCCTGCCGGAGACGACTTTCCCCAGTTTGATTCCCATTACAGGAACTTTGTCTCTATTGGGTTGAAGATGGCTTTGACTGAAACCATCTCCACAGTTACCGCTATTTGTGCTGATTTCCTAGCCTTATACAGAACCCGCCTTTTCCGCACCGACCATGAGGCTGTTATTATTTACCATTATATCAAGCGAATTTTCGACGAGGGCACGCTACCTGACCATCTGAAACATGAGGTAAAGGTAAAGAAGCATCGCATGGAAAGCAGGAGAATAGCCATTACCAACGACAGCTTACAGAAAGTGATGGATGGGGTTGAGGATAAATACAACAATTATACGCTTTGTTCTGACTGGTTTGAGCGAGAGGAGGATGAGGAAGAAGAACTTGTCCGTACGCTAGTCAGGGAGCAGGCTTTGCCCGAGGATTTTGAAACGCTGTTCAAGTATCAGGGTGAGCATAAAATGTGGGAGGCAGAGATTGCCAGGGCTGATGATTTTGAGCGTAACAGCGACTCGTTCTTTGTGAACTGGGTAGATTCCATAAAGTTGGAGGAGAAGTTGAAGTTCTGGATAAAGGGCAACATTACGTCTCAGCAAAGCTGGTACATAGTCTGGTGCCTGATGAAATATACTTTCCACATGGTGCGTGATAATCAGGACAAGGCAGCCTTTGCCGCCCGCATGAACCTGATGTTTCCGGATGCAGAAAAGAAATGTGTGGTGGAGTCGTTCCGCAAGCAGGAAACGCAGAAGAACCACAACCACCATTTTTCGGAGTGGCTTGAAGGCTCCGATCCCGATTATCATACCGCCCAGGATCTGTATTATAAGCTGGCGAAAAGGGATGGTTATATGAGAAGTATTTGAATTGGTATAGGAAAGTAGAGAGGAAGATTTAGAGATAACTATCGTCCCTGGGTATAAAAATAAGGATAATTCCGGTAATATTCTACGGCTTTTTTGAAAATATTCCGTAGAATATTACCGCTTTTCAAAAAAATATTGTATTTTTCGGTAATAGAGGGCTTACATACAATCCCGAATTGCAGTTGTTTACAGAAAGTTTTGCGACAGACGCAACACGTATAGTTCGCTGGAAAGCATTTCTGAAAAAGATTCAATGATTATCGAAGAATTTTGTAATCTCCTTCTTCTCTCCACTTGCTTCATTCCACTGTTTGAGCAAGTTTGTAGCATTGAACATACTATCTTTGGTTCTTTGCTCGACCAAAAAATTACCCATTCGTCTCTTCATTACTTGATTTGTAATCATCTTCCCTATATTTAATGATTTATAATTAATATTATTCCTTATAAAAAGGTTATATGAAACAGGCAATAGACCTCTGAGAGAGTGGTTCTCCCCCTTACCCCCATCATTTATAGCAATAATGAGAGATTGGTGGGAATATTCCACTCGAAGTTATATGAACCCAGTATAATGAGCCCCTTCGGTCGGGTCAGTTGCCAAATCGTACAGCACTTAACCTAAGCAGCTTTCGGGGTACGCCCCGCCCTGCCCGCCTTCTGCCTTCAGTTCCTGCGGTGTCACCATGCACCTCTTGTGACGTGGGTTTTAAGTCTGTGTAGCCGAGTGTATTTAGCCGACAAGCCACCAAGACTACTTGTTTACTCTCGAAAAAGAATAGGGAATGTGAAAACCCTATCCTTTGTTCGTGTTGCGCTCCGAACTCTGGATAGGGTTTCGTATAGGGAAGTGAATAATCACTCAAATATACTTAAACGTCCGCTGTTTAGTGCGCTACTACTAACAAGCGCTGCAAAAGTACATAAATCATTGCAAACCACCAAATTAGCAAATTTTTCATTAACTCGCTTTATTGTGGATAAATATGGATAATTTATATTTAATAGGCTTTTCGGGGATTTTTGACTTTAACCTTTCTAAGTTTAATTAACACAAAAATGCCCCACGCCACCAAAAATGAAGATGCAGGGCGATATATGATAGGGTATAAAAGAAATGCGAAAGTAAAGCCCCACCATTGAGTACCAACGGCAGGGCTGAGATAGATATATGAGTTTCAAAGAATAATTGCATTGCAAAGATAGGCAAAATATCAGAGAACTCAAAGAGATAGTGAAAATTTCTTCTGTAAGCGGTTAAAATAGTCTGTTGGTATGATTTATCGGTTCGATAGTTTAAACGTCTTGTATGTACAATAAATCCCCACCTACAAATAAGCAAGTGGGGAAATTGTTATCTTATAGTATCAGCAACTTGAATATTACCCATATTCAATATATTGCCAGATTTAATACCATCTGTTCCAAAACTATAATCGGTACAAGCATCCACGTAGGCATTTGCAAATATTACACCAGCTTTGCTCTTATCTTTAATGAGCCTCAGAAGAGTTTTATCTTTTTGGCTAATCATGAAGTCGAATTTAAATCCATCCTTAACGCAATCTAGTACACCATTTTGGTATCTATCATTGTCACACCATTCATACAGGATGCCATCAACCTTTATATTGAAGTATTGAAACTCGTTTCTTACATGACCGCCAAATCCGTTTTCTCCGATAGCACGGAAATTAATGACGCAAAGACTATCCGTTTTCCAAACGACTTGATAATTGCTTATCTTGAAGTCTTCTGGATTAATAGCATTATTGTCTATCCATTTTTTAAGGTTTTCTTTAGTCTGTACAACAAAAGGAATTTCCTTTGGTTTGGGTTGTTCTTTTGTTTTACTGCTGCAACTAGCAAAAAACACCACAGCAATCATAATTGCCATAAACATTAAAATCTTTTTCATAATTCATGCCTTGTTATATTATTATTTTCGTTTTCCAACTCCAAGTGTGATGATTGGGAGAGTTTCCCTATACGTCGTGCTTGTTAGTTGTATGATAGCATCAACATGAAGTGAAAGCTATAATGAATGCAAAATAAGCATTTCGGACTCAGCTTATCAATTCAAATATGAATAGAGATTTATCATTTTAGTTTCTCAATCTTACTTTTTGGCAAATCTGTTATTTGCATAACTGTTTCTATATCCATGCCAGCATCCAACATCTTTTTTGCTATTTGGAGAGCTTTCGAGTTTTTACCTTCCTCACGCCCTTTTTCCAAAGCCGTATCTATAGAGTTCTTGACATCACGATACGCCTTTAAACTATCCTCATATTCTTTCAACTCTGTTGGGGTGAACTTTGCAATCTCGGCCTCCTCAAAGAGTTTAGTAAACACTTTCTCTTTCAAGGCAGCAGGACGCTCATCCAATCGGGAAAGGTTTTTCAATACATATAACCACTTATCATAAAGCGTGTCAAGCTCCTCCTCTGTCTTGTTGAACTTCGCTATCTCAACATACTTGAAAGAAAGTTTGTCATTAAAAACCTTAAGAGTCTTCTTGTCAAGCAAACCCACATCATGGTTGATATCATTTTTGTCAAATGCCTCTTCTTCCAAATCGAAATTCAGCAGAGCAACAGTGTAAACATGTTCAAGCTTGAAGTTCCATTCAGCCCCCTTTGGAGCCTGTTCACGGATAGGAAAAGTAGAATAGAACAAAGAACGATCCTTGAAGTACTTCTGATAAGCATTCTGCATCTCAACGATGAACTTTTCACCACGCTCATTTTCGCAATATACATCAAAAATGGCCTTGCGCTCGGCAAAAACATCACCAACGTGCTCACTATTCAAGTACTTCACATCCTTGATGACCTGAAAACCATCAAACAGTGAATTCAAGAAATTGATGAGCAAATCCTTGTTGGGCTTTGTTCCAAAGATACGCTTAAAACCAAAATCGGTAAGCAAGCTAATATAACGTTCTTCTATCCGTTTCATATCCATTTCCTTTTAAAACGTTTAACTGAATTGTAGTGCAAAAATAAGCATTTATTTCGAATTATAAATATCTGGAGTGTTAAAATATTGGTTGTGGGGGTGATTTTTCCCAAGATTCCTACGATTTTTCCCAACGTTGGGAAAAAATGAGGGATTTTATGGGGGGAAAGAGGGATGATTTACCCTTTTTCTTTACTTTTTAACTCTCTTTTTCTTATTCTTCTTTCTTTTTCCCAAGAAATGCCCGATTTTTCCCAAATACGTGGGTTTTTCGGGGGAGTTGTGGGAAAGGGATTGTTTTGCCTTTGTTTTCGCAGTACTTTTGCAGCGTCGAAGAAACAAGACAACGCTGAAATGGTTTGGTGCTCTTGAAACCTCTTCGTACAATTATATAGTATGTATACTCAGATTATGAGAGTGGTGCAGCAGGGCGAGACCTTCGCTGTGCAGAGTCAGAAAAGTGAGAACGGCCAGATGATGAAATGCAACATCGTTCTCCAGGAGATGGGCGGCAAGTATGAGAACCAGTACGCTGCGGCAATGCTCGGCAATATGGCGCAATGTAAGTATGCTCCGGGTGAACTGGTGGCTGTTACGCTCCGCTTTACAACCCATGAGCACAATGGTCAGGTTTATCAGGATATTCTGGTTACGGACATTGAAAAGGTAAAAGGGTAAAAAAGTAAAAAGGTAAAAAGGAGGCTTCGCTTGGAGACTTATTGCGGAGATTCTTAGTTATTAACTGAGTTGGGACAGAGGAGGATTTTCCATGGTAAAGCGCGCAACAATCCGGATGTTTCTTCTCCTAAAATTCAATTCAGATTATGGTTAAGAAAGTAAACAAGGTTCAGAACAATGCTCAGAATAATGTTCTGAACCAGCAGGTGAATAATAATGACTGCCAGCATGTGCAGTTGGGTGGAATGGCTTACTATGATGCTAAGCAGTATTTCCTCTTCAGTCCCCAGGAATCGGGGGTGAATAAGGTTCCTCGATTCCGTTCGATGGGCGTGGCTCAGCAAATGCCTGACGGAACATTTGATTTCGTGGTGCAGCACCGCCTCAGAACTCAGTCGGAACTGATTAAGAAACTGGCGCATGGTCGTGTGAGCAAGACCAAGGACGGTGCTGTTCAGCTTACCTTGAAGGTGTTCTGCCATGAGGGAATCAACATCGCCCGAACACTGGCTGTTGAGGCAGAAGAAGGTGCTGATGCGGTAGTGGATTACCAACTGAAACATTAGGATTTTGTATTCAACTTAAAACGATAAGTAGAAACAGATAGATGAGTTGTTATTTAATAAAGGTGGAGAATGGGCACAAGGTTGCCCGCTCCATCACTTCGGAAGAGGAGTATAAGCAGCTGCGTGGAAGCAACGAGCAGAAGGCGAATCTTCGCCTGGCTCGTGCCGGAAACGATGCTGCGAAACGGAGACTGGTGCAGTTTAATTACTCCGGCCATTATCCGCAAGGGGTGGTGAAGGGAATGAAACTGCCAAGCGGTGCTTTCGGGTTTGATATGGATGAGCCGGAGGCTTTTGCCAAGGCTGCCAAGCTGCTGCTGAAAGAACCGGATAAGTACGGACTTCTGATGCTGGAACGCAGCGCACGACAAGGCGGACATGCGGTTTTTGAACGCGAAAAGGGCAAGACGGTTCTGGAGAATCAGGTGAGGATTGCTACGATGCTCAAGTGCGAAATGGATACTTCGGCTCACGATATTAATCGGGTTTACTTCACTACCACATCGGATGGCGAAGATCTGCTATTCCTTTCGCCACGACTCTTCAAGGATGAATATGATGAGGCTGCCGTGGCTGCTGAAGGGAAAGTGCTGGAAGAGCGTGAAAGATACGGAAACGAGGAACTGCCGGAAGGGGCGCACAAAGCGAACAAGCATTATGAGCCTTGGAAGGAAGAAATCAAGAAGAATCCTCAGGGGAGCTTTAAGAGTCAAGAATTAAAGAATTCGAGAATTTCTACTTCTGCTGCTTCTGCCTCTGCTGCGTCAACTTCTGCTACTTCAACTACTTCTGCTGCTCAGGACAATTATCTCGGGATTCCTTATGGGGAAATCATTAAGAAGTGGTGGCAATTGTATAATGATGGGCAGGAGCCGATGCGCTCCAACCGCAATACGCTGACCTTTGAGCTGGCTGTGAACCTGCGCCACATCTGTGGTTTTGACCGCAATCTGCTGGCTCAGATTATTCCCTGCTACGATGGGTTTCCCGAACAGGAAAAGATGGTTTGCATCAACTCGGCATTGAACGAGAAAATCACGCAAATGCCTAAGCGACTGAAGGATGTGCTCTCTGCCATCCGTCAGGAACGAATGAAGCAAGGAAATGCGGGTGGTGGTTCGGTGGCTGACAATGAGGCGCTGGTAAATGCGCTGGACGAGGCTAACGCCAAGGATGATCTGTTCTATTATAATGCGCTGCCTAAGTTGCCGCAAGGCATTCGGGATTCCATCAGCGCAGTGGGTCCGGCACTGGCACTGCCTGTAATCACAGCCATCTGTCCTGCCATCGGAATGCTCGCAACGGGCGTGAAGGTTTCCGTTCACGGCAAGATGAACTCGCTGAACCTCATCTCCTACATCGCCGGAGATTTTGCATCTGGCAAGGGTAGTATTGACCCCGTGATTGACGCATGGACTTCGGAAGTGAAGGAAATGGACAAAATGTATCTGCAGAAGGAGGATGAATGGCGAGCCAAGAAACGTGCAGCCAAGAACAAGAAGGAGCAGCCGGAAGAGCCGAAACTGCCTGTAAGATGCTTGACACTGAACAATACGGTGGCAAATCTTGCTGAAAGACTGGCGAATACCGAAGGCAAACACGCCTTCTCGTTTACTCCGGAAGCTGACACCGTAGCGCAGAAGTGGAAATCGGCAATGAGCGACTTTTCAGTCATGTTGAGACAGGCTTACGACGGAACAAGCTATGAGCGTGAAGCAAGAAGTGCAGATGCAGTGAATGTTCATATAGACAGACTGTTATGGAACGTGGTGATGTGTGGAACGCCTGATGCGCTCTATCGAGTGGTAAGCAATTATACAGATGGTTTCCAGAGCCGTATAATCGTGGCAAAAACGCCCGATAATACCTTCACTCCACTTTCTGACAACATGTATGTAATGAACGAACGCCAGCGCGACCGCATCATTCAGATTGCTCATCTTCTGCCTTTGCTGACCGGTGAGGTGGTTCTGCCCAAGCTGGAGGATAAAGGTAGGGAATGGCTGGAACAGATCAGACTGGAGACGATGAAAAATGACGACAAGGTGAAAGCCCGCCAGCGTTTCCGTATCTGTCCAACCACCATGAGAATGATGACCTGCATCATGCTCTGCAAGGTTCTGGAAACGCTGATTCAGAAGCATGGATTCAATGGAGCCGAGAAACAGCTGAAGGAGTCACCTGATTTGTGGAAGGGAATGCTCGTAAAGACGCAGACACCAACCATGCTCGAAGCCTTCAATATCCTGGCAGATTATCAGTTGGACAATGCACTCTACTTCTTCCGTAGTCGCATAGAGGATGCGTTCTCATCCAAGAATTATTGCAGTCAGTCGCCCTACGATCGTACACATAGAGGTAAGAATGATTCCATCTTCGAACGTCTTGACGTAACTTTCACCTTTGAGCAGGCAGAGCAGCAGAGTGTTGCCGTAAAGGGCGCAACTGCTACCCATGAGACGGTAAGGCAGATGCTGAAGAATTGGAAGCGTCAAGGTTTGATCAGTATTTTACCAGACAAGCGTTATCAGAAAGTTACTTCTATCATATAAAATCCGGTCATTTCCGGTCATGGTCATTTCCGGTCATTTTGGTTTTCGGTTCTTAAATCAGCCTTAATGGCCGGCCTTGATCCAATTATTCATTATCAATTATTAATTGTAAATTATCATGAACATCAATATATTCCGCCGTCGCTTCACTCCATGGAGTGTGGATGGCACAATGGTTATAGGTGGCAAGATTTTCTGCGACACCTTAGAACGTCCTAACCGTCATTTGCCAGCAGGACGTTATAAGATTTCTCTCATTCCTACCAAGCAAAAGAAGGTGTCGGAGACAAAGAAGAAAAATAAGTATGAAAGAGGAAAATATGAAATTGTTATCAAGCCTGTTATTCTGTTAAGATCCAATTACGTGCCTCGTACTGTTAGGCGCAGAGCTCGCTTCGTGCCTGGCAACGGTCCGCTACGTCTGAGAAACAAGAGTATCATTCTGGGCAAGTCTCATTATACCGGAATCGTTACGCAATCAGAAAAATGCTATAATGAATTTTGCCAGTTGTTGGATGAGGAATTCAAGAGGATGAAGAAAAAGCATCTACCGTGCAGAATCAATCTGTTTATCAGGGATTGGGGTGTTGACGAAATCCCCCTTAATTATCTGCTTATTTTTCAATAATTAATATTCAATATCATGCGTAAGATAAAGGAAATCATCATTCATTGCAGTGCGACCAAGGAAGGTCGCAACTTTACCGTAGCGGATATTGACCGCTGGCACCGGGAGCGCGGAATGCGCTGCATAGGTTATCATTTCGTGATTTATCGTGATGGCAGCATTCATGTAGGCCGTGCGATAGAGGAGGTTGGCGCCCATTGCAAGGGCCATAATTCCATCAGTATAGGCGTCTGCTACATCGGCGGCTTATCAAAGAAAGGTAAGCCGAAGGATACAAGAACCCGAGACCAGAAAGCGGCAATGCGCTCGCTCATCGAGCAGCTGAAGGAGGAATATCCATTAGCCACGATTCATGGTCATAATGAATTTGCCAACAAAGCCTGTCCCTGCTTTGATGTAAAGAAGGAGTGGGGGAAGGAGTAAACACAAAAATAGCGGATCTTCACAGACCCGCTATTTCCTATTATATTAATTTTATTTAAATATTTTATAGGAAAATTTATTGTCTTATACAATGCCCTGAGCCATCATAGCCTTAGCTACCTTCAGGAAGCCGGCTACGTTTGCACCCTTTACGTAATTTACGTAACCGTCTGGCTCAGTACCATACTTCACGCAGTTAGCGTGAATATCGTTCATGATGTCGTGGAGCTTAGCATCAACCTCCTCACGAGACCACTTCAGACGCTCTGAGTTCTGGCTCATCTCAAGACCTGATACTGCAACACCACCTGCGTTGGCTGCCTTACCTGGAGAGTAGAGAATCTTAGCATCCTGGAATACCTTGATAGCCTCTGGAGTAGAAGGCATGTTAGCACCCTCGCTTACTGCGATTACACCGTTGGCGATGAGAGCCTTGGCTGCCTCCTCGTTGATTTCGTTCTGAGTAGCTGATGGGAGAGCGATGTCTGCCTTCTCAAACCAAGGCTTAGCACCTGCAACATATTTTACACCATACTTCTCTGCATATTCCTTGATACGGCCACGCTCTACGTTCTTGAGCTCCATGATGTAATCGAGCTTCTCGCGGTCGATTCCGTCTGGGTCGTAGATGTAACCGTCAGAATCTGAACATGTAACTGGCTTAGCACCCAACTGGAGCAACTTCTCCATAGTGTACTGGGCTACATTACCTGAACCTGAAACCAAAACAGTCTTGCCCTTGATGTCAATACCCTTGGTAGCGAGCATGTTGCAGAGGAAGTATACGTTACCGTAACCTGTAGCCTCAGGACGGATCAATGAACCGCCGAACTCCTGACCCTTACCGGTCAAGACGCCCTGGAACTGGTGTGTCAACTTCTTGTACATTCCGAAGAGGTAACCTACCTCACGGCCACCTACACCGATGTCACCAGCTGGAACATCCTCGTCTGGACCCATGTGACGATAAAGCTCTGTCATGAAAGCCTGGCAGAAACGCATTACCTCGTTGTTGCTCTTGCCACGTGGAGAGAAGTCGGAACCACCCTTAGCACCACCCATTGGGAGAGTAGTAAGAGAGTTCTTGAATGTCTGCTCGAAAGCCAAGAACTTCAAAATACCCAAGTTTACTGACTTGTGGTAGCGAAGACCTCCCTTGTAAGGGCCAATCGCGTTGTTGTGCTGTACGCGGTAACCCATGTTAGTCTGTACGTTGCCCTTATCATCTACCCAAGATACGCGGAACTGGATGATGCGGTCTGGAATGCAGAGACGCTCGATGAGGTTTGCCTTCTCAAACTCTGGGTGCTTGTTGTACTCTTCCTCGATAGTACCGAGAACCTGACTAACTGCCTGAATGTACTCAGGCTCATTTGGGAATCTTCTTTGGAGATTCGCGATTACTTCAGATGCTTTCATAATCTTTAATCTTTTATTGTGTTTAAATTCTTATTTTTTATTTCTGATTGCAAAGATACATGTTTTTCTTGAAAACACCAACAAAAAGAAAGAAAAAATGCAGAAAAAGTAGAAAAAAGATATTTTTTAACATTCTTAATCACGATTTGTAGCGCTTTTGTGTACGCACACCTTATTATATAAGAGACGTTTTTCGGGGTTTAAGCCTTTATCTCCGTTTTAGGGAATCTTGCATTCTGACGACTTCTGTTTATCTATCCTGCGCCATAGGGCATAAATGAGCAGGATGATAGCGTAGAGACCGATTACCTGAGGCAGACTGATTCTTACGTTTTCGATGCTTGCTCCAGGCAGCATGCTGATCAGTTTTATGGCTGTATTCAAAAACTGGGTGATGCTGGTCAGGGCGCCTGATGTAAGGCTGATGAGTGGGGCGACAACCGGTGCTATGGGCGCCCATAACGTGAGTGGGGAGAACAGGATTAAGGCTGCTCCAAGATATAGGATGATGGTTGCTGCGGGAATGGCGATGTAATTGGTGAGAAGTGAATAGCACGATATTCTGCCGAAGGTGTAGACGATGACCGGAAGGGTTCCTACCTGGGCTGCCAGCGAAACGCAAAGGAGTCCCCATGCCCAACGGATGAAACGGCTGCGGATGGGGAGGAGGGTGTAAAGGGGTGTGAAGAACAGCAGAATGGAGGCTACTGCCAGGAACGAAAGCTGGAAACTCAACTCGAAAAGATAGAGCGGACTGATGAAAAGCATAAATATATAAGCTGAGGCTAAGGTGTTGAGCGGCAGACCGGTACGATGGAATGCTAAACTTAAGCTGTAGGCTGAAAGCATGATGGCTGCACGGACTGCACTTGCCGGTAATCCTATGAGAAAAACGTAGGTCCAGATGGAGATGAGGGACAGGATGATGGTGTAAACTGAGTACTTTCTGCCGCCTAGCAGAAAGATGAAAAGCTGGAAGATTATGCCTATATGAAGTCCGCTTACTGCCAGGATGTGACTGGCTCCGGAAATGGAGTAACTGTTTCGGGTGTTCGAGTCGAGTGCGCTCTTGTCGCCCAGCGCCATGGCTGCGATGACTGCATAGTCTTGCTGTTTTAAGTGAAGGGAAACCAGTTTGCTTTCAATATTGCTTTTATAGCGTTCGGTATTGATTTTTGCCCGTGTGAGGTAAGACAGTTCCTGCCAGTTCTTCAGTTGTGTAGAGGTTTGGGAATCAGCTATTTGCTTACAGGTAAGAAAAGCCCCAAGGCTCAGGATGCATAAATGAATCATCACGCATTGGGAGAAGATGAGAAACTGGTGGCTCCTGCTGAAGTAAGCTTTTGGGCTTAAGAACTCAGTAAGGAAAAAGATGATGCTGCCAAGGGCGCATGAAATGATGGAGATGATGAGCCAGAAGCGCATGTTGAAATCATCATAGCCCCATTTGGCTATGATGATTCCGATCGTCAGTGTGAGGCTGATGGTCATGAGCGGGGTGAGGGGTAGCTCTTTCATCATTCCTCTTTCCTTTTTAAAAGATGATTTATTTCCTATTTCTTGAATCCGAAGATGCGCTTGATGAATGTCTTCACAGCGTTTTCTTTCTTCTGTGGATTTACGATAGGGGTGTGCTTGCGTGCAGCCGGCTTGTCGCCCTTTTTCTGGGCTACGCCTCTGCCACGGCCGTTGCTGCCCGGGCGAACATTGTTCTCGGTGCCTGGGCGCTGCTGGTTGCTGTTATTGCTGTTATTGCGGCGCTTCTGGCTGTTGCTGTTTTTTGGCTGCTCGCCTGGCTGGGCTGGCTTTCTGTTCTGCTGCTTTGCGTTCTGCTGCCTGTTGCCCTGCTGAGGCTGCTGCTTTGCGTTCTGCTGCCTGTTGCCCTGCTGAGGCTGCTGCTTTGCGTTCTGCTGCCTGTTACCCTGCTGTGGCTGCTGCTCGTTGTTGCGTGGTGCTTTTTCCTGACGCTCGTTTGGCTTGTTTGGCTTGCGCTTGTGAGAAGTCTGGTCGCGGTCTTTCTGTCGGCGGTTCTTGGCGCTGTTCTTTCCGCCCTCGCCGTTTCCGCCGTTACCGTGTCTGTTGTTTCTTCCGTTTGCGCCTTTCTTCTTCGGCTTGTTGAGCTTGATGTATTCAGGACCTTCGCCGCATCCCTCAGGGAGAGGCATCTTGTCTACCACCTTCTCCAGGAACTTCTCTATCTGCTGGAACCAGTACTGGTCTTCTTCGCTCACGAAGGTGATGGCTCTACCATCGCGGTTGGCACGGGCTGTACGGCCGATGCGGTGAACGTAATCTTCTGTATCGTGAGGAACATCGTAATTGATGACCATCTCAATATCATCGATGTCGATTCCGCGCGCCACAATGTCGGTAGCTACGAGAACATCATACTGTCCGCTCTTGAACTTGAACATCACATCATCGCGTTCAGCCTGTTCCAGGTCGCTGTGCATGGCTCCGCAGTTTACTCCAATCTGCTGGAGGGAAGCTGCGAGTTGCTTCACCTTGAATTTGCTGCCGCTGAAGACGATGACGCGCTTCAGGTCGCCCGCCTTGAAGATGTCCTTGATGATGGTCATCTTCTGGGTTTCGTAGCATACGTATGCTTCCTGCTTGATTTTCTCGGCTGGCTTGCTGACGGCAAGTTTGATTTCTACCGGATTCTTGAGCAGGGTCTTAGCCAGTTCTTCTATCTTCTCAGGCATGGTTGCCGAGAACATGATGGTCTGGCAGGTCTTTGGCAGTTTTGCCGCGATGGTCTTGATGTCGTCAGAGAAACCCATGTCGAGCATGCGGTCGGCCTCGTCGAGAATGAAGAAGCTTACCTTGCTGAGGTCTACATTGCCCAGAGAGATATGGGAGATGAGGCGGCCCGGGGTGGCGATGACTACATCGGCGCCCATGCGGAGGCTGCGCAACTCCTGATCGTAACGGTTGCCGTCGTTGCCGCCGTATACGGCTACGCTGCTCACGCCCTGCAGGTAATAGCCGAAGCCTTGCATCGCCTGGTCTATCTGCTGGGCGAGCTCGCGGGTTGGTGACATGATGACGCAGTTGATGGCGTCTTTCGGATAACCGCCGTCATCGAGCTTGCTCAATACTGGCAGCAGATAGGCTGCGGTTTTGCCGGTTCCGGTCTGGGCTACACCCAAGACATCGTGACCTTCTAATATCTCTGGAATGCACTTTTCCTGTACTGGAGTGCATGTGTCGAAGCGCATGTCGTATAATGCGTCGAGCACGTTGTCATTTAAATCTAATTCGTCGAAATACATTTTTTTTTAATGTTGAATGTTGAATGTTGAATGTTGACTTTTTTACCTCGGTGCCTTGCGGTAGCAGAAGTAGGCTACGATGGCGAAGAGGAAGTTTGGAAGCCACGCTGCCAGAACAGGCGGGAAATTGGCCTGGATGGCGAAGGTGGCAGAAACCGTCTGCAGCATGATGTAGCCGAAACTCAGCGCAAGTCCTACGCCCAATGCTGCTCCCATGCCGCCCTTGCGCTTGCGGGCTGAGAGGGAGACGCCGATGATGGTGAGGATGAACGAGGCGAAGGAAGAGGCGATGCGCTTGTGGTATTCTACCTCGTACTGCACTACGTTGCCCGAACCGCGGTTGATCTGCTTGGAGATGTAATCGCGGAGCTCAGGACTGGTGAAGGTTTCCTGCTGACCCTTGGAATAGACCAGGTCGGTAGGTTCCATCATGATGATGGTGTCCTTCTGCGCTCCGCTCGTAATATGCTCCTTCATGCCCTGGAGCTTGCGGATTTTCCAGTTGCTCAGTTGCCAGTGATACTTGCTGTCGGAAATGGTGTCGTACTGGATGTCCATCGCTGTAAGGTGGCTTACGAGTTTCTTGTCCTGGAACTTGTCGAGACAGAATCCGTAGCCGCGTTTCATGCTGTTGTCGTAATGCTGCATATAGGCAATCACTCCCTTGTCTACCTGCAACTGTACATTCTCGGCACTGGTATTCTTCTTCTTGTTCTTGTACATCGTCTCGAAGTTCTGCCTGATAACGGTTCCGTGGGGAATGACGTAGGCTGAGAGCCCGAAGGAGAGGGCTGAGAGCAGCACGCAGGTAATCATGTATGGGCGGAGGAGACGCTTGAAGGATACTCCCGACGCCAGGATAGCGATGATTTCAGAATTGCTTGCCAGCTTGGTGGTGAAGAGAATGACCGCCACGAACACGAACAGCGCACTGAAGAGGTTGGCAAAATAGGGCACGAAGTTGGCGTAGTAATCGAAGATGATTGCGCGCGCCGGTGCATGGTGCTCTGTGAATTTTGACAGGTTCTCGTTGAAGTCGAAGACGATGGCGATGGAGATGATCAGGGCGATGGAGAAGAAATAGTAGCCCAGAAACTTCTTGATAATGTACCAGTCGAGCTTCTTGATGTACCTGAACGGGTTGAGAAACCTGAATATGCGCAGGAACCGGAGCTTGTGAGCCAGCCAGCGCACAGCCCTGATGAGCCACCCGAACTTGCGGGAAGCCCATCGGCCGGTGCGGTAGAGCCGGCGGTGTTTTCTTATTTTCTTAAAATCTTTCATGATGCTTGCTTACTTAAATTCTTCGGCCAAGCTGGTCGATGATGGAATTCTTCCATGCCACGAAATCGCCCTGCTCGATATGATGGCGGGCATCGGTCACGAGGCGCAGATAGAAAGAGAGGTTGTGGATGCTGGCTATCTGCATCGCCAGCAGCTCCTGGGCCTTGAAGAGGTGGTGGAGGTAGGCCTTCGTGGTTACGAGGTCGATGTCGCAGCCGTCTGGATCTACCGGACTGAAGTCTTTCTCCCACTTCTTGTTGCGCATGTTCATCGTGCCCTGATAGGTGAAGAGCATGGCGTTGCGGCCGTTGCGGGTCGGCATTACGCAGTCGAACATGTCTACGCCGCGCTCGATGGCTTCGAGGATGTTCTGCGGGGTTCCTACGCCCATCAGATATCTCGGCTTGTCTTTCGGCAGGATTTCGTTCACTACTTCTATCATCTCATACATCACCTCGGTAGGCTCTCCTACGGCAAGTCCGCCGATGGCATTTCCGTCGGCTCCCTTGTCGGCAATGTATTTGGCTGCTTCGCGGCGCAGGTCCGGGAAGGTGCAGCCCTGAACGATAGGGAAGAGACTCTGCTGATAGCCGTAGAGGGGCTCGGTTTCGTTGAACCGCTTGATGCAGCGGTCTAGCCAGCGCTGGGTGAGCATGAGGCTGTTCTTGGCGTACTGGTAATCGCTCTGTCCCGGTGGACATTCATCGAAGGCCATCATGATGTCGGCTCCGATGACGCGCTCGGTGTCCATCACATTCTCCGGTGTGAAGAAGTGCTTGCTGCCGTCGATGTGGGAGCGGAACTCGCAGCCTTCTTCCTTGAGCTTGCGGATGCCGGTGAGCGAGAATACCTGGAAGCCGCCGCTATCGGTGAGGATAGGACGGTCCCAGCCGTTGAACTTGTGCAAGCCGCCTGCTGCCCTGATGACGTCAAGACCTGGGCGCAGGTAGAGGTGATAGGTGTTTCCGAGGATAATCTGTGCCATGACCTGCTTCTTGAGTTCCTCGAAGTGGACGCCCTTCACGCTTCCTACGGTTCCTACGGGCATGAAGATTGGGGTCTTGATCTGTCCGTGGTCGGTGGTGATGATGCCTGTACGCGCATCGCTTGCTTTATCTGTTACTTGTAATTCAAATTTCATTTCTATTCTTTTTTATCATTTTCCTCAATGCTGAAGTCTGTAGGGTTTTTCACCTTCTCGTCGGTCAGCGCGAACTGCCAGACGTCAGCCACATTCTCTACATAGTGGAAGTCTACGCCCTTGAGATATTTCTCCGGTATTTCCTCTACGTTCTTCTGGTTCTCCCTGCACATCACGATGTGCTTGATTCCTGCCCGCTTGGCTGCCAGAATCTTCTCCTTGATTCCGCCTACCGGGAGCACTTTGCCGCGGAGGGTTATCTCGCCGGTCATGGCTGTGTTGGCACGCACCTTGCGCTGGGTGATGGCTGAGGCGATGCTGATGGCGATGGTGATTCCGGCAGAAGGACCGTCTTTCGGGGTGGCTCCCTCAGGCACGTGGATGTGGATGTTCCACTGCTCGAAGATGCGGTAGTCTACCTGCAGCAGGTCGATGTGCGACTTGACGTATTCCAGTGCGATAATGGCTGATTCCTTCATCACGTCGCCCAGATTTCCGGTCAGGGTGAGTTTGCCAGCCTTGCCCTTGCTGAGCGAGGTTTCGATGTAGAGGATTTCGCCGCCCACAGAGGTCCAGGCCAGTCCGGTTACCACTCCTGCATAGTCGTTGCCCTGGTAGATGTCGCGGTTGAACGGCGGATTGCCCAGCAGGTCTTTTACTTCGGCAGGGGTGATGGTGTAGTTCTTCAGCTCCTGGTTGCAGGCAAGTTTGTAAGCCATCTTGCGCAGACTCTTGTCAATCTGCTTCTTCAGCTGTCTTACGCCGCTCTCCCGGGTGTAGTGCTCGATGATGAACTCGAGGGCATTCTTGTTGAAGCTTACCTTCGGCGAAACCTTGTCGAGTCCGGTGCTTTCCAGCTCTTCCGGTACGAGATGGCGCTTGGCAATCTCTGTCTTCTCTTCGGTGATGTAGCCGCCTACTTCTATCAGCTCCATACGGTCGAGGAGCGGACGCGGAATGACGCTCAGGTCATTGGCTGTGGCGATGAAGAGCACCTTGGAGAGGTCGTAATCCATATCGAGATAGTTGTCGTGGAAGGCATTGTTCTGTTCCGGGTCCAGCACTTCGAGCAGGGCTGATGCTGGGTCGCCGTTGAAATTGCTCTGCGCCACCTTGTCAATCTCGTCGAGGATGAAGACCGGATTGCTGCTGCCTGCCTTCAGCATGTTCTTGATGATGCGGCCCGGCATGGCTCCCACATAGGTGCGGCGGTGACCGCGGATTTCGGCTTCATCGTGCAGACCGCCCAGCGACATGCGTACATACTTGCGCTTCATGGCTGCTGCGATACTCTTGCCCAGACTGGTCTTTCCTACGCCCGGAGGACCGTAGAGGCAGAGGATAGGACTCTTGCCGCCGCCGTTCAGTGCTCTTACGGCGAGGAATTCCAGGATGCGCTCCTTCACATTCTCCATGCCGTAGTGGTCGTGGTTCAGAATGCGCTTGGCACGGGTCAGACTGAGGTCGTCCTGGGTGTAGGAGTTCCAAGGCAAATCTACCATGGTCTGCAGGAATCCTATCTGTATCGAATAGTCAGGACTCTGCGGGTTCAGGGTGTCGAGCTTGGCAATTTCTTTCTTGAAGATCTTGGCTGTCTCTTCGCTCCAGTTCTTCTGTTTCGCCTTCTCCAGAATCTCCTTCTTCTCCGGACTGGCGTTGCCTTCTCCCAGTTCTTCCCTGATGTTCTTGATCTGCTGCTTGAGGAAGTATTCCTTCTGCTGTTCATCGAGGTCGTAGTGGGTTTTGTTCTCAATCTCAGTCTGGATGCGTAGCAGATGGCGCACCTTGTTCAGGGATCTGATGGCAATCATGATGCGCTCGCTGAGATTTTCCTCTTTCAGCATCTTGATTTTATCCTCGATGGAGAAAGGGAGGAGGGAGCACATGAAGTTGCACTGCATGTGAATGCTCGAGAGTTCGTTGATGGCCTGGATGGCCTCATCAGTATAGTTGGCGTTTGATTTGATATAGTCTGTCGCTTCGTAATGGAAGTTCTCGTAGAGCATTCTGAAGAGTTCATCGTTGTTCTCGTCAGGCCATTTCTCCGGAAGACTTTTTACGTCAATTACTGTGTAAGGCTCTTTTTGAACGAGATGTTTCATCTGACATCTGCCCAGACCCTGGATGATGATGCTCATCTGCTCTGTGCCAGGCATCTTGATCACCTTGATGAGTTTGGCGAAGACACCTACAGGGTAGAGGTCTTCTTCGTAGGGCGATTCTGTATCTTTGTTCTTCTGGCAGAATACGCAGAATATGGTGTCTGGCTTCTTTTCCAGCATCCGGACGAGATTCAGACTTTCCTTTCTGCCCACAACGATAGGGGTCATGTTGGTAGGGAAAACTACAATATCTCGCATGCAGAGGGTAGGGTACAAGCCTTCTTCCTGGTCTTCGATCAGGGTTTTCGGGTCGCCCTCGTAATCTGCAATCATTTGTATTCGGGTACTTGTTCTTCTATTATCCATTTTGTTATGATTTCTATTTTCCGTGCAAAGGTACTCATTTTTTGTGAAATATCGTGGAAGATGATAGATTATTTAATAATAAAATTGCTTTTTCTATATATTAGTACCCGTTTTTATAGATGTAAGCAGCTGCTTTTGCAGGTGGAAGTGGCAATTTCTGCTGCTTGCGATAAAATAAATCGGCGGCGCATTCGTTTTCTTCTGTAAAGAGACAGAAGAATTTATGGGTAATTTTCGATTTAAACAGTTTGAGATAGAGCAAGACCGTTGTGCCATGAAAGTGGGAACTGACGGCGTTTTGCTGGGTGCATGGGCGCAAGGTGGCAGGCGGATTCTGGACATTGGTTCCGGAACGGGACTGATTTCGCTCATGATGGCGCAGCGTTTTCCTGAGGCTGAGGTCGTGGGGATTGATATGGATGCTGATGCCTGCGGACAGGCGAGGGAGAATGTGATGGCTAGTCCGTTTAGCGACAGGGTGGAAATAGAATGCTGCAGACTGCAGGATTTCGGGGGGGCTTCGGAAGCTGCTGAGGCTTCTGGAACTGCTGAAGGTTTGAAGGCTGCCGGTGTTTTTGATGCGATAGTGAGCAATCCTCCGTTCTTTGTAGATAGCTTGAAAAATCCGGACAGTAAGAGGACGATGGCGAGACATACGGACAGTCTTCCGTTCCGCGACTTGTTTGCGGGTGTAAAACGGTTACTTTCTGATGATGGTGTTTTCTCTGCAATTGTTCCCGTAGAAGTAGTGGAGCAGTTTGTTGCAGAGTCTTGTATATTAGGTTTTTATCTTATACGGAAGTGTGGTGTGAAGACGGTAGAGCGCAAGCAGCCCAAGCGCTTTATGCTGAGTTTTGCCAAGCATCGCATTTCGCCTTATGAAGAGCATGTTGAAACAATGATGGATTCGCAGGGAAATCGCTCGGAATGGTATAGGAAAATAACGGAAGAATTCTACCTTTGAGGAATGTTGAATGGATAGGGGAATGTTGAGTGTTGAATGTTGAATGTTGAATGGATAGGGTTTAATGATTAACTGAGCTTACTTGCGATACTTCAGAACATTTCATTCAACACTCAACACTCAACACTCAACACTCAACATTCAACACTCAACACTCCCTCTAAATTCAACATTCAACATTCAACACTCAACATTCCCTCAAAGGTTCAGCTTCTTCTGTACCAGTTTGCTGATAGCTTCTACTCTTTTGCTCTGGCGCTGGATGTCTTTATGAATATCATCGCGCACGGCATTGATGTCGTTGAAGAAATCGGCAAAGGCAGACTGAATCATGTTCGGCTTGCGGTCGTTCTTGTTCGCAAATGGGTTCACCAGCATCTTGATTCCCTTTTCTTCCAGGTGAACATCAATCTCTGCCCCCGTCATCACAGGGTCGCCATCATAATGGATTACGCCTGGCTGACTGCGGGTGATATGGAGCTTCTTGCAGCGGAACGACTTGATCTTCGAGTTCTTGTCCAACGTCTTGTTGAACATGTCGAAACTTACCTGAGGCGCCTCGATAACATCGAATGGTTCCATGATGACGACATCCATCAAACCGTCGCTCATGGATGCTTGAGGGGCAATATAGGCATTGTTGCCATACTGAGATGCGTTGGCACAGGAAATGAGGAACGCCTTATACTGCTTGGTGCCCGTCTCGTCCTCCAGCGTGTAAGTCTCAGGCTTATACTTCAATCCCTCGCGCAGGATATTTTCTGCATAAGTGATAGGACCACGCTTGCCGCTCTCGGCAAACTTCATGCTGACGAAAGCGTCAAAGCCCATGCCGCAGGTGCAGAAGAACGGGTGGTCGTTGATGACACCATAATCCAGATCTCTAATCTGGCATTGGTTGATGACCTCTATGCATTTCTTCAGGTTCATCGGGAGCAGCAGATGTCTTGCCAATCCGTTGCCCGAACCGCAAGGCAGAATGCCGAGGGCAGTATCGGAGTGAACCAGTGAGCGGGCCACCTCGTTGACGGTTCCGTCACCACCAACCGCCACAACCACATCTACATGGTTGTTCTTCGCTTCGGTAGCAATTTCCGAAGCGTGCCCAGCTCTTTCAGTCATTCTTATCTCGTACTCAAAAAGCTCTTTGTCCAAACCAGAATCTATCAGACTGGGAACTGCCGCCTTGCTGGCTGTTCCTGAAATCGGATTCATGATGAAAAGTATCTTTTTCTTCATTATATAGTCAAGAGTTTGTAAAATTTAGGCTGCAAAAGTAATAAAAATACCCAAAATAACAAGAAATATCGATTAAAAAAACTATAAAAGTAAACTTTCTTATAAAAAAAGCCGTTTATTGAGTTCTTTTTTGTATCTTTGCACCCTGAAAGTTAGAAAAGTATAAAAAAAGAAAATAAAGTACACCTATTAATAATGGGACAATTACAAGAAAGATACAAGAATTATCGTGAACCTCAGAAGTATATGGCTGCCGGTGTGTATCCATATTTCCGTGAGATCACAAGTAAGCAGATGACAGAGGTAACCGACATCGATGGTCATAAGATCCTGATGTTCGGTTCTAATGCTTATCAGGGTTTGACTAATGACCAGCGTGTTATTGATGCAGCAAAGGCAGCGCTCGACAAGTATGGTTCTGGTTGTGCAGGAAGCCGTTTCCTCAATGGTACGCTCGATTTGCACGTGCAGCTCGAAAAGGAGCTTGCTGAGTTTATGGGCAAGGATGAAACTTTGTGTTTCTCTACAGGATTCTCTGTAAACCAGGGTGTCTTGGCTTGCGTAGTAGGTCGTAACGACTATATTATCTGCGATGACCGCGACCACGCAAGTATCGTAGATGGCCGCCGCCTCTCATTCGCTACCCAGCTCCACTACAAGCACAACGATATGGAAGATTTGGAGCGCGTGCTCTCTAAGCTCCCTCAGGAGGCTATCAAGCTCATCGTTGTTGACGGTGTGTTCTCTATGGAGGGCGATCTGGCTAACTTGCCTGAAATCGTTAAGCTCAAGCATAAGTACAACTGCTCTATCATGGTAGACGAGGCTCATGGTCTTGGCGTATTCGGCAAGCAGGGTCGTGGTGTATGCGACCACTTCGGTCTGACCGACGAGGTAGACCTCATCATGGGTACATTCTCTAAGAGTCTGGCTTCTATCGGCGGTTTCATCGCATCAGACAAGGATACAATCAACTTCCTCCGTCACAACTGCCGTACTTACATCTTCAGCGCCTCTAACACTCCAGCTGCCACAGCAGCAGCTCTCGAGGCTCTCCACATCATTCAGAATGAGCCAGAGCGTTTCGAGAATCTCTGGGATGTAACCAACTATGCCTTGAAGCGTTTCCGCGAGGAAGGTTTCGAGATTGGCGAGACAGAGAGTCCTATCATTCCTCTCTACGTACGCGATGCTGAGAAGACATTCGTTGTTACCAAGATGGCTTACGATGCAGGTGTGTTCATCAACCCTGTTATTCCTCCAGCTTGTGCTCCTCAGGATACATTGGTACGTTTCGCACTCATGGCTACTCATACAAGAGAGCAGGTTGAGCGGGCTGTCCAGATCTTGAAGAAGATTTTCGTAGAAGAGGGAATCATCAAGTAAAATCAGATTTCTGATTTAAAAGTTCAGCAAGTATGGTTGCGGTTCTTTGCCGCTACTATATATATAATAAGGTATAAGGGCAATTCCGGATAGGGGTTGCCCTTATTTTTTGCCTGTTTCCTAGCCATTTTGCATTTAAATGCATCTTTTTTTGAAAAAAGTTACGGAAAAATTTGGTGGAATCGAAAAAATGTAGTACCTTTGCACTCGCAATTCAGAAATGATGCTTAAAGCAATGCTTAAGAGGTATCGTAGAGATGAGTAAGCGGGGTGTAGCGCAGCCCGGTAGCGCTCCTGTTTTGGGAACAGGTGGTCGCAGGTTCGAATCCTGTCGCCCCGACTATTTTCTCTCACTCAAACCTTTAGCAAAGCACAAGCGGGGTGTAGCGCAGCCCGGTAGCGCTCCTGTTTTGGGAACAGGTGGTCGCAGGTTCGAATCCTGTCGCCCCGACACAAGAAAGCTAAGAAGAGTCAAATCTTCTTAGCTTTTTTGCTATATAAAACTCCCGCCCTGGATGGGCTGGAGGGGGATAACGGAACTGAGTAATTATTATATACGTTTTAATTTTATAGAATCATGATTATAACGATAGCGCGCCAGTGTGGATGTGGCGCTATTCGCGTGGGCAAGCTGCTCGCCGAAAAGTATGGTATTCCTTTTTATACCCGTAAAAATATGATGGAAATGGCTGAACAGAGAGGAGTGCTCGACGAGATGGAGGCTTTCTTCGATGAGCGGCCGGTAGATGAACTGCTCTTCTCGATGTCGTCGCTTGGCGAAACGCAGAGGGCGCTGACAGAGAAACCGCTCCGTACACTTGCCGATATGATAGGCGATGAAGACTGTATCATCATCGGCCGTTGCGGCAACTATATCTTCCGCGAGCGCAAGGACTTGATTTCTGTTTTCCTGAGCGGCAATCTGGAGGCTCGCATCAAGGAGATTCAGGAGGAGAAGGGCTTTTCGTATGAGGAAGCTGAGGAGTTTGTAGAGCACACCGAGGATTGCAGAGTGGCTTATCATAAGTATTATACAGGCCTTACCTGGGGAAATGCCGATGATTACGACATCTGCCTGGATACGGTGCGCCTGGGCGTAGAAGAGACGGCAAGCCTCATTGAGCAGTACGTTAGCTTGATATAAATTTAAAGTAATTCAACATGAAGTTTTTAATTCAATTTTTGATAATCATAGCGTTCTCCTTTGCTGGGGAATTGCTCCATTTTTTGCTGCCATTGCCTATTCCGGCAAGCATCTATGGCATCATCCTGCTCTTCCTTGCGCTGGAAACAAAACTGATCAAGGTGAAGCATATCCGCGAAACCAGCAGTTTCCTCATTGCCATCATGCCCGTGATGTTTATTCCGGCTGCCGTAGGATTGATTGATTCTTATCAGGATATCGGTAATGCATGGTTCCAGTATATCGTAGTTACGGTGGTCAGCACCTTTGTCGTGATGGGTGCTTCGGGCTGGATTACGCAGTTGGTAATCAGAAAAGGAAAGGAGGCGAAGAAATGAACCAGTTGTTCCAGGATTCTGTCTTCTTCGGCGTTCTCATCAGTCTGGCAGCCTACGGCATAGGCATGCTGCTGAAGCTGAAGACGGGATGGTCGCTGATGAACCCGCTGCTCATCTCCATCATCCTCGTTATCATCACGCTCCTGCTGACGGGCGTAGATTACAAGACCTATTCGGCGGGCGCCAACAGCATCAGTTATCTGCTCACACCAGCCACCATCTGTCTGGCTGTGCCACTTTATCAGCAGGTTGAGCTTCTGAAGAAGAATTATCGGGCTGTGCTGATCGGTATCGTTTCGGGCGTGCTGGCGAGTCTCTGCTCCGTGCTCATTCTCGCCCTCATCTTCCATTTCGACCATGCGTCCTACGTTACCTTCCTGCCTAAGAGTATCACTACCGCCATCGGTATCGGCGTTTCTGAGGAGTTGGGTGGTCATGTTTCGGTTTCGGTGGTTGTCATCATCGTAACGGGTGTGCTGGGCAACATCTTTGCCGAGAAGTTCCTGAAGCTTCTCTCCATCAAGGAGCCTATTGCCAAAGGTATCGCCATCGGCTGTTCTGCCCATGCGCTGGGTACGGCAAAGGCGATGGAAATGGGTACCATAGAGGGAGCCATGAGCAGTCTGAGCATCGTGGTTTGCGGTGTGATGACGGTTGTAGGCTCATCCATCTTTGCTCTGTTTATGTAGAGGCAGATACAATAATATTTCCCTTTTTCCGTTTTTATAGATATGAAACGGAAAAAGGGATTTTTGTATATAATGGGTGTAGGGATGGCGATGAGCGCCCTTCTTGCCAGTTGTGCCGACGATGAGAGTTTCTCAACGTCGAGGGGAGATGTGCTCTCGTTTTCGGTAGATACGCTGAAGATGGACACCACCTTCTCGAATGTGCCTACGCCTACCCGAAGCTTCTGGGTTTACAACCGTACGGGCAAGGCTCTGCGCTGCCAGTCGGTGCGTCTGGAAAATGGTAACCAGAAGGGCTACCGGGTGAATGTTGACGGCTCTTATCTGGGCACCGAAGCGGGATTCCAGACGCAGAATGTGGAGATCAGGAAGGGTGACAGCATACGTGTGTTCGTAGAACTGACTTCGGCGATGCAGAACAGCGAAGAGCCGCAGCTGGTGAGCGATAACCTGGTGTTTGCGCTGGAAAGTGGCGTGGAACAGAAGGTGAACCTGAGGGCGTTTTCATGGGATGCGATGAAACTCAATTCGCTCGAGGTGAAGGAAGACAAGCTGCTGCAGAGCACGCTGCCGGTAGTGGTTTATGGGGAAATCAGGGTTGATGAGGCGGCTACGCTGACCATTGCTCCGGGCACCCAACTCTATTTCCACGAGAATGCGGGTTTGCAGGTGTTCGGGTCGCTTAAGATTGAGGGCGAAAAGGACAGGGAAGTGGTGATGCGGGGCGACCGGCTGGACCACATGTTCGATTATCTGCCTTATGACCGCACACCGGGACAATGGCAGGGAATCAGACTGATGTCTTCGGCTCATGACTGCAGGATTTCGTTTGCTGATATTCATAGTGCCTACGATGCTGTGATGATAGAAGCGGGCGATGCTACGAAGCAGAAACTGCTCATCGAGAATGCTACGATTCATAACAGTCAGGGCTACGGTGTGAGGGTTGATTCTGCCAAGGTGCAGATTTATAACTCGCAGATAACCAACTGCCTGAAGCATCCGCTCTATGTTGAGGGTGGCGATGTTGAGGTAAACGGCTGCACCATAGCCCAGTTCTATCCGTTTGACGGGCGCCGCGAGTCTGCCATCGGTTTTGCCTCTCCGCTGCCTCGTTTCGAGGTAAGAAATTCGCTCGTAACGGGCTATCATGATGATGAGGTGGTCTGGGAGGCTCCGAAAGAGGAGGATGCCTTCAATTTCCTCTTCGACCATTGTGTGTTGCGCACGGAGAAGCTGGAGACGGACGACAGTCTGAAGTTCACCCATGTGGTTTATGAGGACGTCAAGGATACGACGGTGTTTGCCGAGAAGCATTTCCGCCTTTTCGACACCGATAATCTGAAGTATGATTTCCATCTGCGCAAGGAGTCGGCAGCAATAGGTAAGGCAGATGCCGAAACCCTGCCTGCAACCGACCGTGATGGTTTGCCGAGAAAGAAAGAGCAGCCTGCCGCAGGATGCTTTGAGTATAAGGAGGAATAATGAGTATAAGGAGGAATAAGAAGAAAGCCCTACAGGAAGTTTGCGTCATGCAGACTTTCCTGTAGGGCTTTTCCTTATATCCTGAACCCCTTTTTTAAAGTGGGCTCTGTAAATCTTATTCCTTCATGTTTGAATCTACGAAGCAGAAGGGGAGAAGGTCTTTGATGCTGTCGAAGCAGTAGGTTCCGTTCTCGCCATAAAGCAGGATGCGTACGGGGCGCTGGTAGCGGTCTTCCATCTCCAGTATCACCTGGCGGCAGGCTCCGCATGGCGAGATAGGCGACTTGAGGAAACCATTCCCGTTTCTCGCTGCTATGGCGAGCGTCAGGATAGGCTGGTCGGGATAGTTGCTCTGGGCACCGAAGATGGCGCTGCGCTCGGCACAGAGTCCCGACGGGAAGGCGGCGTTCTCCTGGTTGGCTCCAATCACTATTCTGCCGTCGCCCAATAGCAGGGCTGCTCCCACATAGAAGTGGCTGTAGTTAGCATACGCATTGCTGGTGGCAGCCTTCGCCCTGTTTACGAGCTCCTGCTCCTGCTGGCTCAACTCTGAGAGCTGAGCCACCATGTATCTGATGTTTAGGTTTTGCTCTTTCATAGATATAATGTTTTTATGATTTCTTTATTTCGTGTAGAAGTCGATGATGTCCTGCAGCGCCTTCTTGCATACCGGGCAGAATTCCGGTGTTTCGTTGATGCGCATACGGCAGTCCTGCACACCGCGGTAAACGCCCTTCACGCTGTATCCGGCACCTTCGAAGACACCCACCTTGCTCACCGCCTCCTTCTCTTTCTTTGAGAGCGGAGTAGGAATCTTGGTCTTCTTGTCTATCATGTTCTCCCATTTTCCGTGGAAATCGGCAAGGGTAGTGATGTTCTTCTCCCAAGGCTCTACATCATGAGGATACATCGGTATCTGCTCCTGCTCGTAGGCGTATTCATCGGCAAGTCCGGCAAAGGAATGGCCAAACTCATGCACCACTACCGGCTTGAACCATTTCTGGTGGCAGGTGGTGAGATTGTATGAATTGAGGATGCCGCCACCGCCATACTTATCCGAATTTACCAGCACGATGATGTGCTCGTAAGGGGTACCTGCCAGCCAGTTGTGCAGGTCTTTGAGATGCAGGGTGGTAAGGTAGCGGTCGCTGTAGAAGGTGTCGAAATGAGAGCTGAGGGCGGTCTCGTGCCAGATGCCCTGGGCTGGGATGCTAGGTCCGCTCTGCTGGGATGGCGATTTTACGGCTACGATGTTGAAGCGGTCTCTCATGCTCTTGAAGGGTTCGTGGGCGAAGATGGCCTCTGTAGCCTCCTGC
The DNA here is from genome assembly GCF_026015295.1 of Segatella copri. Lineage (NCBI taxonomy): Bacteria > Pseudomonadati > Bacteroidota > Bacteroidia > Bacteroidales > Prevotellaceae > Segatella > Segatella copri. Next base: position 1,506,259 of record NZ_JAPDUW010000001.1, on the reverse strand, counting down.
GCATCTTTCAGGAAGACAGGCATCTCTGCATCGGTATAGCCTTCAGCCACGTATGCGATGTGGATGCATCGGGTGGTGTCGGCAGCCTGCTGCAGGGTGACGTATGGTGTAGGTTTGTTGCCTTTCTGATGAATCAGAATGTCTTTCGGCGCTACCTGGTGGGTGAGCGTGGCGGTTATCTCGCGGCGGTTGTTGCGCAGGTCGAGGGTGATGTCTACGGTATCTTTCGGCATCGGAACGAGGAATACGTTCTCGAAACTCTGCGTGTTCTTCTCTGCCTCTGGATAGGAGAGCCATTCCTGGAAGAGGGTGGAGAAGGAGTTGCGGTAGATGATTTTGCCCGAGCGGTGGTCGCGTACGGTTATCTGTCCGTTGCCCTCTACCGGGAGTTCGGCCAGTCGTTGTCGTTTTCCGTACCAGCGTGGCATTACGTTGAGTTCGTCTACGGCTATCATCTGCTGCTTCTGGTTGCCGGCAAAGGTATAGTCTACCCGCAGCGTCTTGTCTGTGAAATAGTCGTCAAAGTTTTGCGCCTTTATTGTGCCGGGCGCCATCAGCATCGCCATGGTGGCGAGGGATAATATCATTCTCTTCATTGTATTTTCATTTAAAATTCACATTCACATTCACATTTCTCACCGAATCACCAAGTGACCGAATCACTAATCACTTATCTCACCCTCAGTCGTGTTCCTACGCTTACTGGGATGTTAGGATCGAGATGGTTCATCTTGTAGAGTTTCTCCAGTCGGATGCCATACTTCTGCGAGATGGCGTACATGCTTTCGCCCGGCTGTATCACGTGAGGGCGCTTCTTATACTGCTTAGGTGCCTTGGAGCGTTTCTTCTTCAGATAGATGATGTCGCCCTTGTGCAGCACGGCGTGCTTGTTGCGCTCGTTGTAGCGAGCCAGTTTGCGCCAGCTGATGCCCACCTCCTTGCCTATGCTCTTGAAGGTGTCGCCTTCGCGGGCATAGAGATAGTAATTCTTGTTGAAGATATGGATAGGGTGCAGCAATCCTTCGGCGTTTACAGGCTGGTCGGTACCGCTGTGGGTTGCCATGAAGCGGTCGTAGCGCTTGGCCTTGTCATACTGGTTGAGCTTGTAGAGCTCTATAATCTGTATCAGCTTGCTGGCATACTGCGGGTTAGTGGCGTAGCCGCAGGCTTTCAGTCCGCGAGCCCATCCCTTGTAGTCGTGCTGCGAGAGTTCGAAGAGGCGTGCGTAGCGTGGCTGGCGCGCCAGGAACTTGCTGTGGTCTTCGTAGCTGTCTCTTGCGTCCTGGTATACGCGGAAGCATTCGCCACGGGCATCATCGTCGTGGTACTGGGTTGGTCCCGTCCAGTTGTGACATTTTATGCCGAAGTGGTTGTTGCCCTGGCGTACGAGGTCGCTCCTTCCTGCCGCACTCTCAAACAGTCCCTGTGCTAGGGTGATGCTGGCTGGAATGCGGTAACGGAGCATCTGCTCGATGGCAAGATCCTTATACTGGTTGATATATGTCTGATAGGCCTGGTTCCACTTCAGCTGTGCGCCCATCGGGAGGCAGCAGAGCAGAGCGAGCCCTAAAATGTTTGCTTTTAGATGATTCATTCTGCAAAAATATAAAAAAAAACGGATAAATCGCGGTTTATTACAAAATTTTTAATATCTTTGCACAAAATATTGCATATTGAACTTTCGCATGTGGCTTAAGTACGGGCTGAAGGCCCAAAAGCTCCAGAAGCAGCACGCCCTGAAAGGGCAGAAGCTCCTAGCCCAGGGCATCGCCCTGGGTATAATAGCAATCAGCAAGGCGCCCTGTAAGGGCAAAAGCTTTGTAAATTGCCTGGTACTTGAAAGCTTTTGCCCTTACAGGGCGACAGGTTTGCGTCCGTAATAACCCAGGGCGATGCCCTGGGCTAGGAGCTTCTGCCCTTTCAGGGCGTGTGGGGTAAAACTTGCGAAACTTGAATAAAGATTTTAATAATGAAAACTCGTACAAAAGTAATTATAGCTATCGGCTCTAACAGAAATCAGGAGGAGAATGTGTTGAAGGCACATGAACATCTGAGTTGTATGTTCAGGAACAGCCTTTTCGGTCCGCGCATGTGGACTGAGCCTATCGGACTGGAGAATTCAGACAAGTTTCTGAATCAGGTGATGTTGGGGGAAACCATCTGCTCTAAGAAGTCTGTGCTTGCCGCGCTGCGGAGTGTGGAGCAGAGATGCGGACGCAGAATCCGTGGCCCTTATCGTAAGGTAGATGTTCCGCTGGATCTCGACCTTCTGCTCTATGGCGATGAGAAATTGCACGAGAGCGAGTGGGAGCGTGATTATATTCAGAGTTCTATCAGCTACCTCGAAGAGAAGGATGCTAAGAGGGATAGGAAATATTTAAGATAAGAAAATCCGTGTAATCCGTGCATGAAAAAATAAACGGGAAACCCGAATCTGGTATGTAGATTTACAATACCGGATTCGGGTTTTCTGTTGTAAGATTGAGTTCTATCACTCTTCCTTCTTTCAGCGACTTCTGCACGTTGATGATGCGCTGGTTGCTGCTGCCCCTGAAGAAGAGGTCTTCATCGCGCAATGCCTGTACGAAGGGGCCGTCTACCAATACATCGATTTGGCGGAGGAGTTCCAGCTGCTCGGGATTCTTCACGAGGTTTTCGAAGAGATAGCCCGTAAAGCACCAGATGCTCTTGCTGCTCTGCTCCCTGATGGCGCGCGCCAGCTCGGCAAAGCCCTTTGCCTGAAACATAGGGTCGCCGCCCGAGAAGGTGACGTTGGCGAAGGGGTCGCTCATGATTTCCTTCATCAGCTCGTCGGTAGAGGTCATCGTGCCGTGGCTGATGTCCCACGACTGCGGATTATGGCAGCCCGGACAATGGTTGGGGCATCCCGCACAATAAATGGATGTGCGGAAGCCCGGACCGTCTACCATCGTATCATGTACGATGCTTAATACGCTGATCATTTTACTTTTCCCCTCCGATATGGGTTACTCGGTCGTGGAGCTCGGCAAGCTTGCCGCTGTTCCAACGGTCTGTAGTACCTACCAGATAACCGGTGATGCGCTGCAGCTTGTCTATGTGGTGGCTGCCGCACTTAGGACAAACCTCGAGGTGGGCGTCAGCATTCTCGTAGCCGCAGTCGAGACAGCGGTTGCGGTTGTGGTTTACTGAGCCGTAACCCATGTTGTACTTATCCATCATGTCTACCACGCTCTCGATAACAGAAGGGTTGTGGGTAGCATCGCCGTCAATCTCTACATAGAAGATGTGGCCGCCACGGGTCAGGTCGTGGTATGGAGCCTCGACCTGTGCCTTCTTCAGGGCTGTACACTTATAGTATACAGGCACGTGGTTAGAGTTGGTATAATAGTCGCGGTCTGTAACGCCAGGGATGACGCCAAACTGCTTTCTGTCCTTCTTTGTAAACTTACCGCTCAATCCCTCGGCTGGAGTAGCCAGGATAGAGTAGTTGTGATGATACTGCTCGCTGAACTCGTTGGCACGGTCGCGCATGTAGGTAACAATCTTCAGTCCCAGCTCCTGTGCCTTCTCGCTCTCGCCGTGGTGCTTGCCGATGAGGGCAACCAGGCATTCTGCCAATCCGATGAAGCCGATACCCAGGGTTCCGTGGTTGATGACGCTCTCGATAGTCTCTTCCGGCTTCAGGTTTTCTGCGCCTACCCAGAGATACTTCATGAGCAGAGGGAACTGCTTGGCCATCGCCGTCTTCTGGAACTGGAAGCGCTCGTCGAGCTGCTTGGCTGTGATGTCGAGGATATTGTCGAGCTTGGCAAAGAACATGTCGATGCGCTGCTTTTCGTTTTCGATGCCCATGCACTCGATGGCGAGCTTCACGATGTTGATGGTAGAGAAGCTCAGGTTACCGCGGGCGATGCTGGTCTTCTCGCCCCAGCGGTCTTCGAACACGCGGGTACGGCAGCCCATGGTTGCAATCTCCCACTTGTAGCGCTCCGGATCATCAGCACGCCACTTCTCGTTCTGGTTGAAGGTGGCGTCGAGGTTCAGAAAGTTAGGGAAGAAACGGCGGGCTGTTACCTTGCAGGCCAGCTTGTAGAGGTCGTAGTTTCTGTCCTCAGGCAGATAGTTTACGCCTCTCTTCTTCTTCCATATCTGGATAGGGAAGATGGCTGTTTCGCCATTGCCTACGCCCTGATAGGTGCTCTGCAGGATTTCGCGCATGATGCAGCGGCCCTCGGCGCTGGTATCGGTACCGTAGTTGATGCTTGAGAATACGACCTGGTTACCGCCGCGGCTGTGGATGGTGTTCATGTTGTGGATGAATGCCTCCATCGCCTGATGCACGCGGTTCACGGTCTTGTTGATAGCGTGCTGCTCCAGGCGTTCGCGGCCCTGCAGTCCGTCGAGCGGCTTCTCTATGTAGTCGTCGATAGGCGCATCATAGAGGTTGCTCAGGTCTTCGCCTGTCAGCTTCTCCAGGTTCTTCACCTCTTCCTGGTACGACATGCGTACGTATGGAGCCAGATAGAAGTCGAAGGCTGGGATGGCCTGACCACCGTGCATCTCGTTCTGGCAGGTTTCGAGAGAGATACAAGCCAGCACGGCTGCGGTCTCGATGCGCTTGGCAGGACGGCTTGAACCGTGACCGGCTGTGAAACCGTGGTTCAGAATCACGTCGAGCGGATGCTGCACGCAGGTGAGACTCTTGGTTGGGTAATAGTCCTTATCGTGAATATGTATATAGTTGTGCATGACGGCGTCGCGTACATCCTCAGAGAGGAGGTAGTCGTCGACGAATGGTTTAGTGGTTTCTGAAGCGAACTTCATCATCATGCCGGCTGGTGTGTCGGCATTCATGTTGGCGTTTTCACGGGTGATGTCGTTGTTCTTGGCATTGACGATGCTCATGAATACGTCGCGTGTCTTCGCCTTGCGGGCGATGTTACGCTGGTTACGGTATGCGATATACTTCTGGGCAACATCTTTGCGGGCACTCTTCATGAGCTCCATCTCGATGGCGTCCTGAATGGCCTCAACGCTCATCTGGCTCTTGCCGCGATAAGAGATGTGGTCGGTTATCTGCTCGATAAGAGTGGTATCTTCACCCTTGTCGGTATGCAACATGGCCTTGCGAATGGCTGCCATGATTTTCTGTTCGTTGAATCCAACGATGCGTCCGTCACGCTTTACTACTGTCTGGATCATTTTAGTATTACTTTTACGATTGATGTTTAAATTACTTAGTATTAAGTCATTATGACTTGAAGAGGTAAACAGGAACCTCCTTTTGACATTGCAAAGATATAAAATATTTCTGAAAGTAATTACTTTTGGACAACTTTTTTATCGTTAAAAAATATTAAGTCGCTGATAATCAGGTAGAAACGAAAAAGTTTCGGAAAACTTTGACAAATTTCTGTTTTCCGAAACGTTTAAGTTGTTATCTATCAGCGTGTTGCGCATTTTGTGCGCTTGTGTGCGCTTTTCCCTTGTTGTCTGTGTGCCGTGCAGGGGGTGGAAATGAAAATCGCCGCAACGCCCGTGTATAGGGCATTGCGGCGATTCGGGGGTGATTATTTTGCTTGTCGCTTATAGTCGAGCGCAGCTCCGATGGCGGTGCAGAATTCCGAGTATTTCGGTATTCTGAACCTCACTCCGTAGAGTTTCTCCATGGCTGGGAACACCTCGCGGCATTGCGGCAGCAGGGTGAGGTTGCCGATGAGCACGAAATCCTTGATGCCCGATTCGAGCGATGAGAGGATGGTAGCCGAACCTATCGACTGCAGCACCATCCAGATGAGTCCCATGGCGATGTCTTCGCGCGAAGCGTTGGCCTTGGCGTTGCTGAAGAGCGATGCGGTGGCGTTCATCGGGAGTCCGGGCAAAGGCTTGGCGCTGATGTCGCCTATCAGCAGGTTTATCTTGCTCACGTCGCCGTCCTTGGCGAGGTTGATAATCTGCTTGATGTCATCGGTCTTGAGCATGATGCGGCTCAGTCCTGCCAGGGTTCCGCCGCCTATGCCGATGCCTCCGATGTGCCTTATCTCGTTGTCATCGCATTTTACGAGCGATGTTCCGGTTCCCATGCTCACCACAATCATGCGGTCGAGCTTGCTCTCGTATCGGGCGCCCAGTCCGTCGGCCACGAACTCCTCGCTCTTCGAGGTAGGCAGTCCGTAGATGGGCTCGTCGATGTAGGCTGAACCTACGCCTGTGAGCATCACCTGTTCTACATCGCTCAGCGCAATCTTGTTGTCGTGAAGATACTTGCCGAAGGCTCCGTAGAGCGAGGTGATAGGGTCGGTGGCCTTGATGCGGATAGGGCTTACCACTACGCCGCTTTCATCGATGCCCACAATCTTGGTCGTAGAGATGCCTACGTCGATTCCTATAACAATCTTTTTCATTCCTTTATATATATAATAATGTGTATTTTCGCAGTTCATGCCCCTCTAAAGCACGCCCATCTTGCAGAAGGTGATGAGCACGGCGTAGCCCACTATCATGCTCAGGATGCCCACCGTGAGTCCTGCCTTCACCATGTCGGTCTGCTGGATGAGGCCGGTAGAGTAGGCGATGGCGTTAGGAGGGGTTGAGATAGGCAGCGACATGGCGCAGCTGGCCGATACCGCTACTCCGATGAGGATGGTAGAGGTGCCGCCGATGGTGTTGAGCTTGTCGCCCATGCCGGCGCATACCACCGTGAGGATAGGGATGAGCAGGGCGGCGGTGGCGGTGTTGGAGATGAAGTTACTCAGGATGAAGCATACCAGTCCGGATACAATCATGATGACCAGCGGATTGAATTCTGCAAACGGAATGCTCTTTACGGCTGCCTCGGCAAGACCGGTGCCGTTCATCGCCAAACCCAGTGCGAATCCGCCTGCCACCATCCAGATGACAGCCCAGTCAATCTCCTTCAGGTCCTTGGCTGTAACCACTCCCGTAAGGGCGAATATGGCGATAGGGAGCATGGCCACGGTGTTGGCGTTGATGCCCAGCTGCTTGCCGAATACCCAGAGCACGATGGTTGCGAGGAAGGTGACGGCCACTACCGTGGTGCGCCAGTTGTGCTGCATGTTGCCCTCGATGTTGAGCTCGATGGTCTTGGCAGAGAACGGGAACATCTTGCGGATGATGACCCATGCCATCAGGAGCATGATGAGCACCATAGGGGCCATGATGAGCATCCAGTCGCCGAAGCTGAGACCCAGGTTGAGTCCTGCCGGGTCGTTCAATACCTTGAAGGCGAAGGCGTTAGGCGGGGTTCCGATAGGGGTTCCCATACCGCCCAGGTTGGCTCCGATAGGTATGGCCATGGTGAGCGCCACGCGGCCCTTGCCCGAAGGCGGCAATGATTTGAACACCGGTGTGAGGAAGGTGAGCATCATGGCGGCGGTGGCTGTATTTGAGATGAACATCGAGAAGATGCCGGTGATGAGCATGAAACCCAGCAGCACGTTCTCAGAACGCTTGCCGAATGGCGCAATCAGGGCCTTCGCCATCATCACGTCGAGTCCGCTCTTGGTAGCGGCTATGGCGAGTACGAAACCGCCCAGGAAGAGGATGATGGTAGGGTCGGCGAAGCACGCCATCACACCCTGATAGTCGAGCAGCTTGCCCATCTCTGCCTCCGAACCTTGCATGATCTTAAAGGCGGAGTCGCTGACGAAGAACAGCAGCACGAAGATGATCACTACGCTGGTAGCCCATGCCGGTATGGCCTCGGTGAGCCAGAGCATCACGGCCATGACGAAGATGGCGATGACGCGCTGCTGCACGATGGTGAGTCCATCGATGCCGAAGCTGTCGATGGGCAGGTTCCAGACGATAACGGTAAGCAGAGCCGTTATGAGGAACAGCAATGCTTTCTTGCGATTAAAATCGCCATTCAATACTTTCTTTACAGTTTCTTGCATTATCTTTCTGTCTTAAGGATTATTTTCTTGCAAAAATACGTGTTTTTTTTGTATTTAGCAAGTTTTTTTGCAGAAATAGTGAAAAAAATGCCGAAAAATGTTGTTGTTTCAAGAAAAAATGCTATATTTGCAGTGGATTTACCGATAACGGCTATCGGTGATGCCGAAAACTTGGAGCACCCGGAAGGGTGATTCAGCGAACCTAATATTGTCTAATCAATTAAAAGGAGATAAGGAAATGAACAAGTCTGTAGTATTTATTATCATCCTGCTCGTGATAGTTCTCTCTATCATTGTATCGCAGTACTTCCACAAGCGCCACCATGAATATAAGATGGCGGACATCGAGAAGGCTATCCGCAAGGCTTATCCTAAGGGTATCTGCTCGATAAGCAAGGAAGAACTGGTAACAGCTGTGAAGAAATACTTCCACTGTTCGGCGAAGGAGGCTCATTATATAATAGGTGTAGCCCGCCGCAAGAAGCTGGTTGATATCGCTGCAGAATATGTTACCATCATGTTTTGAAATAAGGTAAGAACATTATATACGTTTTAGCCGTGAGGCTAGGCTGTTGATTTAGTTTGAAAAAAAGTATTATTTATTTGAGGCACAAAGGATTGTTAATGACATGCTGATTCCGTAAGGGGAAAGGTGGGTTAGCATGTTGTATTCGGGCGTCTGGTATGCTACATTGCGTAAACAATTTAACTGCCAGACAAAGTTTACCCTCCCTAGGACTTTTTAAGACCTGGGGAGGGTTTTAGTTTTCAGGCTCAGCACCTTTTATTCAAGTCCATCGCCGCTGTTTTCGCTTCCGGTTCCGCCAGTAGAATCGCCGCCCGATGGGGTGTCGCCTCCGGATGGATTATCGCCTCCGGATGGATTATCGCCTCCGGATGGATTATCGCCGTCGGATGGGGTAGTAGGAGGCGTATCGGTAGAGGTAACCTGCTTCACCACCTTGCCGTTTCGGTCGTAGCAGGTGATGTTGACGGAGGTCTCTTCGAGTTCCTTCTTGATGTCGGTGTTAGGCACGAAGATGATGTATCGGCGGGTGATGAGGTTGGCGCTCACCTTGTTCACATCCTCAACGGCGGTAGAGTTAAGACCGAATCGGAGGCTGCCCAGTCCTGGCACAGCCACGCTGTGGCCCTCGGTAGCCCATGCAGCAATCACTTCGCCTATGGCCGACCATCCAGCGTTGATTACCGCCTTAGGCAATCCGCTGCGAACGGCAGCTTCTTCTATCACCTTCGTGGCGTTGAGCTGGCTGTAGAGTTCAGCCTGCATCACGAATGCCCACTTTTGCTTACCTTTTTCGAACGCTACGTTGCGCTCAATAGCTTTTACTTTAATACCCATAATTCAAATCGTTTTTTTAATGGTTAAACAAATCAGTCTACATGCAACTGGTAACGCCGAGCGTAGTGCCTACGGCAGTAAGTACGGCGATAATCACCTGCAAGATAGTTTTCCAAACTTCCTTTTTCATTTTCTTTTTCCTTTCTTTTTTTAATGGTTCAACATTTAGAAAGAGATAGGGCAGGTGTGCACCCCTGTCGTTTTCCCCTCCGTTTTTTAGTGGTTAATTTCCCATTTGCCGTTCTTAATGAATGACAGTGCAAAGATACAACATTTTTCTCTGAAAAACAATAGTTGTCCCGAATCACGTGCATCCTTGTCCCGAATCACGCGCATTCCTCCCTCATTAATCATGTATTTGCTTGACGCCACACGCCCTGAAAGGGCAGAAGCTCCTAGCCCAGGGCAACGCCCTGGGTTTTAAGGATGTAGCCAATACGCCCTGTAAGGGCAAAAGCTTTATATTTTTTGCTTGAGGTTTTAAAGCTTTTGCCCTTACAGGGCGCCGGGATTGCGTCAATAGCTACCCAGGGCGTTGCCCTGGGCTAGGAGCTTCTGCCCTTTCAGGGCGTGTCCCAACGTACCCCCAACTGCGTCCCGATGTACCGCCAACAGCGTCCCGACGTATCGCCATCTGCGTCGGGACGCAGATGGTGGTGCGTCGCCACGCAGTTTTGGGGGCATCGGGCGCACAGTAACTTGCTATGTGGGTTAGCTGGTTGATAGAAGGAAAGGCAAAAATGTGAATGTGAATGTGAATTTGAAATGTTTTTCAATGTTACCTGAAGGAGAAGCGTATAATCGTGTTTAAGTAATAGTAGCCATTATAACAGGTTAATATTATATATATAATAAGGTACGCGCGCGAGGACTGAATTTCATTCACAATATCCTATAAAAGGAATGGATGGAACAACCCGATACATTGATTTACATTTCAAATTCACATTCACTTTCACATTTTGTTTTGATGGTTTTATGAAAAAAAGACAATTTGATAAAAAATAATTTAGAATTTATTTGTTTATTCGGGGAAAAAGTATTACTTTTGTAGATGCTATGAAAAATAACTTTCATGGTATAACTTAAATCGCAAGCCAATGACTGGACGTATCAAAAACAGCACAGAAAAGACTTCTTTTGTTGTCTTCAAGTTTGATTTCTGCAAAAGCCGGAATCTTTCAAGTATCGAGGGTACTCTACCCTTGGATTTTCTCGAAATGTCATCGCCTGAAAAATATCAGGAATGTCAGACTGGTTTCGAGAAGGTAATGGACAGTTTGCTGAAAAGCAAGAAAATGACTTTGGTGGAATCACGGAAGAATGAGGAAGATGTTATTCACGACAACCGAATATTGGGATTTCGCGAAGGTGTGGCTGTGCTGGATGTATGCGCAGACAAAAAAGAATTTTATTGGAGTAACTTTAAGGAGAATGAAATTCACAACCAGCCTTTCTGTAAGGTAATCATTGATAATCGCCCCAACAGAGGTTTCCTTTTTGTGGAAGAATCTAGAATCTTCGGCGGCAAAAGAGGACAGGACAAGGTGGTGGCTCTTCTGCGTGATAATATCAACAGGGTGGCGAATCAATATGGCTGGAATATGGTGATTTCTGCCAAGTTGCCACCTGGTGATTTCTTTGATGCCGTGGCTGAAAGAATCAAGGCTGGCTGCAGACCAAAGGCTGTGGTGTTTTCTTTTCCTCGCCATCAGTCTCTCAGCGATGCGCCATATTCCTTTGTCATGCAATTACAGATGCAGCAGTCATTAATGGAGTGTCTCAATGCCAGTATGTATGAGGTAAAATTTGGTACAGATAAAGGTAAGCAGTTGCACTTAGACAAGGCAAACCGAGACATTGCCTTGATGGTGAACCTGTGCAGCAAGGAAGATTACGGCATCAAGGTATATTATTGGAAAGGTCCGTGCACCTCTTCCCGTTCGCTGAAACGAACCAAGGTGAAAATCTCCGATGTTGAGATTGTTGCTCTGGTTAATGGAGATGCTGTCTGTTGCGATTGTCATGGGAATTCTCAGTTTGCTTTGATCAATTCTCTTGATGTGATTCTTGATGATTTAAATGGTTACGACGATGAGGTTATTTAAGATGAAGACCAGACAGATGGTAGATAAATCTTTTTCGCAACACATGATTTATCAGGTTTTCAGAGCCATCACCCATGATATCTTCAATGATAAGACGTGGTTTCCTACGTCCAGATGTTCATGCGAGGATGTTTTTTATGAGGTGTTCTGCATCGTAGACAAAATGATGTTTTCGCATACCGATACCGAGAGCCGCCTAGCCTTTGTGGAAGGAATAGGGCAATATGAGAAAAACTATGTTGATGAGGATGGGTATGCTACAGCTCAGGACGAGCGGCAGAGAATCGTATTTGTCATCTTGTATATGGCAGCTGTGATACTTCAGATGATGCCTTTGGAGTCGAAAGTGTTTCAATTTTGCTCAATGATTATGGGGCAATGGAGAGGCTACGTAACTCAGGAGTTTTCTCAGCGGTGCCTCGGAGCAGTCGTGAAGAACCGGGATGTGGTTGAGCGGCTGGCAGCCAGTATCGGTTATTATGGCGAGGATGGTTTCTTCGTTTCATCTCAGATTAATGAACTGATGCGCCAGAACAATGATGAAGATTATCTGCACGGATTCGAGCCTGAACAGAAGAGGACATTGGAATTGGAAGTGACAGACGATGAGCATCAGGAAAACGGCGGGCAGGAAAAAACGGAAGAAGATAATGAGAAGGAATGGGGCGACTTGAGCCAGGGAGAAAGAGTAAAGCGAGCCTTGCAGAAGATGATAGACGAGAAGGCTATTCCTTTGAAGAAAGACTATGCCCTGATTATGGTGGCGCTCTCTGAAATAAAAGATTTTGATGGCAAATTTGATAATGGCGCATCTTTCTGCAAGTATCTTACAGAGCAGCTGAAAATGCCTTCCGACCTGACCAATGCCAGTGTCATCTCCAAACGTTTCTCCAAAATGCGTGGCGAATTTCCCAACTGGAGTTTTGATGATGTAAGTGATCCTAATGCCCGGCAGAAACTCATCAATATCGCTAACCGCTTTGTTGCCATCTACCGTAAGGGGCAGTAGGAAGCGGGGAAATGATTGCTTCTTGTGAGTGTTGGCAAGTTTTAGATGGAATGTTAAAAACGTAAAATAGAGCAAGCTTTAGGCATATTCTACGTTTAATATCAGAATAGGTTTAATAAACAAATTAGTATATGAAGTATCTAGTAAAAAAATCAGTCTTACTACTGTTGGTAGTCTTGGCTTTTTGTGCATGTGACAACAGCAATGACAATGGTGAGGTTATTCAGCCAAATCCACAGTCATCGAAAACTGTCGTCAATTATACTGGCAAAGTAGAGTTTGTGGTGGAAGCGCCGAAAATTCGTGAGGATATAGAGCAGGATTTGAAGGCAAACCCTCCTTTTGGAGGAAGCAAAAAATATCAGTTTATCATAAAAAAACACTCGACGCTTGCTCCTTTATTTATGCTATATGCGGTGAATCCTGAGGACGATAAGTCTGCTGACGGATATATACTGCGCAACGCTGGTGAAGTGGAGAGTAAGGACAATTATAGATTGTTCCCTACCGCATCTGGACAAGGTTGGTATAAGGAGAATATTGTGCCTGTCGACACAAAGGATGGCAAGCCTGTTGCAACATACGATGTGTTTATACAAAATATTCCTACTTCTGTGGTTGTTAGCAAGATGTATTTCTGCGAAGACCTTACGGAGAAATATCGCCAGAAATTCCCTAATGAAGACATTCATGCCGTGGTTCGCCGTTTGGTTCTTTCTTATGTCAGTAAGGGTGATATTATAAATGAATAGGAATATATCTGAACAGAAGATTTTTTAGAAATAATACAGTATCAGCACTTTTTGCTTCGTTTGCAAGCAGAAAGTGCTTTTTTTATGCCTTCAGATGAGCTGGAGGCTTAGCGGAAGGCTTAGTTGCCGGCGATGAGGCTTAGTAGGAGGCGAACCGGCAGGACGCCTATTGCCGGGGAGGCTTTTTTTCCTTACTTTTGCATACAGAAATAATCAATGATTGGGATTATGGAAAAAGGAAAGAAAATACCTCCACAGGAAGCGTCTCGGATTAATCCAGTGGCAAAGCCTGAGGATACCAAGGGCGGAATCAATAACAAGGTATCATCTGGGTTGATAGGAAAAAAGCTGGCTGAACAGGCTGAAGAGAATGAAGAGATGCCCATGCATCACCTGATTGCCGATAAGGATTATCCGTCGGGCATCAGAGAATGGATGATCACTTCGCCTTCTGACCTCAAGTATCCTACGCTGGTGGTGGCTGCTGCCATGCTCAGCGTTTATCTTACACGTGTAAGAATACAGTATGTGTATGATAATCAGGGAGAAAAATCGGCCATCGTGTTGCAGGTCATCGTAGAGGGCGAGCAGTCGAGCGGAAAGTCGTTTGCCAGATACATCATGCGTACCCTGATGAAACCTTTCATCGAGCGCGACAGCGAAATGAGAGCCAAGGAGCAGGAGTATGCTGCCCTGAAGCGACGCCAGGGAAAGAAGGACGGCAAGCTGCCACCCGAACCGAAGACCGACATCACCATCCTGCCCGAAACCGTATCGCTCACCATGTTTATCAAGCGATGCGATGCAGCAGTTAAGCTCTATGGTGCTCCGAAGACGCTCTTCGAATTTGCCGATGAGATTTCTGCCATCGTGCATTCTGCCAAGCGCCAGTTTGCCGACCTCTCGCAGGTTATCAAGACGGCATACGATCTGGGCAGCGTCTATGGTCAGGATTTCATGAGCGAATCCAGCTATAGTGCCATGGTAGATGCCTTGCTGTCGTTCGTATTCTGCGGCACCCAGAGTGCGGTGAGCAGATATATGAACAAGGCTGCCATTGAGGGTGGTGCTGTAACCCGAACCATCTTATGCCCGCTCATCAGTCATCTGGGCGACAATCCGCCACAGTTTCAGGCGTTGACCGATACGCAGCGTAATGAGCTGGAGAATACATTGGATAAGCTCTTCGGGTTGTGCTACGAGGAAGATGGAAAATTCCATCAGGAGATAGAGGAAGATATGAGCTGGCTCTACAAGACGGTGGTAAAATGGTGTAACGACTGCCGCCAGCAGGTGGTGAAAACCATGTCCAAGTCGATGGATGTCTTCTACAAGCGCAGTTCGGTTTCTGCCTTCCGCATCGCTGCCCTCATGCAAGTGCTTTACAAAGTGGAAGGGAAGAAGAGCGAGAAGGAAATCCGGAAACTGGTTAGGCAGACCTATCTGGCTTGTGCCGACCGCATCTTGCAGAATATGTTGCAGCGGTGGGGCAAGGCTTTCGAGCAGATTTCTGCCGAGGGCGAAGGAGAGCCTTATCATACTGTAGACTATTTCAGCGAGTTGCCGCAGGAATTCTCTTATCAGTTCCTGGAGGAATTTCTGAAGCAGAAGGAACTCAAGACGCCTGCCCGCAACATGGTGTGCAACTGGCGCAGATGGGGATGGCTCGAAAAACCAGCAAAGGGCGAGGATAGAAAGGTGCTTAGAAAGACGCAGCAGAAAGGCACTATTGGTGATGGTAATACTAAAAAAGACAATTAGAAGATGGCAGAATATATTGATTCAAATACGCTCTCTAAACTTAGAGCTATCAGCATCCTGGAGGTTGCTGATGAATTGGGAATGGGTTTGCGGTATCATAATGCCCTTTGTATCAGTCATAATGATACCCATCCGAGTTTGCATTTCTGGACTTCCACCAACACTTGTCATTGCTTTGCATGCGGGTGGGGTGGAGATAATATCGACCTGGTGATGAAACGGGAGAATCTCTCTTTTTCGGAGGCTTGCCAATGGCTGTGCAGAAGATTCAAAATCAGCGCCGGTTATCATTCTGCGGGAAACCGTAAGGATGTGCTTCATCGGGATAAAGCTGTTGCTGAGCATAGAAAATCTGAATGTGATACGGACAAACTCAATCTCAGAGGCGAGTTTCAGCATAAGCCTGACGTAGATTATCTGATGCGTATGCTCATGGGTAAGAAACTGACAGATAAAGCCAAGGATTTCCTGTTCTATCAGAGAAAGCTGCGCCCAGAATATATCTATTGGTGTAGAGTGGTGAGCACAGATTTCTCCATTGCTGGCTATCGCTTTGGTGGAAAGTTTTTTGATGGTCCTTCCCTGTTGATTCCCTATTATGACGTTCATGGCAATCTGCTGACGGTTCAGAGCAGATATCTGGGAGATAAGACTGAAGAAAAACCGCGGTTTAAGTTTGCACCAGGTAGCAAGCCGATGGTATATGGGATGCAGATCTTGCCGCAGGTGGCAGAAAAAGAGCCATTGGTTATTACCGAGGGATGTACCGACTGCTGGAGCGCTATGTCTATGGGTTACAAGGCAATAGCCATCCCGAGTGCTACGCTTTGTAATGAAGAATGTCGCAATCTTTTAGCGGGAAGGAATCTTCACATGTGGCCTGATCAGGACAAACCGGGCATCGGTCTTTATATGAAACTGAAGGAAATGTTCCCTCAGCTGGTGTACCATCAGTTGCCGGAAGGTTGCAAGGATTTGTCTGATTATTACCAGTCGTTTTACGTTCAGAAAATGTGAAAGTGAATGTGAATTTCAAATGTTTTTCTATTGTTGTTTTTAAGTTGTTGCGTGTTATGATAAAGTTGTTTTTAAATCGTTTACGTAGAGATCATGGCGCCATTGTTGGTCGCCTTAGTCAGGAAGTAGTTAATCGCCAGGGTATCGTTGTAGGTCATCAGTACATTTGTGATACGATGGAGCGCGAGGGTGGCTGTCTGGAGCCGGGTGAATATCACATCATGGTGGCTAAATGCAAATGTTTCGCCCGCCAGATGCTTTTCCTCGAACCGGTAAGGGATGATTCTTCTTCATCTTCCTCTCTTCCTCTCCCCGAAACCTGCAAGCTTTGCCGCATGGAGCGCAAGAGTCATGAGTTCGGGTGTCTGGAAGAGCTTCATGCCCTTCCTTGTCCCATGATGCAGCCGGGCAATGGTCCGTTCCGTCTGCGCCAGGGTGGCATCCTCATCGGCGAGGCCCATGCGTCCGGGTTCGTACTCAAGAGTCAGGAACGCTTCCTCCAACTCTACGACCGCATCAAGAAGGTCATTGCCCGTGGGGGCGAAGTGGTCATCAAGATAGAGTAGGTTGGGGAGAAGAGTGGCACTTATCAACAACTTGACTCTCTTTATGTAAGAATGCCAAATCAAGTGGATCACATTATGCTTTTTGCTTGATTTGGTATTCTATATGTGTTGAGGCGTATGTCATCTCGGGGAAGTTAGTGTGACTTGTGGAACGAAATAGAGGAAAGGATAGGTTTAGGGCAGTAGTGGTACCATATAAATAGGTACGCAAAGCGTATCGCCATCCTTCTTCAAATCTTTGGTATAAACTAGATATTTGTGGGCGATTCTCGAAGAATACTTTTCTGAGAATTTGTCCAAAGAGGTATGTGCTTTATAGCCAGATGACTTTACTTCAATCGGGCTCACCTTGCTGCCATCTGATAGCAGAAAGTCTATCTCGTAATATCCTTTTCCATCTAGTTTGAGGATTGTATGATAGTACAAGTCCTTGCCTGAAGCTTTGAGCATTTGGGCCACTACATTCTCATAGACGTATCCTAAGTTGGCATCCAGTTTGTCACTCAATAGTTTTTGATAGATGACATTGTCTGTAAATGACTTGGATTTGAATGCCAATGTGATGAAAAGTCCTGTATCTGAAGCATACATTTTGTAGCGTTGCAAGTCTTTGGTCAAGGCTAGTCCTACATTTGGATCGTTGGTATGATAGGCTATGTTGGCTACTCTTGATTCTTCCATCATTTGCACAATGTCGGTTACTCTATCAGCTTTTTCTCCTGGTATAACGGAAGATACACTATATCTAGTTGCATTCTTGCTTAGCTGCGATGGGATGGCATCGTACATGGATGAGGCTTTTCCCGATTCCTAAGACATCACCAAATTTTTGAGAGCTTTTTTGTGTTAAAATAAGCAAAATAGCCCCCAGAAAGCATATAGTCATACCTACCCCTGTAGCAGAAGAAGACATTTTTTGACTTTTCTGTTACAAAAAAAACGATACGGAACTCTTTCTTTTAATAGCTTTTTGCTCGATTCCTAATTAGTTATCCGTATCTGTCCTCACAAGACTATAAGAGACAATGGTACATTGTCATAGTTCACTTGCTTTGGACTTTTCAATATGTAAGTTCTTTCTGTCGTCAGAGGTGTTCAACACTTCCCATTTTCTCTTTTGCTTGCCTATGGCAAACATTCTGCAAATGAGCTTAAACTTGACGGCATTCAATGCCTTACGCTTAGTATCAGAATCTTTTCTGCCTCCTAACTTTCGATTATAAAACATTTGCATTTCCACATCGTACTCAACAGCTCTCAATGCCGCCATAGACAGGTCAGCTTTCACTTGACCGTTACAGTGTGCGGAAGGTCGGGCACGCCATTTCACACTGGTACCAGAAGTGTGACTGCATGGAGCTACGCCAACATATCTCGCATATTGCCGAGCTGTGTCAAAAGCGGTAAAGTTTCGTGTGATGGCAATTATGTTTGTTGCATTGACAAAACCAATTCCTGGTATCGTCAACAGATTCTGAAAAGTGTCAAAGACATCTTCCTCCTTGGACATTAATTCACACTCTTCCTGATCTATCTTCTCAATGTCATGATTGAGCTTTTTAATGTAGCTCTCATACATGGCAGAATCCTCTTTCGTTTCAAACATCTGCATTCGGTTCATAAAGTTTGTCCGTTGCTCCACAAGGAACTTACGCTCATTGACAAGTTGCTTCAATTGTTGCATAGCCTTGCTTGGCAACTTGTATGGCTTGGCACATTCCGTGCCATCATAACGATAGAGGAAGTCAGCTATCTTTGCAGAGTCATTCTTGTCTCGCTTATCTATTGTCCCCATAGGATGATGTTTTACTATACGTGTACTAAGCATACAGAAAGAGTAATTCTTGGACGTGAGGAATTTTTCCAAGTCCAAGGAGTAGCAACCTGTAAATTCCATGCCAAACAGGGCTTGGGAAAGTACCACACGGCTCTTTTTGAGCCATGAGCACATATCGCCAAATCCCTTGCGAGTGTTGTTGAACACCTCATGAGGGAACATTTTGATGTTGGTGTCCTCACGAAATATAGATACATCTATGACATTTTTAGAGATGTCAATGCCTACAAATGATTTATTTTTCATATCTTTGCACCGCTTTACGAAAGGAACTCTCTATGTCAGGATAAGCCAAATCTTTTAAAAGCTGGGACGGACAGCTAATTCCCTAAAAGGCACTGAGTCTGACATTTCGGGCAGAGGAGACTATATCAAGGGAAAGGGCTTTGCCTAAGATTAAAAAGTTCACTACCTCTGTCTGGAGTTCCTTCCTTTTGAGGATTCCTCGCAAAGGTAGTGCCAAAAGCAACCAAGAGACTCTATCATGGTATAGTGATGGTCTTAAAACACTGTTAGTTCACTCCTGGTTGCTTGTTTTTCCCATTTCGATAATTGTCCGTCTCCACATACGGAGTACCTCGTTTTATAACGGCAAACATACGGAGTATCATCTTAAACTTGATTGCATTAAACACTATTCCACTGCATTTCTCCTTTCTCTTGCGTTCCCAGTAATCTCTGATGTTCGGAATGTGCTGCATGCAAACCAAACAGGCAATGGACAAATCTGCCTTTGCCTGTTTAAAACCTTTCTTAGAGACTGACGAGCCTTTTCTCACAGATGTACCAGATTCTTTCTTGAAAGGAGCGACACCAATATAGCAAGCGTATTTACGTGGGTTATCTATTGCCATGAAGTTTTCGGTCAAGACAATGGTTTCAAGTGCGACAACACGCCCAATACCAGGTATTGATGTCAGCAGGGAAAAGTTCTTGCTGATGTCCGCATCTTCTTTTATGTACATGTCAATTTCATTGTCTATGCCTTTAAGTGCATCATTGAGCGTTTTAAGTTGCCCATTCTTACGTTCCACAGACAAATCTGTGTCATACGCACATATATCATGAAGCTGCTGCTTGTAAAGGACTGACTGCTTGACTGTCTGCTTGCGTTCCGCCAAAAGCCTCTTCAACTTAAAATATACAGGAGAAGGAAGTTTTGATGGGTTGCGAAGAATCTTTCTGTGGTTCTGCTCACAGTAAATGGCTATGCGGAAAGAATCAAGCTCGTCAGTCTTGATGCGGTCGAGCGAACGCAGTCCATCATCCAAGTCTGGCTCAAAGCGATGCATCTTGCGAGGTTCCACCATCCTATAAATATAATGTTTCTCTTCCAACCACAGTCTAAAGTTTTGGGTGTAAAGTCCTGTATATTCCATACAGAACAAGACTATATCAAACCCCTTGCTTACCTTTGCCACCCATGAACCAATTTTCTTGAAACCTGCATTGTTGTTGCTCACCTTTATATGGGCTTTCTTCCAATCAATGCTTTCTCCGTCATAATAAGCAAGGTCGAGAGTCTGCTTTGAGACATCCACGCCTATGTAAAGTTCTTTATCCATAATTTTGACATTTAATAGTTAAATGGAATCAAGAAAGTTGGCTGGATTATATAAGGACTATGACATGAGAAAGGGCATACCTTGAAAGAAAGATAGTTCACCTTAACACCCATTAACCAAATATCCTAACTTGATTCCTGGGTGCAAAGGTAAAAGAAGTGTCTATCTTTCGGAGATCTTCTTCATATAGAGCGATAATGTCACGTTTCACCGTGTCTACAGCACTGAGATTGTTGGTCTTGATGTACTTGTCTACAGCTTGTGGCATCCCCCCAACCAACATATACAGTCTAAAATCACGCATCAGCTTTCTATGCGTAGCATCGCCCAGACTTTGGCGAGCTGCTAAGACTTTTCTAAGCAAGGGAATAGTTACGCTGTCGCCTAGTGCCCATCTGAATTCTTCGAAATCCATGGGGTGCATGGAAATGCGTGTCTCTTCGCTAGGAATGATAATGGACTGAACATTCTTGCGAATGGAAATCAATGAACCTGTCTCGATATAGTCGTATCTGTGATCTTTTACAAGATGCTTGATGGCTTGGCGTGCTTTGGGGTTGTTTTGCACTTCATCAAAGACAATGAGTGATTTTCTTTCTTTGAGATCTACATTGTAGTTGAGCTGCAAGCGAAGGAATATGTAGTTTAAGTCAGAGAGGTCCTCAAACAAGGCATTGACTTCTGGGGATGTCTTTGAAAAATCAATGAGAATGTATGAGTCATACTCATTTTTGGCAAACTCTTCCACTATGGTTGACTTGCCAATTCGTCTGGCTCCTTCTATCAAAAGTGCCGTTTCTCCATCACGCTCTTCCTTCCATTTGAGCATGTCTTGATATATTTTCCTTCTAAAAACTGTCTCTGTACTCATATTTGTCTAATTATTAGTTGATTATGCGTGCAAAGATACAACTTTTGCCGAAATCCGCAAAATGTTTTAACCTTATTTTGCCGAAATCCGCAAAATGTTTTTATCTGTTTTTGCCGAAATCCGCAAAATGTTGCATGGGTTCTCATGAATGTTATTTGATTTTTCCCCATCATCTTTTGGGGATTTGCCACTTTGCCATCTCTGGGATTCTTTATACTTTTGTAGCAGATGATCGCTAAGCGATGACGTGAATCGCTCAGCAGCGTACTTCGGGCGCAGGATGTGCTACTGATATGGGCAATGGTCCCTTCACGCTTCGTCAGGGCGGCATCTTGGTGGGCGAGGCCTGTCCTCTCGGCTTCGTAGAAGTTTCATTGCGTAAAAATCATCATGTTTTTACGTAATGAAACTATTTTTTTACCGAAAACTCCCCTCCGTACAGAAAAAAAAGCTAACTTTGCAAACGTATGGCAATTTATATTGCTACTATTTCCCTAGTTTATCATTTAATTATCACAAACTATCATGAAACATCGTTTAGCTTTTTTCTTCATCGCGTTATTGAGCTGTCTGTCTATCTCGGCTCAAAAGTTTGAACTGGATCCTCTTTGGGGAGATTCTGTCGAGTGTATGGTAGCCTCGAAGCCCGATTCGCTTTGGAAGATAAGCGAGCCTATCCAAAGTGTGAAATTCCCGAAGGGGATGGAAATCGAGTCGTGCGGAAAGGCCAACGGATATTATGTGGCATTCAAGAAGGATGGCGCATCCTATATGGCGTATATGGGAGATCTGAAGTTCAGCGCCGACAATTCTGAGGGCACGGTCAATCCATTGAGCGAGGACACGGTGAAGAAACACTCCGCCCTGGGTCATTTCTATGCCACCTATACGCCTGCTGTGCTGGTACTTATATTGATGGGTATGATACTGGCCACTTTCTTCGTGGCTCGCAAGAGTTCTCCGGCTGTTCCTTTGGCTCTGAAGGTTATACCGGTTTGCATGCTTCTCATATCCATCATAGAAGTGATAGGCTACAAGGTTCTTGGCGGCGATATGTTTTGGTGGTGCGACAACGACCGTTATGGGTTCTTTGGCTCTTTATTCCGGGTAATTCCATTTGGCGCAGTTGTGGCTTTGCAGTTCTACACATTTAAGATGTTTGAGACCTTGGTCTTCGCTGATGTTCCTGCTGAGGAGAAAGGGAAACTTAGCCTTAAGCCTGCTATGGTGAGTCTTGCCGCGTGCTTACCGGTGTTGATAGCCTATGCCATGATCGTGCAGTTATGGCTTGGATGGCAAGGGATGGTAAGCGACACCATCATGTTCATCCTTTTCTTGGGCACTTTGTTTTCGGGTATCGCCATCTCTGTCAAGAAGAATGCCGAGGCGCTGGGCGCAGGCAAGGGCTTGATAGTCACCATCTTTTCCGTTATTTATCTCGTCGGACTTTTGATAGCAGCCTGGGGAGTTATCATCGTGCTTCTGAAGATTATCCTTCAGGTGCTGATGGTCATAGCCGGTATCATCGCCCTTTCTGTCTTGGCACAACGTACCTATTATAAGGGTAGTGATGGACATATCTATGCCAAGAGTGGATTTGAAAACCTTCATCGGGTAGATTAGCAAGGAGAATTATTCATTATTAATCATAAAAAATAGAGTAGTTATGGGAATATTTAGTGGAAAAGGATTTGTAGGGTCTTGCTTTAGAGGGTGGGGCTCTAGTAACATGGCTGTTCAAGCAGTGGGGTGTATGATAGGCATGGTGGTCTTGGTATTTGTCGTCCTGTGGTATGTCGTCAAGTTCTGCTTGCGCATTTTCGACAAGCATCGGGAGAAAGAGGAGTCCAGCAGGTCTGTACAGAACATCACCATGGAAATGGGATACCCGAATTTCAATTTGGGCAATTACTCTGTGGTCTTGGAGCAAGTGAACGATGCTGAGGCTTTAGTCGCTCAGTTGAGTCGTATAAGTGGTTATAGCGAGGAACTAGCCAGGCGTCAGGTGTCATCATGCCCAACCTGCCTTATGAAAGGACTTGACCAGGAAGGAGCTGATGACATGCAGGTGTTGTTGCAAGTGAATGATTGCTCCGTGGTATCCGTTAAGGAAGTTGGTATTTAGTAGTCTTCCGATATACGATTCTGTGTTCAAATTCCTGATGGAAGACGAACGCATCGCTAAAAACGTGCTCGCCGCCATTGGGAACAAATCGCTAACTTTGCCACAGAACAATTTTAAGAACTTTAATAGTGTAGAATTATGAACAAGAGATTTACTTTATCATTCTTGCTCCTGCTATCGTTCTTGCTTTCGGCAACAGCCCAAAGCATAGATGAAGCCAGAGCTAAGCGTATTGCCGCATCTTTTTTCAAAAGTAATGCTGCAAGAAGTATGAGAGGGGAAAAAATGGTACAGAATGAAAACCTGGTCAACAACTATACGGCTAGGGTCGGTGACAAAAATTGCTTCTATATCTTCAATAGAGGCAAGAACGATGGCTTTGTCATCGTTTCGGCCGATGAGCGCACCCGACAAAACGTGTTGGGCTATTCGGAGAGAGGCAGCCTGGATTATAGTTCCAGTCCTGCTTATATCAAGGCTTTCCTCGATAGGTATGCGCAAGGTATCAGCCTGCTTAAGTCGGCGGATGGAAGCCAGGGCGGCACAACCATTACCTACCAAGACCCAGTGGATCCACTACTGGGGGATATCGCTTGGGGACAAGGTTGGCCTTACAACCTTCTGTGCCCAAAGGACGATCAGGGAGGTAATTATGTGACGGGTTGTGTGCAGACCGCCATGGCACAAATCATGGCTTATCATAAGTGGCCAAAGCAAGGCCGGGGAACTGCGTCTTATGAATGGAACGGACAGACTTTGTCGGCTGATTTCAGCAAGTCAACCTATCGATGGGACTTGATGCAGCCTCAGTATGAATATGGTGACGAAAGCATCAGCGAAGATTCGAAGATGGCTGTCGCCAAGCTGATGGCAGACTGTGGCATAGCCAACGGTGCCAGTTATGCTGACGGAGGCACGGGAGCCAGTTCAGGCTCCGCAGCCCAGTCGCTGATAGACTATTTCGATTATGACCTGAGCATAAACATGTTAGACCGAAATGAATGCTCGGCCGAGTATTATGAGGGCACGATTCAGAACGAGTTGCGCCAAGGCAGGCCGGTCATGCTAGGAGGTGGCAACTCGAAGGGCGAGGGTGATGCCCATGAATTCTTATGCGACGGCTTCAACCAAGAGGGCTATTATCACATTAATTTCGGATGGAATGGATATGTCAATGGATATTTCCTGATTTCCGCCACAGGATACGACGTGAATCCTGATGTGATATATGGCATTCAGAAAAACCAGGGTGGAAAGGGCGACTTCGTGGCTTCCTCCTCCCTGGATTTCATGTGCGTTGAGGGGCATAAAGTTTCGATGGGCATAGCCATCAGCACTTTTGCCCATTTCCAGTACGACTTCGCCTTCGCCTTCGAGAATACCTCTGACGGGAAGGTGGAGTATGCCCCTATAAATGGTAATCTTTCGGTAGGTATATGGACTACGCCACAGGAACCAAACATTGTGACCTTCGATAAGAAACTAGCCAACGGAACTTACAAGATGTATCCTGTGGTTAGCATCAAGGGAAGAAACGATTGGCGCAAGGTGATATTTGGCGACAAAAGACAAAGCTTTATAGACGTCAGTGTCTCTGGCGGAATACTCAGCATGGAGAATAATCATATCTATGATGACATCGAGGAAGGTGCGGTCGAGATAAATGGCATCTACTATCAGTTGAATGCCGACAAGAAGACTGCTACCGTGACCTATAAGAACAGCAAGTATGACTCGTATGCAGGTTATGTGGTGATTCCAGAGATGGTGACGGCTAGCGACGGCAATAGCTACCAAGTGGTGGCTATAGGCAAGAACGCCTTCACCGAGTGTCGTAACTTGGAGGAAGTGAGCATACCTGCCAGCGTAGAGGAGATAGGCTATGGAGCATTTAGCCAGTCAAGTCTGAGGAACATCAACATTCCGCAGAAATCACGGCTCAAGAGTATCGGTGGATGGGGTTTCAATGGATCGGGACTTGAGAGTATCTCGTTGCCCGACGGATTCTCTTATCTTGCACAGTGTGCCTTCCAGGGATGCTCGTTGCGATATATCTCGTTGCCTTCTTCCTTGACCTCTTTCGGTTCTGTGGCCTTCAACGCATGCCAAAAGCTGAATACCCTCAAGGTGGCTTGGAGACAGATACCTAATACTAACGAGATGCTGGCACAGGTGGACTTGTCGCAGGCGAAGTTGCTCGTGCCTAAGGGATATAAGGAGATATACCAGAAGAACCAGGAGTTGAGTGGGTTCAAGAGCATCGAGGAATACTGGGAGCAAGGTGCCGCAGGCATCACGCCAGTGGATTCTACCCAGACGGCCTCCTTCTGCTCGGGAACCGATGTGGAGGGATACTATGTTGTTCCAGACACGCTCGTGTTGGATGATGGCACTAAATATCCTGTCACCGTGATAGCAGACTATGCCTTTAAGGGTAACCAGCAAGTTACGTCGGTTACTATACCTTCCTCTGTCTCCAAGATAGGCGAAAAGGCCTTTGCTGGTTGCGTCAAGCTGGAGGAACTTTCTTTGCAGAATCCTATTCCTCCGACTCTTGCCTCGGATGCAGCCGTTGGCAAAAGTCGAGGGATGGCGGGAGCTGAGTCTGCCATCCCTGAGTTTGATGGAGTGGATTTAGGAAGTTGTACCTTGTATGTACCTATAGGTAGTGCCGCCTTATATCGGAGCGCATATGGTTGGTCCGCATTCCAAAAAATCGTGGAGAAAGAGAACACGGACATCAAAGGTGTGGTCATGCAAAGGGGAACTTCTGGGCATGTCTACAATCTGCAAGGTATGCATGTGGGTTATGACAAGAAGCTACAATCTTTGCCAGCCGGTGTTTACATCGTGAAGGGCAAGAAAATGGTGGTTAGCAAATAGAGGATTATTCCACATAATCTACCTTCACCACGATGACGCGTATCGCCTGGTCGCTGGTGTCATTTGCCACCTTGGCGATGTGCCAGTCTCTAGGGAAGAAGATGAAGAATTCGCCGGGGGTACTGTCGAAGAAACGGGCCTTCCGGCGGTCGTAGTCGTAGTGGATTACGTCGGGACGATACTTGCAGTTGGGGGTGCTGGAGTAGTGGTCGATCACGCCAAAACGCTCTGTGCCCTTTACTACATACTGAAAATCGATGTGCTTGTTATGACTCTCGCTGCGGCGCTTTTCCAGCGGCTCGTTCTTGCTGTCCTCTACACTTACCATGAGGTCGGAACCCGGAATCTTGTGCTTTCCCTTCGGAATGCTCAGCAAATCGGTCTTTGTCAGATAGTCGAAGAGCGCCTGCCATTGCTGCGGATTCTTCTGATACTGCAGATAGAAATCTGCGAGGTTTACGCTGGAATGTGGCTTCGCCTTGTCGAAACCATTGCGCCAGACGCCGCTCTCTGCCCAAGCTATAGCCTCTTTTATGAGTTCGGGCTTATCGCCGTAATACTGTGTGTAATACCCTCTCTTGCAGCTGCATTTCTGTGCTGAATTATGACAGCAGGTATGCGCACCGGCGGCCATCGATGTACTGAATAAAAGGGCTATGCCACAGATAATCTTCTTCATTTTGACTTATTAAATTGTAGCGTTAGTTAAATTTGAGGGCAAAAGTACAAAGAATATTCGAGAAAACAAACGGAAAATGGAGATTTCTTCGTATCTTTGCACACATATTTTGTAAGATTATGAAAAAACTGTATATTCTTTTGTGTGGGGCAACGGCGGCCCTACTGATGGCGGCATGCCAGGGAGGAAAGACGGCTGCTGCTGATGCGGAGGCTGGCGATACCCTGGAGATGAAGTACGCCAAGTTGCTTACCATCGTGAAGCATGGTGATGGGGAAGAGAGTTCCGATGCTGCAGAAGGCATTGATTATCAGTATGCTGAGGCTATCATCGCCAACCCCTGGAAGGCGGGAACGATGCTGCATCGCTACATCCTGATTCCGAAGGGAAAGGAGGGGGATAAGACGGTGGCGATGCTTGCCAAAAGGCGCAGCACGGGGGCGAGATGCACTACCGATACCGTGCGCACACCGGTGGAGAAAAGTGCCGTTTTCATCGCTCCCCATTGCCAGCTGATGTACGAACTGGGCTGCCAGCAGGCTATCCGTGGTGTCTGCGACCTCGATTACATCAATATTCCGGATGTAAAGAAGAGGGCTGCTTCTGCTGGAAATGCTGCTGCCGGAAAAGCTTCAGCCGGAAATGTTTCTGCAGAGAATGCTATTGTGGATTGCGGTTCGAGCATGGCACCCGATATCGAGCGTATCATCGCCCTGAAACCCGAAGCCATCCTCCTTTCGCCTTTCGAAAACAGCGGAGGATATGGCAAGCTCGACAAGCTGCACGTGCCCATCATCGAGGCTGCCGACTATATGGAGTCTTCGCCATTGGGCAGGGCGGAATGGATGAAATTCTACGGCATGCTCTTTAAAAAAGACGGGAATGCACCGAAGACCGCTCTTGCTGCATCTTGCGAACCAAAGGCAGATTCGCTCTTTGCGAAGATAGAAAAGGAATATCTGAAGCTGAAAGCTGAGGCAGCCGGGTATCCGAAGGGCCTCTCTATCCTGACCGAAAGAAAGACGGGCAACGTATGGTATGTGCCTGGAGGTCAGAGTACTATCGGTATTCTGATGAAGGATGCCAACGCCCGTTATATCTTCGAGGACGATGAACATAGCGGAAGTCTGGCGATGAGTCCGGAGCAAATCTTGGCGAAGGGAAAGCAGGTGGATGTATGGGCATTCAAGTATTTCGGTGGTGCCCCTCTGTCGCAGGCTCAACTGCTTCAGGAATATGACGGCTACAAGGCTCTTGCTGCCTTCAACCGGGGTAATATCTATCAGGTAGATACCTCTACGGTACCTTATTTCGAGCTTACGAGTTTCCATCCCGAACTGCTGCTCAGAGAGTTCATCATCCTGGCTCATGGCGAGCGGTTCGGCAAATTGAAATTCTATAAGAAATAGGGCTTTAATCAGAGATTTTACAAGAAATAGTTTTAGGTATATGAAAACCATCGTTTTTGGGGCAATCGCCATTATCATACTGTTTTTCGCCAACCTGGCATGGGGGAGTGTAAACATCCCATGGCAGGACGTGGGGGCGATTATTTCGGGCTCTCAGACCGACGAAACCTACCGCTATATTCTGTTGGAATCGCGACTGCCGGCGGCGATTGCCGCTTTGCTTTCGGGCGCAGCCCTCGCCACGAGCGGCTTGCTCCTGCAGACAGCCTTCCGCAACCCCCTGGCGGGTCCTGACGTATTCGGTATCAGCAGCGGAGCCGGACTGGCGGTAGCCATCGTGATGCTTGCCTTTGGCGGCAATATTGCCCTGGATGATTTAGGGGTAGGTTTTCTGGGCGATGCCGGCAACTATGCCATCGGCGGTTTCCTGGCTATCCTCATCGCAGCCTTTATAGGGGCTATGGTGGTGATGGGCATCATCACCTTCTTTTCTGCCATTGTGCGCAGCCATACGGTACTGCTCATCATCGGACTGATGGTGGGCTATCTTGCCAGCAGCGCCATCTCATTGCTCAATTTCTTCAGTACGGCAGAGGGCGTGAAATCGTATATGGTTTGGGGCATGGGCAGCTTTGGCAATGTTTCGAGCCAGCAGATGATGTTCTTCATCCCGTTAGCCCTCATTGCCCTGGCTGCGTCTCTGCTCCTTGTAAAACCACTGAACGCCATGCTGTTAGGCGAGCAGTATGCCGAGAATCTGGGTTTCAACATCAGGCGCCTGCGCATCGTTCTGCTCATCATCACCGGTCTTCTTACGGCTGTGGTTACCGCCTTCTGCGGTCCCATCGCCTTCATCGGCCTGGCAACGCCGCATATCGCCCGCCTCATCATCGGCACGGAGAATCATCGCCGTCTGTTGCCCGTCACGATGCTGATGGGTGCAGCCATAGCCCTTCTCTGCAATCTCTTCTGCACCCTTCCGTCGGACGGTGGCATTATCCCCCTGAATGCCGTCACCCCGCTGTTCGGTGCCCCCGTCATCATCTATGTTTTGGTGAAAAAGAAATGATAGAACATCTTAAAACTAAAGTTTTATGGCTTAGATTAAACCATCTAAGTCCTTAAATAAGGTGTTAGAAAAAGAAACAGCCAACTTTCAATTGGGATATTGAAGGTTGGCTGCTTTTTTATAGTTTTCTTCTGAACTGTCTAATCAGGTACTTGGGATTTCTTCTCATATCCCATAAGTCAACAAGGATAATTCTATCGTATTCTTTATCATACCGATAGATGATTTTCCAATTTTTCATGATGATGGCACTACGGTATGAACGTAAGAAACTCTTCAGAAGAGGTTCTTTTGGCGAAGAGTAAGGGTGAATAGCCAAGCGATTTCGAATGCTTTGGTATGCTTGGTTGAATCGCTTTACGGTGGTAACTCCAAATTCAAATAGAGCATAGGCTAACACTTTTTCTAGCTCCTGGTTAAATGGCTTAGATGGTTTTATATAAGCCATAATCCCTTTGCTTTAAGATGTTCTATCATATCCTCTTCGTCAATGAGACCATTTTGCTCTATGTCGGCTTCTATGGCCTCTATACGGGCTATGGCTTCTTCTTCGTTGATAGGTCCCCATCCTTCAGGTATTCTATCCCATTCAAAATCATCATCGAAGTTATCTTCGGCGATTTTTTTTCCAGGAAGTACAACTGTAGTATTTTCATGATAGGCCGGTGTTGGCTCTTCTGCAAAAGCAGCACCATGGTCTTCCTGTAAGTGATATTTCTTCTCTTTCATACCTTTTCTTTTTTATTTGTGGCAAAGATAATGCAAACGAGTGCAATGAAAGCTTGCTTTCAGATTGCCGAGTGCAGTTTATCTTATGCAAAGATATGAAGAATTATTTAAATATCCAAGAACATTTGAAAAAATATTATTTTCTCCGTCTATTTTTTTTGCCATGATGTTACAGAACCTTACTTATTCACGACATTAATCGGATTGCCCTCGAGAAATGCCTTTACGTTGGCGGCTACCTGCTTGTTCAGGCGCTCGCGAGCCTCGTAGGTGGCCCAGGCAATATGAGGGGTGAGGTAGGCATTAGGCTCGCCGAAGAGCGGATTCTCCTTTGATGGCGGCTCCTGAGCCATTACGTCGGCACAGTAGGCACCCAGACTGCCTTCGTGAAGGGCGGCAGCTACGGCCTCCTCATCTACCAGCGGACCGCGACCCGTATTAACCAGGATGGCGGTATCCTTCATCTTCTCCAGACTCTCCTTATTGATGAAATGATAGGTGTCATCAGAAAGCGGACAATGGAGCGAGAGAATATCGCTCGTGGCAAGCAAACCCTCCTTGCTCACCTTCTGGATCCACTCAGGCAGATTGCTCGAATTCTTGCTGGTGCAGGCACAGATGTTCATGCCAAACTGGCGGGCGATGTTGGCAACCTTCATGCCGATATTGCCCAATCCCATGATACCCAGGGTCTTGCCGGCAAGTTCCATCAGTGGGGTATCCCAATAACAGAAATCCTTATTGTAAGCCCAGCGCTCGTTGCGGTTCTCCTGGGTATAATGCTCTACGCGGTTGGTTACGGCAAGGATGAGGGCAAAGGTCATCTGCGCCACGCTGTCGGTGCTGTAGGCAGGAATATTGGTTACGATGATGCCCTGTTTCCTGGCTGCCTCGATGTCTACCACGTTGAAACCGGTAGCCTGGATACCGATGTATTTCAGTTTAGGAAGCTGCGCCAGCGTCTCTGCATCTATCTGCACCTTGTTCAGAAGGATGATGTCGGCATCCTTGGCACGTTCCACTTTCTCTGCATCTGATGTGCGAGGATAAACTACCACCTCGCCCAGTTTCTCCAGAAGATGATAATCCAAATCTCCCGGGTTTGCGGCATAGCCGTCTAGAATAACAATCTTCATAAATTTTTCCCGTTTTCTGTTGTTATAAAATTCAAGACCCATCTGTCCTGACAAATCTGAGTCTGAGTTTATTTTAATGGGAAAAGCCTTCCCCTTGAGAAAGAGAAAGGCTTTTCCGTATGTATGGTTTATTCGTTCATCAAGTAGTTCTTGAATGATGCGAAATCCTTGGTCATCTGGATACTCTTCTTCTCACCCTTCATGAATTCTGCAAGGCGTGCAGGAATCTCTATATCGCTGTCAAGGATGCTGTCTACCTTCTCCTTGAACTTGGCTGGATGAGCGGTCTCGAGGAACACGCCAACCTCACCTGGCTTCAACTGCTCCTTCAGGGCGCGATAGCCGCAAGCTCCGTGAGGGTCAAGTACATACTTGGTTTCATTGTAGCACTGCTTCATGGTTTCTGCAATCTGCTCGTCCTTGTATGTAGCACCACCGATGTAGGCAGCGATGGCATCGTGATCGCCCTTGTAGAGGTCGTA